>JAFVRN010000037.1 GCA_017504265.1 Alistipes sp. | reverse complement strand
TCCATACTTCAAGTGAAGGTAACGAATAGAATAACCTTCTTCGAGCATCCTCATATATTTGAGCAATGCTCCATAATCGTGCTTTTTGCGCATAAAGAAACCCCAAAAGTTTTTTGTCTAAACTTTTGGGGTCACTTCAAAGTTTGGGCACGCTCCTTCTTTTTTATGATGTTAAGGTATTATCTAAAAAGTTTTCGTATATATGCCTCGCGAGTGGTATCCGTAAAGTACTATGATGCTACAAAACATTAGAAAGGTTAAATGAGTTATACATATCAAACAATATCATAAGTAATGAAACCTACACAATAATCTATTAAATCTATAAACAAATTAAAATCTAATCTTATGCAAGGAATATTCAAGTATCTAATATTATCGGTATTGGCATTGAGCCTTATTTCATGCGATGGCGAGGAGAACAACCCAACACCTCCCAGCGTCGATAAGAACATTTGGGGCACGACCTACTCTCATGCTAATTTGGGGGCATATCCTGATATCTATTCTAAATATTGGGTATATGCTTTTGATGTAACTAAAAATCCCGGCATCGGACTACGCATTGCAGGTGTGTATCCACAAGCTCGCTTTTTCAGCTTCTCTATATACAATGATTTGAAGGGCGAGGTTATCGACGGCCTTGACGATGTAAACGTATCGCCCGATGATGGCTATATCAACCCCTATAACACCACTACCGGTAGCACCGACAATAGGTTCACAATATACCTTGTGAAGGAGGGTACAGATCTTTCGCTGCTTCCAGATGTAAAGGAGGAGAACGTATGCTACTTTAACGAGGATGTAGAGTGCGTAAGTGTGTGTCTGCGCCAATATCTCGGAGAGGGAGAATTTGGCGGTGTTGAACTCCCTGTAATTGAAGGTGTAGATCTAAACACAGGTGATATTGTAGATGCTCCCGAGGCTGTTACTTCGAAAGCTACGATTATGAAGGATGGTAATTTTGTAGCATTGGAGTCGGATCAATTGACGGAAGTGCCCTTCTTGTTATCACCCCGCGGAGATTATTTCCCGAACAACTCCACTGACTATCTATACTGTCGCACACAACTTACCACCGACCAGGTTCTCACATTCAGTTTTATTCCAGCACCTATACCTACGTGTGTAGAGGAGTATCAAAGTGCCAAAGCACGATATTGGTCAATATGTATAGGCTCCGTGATGAACACATACTCTTATTGTTCGTTCTATGACCGAATGTTGGAGTATGAAGATGGCCAAAAGATTACCGTAGCTGTCGTATCGGCCAACAACGCCAAACTTAAAGATGTTAAGGAGGCCATGCAGAATATCCCGTATAGCTATCTGATGGAGTGGGACGAGAAACATCTTGACAACCAAGGAAGAGAGATTAATAATATAATCACGGTGTTGTACCGCAATATTCTTCCGGATAAGACCTGGCCATACTCTATGAGTAATATGACCCCTACACCATATGGCGACCCATATAACAGCATTACCGACCCCGACAAACAAATGGCTCACAAGGCTTTGGGCGACTATGGCCCATTAGGCACAAAATATACGACAGATGAGTTTTTGCAGATATACAAGTAGGTCATAGCACATAGGAAAGACCCCAAAAGTTCACTCTTCAAACTTTTGGGGTCTTCTAATATATAGTGATAATGCAGGCTTAGTCGCTTGCTTGCAGTTAGAAGTACTCTTCTCGATAGTTATATCCGTTGCGTTGAGCCTCGAAGCTCTCCGAAGAGGCTTTCAGATGTGCTGACTCGGCCTCAATATCGAAGTAATCACCAATGCTGCGACACATATCCTCCCAACTAATAGGGCGCGACACGGTAGGTGTAACCTCCGAAGGATACCAACCACCAAGCCTAAATCCAAACATCGAGGCTACGGCACGTACAACCATAGCTGAGGCGTTGGCCTTACCCTGACGTGAGTAACCCGCAATATGCGGTGTGGCAAGCACAGCACCTTGCAACACAGCCGATGGCACAATCGGTTCACCCTCCCATACGTCGTAATAGTAGTCGTGGCCACTTGCCAACACAGCCTCATTGTCCACTACCCCACCTCGTGATGCGTTTATTATGATTGCATCTTCACGCAGACGTGATATATTATCGCTATTCAACAGATGGCGTGTGGTATCATCGAGAGGCGTATGAAAAGTGAGTATATCGCACGAGGTAAGTAACTCGTCAAACTCTCTAAAATCACCCTCCTCACGACGAGCACGCGGCGGATCGCACATAACCACATCGAAGCCCCAGCTACGAGCATACTCTACGACCAACGAGCCGACGTTACCAACGCCCACAACACCCAATCTCAATTCGTTGGTATTACACTCTTTACGCTTTACTATATGATGTAGTACTGCAGCTATCCACTGCAGCACACCTCGAGCGTTGCATCCCGCAGCATTAGCCACAATGATACCTCGCTTAAAACAATAGTTCGTATCGATATGGTCTGTCCCTATGGTAGCTGTAGCAATGATGCGCACACGAGAGCCTTCGAGTAGCGAAGCATTACAGCGCGTACGTGTACGGACGATAAGAGCATCGGCATCTGCCACCATATCCCTATTTATGTCTGCACCTGCAACATACTCCACATCGGCGTACTGCTCGAATAATCCCTTGATAAAAGGGATATCACGATCTATGACGATTTTCATAATCTATGCTACCAAATTAGATGTTACAATAAAAAAGTAAACAAATATAGTGATTTTTTTTGAAAAAGTTACTATCTTTGTATGTTATTTTTGTGTACACAGACCAAGTTAATTAGGTATGAATAATATTGAGTTTGACCCCAATAATATTGCACCCGATAATGGCAACTATTTTGGCATGCCATGCACAGCCGAGGAGGCAGCATTGGTACTTATCTCGGCACCTTGGGATACCACAGTTTCACTACGAGGTGGCAGCTCATACGCTCCAGATGCCATCATCGAAGCATCACGCCATATCGAGCTACACGAACCCATGTCGCCCAACTCGTGGCGCAAGGGCATAGCAACACTCCCCATCGACTACACCATTCAGGATCTATCGCACCGTCTGCGTAGCGATGCCGAGCGTGTGGTAAAAGCCGGAGAAGAGTTTGGTGTATCCATTCTAAATAACATTATGCACGAGCGTCGTCTACGTCGCATAAACGAAGGTTCGGAGAGCATCAATACACTGATATACAACGAAGCTCGCAAGTGGTATACAAAGGGCAAGATTGTAGGTCTGGTTGGTGGCGACCAATCTACGGCATATGGTGCGATACGTGCCGCAGGCGAATGTTACGACAATATCGGTATTCTGCACATAGACTCTCGCTGCAACCTCAAAGAGAGCAACCATGGTTTTACACACTCGCACAGCTCAATTATGCACAACGTGCTACGTGACGTATCATCCGTAAAACGATTGGTGTCGGTAGGTGTCAGGGAGTTCTCACCAAAAGAGTGGGAACGTGCCGAGAGCGACGAGCGCATACGTCTATTTACGGGTCAGCACATTTGGGAGCAGCACTTCGAGGGTGCCACGTGGGGCAAGACGTGCGACGAGATTATTGCCGAACTACCCGAAGTGGTATACCTATCGCTCGACATTGACGGCCTTACCATAGAGTGTTCTCCACATACGGGAACATCTGTGCCGGGTGGCCTGCGCTTTCCGGAGGTTGTCTATCTACTCGGACGCATCATAGCCTCGAATCGTCGCATCGTGGGTTTCGACCTCACGGAGGTAGTCCCTGATGCCGAGGATAAGACAGATGCCACAATAGCAGCCCGACTGCTATTCAAGGTATGCAGCCTCGCATTGAAGGAGTGTGATGCACCTTACATATTGTAGGACAATAGGTATAATCGCCAACATTGATTAATTGATTATAAAGAAAACAAAACCCATAAACAAACTTAATCTAAACAAGATGTCTGTATTTACTAAATTTGGCAGAGTAAAGCGCAACCACATTCTATCACAGCGCGGGCAGAATTTCCTGCAAGCGCCATGGGCTGGTGGCATTGTGCTTGTGATATGCGTGATAATTGCAATGCTTTTTGCAAATATGCAGGCGACATCCGACATTTATCACCGTCTACTTCATATGGAGTTGGGCCTTTGGATTGATGGCCAGCTCTTCCCCGAAAAGATGACATTGGAGAAGTTCATTAACGACGGACTGATGGTGATATTCTTCTTCACCGTAGGCTTGGAAATACGTCGAGAAATATCTCACGGACAGCTCTCCACACCAAAGAAGGCTATCCTGCCTATTATTGCAGCCTTGGGAGGTATGCTTGTTCCGGCACTTATCTTCATATCAATAAATGGCGGCACGACCATGGCTCATGGCTGGGGTATCCCTACAGCTACAGATATAGCCTTTGCCATAGGTATTATGTCACTCCTTGGCAACCGTGTACCAATATCGCTCAAAGTATTCCTTACGGCACTTGCTGTTGCTGACGACCTCGGAGCGATATTTGTCATTGCTCTATTCTATGGAGAGACCCCGAATATGCTGCTTTTGGGCATTGCCGTTGCTATCATGATAGGTATCTACTTTATGCGTCGTCTTGGCGAGTTCAGAATGGTATACTACCTAATTCCTGCCTGCATTGTATGGATATTGTTCTACTACTCGGGCGTTCACGCTACAATTTCGGGCGTTGCAATGGCTATGCTCATACCCACAAAGCCACGTTACAGCCGCTCATACTATCTGCATAAGGCCGACATCTTGGAGAAGGGCATTATCGATGCTGATAAGATTGAGGATAAGCACGAGGCAGAAGAGACACGTCTGTACTACATTCGCCGCATGAAGCAGATATCGAACGGTGCTGAGGGTATGAGCCATCGTATGGAGCATCTGCTTATGCCCTATGTGAACTTCCTGATTATGCCTATCTTTGCCTTGGCCAATGCAGGTGTGCATATCGACTCTATGGAGTACTTCAATATCTTTGAGTATAGCGAGGTCGCAGGTTCAATAGGTATGGGTATCTTCTTCGGCTTGGTACTTGGCAAACCTATTGGCATCTCGCTTTTCAGCTATTTGGCCATAAAATTTGGTCTTGCCGAGAAGCCTTCGGGAGCTACCTGGAAGATGCTCATTGCAGTAGCATTCTTGGGCGGTATTGGCTTCACGATGTCTATTTTTGTTGATAACTTAGCATTCTGCACAGACACCGACCTCGTTTCGGCGGAGGTTGCAGCCGCTAATCTTGTCGCAATAAACAAGGGTAAGATAGCCATTCTTATGGCATCACTATGCGCGGCAATCATAGGCGCAGTGATGATTATTATGGAGGCTAAACTGGAGAAAAAACACAAATAGTATGAAGCTAAGATATTCAATAATAGGTATTCTCGGCATAATCGCAATCGCGGCAATGGCATGTGGCCGTTCTACAAGCACCACTACGACAAATGCCCCTACGATGCAAAGTAGTGCCGACTCTATGTCCTATGTTCTCGGCATGAATATCGGTCTTAACCTCATTGGCGTAGACTCGATGCTCAACATTGATATGGTATGCCAAGGTATACGTGATGTCCATAATGCCACACCAAAACTCTCGGATGAGGATGCGCGTATGGCCTACTTGAAATACCTGAACTACGACAACTACGAGCGTGTTAAGGCCTACGAGAAGCTATTCTTGGAGGATCTTAGGAAGCAGGATAGAAAGTTTGTGGCTACCAACTCAGGTCTTACATATAAGGTAACCGAGCTCGGTGACCCCAAGAAGAATGCACGCAGCACACGTGACACCATACAGATACGATACCGCGTGATGAATGCTGCCGGCGAGGTTGTAGACAGCACCTATTACCATAGCAACACGTTGCGTATTGCCTTGGGCGATATGGTGCGAGGTCTGCAAGAGGCCACACGTCTTATTGGCGAGGGAGGACATATCGAGGCCTGGCTACCTTCGACACTTGCCTTTGGCTCGGCAGGCTGCGACTCACTCGATGTCAAGCCCAACACCATGCTCTACTACGAGTTATGGCTGATTGATGTAGAAAAACGATAATTAAATAAACAAACCAAAACAGATGAAAAGAATCTTTATTGCCGCAGCACTGCTTATGGCTGCCGTAGCCTGCGACAACAGCAGAGTCTACTATTGCGAGAGTAACGAAAACAGAACCTACTACGATGCTAATGCCGAGTTCGACACATTGTCATATGCCGTAGGTATGAACCTTGGTCTTGGTCTAAGCATATCGAACAAGGATGTCGATTTTGACCGTGAGTTGCTGCATCAAGTACTTAAAAGTACCGTGGCGCGTGACTATATCTCAAAGGCCGAAATTGACGAAAACGCACACTTCGTTGAGCGTTTCAACACAGAGCGTATGCGTCCACGTCTTGCAGCACAGCGTATGGGTATGATGTCCGGAATCGAGGCTCCTGACTCACTTCCCGAAATTCTCAACGAGGAGTTTACCCGTGAGCGAGTATCCAAGGCTATCGGCTTCGATATGGCCAACTATATACGTCGTAGCGATTTCCCTATCAACATCTATTGGGTGGAGCAGGCTATGATCGATGCCATAGATATCAAGGAGGCGGCTGCCATCAACGACAATATGAAACTATCTCAGGCAGGCATGACCGATGCTTTCAGAGATTTCTTCTACAACGTAGTACCGGCATATGAGGCAGAGCGTTCGCGTGCATGGCTTGCAGAGGTGGCCAAGCGCGATGGCGTTAAGATGCACGTTGTAAACAACGACACACTCTACTACCGCATCAATACCCAGGGTAGCTCGATACGTCCATACAACTACAACGACACAGTAAGTTTCAAGTTCGAGCTATACACACGTCGTGGTCAGCTCGTAGAGTCTACATCGGAGCGTGCTAATGTGCTACGCAAGCAGTTGGAGGGCGTACGCAACGACAAGAATATCACCGATTCGCTACGTCAGGTACGTATTGCCACCCTCGAAGAGAGTATTGCGGCTACCGAGCAGCCTACAATTCCATTGGGACAGTTCATGCTAAATGGTGCCAAGCACGCACTACAGCTTATTGGCGAGGGCGGTAACATCACAGTTTGGCTTCCAGCATCGTTAGGTTATGGCGCACGTGGCAATCGAGTAGCACATGCCAACGAAGCACTTGTATTCAACATCACACTATGCGATGTTAAGCACAGCAACTCACAGACATTATCTCCCGCTGATTTAACACCTAAGAAGCCAGGCCATACAAAGATTGACCCGGGCAAGGTGGTAGTACATCCCAAAAAGAGAGAATAGAGCATTATTGCATCAAACAAACCCTACATCAGGCCGGCAACCAAATGGTTTGCCGGCCTAATCTTTACAACACTACCCCACCTCCAAACCGAGATACAGCATAGCCGAGCGACAAGAATATCTACCACATAACCGAGTAATAGATTTTCAATGTCGGACATCTTTATATTCTATTAATTTTCGTATATTTGTACTCAGTAATTTTCAAACACACCTAACTATGAGACATATATTACTTATCGCAACCTCAATGCTATTCAGCCTGGCAATAAGTTATGGTCAGAATATAGCAACCATACATAACGCCAAGGTAGAAAATTCGGAGGAGTATCTAAATGGTAATATCTTCCAAAAAGATTTGCTACTCTATATTGATATGCTTGGCAATACCCACCCCTACTATGCTGATAGCAGGCACTATGCTCAGCTTGTAAAACAGGGACGTAAGATGTATAAGGAGTGCGGAAAGATTGCGGATATTGGAGCATTTAAGGTATATCTTGCCACATTTGCAGCGTCGCTCAACGATGGGCATACTGCAATTTCGTATTGGAGTAGGCTCGACAGATTATTCCCTGTTAGGCTGGTTATCGATGGTAATATGCCGGCGATAATAGATATAACATCCGAAGAATATAAGGAATTACTCGGCAAGGAGGTGGTAGGCATCAATGGTAAGTCGCTTAAAGAGATACTTCAAAAGGCGAGAACGATTGTCAGTGCAGATAACGATGCCAACTTCGAAAATATGGTCAAGGAGTACCTGATGTTTACCGAATTTTGGGCACTAATGGGTATGAGCGACGAGGTTATGCACCTCGCATTTGCCGACGGAACAGCTATCGATATTGAGGCAATAGACAAGAATGAGTTGAAACCTACGCAGCTGCAAAGCAATACAGCAGGTAGGATTACGGCACAGCGGAACGTACTCTTCGACTATACAATATACGATGATGAGGGTATATGCTATATGCAATTTAACCAATTTGCCGATAGGCTGACACATCCTCAGTATCCGCAATTAGCGAGATTTGATGAATTTATCCGCAATATGATGTCCGAAATAGAGGAGAAAGAGATCCAGACACTTGTCATAGACCTACAATACAATGGTGGCGGAAACAGCCAGTTAGGAGATGTACTGCTATCGTGGTTACACCCTCACAAGGAGACAAAACGCTATGGTGTAGATGTTAGAATATCGGAACTCCTATATGCCTACTACCCCTATTATCGTAAATTTACCGTAGGCGGAGAGCCTCTTAGATTAGGCGAGTTGTACGATTATATAGGCTTTGACCATAGCAAGGAGTATGAGATTGACTACGAGGCTGTTCAAGATCCCGACAACTATATATTTAACTTCGATAGTTCATCAATTTTCAATGGCAATGTAATATTCATAGAGGGAAAGAATTCGTTTAGCAGCGCAACTCTCCTCCTAACGTTGGCACGCGATAATGGCATCGGCATAATCATAGGTGAGCCATCCGGAGGTAAACCAAGCCACTACGGAGACATCCTATACGGCACACTGCCAAACACCGGCACGTTAGTTACCGTCAGCCATAAACGGTTTATAAGACCAAATCGAGATTTGGCCGATAGAGAGTATATCATTCCGGATGTAGCTATCGAGCTAAACGATAAAGACAGAGATCTGGTTTGGGAGTGGATTGTATCAAATTACGGTAGATAGAGATAAATTAAAACTGCTAAATAGTATGAAGATTAACTCGAAAATAGTTAAAAGCCTCCTTATATTTATTATCCTGATAGCCATTTCGGTGGTTAATTATTGCGTTATTAGATATCTCCTTGGCTATATCTTCGACCTCTTTGGTGGCGAACAAAATGTCGGGTGGAGGGCTATATTGCTTGTATGTGTTGTACTAAGCTTAGTTGCAATAATCACTTGGATTATCTCCCTCCGTATGAACATCAAGGGCAAAGCCCAAGAGTTTGTCGCGGCCTGCTGCAAGGTGATACTTACAACGACAATTATGTTTGGTGGCGTCGTACTATTGGAGAGCGTCACAAATAGCTCGGCAGATATTGATACCACCTTCGAAACATTGCATTGGCTATCGCTGGGTTTATCTTTGAGCATCTTCAACCACCTCTACATACGCCTCCAACAACGAAGTATCGAGCATGATGACAATAGTCTCGTTGTCGTTGCCGAATGTTCGGATATGGCAAGTGCTGAGGCTATATGCAACACCTTGGAGGCTAATGACATCAAGGCTATGATTGTCGAGAAAGGCAGTCCTGTATATATCAAGGATAGCGATGCAGCCGTTCAGATACAGGTGTGCAGAAAGGATCAGCAGGCAGCGAAGAGCCACATCGCAAAATAGTATTTGGTCGCATACGTATTATCGCAGCACGAGCCATTACACAGAGCCTATTACCACATAATTCTATCTAAACAGAACGGGGATGACTATTCTACTTTTAGTCATCCCCTTTACACTTTTTAGGAGGGCACAAATTAATGAGGCCATATGGTGCGTTATGGCACAATTTTGGAGATTTCGCAAAGGAGATCTACAAATTTACACTATGAAACAGAACGATAAAAAACATCTTACGGCAGAGAATGGCCGTCCTATTGCCGATAATCAAAACACACAGACTGCGGGCAAGCGTGGTCCTGTGACACTTCAAGACCCATGGCTCGTAGAGAAATTAGCACACTTCGACCGCGAGGTAATCCCCGAAAGACGTATGCACGCCAAAGGCTCGGGAGCATACGGCACATTTACCGTTACGCACGATATCACGGCTTATACCAGAGCCTCGATATTTGCCGAGGTCGGCAAGAAGACTGACTGCTTTGTGCGTTTCTCAACCGTCGCAGGCGAGCGCGGTGCGGCCGATGCCGAGCGCGATATTCGTGGCTTTGCGATGAAATTCTACACCGATACGGGCAACTGGGACCTGGTGGGTAACAATACTCCTGTATTCTTCCTGCGCGACCCCTTGAAGTTTCCGGACCTGAATCACGCTATCAAGCGCGACCCTCGCACAGGTATGCGCTCGGCAAATAGCAATTGGGATTTCTGGACTCTACTGCCCGAGGCTCTGCATCAGGTGACAATTACTATGTCGCCACGAGGCATCCCCGCTTCATTCCGCCATATGCACGGCTTTGGCAGCCACACATATAGCTTTATCAATGCCGATAATCGTCGCACGTGGGTAAAGTTCCACTTGCGCACCTTGCAGGGTATAAAAAATATGACCGACGAGGAGGCGGAGGCCGTTATTGCCAAAGACCGCGAGTCACATCAGCGCGACCTCTTCGAGGCCATTGAGCGTGGCGACTACCCTCGATGGCTTATGCAGGTGCAGTTGATGAGCGAGGAGGAGGCAAGAGAGTACCATATAAACCCATTCGACCTTACTAAGGTGTGGTATCACGGCGACTTCCCACTGCACGATGTCGGCATCTTGGAGCTTAATCGCAATCCCGAGAACTTCTTTGCCGAGACCGAGCAGGCAGCATTCAACCCTATGAACATCATCGACGGCATAGGTTTCTCGCCCGATAAGATGTTGCAGGGACGATTGTTCTCGTATGGCGATGCTCAACGCTACCGTTTGGGTGTCAATCACCACTTGATACCTATAAATAAACCTCGTTGCCCCTACCACTCCTACCACCGTGATGGACAGATGCGCACCGATGATAACGAGGGTCGCACAATCGCCTACGAGCCTAACAGCTATGGCGAGTGGAGGGATAATCCGTCTATGAAAGAGCCACCATTGTCGGTTTCTGGCGAGGTTTATAACTACGATGAGCGTGAGCTGGATAGCGACTACTATACGCAGCCCGGCAAACTTTGGCGACTGATGTCCGAAGATGACCAGCGAGCCACGTGTGAGAATACGGCGCGCGCTATGGGCGACGCAGAGCTATTTATCAAGCAACGCCATATCCGCAACTGCCACCGTGCCGACCCCGCCTATGGCGAGGGTGTGGCAAAGGCATTGGGATTATCGCTATCCGATGCCCTCATCGCCAACGACCCTGCACATCCATCGTGGGACTGGCGATAGGATACAACATATGATGTAATTATCCATATTATATTAACATTAAAAATAGTTGATTATGAGAAGATTTAGACAATTTTATCTGGCATTAACATTGATCCTCTTGTCCATTGTGCCGGCCATAGCACAACAACATCACTGTCACCACAAGCATCGCTATCATCCGAATATATATCTCATAGCCGAGAAGCAGACCGCAGGCGAATACGACATCGATGCCATACACATTGACATCATCAACGACTACAAAGAGACATCTCGTCGAGGGTTTCAGCAACTACCCAACCCTCAATTTATATTCGCCACACCAAATAACAGATTCTCACTTGCTTTGGGAGGATATATCAACCTTCGCACAAGCTATGATTTCAAGGGCGCGGTTGGCAACATCGATTTTGTACCATACGACATTGCAACAACCGAGGACTATGCCAATAGGCAACGCATAATGATGGATGCCTCGACATCTCGACTTTATCTAAAAGCTATCATAAACAGCAAAGCTCTCGGACGCGTGGTAGTATTCAGCGACATGGATTTTCGTGGTGGCGAGGAGTTCAGCTATCTTCCCCGATTACGCACAGCTTATGTACAATTCAAAGGATTGACCATTGGCCGTGATGTAACCACATTCTGCGACCTCGAAGCAGCACCACGAACTATTGATTTTCAAGGCCCTAATGCCTATAACTTCAACTTTAACGAGATGATACGATACGAGGTGGATTTCGCTCGTAACCATCTACGATTTGGTATTGCTGCCGAGATGCCGGATGTTAATGGCACATATGGAGAGAACTTCTCACCAATATATCAGCGTGTCCCGGACGGCATAGCATATCTGCAATATACGTGGGGAGAAAACAGATCGAGCCACCTGCGAGCATCGGCCGTAGTACGCGATATGTATCTGCATAATAGAGTGACGAGCGAGAATACAACGCAACTGGGCTGGGGCGTGCAACTGAGTGGTCATATCAATATTATGCGCTGGGTGAGCATCTATATGAATGGTGTATATGGCAAGGGTATTACACCTTACATTCAAGACCTTACCGGCTCGCCATACGACTTTGCATACAACCCCGAAGACCCCAAACGCATACAAACTATGCCCATGTGGGGATGGCAGGCAGCAGCACAATTCAACATCATTCCGGGCATACTATCTGCATCCGGCGGCTACTCCGAGGTACGCCTTGAAGAACGCAACGGATATCTCGCCGACGACCAATATCGTAGAGGTCAATATATATTTGGCAATATATTCTGCAACATTACGCCCAACTTTACCGTGGCCGTGGAATACCTGCACGGAGCGCGCGAAAATATGAACGAGACTAAACGTGCAGCAAATCGTCTTAGCATTATGGCTCAATACAACTTCTAAAACTATCATTTATAAGAGTCGGCATCACAACCACGGATGCCGATTTTTTTTGTACCTTTGCATCGATTACGATTAATAAAATATTATATGGAGTTACATTTCACAGGCTTAATCATTGGCGTTGCCACATTTCTCATTATAGGAATATTTCACCCCATAGTCATCAAAGGAGAGTACTACTTCGGAGTGAAAATATGGTGGTTATTTCTGCTAAGTGGCATTATCACCGGTATCGCCTCTCTACTTGTTGCCGATATACTTATATCTACACTGCTTGCCGTATGGGCCGCATCTTCTCTATGGGGTATAGGCGAGCTGGTACATCAACGTAAGAGAGTAGAGAGAGGATGGTTTCCTGCACGTCCCGAGGGCAAGATTAGTTTTTGCCACCGCAAATGCAAGAAATAGTAGTATAACACAAAAAAGTTACGGCTGCGATGTTACATTTGCGGCCGTAATTCGTTATATAGAAAAACAGAGACGAGAAATTGAGCACTACTAACCAATATATCGAGCTTATATCAGAGCTACGAAACACGGTATATCGCCTGACACTGAGTATTCTTGGCGACAGTACCGAAGCAGAGGATATATCGCAAGATATATACGAACGAACGTGGAGGGCTCGCGATGCGATATTAGAGCAAGATAACCCACGAGCATATATATGTCGTATGGCACACAACTTAGCCATAGATCGACTAAGGCAACAACAGCGACAGCGCAATATCTCGCTTGACAATGTAAAGAGAGGCATTAGCGATGGAAATAAGGATAGCGATAATGGTGATATAGCGATACTGACACGAAAGATAATATCGACACTGCCCGAGAAACAGAGATTGGCAATACACATGCGAGATGTCGAGGGTTACGAAATAGAGGAGATTAGCCAGATTCTGGAGATTGATGAAACCAGCGTAAGGATGAACCTATCAAGAGCACGAAAAAGTGTACGCGCTCAACTTATAAAAACTATAAATTATGGAGTTAAGTAATATTAAAATACTCATAGATAGGTATTTCGATGGCCTTACATCGAAAGAAGAGGAGGCGCAAATAGCAGAGTATTTTGCCACTCACACCACTATCGACAAAGAGCTTGAAGTAGTGCGTGATATGTTCTTGGGGTTTAGCAATATGCGTGCAATTGAAACACCTAAAAACAGAGCCGATATTATCAAGCCCAAAACAGATAGGCTCAGAATCACTATCCGCCACTTCGCAGGCGTAGCTACCGCCGCTGTTATCGCCTTGGCTGTGGGTATCGGGATATGGAGCAATCAACAGGCCGATATTGACACCACACCTACCTTCATCTGTTACATAGATGGGGTTGAGATATCCGACGAAGAGTTGGCACGTAGCGAGACATCACGACTACTGGGCAACGTAGCCAATAATATGACCCTGGCAATGGCATCGATAGAGAAATATACCCCACTAACAAAGAGATAGCATATGAGACGACAACTATTAGCCACACTACTTATAATTATAAGTGCAACCATAGCCACCGCCCAACAGAGCGAGACTATAAGCAGCGACAACAAACAGATATACACCAATCACGATGGCAATAAATCGATTGCGACGACAGACGACGGTGCTATGGTATTTGTTATTAACGGCAAGAGATTTAAGGTCGGCAGCCAACATACCAAGCAGTCCGAGGAGGAGATAAGAATGCCAAATGATGACCGATACACCAACCGCCGTAGTGGTAGCCGAGTACATTTCGGAATTTTCGGATTCGGCGCACCGAGCTACAATCACCTTGCTCTATTTGAGGTCGGAAGCAGCTTTTTTACAGGCGAAAAGTTTACAGGATATAGCGCTGAAGAACAGGAGTATATGAGTTTTGACTTCAACAAGTCATCACACTTCACGGCAAACCTCCTACACCTAAATATAGCCCTTGATAAGAGAAACATATCGACGCTCACAATAGGCTTCGGTGTAACAACCGAGTATTATCGCATGAAGCACAACACAACACTCGGATATAGCGAGGGAAAGATACACGCCATAGAGCTTAGTGGCGACATCAAGAAGTCACAGCTAATCACGCAGTACCTGCACATCCCCGTACTGTTCGATATAAATATGGGTAAGAACTTCTTCTTCTCGGCAGGTGCAAGGTTTAACCTCCTTGTAAATTCTATGCTGAAATATAAGAAGCCAAAGACGACCATCGAGGATACGCTACCTCTTAATCCCATTCAGATAGATATAATGGCCCGTATCGGATGGAAGCGACTATACCTATTTGCTAACTACTCGCCAATGAACTTCTATAAGAATTCTACAGGCATCAATGCCAACAGAATGTCAATAGGAGCAGGCATATGGTTCTAACAAAAATTTGATTTATATGAAACGGCTTATATTGTTAATATTATTGGTTTTACCGTTATATGCATCGGCGCAGCAAATAAGCTTCGACGAACTTATCAGAAGATACTCTTCGCAACAAGGATGCACAACAATCGAACTATCGCAAACCATGCTCAGCTCGATGGGGGTAAGCGACGGCGTAGAACGTATGCAGGTAATAGCCGTAGAGAATAAGGCACTTCTGTCTGAACTAAGAGAGGCTATACCCGAAATCACAGATGGGATGGTTGTGATAATGTCGGTAAATAGCGGCAATGAGAGTGTAAAGATATGTTGCCGAAATAGCAAAGAGCATGGCATCGTGGAGTTGGTAGTAGCGACATTTGACAACGGCGAAGGAGTGCTCGTAAGAATATGTGGCACAAATATAAATATTAGCGATGCAAGTTCACTCATAGAGGAGCTATAACAACTAAAATGATATATCAACTAACTAAAAATCAATTTATATGAAACGTATTATTTTATTATTGGCTATGCTATTGCCTGTTATGGCTATGGCCGGAGTACCCGAAATCGACAAGCTTGCAACAAAGTGGAATGGCACAGATGGCGTTACAGTTGTAAACCTCGAAGGTGCAATGCTTCAAGCAATGATTGGAGCAGAAACAGACGATGCCACAGCAAATGAGGCAATGAAACACCTGAACGACATACAAATCATAGTATGCGAGAACAAAGCGCACATCGACAATCTCACAAAAGATATAGATAAGCTGATTAAAAAAGCCGATTTGCAAGAGGTTACAAACATTAAGGAGGAAGATACATCGGTAATTATTCTATCTAATAAGGAGGGTAACATCACAACCGACTTGGTAATATATGTCAAGGAGAAGGACGATGTCGCCCTAATAAGCCTTAGCGGTGAGTTTACCGACGATATGATGAAGGATGTTATCAACATCGGTGACAGCCTCGATTTTTAACATAAAAGCATTAGTTAAGAAGAGGTGCCGGATATTGAATCCGGCACCTCTTCTTAACTATTATGTGACACCTGTTTACCCGAGCTGATTATTACAAGTGTCACAGCAACTATAATTAAGATAAGTCCCACAATACTCGCCAAATCAAAGTGTTCGTTGAAGTATACGACACCGATAATTACAGCTGTAAGAGGCTCCATAGAGCCAAGTATAGAGGTCATTGTAGAGCCGATACGCTTGATAGCCATAACCAATAACAGGTCGGAGATTACCGTACTTACAAATGCCAAGAGGATTATATCTCGCCAGTTGTTCCAATTACGTATAGGCTCAACTCCATCGGTGGCAAAGGCATACAGAAAGAAGAAAACAGCTCCAAATAACAATACATAAAAGGTTAATACTATGGTATCTACATTTGCTGCACGACTCTTCATAACGCCCACGATATAGAGAGCATAGGTCACCACAGTAGATAGGGCCAGCACAACACCTCGAGGGAAATCGCCTTCAAAGTGTTTACCCCAAGCCAATAGTGCCACACCCGCAAGAGACATAACCACAGCGACATAGGTTGCAACAGTTGTAGATTCACGAAATATAAACGACATAATAAGCGTTACAGCAAGTGGATAGAGGAAGTGTATGGTTGTTGCCACGCCGCTTGGAATATACTTATAACTCTCGATAAGCAGTATAGCAGTTGCGGCGTATAACAGCGACAGTAACAGCACTATACCGAATGTAGCTCGATGCAATTTGAACTCTCTGCCACTTACGAACATCACGAATGCCATCATTACCGTAGCCAACAAGAAACGATAACAGAGTATAGATGACGAGGCCAGACCGGCATCAAGCAGTGGTACCGAAAACAGAGGTATCATACCAAACGTAGCAGAGGATAGCACTGCACATATTACACCGGAAGTTCCTCTAACCTTATTCATAATGCTATTTTACTTGATTACAACTATATGCAACCATTAATTAAACTCCTTTCTAATAGTTGTCTGCCATAGGTTCAAAGTATTTTTGTTCGTGCTCACACGATGGACATAGCTTTGGAGCAACCGAAGCACGCACGATATATCCACAGTTACGGCACTGCCACATAATCTCGCCATCACGACGGAAGAAGTCTCCATCGGTAATTCTTCCAAGCAGTTTCAGATAGCGACGCTCGTGTTCGCGTTCCACCTCTGCGACAAAACGGAAGGTCGCGGCAACCTTCGCAAAGCCTTCAGCTTGTGCCGTTTCGGCAAACTGTCGATAGAGGACATCCCACTCCTCGTGCTCGCCCTCGGCAGCAGCCAGCAGGTTCTCTCTTGTCGATAGGATGATACCGGCAGGGAATGTAGCATGATGAATAGTAGCCATACCACCCTCCAAATACTTGAAGAAGCGTTTAGCATGCTCCTTCTCCTGATCGGCCGTGGTATTGAAGATGGCTGCAATCTGTTCGTAGCCATCTTTCGAGGCCTGCGATGCAAAATAGTTGTAGCGCATACGAGCCTGACTCTCTCCGGCAAAAGCCTTCAATAGATTTTCTTCGGTGAGTGTACCTTTGAGTTTGTTTCTCATAACATCATTTTTTAGGAATAAACACTCCAAAATATTACAAAATCGAGGCCAAATATGCGAGGATTGTAAAATATCAAAAAATTGCGTATATTTGCACGATTATTACTATAAGACAAATTTAATACAACTATATATGGCAGACGAGAAGATTATATTTTCGATGGTTGGTGTGAGCAAAGTACTCAACAACAACAAGAAAATTCTAAACAACATCTACCTGTCGTTCTTCTATGGCGCAAAGATCGGTATCATCGGTCTTAATGGCTCGGGTAAGTCTACGCTGATGAAGATTATCGCAGGTATCGATAAAAGTTTTCAGGGTGAGGTGGTATTCTCGCCCGGATATACCGTAGGCTACTTAGAGCAGGAGCCGCAGCTCGACCCTTCAAAGACCGTCAAAGAGATTGTCGAGGAGGGTGCAGCATCGACCGTAGCACTGCTCAAAGAGTATGAGGATATCAACATGAAGCTCTGCGAGCCTATGGACGATGACGAAATGGCACGTCTTATTGAGCGTCAGGGCGAACTTTATGAGAAAATAGACCAGGTTAATGGCTGGGAGCTTGACAGCGTATTGGAGCGCGCTATGGATGCGTTGCGTTGCCCCGATCCCGACCAGAGTGTCAGCGTTCTCTCGGGTGGTGAGCGTCGTCGTGTAGCCCTATGCCGTCTACTACTGCAGCAGCCCGACGTATTGCTTTTGGATGAGCCTACCAACCACCTTGATGCCGAGAGCATCGATTGGCTGGAGCAGCACTTGCAGCAGTACAAGGGTACGGTTATAGCCGTAACGCACGACCGTTACTTCCTCGACAATGTTGCCGGCTGGATATTGGAGCTTGACCGTGGCGAGGGTATTCCTTGGAAAGGCAACTACTCTGGATGGTTGGAGCAGAAGACACAGCGTATGGCGATGGAGGAGAAGCAGGAGAGCAAGCGTCGCAAGACCCTTGAGCGAGAGTTGGAGTGGGTACGCATGTCACCATCGGGACGTCACGCCAAGTCTAAGGCGCGTCTTTCGGCCTACGACAAGCTGATGAATGCCGACACCAAGGAGCGCGAAGAGAAGCTCGAGATATACATCCCGAACGGTCCACGTTTGGGCGATGTGGTTATCGAGGCTCACGGTGTAAGCAAAGCCTTTGGCGACCGTGTATTATACGAGAATTTGGAGTTCTCGCTACCACCTGCCGGCATTGTGGGTGTCATCGGTGCCAATGGTACGGGTAAGACCACCCTGTTTAGAATGATTATGGGCTTGGAGGAGCCTACATCCGGAAGTTTCCGTGTAGGTCCAACCGTAAAACTCGCCTATGTAGACCAGCAGCATAAGTCTATCGACCCGGAAAAGACGGTATACGAGGTTATATCGCAGAACAGCGATCTCATTCAGCTCGGCAACCGTCAAGTACCTGCACGTGCATACGTAGGTCGTTTCAATTTCAACGGTGCTGATCAGGAGAAGAAGTGCGGTGTATTGTCCGGTGGTGAGCGCAACCGCCTACATCTGGCATTGGCACTCAAAGAGCAGGGCAACGTATTGCTATTGGACGAGCCTACCAACGATATCGATGTAAACACGCTACGTGCATTGGAAGAGGGCTTGGAGAACTTTGCGGGCTGTGCCGTAGTTATTTCGCACGACCGTTGGTTCCTCGATCGTATCGCCACACACATCCTATCGTTCGAAGGTGACTCGAAGGTGGTATTCTACGAGGGTTCATACTCGGAGTATGAGGCATGGAAAAAGGCTCAGGGCGAGGATACCACACCCAAACGAGTTAAGTATAAGAAACTATTGGCAGAGCAGTAATTATGGCACAGAAACCATCTATTCCAAAGGGTACGCGTGACTTCTCACCCGAGGAGATGATGCGTCGCACCTATATCTTTGACACTATCAAGAGTGTGTTCCGTCTCTTTGGCTATGCTCCGTTGGAGACCCCTGCAATGGAGAACCTATCTACACTTCTGGGCAAGTATGGCGATGAGGGTGACAAGCTTCTATTCAAGATACTCAACTCGGGAGACTATGGTTCTAAGCTATCGGACGAGGAGCTCCGTCAGGCATCTAAGATTTCGGAGAAAGGTCTACGCTATGACCTTACCGTACCTTTTGCGCGTTACGTTGTACAGCACCAGAGCGAGATAGTATTCCCTTTTAAGCGTTATCAGATACAGCCCGTATGGCGTGCTGACCGTCCACAAAAGGGCCGCTATAGAGAGTTCTACCAGTGTGACGTGGATGTTATCGGATCGAAGTCTTTGTTATCTGAGGTTGAGTTGGTAGATATTGTATCGAGAGTCTTTTCAAAGCTCGGTATATCGGTGACGCTCAAGATGAATAACCGCAAGATTCTCTACGGTATTGCCGAGAGCATAGGCCACGCCGACAAGATGATAGATATAACCGTTGCTATCGACAAACTCGACAAGATAGGTCTGGATAATGTCAAGGCAGAACTACGTGAGCGCGGCATTGATGATGCGGCGATAAACAAGCTTCAACCAATACTTGAGCTAAGTGGTACTAACGAGGAGAAATTATGTAAATTAAGCAGTGTTATAGCGGAGTCAAGTACCGGTATGAAGGGTATCGAGGAGATGCGTACCATCTTCGATACGGTGGAGACTTTGGGCATCGCTCTCACACCGGAGCTTGACCTATCGCTTGCACGTGGTCTTAACTACTATACCGGTGCTATCTTCGAGGTCAAGGCCAACGATTTCCAGATTGGCTCGATATCGGGTGGCGGCCGCTACGACGATCTCACAGGCATCTTCGGCATGCCCGGGATGTCGGGCGTAGGCATCTCGTTTGGTGCAGACCGCATCTACGATGTTATGCTTGGCCTCGACCTATTCCCCAAGGAGTTGGCCTGCTCTACAAAGGTGCTATTCACGAACTTTGGCGTGGAGGAGCAGATGGCAGCAATGAAGCTGATTACAGAGTTGCGCAATCGTGGTGTGGCTACCGAGATATACCCCGAGGCAGCCAAGATGAAGAAGCAGATGGAGTATGCCAACCGTCGCGGTATTCCATATGTTGTGATCATCGGCTCGGAGGAGCTTCAACGAGGTGTTGCCACACTCAAAGATATGCTCTCGGGTGAGCAACGTGAGGTACGTTTCGATGAGCTACCTTCAATCCTATAACTATCGCCGGCGTAATCATGTTGCGACAAGTCGTTATCTTGGCATTGCTACTGCTATTTGGCATAGCACCACTCTCGGCACAAAGCAGTGCTCAGGATTGGCGCAAAGCAAAGCGTAAGATAAACAAGGTATTAGACTATCTTAAAGATAACTACGTAGATGAAGTGCCGCTCGACAAGGTTGTCGAGTCGGCACTTTCTGCTACCCTTGACGAGTTGGACCCGCACACACGCTATCTACCTCGCAAAGAGATGGAGCAAATGTATGAGAGGCTACGCTCGCAGTTTGCCGGCATAGGCACAAGCTACATCCTATACCACGACACGCTTATCGTGCGCAGAGTTGTAAGCGGCTCACCCGCAGCACGACATGGCTTACTATACAACGACAGAATTATAGGCATCGACTCACGCTCTATTCGAGATATAGCCCCCGATTCGATACGTGATCTTCTGCGTGGCCGCAGCGGGACTACTGTCACACTCGATATTGAACGCCGTAGCGACTCTACCCACCGCAGCATAACGATTGAGCGAGAGGTTATCGAATCGCCATCAATAAGCATCGCCACGATATTGAAGGATAGCATAGCCTACATCGGCATCGAGAGTTTCGCCCGCACCACAGGCCAGGAGGTTCGTCGTGCCTTGGCTACATTGGAGGGCTATAACTCGCTCATCTTAGACTTACGTGGCAATGCCGGAGGCGTGCTAACCTCGGTGGTAGATATATGCGGACTATTTTTGGATAAGGGCGATATAATAGTATCTACCGAGGGACGTTGTGAGCGTGAGCATTATCACAGAGCATCACGTCGTGGTGAATACACAGATTTGCCACTCGTTGTACTTATCGACGAGCAGTCGGCCTCAGCCTCGGAGATACTCGCAGGAGCTATCCAAGACCACGACCGAGGAGTTATCATCGGTCGCACAAGCTATGGCAAGGGGTTGGTACAGAGACTAATTAATTTGGGTGATGGCGATGGCATGACGGTCACACGGGCAAGATATAAGACCCCTTCGGGGCGTATCATACAGCGACCATACAGCGTTGGTAACCGCAGTGATTATATAAACGATAGGAGCAGATACAACCACCCCGACTTGATAGCTCACGACACGACGATGGTCTATCGAACTCTTCGACAAGGTCGCAAGGTCTATGGTGGAGGTGGCATAACACCCGATATATATGTAGCTGCAAAAGTGGGTGATGCTAACAGTTATATAGGATATGCTCTACGAAACAATGTTATAACAGAGGTAACAGTAGAGCTGTTCGACCGCATATCGTGCAATGACTTCTACTCGGCCTACCCCACTCCACGCAGCTATGCCGATGGCTTTATGCTCGACAGCATATCACAGTCGGTTATTAAGAGGTTGATTCCTGACAGCCTCGCAACACCCGAGGAGAAGCTTATACTTCACGAGATGATACGCTCGGCTATGGCCAAAGATTTATATAACGAGGAGGCATATCTCGCTCTATCTATGCGTTTTGACGATGTACTGATGCGCGCCATAGAATATCTGACGAGCAATAGTACAGAGTAAAAATCGGCATCTGACACTATTCTGAGCCACATTTTTAGGTCAGAATTTGGTAATTCATAAAATTTATATTACCTTCGTTTAGTGAAACGAGGAGATATTTCGAGATAGTCTATTATTGGTGATGTAATTGGCGTGATGGCTATTGGTTACAAGATTTATTCGATGCGTTTTAACCCAAATTACACTAAAATTAGATTTTTATATTTATGGCATCAGATTTTGTACCTCGCCACGACAATGACGACTACGGCGAGCAGATCTACTCTAAGGTAGTACGTGCAGGTAAGCGCACCTACTTTTTCGATATCAAAGCTACACGTGGTGATGACTACTATATCACCATTACGGAGTCTCGCAAGAGAACAAATAGCGACGGACAGGCTTCATTTACTCGTCACCAAATGCACCTTTACAAGGAGGATTTCGGGAAGTTTATGGAGGGTATAAACGAGGTCATCAACTACGTCAAAGAGCATAAGTCGGACTATTTCGAGAATATGGAATAGTACATAACAGCGACAGCATAACTACTTTGAACGTATAATATAAGTAAGAATAAAGGGGTGACTAAAA
Source organism: Alistipes sp. (assembly GCA_017504265.1). Taxonomy (GTDB): domain Bacteria; phylum Bacteroidota; class Bacteroidia; order Bacteroidales; family Rikenellaceae; genus Alistipes. Next base: position 17,264 of record JAFVRN010000037.1, on the reverse strand, counting down.
GCGGATTAGTCACCCCTGCATTGTCAAAGGTCATCGTGGACATAGTATTGGGATATAGTGGCGGCATCGACAGCCAAACAACGGCACAACAACTCATTGCTGCCGGCCATCGTGTCATTGCCCTCACCATAGAGACTATTGACGATCGAGAGATGATGTTGCGTGCTGAAGAATCGGCACGAAATATGAACATAGAGTGGCTTGGCTACGATGCCAAGGAGTTATTCGAACGTGAGATTATAGATTACTTCTGCCATAGCTACTCGATAGGCCACACCCCTGCGCCATGCACCCTATGCAATCCTAAAATCAAATGGAAGATACTGAGCGAGGTGGCCGACAAACTTGGCATAGAGTATATAGCCACAGGACACTACGTCAATATTGAGAGGCATAACGACAAATACTACATTGCCAAGGGTATCGACTCTAATAAAGATCAGTCATACTACCTATGGGGATTAGAACAAGATATTCTCAGACGCGCCATTACCCCTATGGGGCAGAGAATAAAGAGTGAGATAAAACTCAGTTATTCGGATAAGCGAGAGAGTATGAGCATCTGCTTTGTAAGAGGTCTTCACTACACCGAATTTCTCACATCACGAGGCATAAGCATGCCCTCGGGCGATATAGTAGATAGCATGGGGAATATATGTGGCAGCCACAACGGAATATCGCGCTATACCATTGGCCAACGACGTGGTAAAGGTATTCCGGAAGGGATGAGGGTCATCGATATTGATACCAAACATAATAGATTGATTGTTGGAGATATACAACGCCTATACAAACATAAGCTTTACGTGGAGCAGTGCAACATTGTAGACGAGAAGGAGCTGTTAGCAGCAGACGATATCACTATCAAAATTCGTGGTATAGGACGCAATCCGGAGCTTGCCGTTAAGGTTGAAAGGTGCAGATGCGGATATGTTGTAACATCGCCGGATGCTGCGTGGGCACCGGCCAAGGGTCAGCCATTGGTCTTTTATCGCAACAATTTAGTCATTGGCGGAGGAATTGTTGTCGATTTCGAGTAATTATTGTACATTTGCCCCGAATTGCGAAACAGAAATAGTATGGTAAGAAGATTATATGATTGGGTGCTATCGTGGTGCGATAGCAAATGGGGATGGTTAGCACTGCTCTTTATCGCTCTTTTCGAGGCAAGTTGGTTTCCGCTACCCCCCGATATTCTACTTATTGCACTCTGTCTTGGAGCTACCAAGAAGTCATTTCGTTTTGCCACGATATGCCTTATAGGCTCGGTTATAGGTGCAGCTCTGGGCTATGGTTTGGGACACTTCCTATGGATTACTCCGGCGGGTGATCCTACGGCTATTGCAAACTTCTTCTACGACCACGTATTCAGCATGGAGAGTTTCAATAATGTAGGTAACCTGTATGATCGCTTCAATTTCTGGATTGTATTTACCGCAGGATTTACACCTCTTCCATTCAAGCTGTTTACCATTGCAGGTGGCATGTTCGACATCAACTTCACGATGTTTATCATTGCCTCGATTATTGCCCGTGGCATGCGTTTCTATCTTATTGCATGGCTGATATGGAAATTCGGAGCACCCATAAAGGTATTTATCGACAAGTATTTCAACTTGTTGGCCACACTCCTTGCTGCGATGCTCATAGGCTTTACGGCATTAGCCTTTTGGTTGTTTGGTGCCGAGGAGAGCGACACAAGCAACAACAATTGTGACACAACAACAGAGATTGTGGAGAATAACAATACGGAGCTATGCGACACTACGGACTTATAGGCAGGAAACTTGGACACTCCTTTTCAGCAAAGTTCTTTACAGCAAAATTTCAAGCCGAACAGATTGATGCCGACTATCGTCTATTCGAGATAGAGGAGATAGCCGAACTACCAGAACTCATTAGGAGAGAGGAGCTAAGCGGGTTTAACGTAACCATACCATATAAGGAGCAAATCATCGAATACCTTGACGAACTCACCGATAAGGCACGTGAGGTGGGAGCGGTAAACTGCGTATCGGTAGTCGATGGACGTACCATTGGCGACAACACCGATACCACAGGCATTGAGGCTTCGCTGGAGTGGCTTGATACAGATGCCGATACCAAAGCTCTTATACTCGGCTCGGGCGGTGCATCAAAGGCGGTACGATATGTACTGCGCAAGTACGACATTAAACACACAGTTGTTTCTCGCGACACATCACGTGGGGATATTACCTACGAGCAGCTGACACCCGAGATAATAGCGGAGCATAAGCTTATAATTAACACTACTCCGGTCGGCATGTTCCCTAACTCGGATGAAGCTCCCACAATACCGTACGATGCACTATCGGAGCAACACCGGCTGTTTGACTTGATATACAACCCCGCCACAACCGAGTTTATAAGTCGTGGCAAAGAGCGAAAAGCTCAGACCATAGGCGGCATGCTAATGCTTCAAACACAAGCTATTGCATCGTGGCATATATGGAAGAAGTTTATGTAGGACAAACAACTAATAGGGATATTACTGCAACACATAATATAGACAAACAAAATGAGGCTGACCTCGGGTATACATCCGCAGTCAGCCTCTTCTTTACCGGCTTGATGCTATCTGTTTTCGAGAATTTGTCGAGCCTCGACAAGGTCTTCGGCGCGCACAACAAGCCTTACAGGGAAGGCTCCAATAGTGTAAATCTGTGACATATACTCCCCTTCGAGCGCACAAAATATACCGGCACAATCGAGCATAGACTTAGCTATTTCGGCCGATAGTTGGTTATCGTAGCTCTGCAAGACAACCAAAGATTCTGAATTATTCGTCTCCATAGCACTAAGTTTTACGTAAAGGTAGTTATTATTTCTGTAAAATGAAAGTGTTTTACTAAAATTTATATTAAAAATAATGTCTATATTTGTACGCTGAAATATTATTAGTTGTAAACTACATTATGCGACCATTTGTTCATCTTCACGTACATAGCCAATACTCGCTATTGGATGGCCAGGCAAGTATCCAACGACTTGTCGATAAGGCCATAGCAGATGGTATGCCGGGCATAGCTCTTACCGATCATGGTAATATGTTCGGAATCAAGGAGTTTTTCAACTATGTATCCAAGAAAAATTCAGAACGCAAAGGCAAACTTAAAGCAGCACAAGCCCTTGTCGAACGTCTTGAAAACGGCACAGCCACAGAAGAGGAGATAGGCGAAGATGTATCAGTATCTCTTGCCAAGGCCCGCAACGAGTTAGATGCCCTGCCAAAGGCTGAGTTCAAAGGCATAATCGGCTGCGAGGTATATGTGGCACGCCGCCGTCTCTTTAACAAGGAGGGTAAGGAGGACCAAAGCGGTTATCACCTTATTCTGTTGGCAAAGAATATGACCGGCTACAAGAACCTCATCAAAATAGTATCCAAGGGATATACCGAAGGTTTCTATATGCGTCCTCGTACCGACCGTGTTGAGTTGGAGAAGTATCACGAAGGACTCATATGCTGCTCGGCTTGCATCGGAGGCGAGATACCACGCCTGATTAGAGAGGGTCGTCTAAGTGAGGCAGAAGATGCCATATTGTGGCATAAAAAGATATTTGGAGAGGACTACTACCTCGAACTTCAGCTACATAAGGCCACGGTCGAGAATGCCAATCACGAAGCATATCAAGTGCAGTTGAAGGTCAATGAGAAGCTTATAGAGTACTCTTCGAAGCTCGGTGTTAAGCTGGTATGTACAAATGACGTACACTTCGTGGACGAGGAGAACGCCGAGGCACACGACCGTCTTATATGTCTTGGCACGGGCAAAGATCTCGACGACCCACGCCGTATGCTCTACTCCAAGCAGGAGTGGATGAAGACCACGGCAGAGATGAATGCCATCTTCGGAGATATTCCCGAGGCTCTGGACAACACCATCGAGATATGCAACAAGGTCGATAGTTATTCGATAGACCACTCCCCTATCATGCCGACATTTGCCATACCCGAGGAGTTTGGCACAGAGGAGGGTTATCGCCAAAAGTATACGGAGAAGGACCTTTTCGACGAATTTACGCAGGATGAGAATGGCAATGTCGTAATGTCTGAGAGCGATGCCAAGAAGAAGATAGAGAAGCTGGGCGGCTACGACAAGCTATATCGAATAAAGCTCGAAGCAGACTACCTTGCCAAGCTCGCAATGGATGGTGCAAAAAAGCGTTATGGCGACCTCGACGAGGAGACGCAGACGCGCTTGAAGTTCGAGTTGCACATAATGAAGACTATGGGTTTCCCCGGCTACTTCCTTATCGTGCAGGACTTCATACGTGCTGCACGCGAAGAGCTCGACGTATCGGTAGGCCCCGGACGTGGATCGGCCGCAGGATCGGCCGTTGCTTACTGTCTTGGCATCACACAGATAGACCCGATTAAATACGATTTGCTTTTTGAGCGTTTCCTCAACCCCGACCGTATCTCGTTGCCCGATATCGATATCGACTTCGATGACGATGGTCGCGGCCGCGTGTTGAATTGGGTGACACAAAAGTATGGCAAGGAGAAGGTGGCACACATCATCACCTATGGTACTATGGCCACCAAAATGGCTCTCAAAGATGTCGCACGTGTGCAGAAGCTACCCTTGGCACAAGCCAACCAGCTATGCAAGTGGGTACCCGATCGTATTACCGACCCCAACGATAAGGACAAGCAGCTTAAAATAAACCTCAAAAATGCCATTATGGCTGTACCTGAGCTTAAAGCTGCCGAGGAGTCATCCGACCCTATAATGCGTGACACGATAAAGTATGCCCGTATGCTCGAAGGCAACGTGCGTGGCACCGGAGTTCACGCCTGCGGCACGATTATCTGTCGTGACGATATTACCGACTGGGTTCCCGTAAGTACGGCCGACGACAAGGAGACGGGCGAGAAGATGCTCGTCACACAGTACGAGGGTTCGGTAATCGAGGATACGGGACTTATCAAGATGGACTTTCTGGGTCTTAAAACACTCTCGATTATCAAGGATGCTGTCGAGGTTATCGAGCAGACGCACGGTGTTAAAATCGATCCTGACACCATACCCATCGACGATAAAAAGACCTACGAGCTATACTGCAAGGGAGGCACTATTGGCACGTTCCAGTTCGAGTCCCCGGGAATGCAGAAATACCTGCGAGAGTTACAGCCATCGACCTTCGAGGATCTCATAGCGATGAATGCGCTATATCGTCCCGGTCCTATGGACTATATACCCGACTTTATCGATCGTAAGCACGGCCGTAAACCTATCGTATACGATATCCCCATCATGGAGCGATACCTGAAAGATACGTATGGTATTACCGTATATCAGGAGCAGGTCATGCTTCTCTCGCGACTCCTCGGCAACTTCACGCGCGGCGAGTCCGACACGTTGCGCAAGGCTATGGGTAAGAAGATCAAGTCGAAACTTGACGAGCTCAAGCCTAAGTTCATTAGCGGAGGTAAGTCCAATGGTCATGACGAGAAGGTATTGGAGAAGATATGGGCCGACTGGGAGAAGTTTGCATCGTATGCATTCAACAAGTCGCACGCCACATGCTACTCGTGGGTAGCATACCAGACCGCATATATCAAGGCGCACTACCCCTCGGAGTATATGGCGACGGTACTCAGCCGCAACCTAAACGACATCAAGCAGGTTACGGCCTATATGACCGAGTGCAAGAGTATGGGTATCGCCGTTCTCGGACCCGATATTAACGAGTCGATGGTTAAGTTTTCGACCAATAAGCATGGTGATGTGCGCTTCGGTCTTGCAGCCATTAAGGGTGTAGGCGAGGCCGCCTCACAATCCATAATCGACGAGCGATTGAAGAATGGACCATATAAGTCGATATACGACTTTATGGAGCGAGTTAATTACAGTACTGTCAATCGCAAGTGTTTGGAGAATATAGCCTATGCCGGAGGTTTCGACTCGCTTATCGACTTCAATCGTTCACGCTTCTTTGCTGCCGATGCTTCGGGAGTCATCTTCATCGAGGCCCTCGCCCGCTATGGCCAGCGTGTACAGATGGAGCAGCAGAATGCTCAGCAGAGCCTTTTTGGTTCTGTTAGCGGCGCGAGCGACATTCAGCAGCCTAAGACTCCCGTTGCCGAGGATTGGAATACACTGACTCTACTTAACAAGGAGCGTGAGATTATCGGCCTATACCTTTCGGCACACCCTCTCGATCGCTTCGGATTTGTTATGCGTAAGATGTGTCAGGCAGAGCTTGGTGCTCTTGGCGACCTCACGCCATTCAACGGCAAGGAGATTGCTGTGGGTGGCATTGTCACAAGCGTAACGCCTCTTATGACCAAGGATGGGCGTAGATATGGACGATTTATCTTGGAGGACTACAATACGCAGCACGAGTTTACGTTGTTTAGCAAGGACTATGAGAAGTTCGGGTTGCTTGTCGAGCAGGACAACTTCCTATATATACGTGGCCGTGTTCAACCACGCCCCTATAAGGAGCCTGCCGAGTTGGAGTTTAAGATAGTCTCCATACAGCAGCTTGCCGACGTTGCCGATAATATATCTTCGATACGTATCGACCTCAATATTACGGATATATGTCCATCGCTTACCGAGATGTTTGTCGATACATTCCAGCATAGCGAAGGCACAGCACAACTATACTTCAACATATACGACCCGAAGAGCGATGTACGCATCAAGCTCAACTCGCGCAAATATAGGATAACGCCGAGTGTCGAGATTATGGACTTTTTGGATAAGAACGAGATTAATTACACAATTAATATTTAACAAACCTATTAAAATTTTACAGCTATGGCATTGAAAATCAACAATGAGAACTACAATGAGGTAATGGGCAAGGGTATGCCTGTTGTTATCGACTTTTGGGCAACATGGTGCGGTCCTTGCCGTATGGTTGCGCCTATCATCGACGAGTTGGCTGAGGAGTATGACGGTAAGGTTCTTATCGGCAAGTGCGACGTAGAGGAGGGTGACGATGTTGCCGCTCAGTATATGGTTCGCAACGTTCCTACCATCGTATTCTTGAAGGATGGCAAGCAGGTAGACAAGCACGTAGGTGCCGCTACCAAGGAGCAGCTCAAAGCCAAGATCGACGCTTTGCTATAATATTAGCTCACGCCTAAAAAAGCCGTTGTAACCTTTCGAGGTTGCAACGGCTTTTTTGTTATAAAATCCCCATCTATTTGGTATTTTATAATAATTTGCTTGAAGCATATATGTTTACTCCGTGATATCGCTATTCTCGAAAGTTTCGATGGTGGCACGGCGGCTCTCGCGGTGGAGTGTTCGGGCGATGTTTATGAAGCCGATGATGACAACAACCAAGGCTACGCCATAGATAACAAACAGCACAAAACGGTTATCGACAAACTCGACAAGTGTTTTGCCCTGATAGCGCAACGTAAGGATGGTATAGGCCATAGCATTATTGCACATATGCAGAAGTATGGCAGCGATAATAGAGCGACGTTTGATATAGATATAGCTGAATACCAAGCCTGCAAAGAAGGCCTCAATCATCACGATAGGTTCGAGGTGTACGACAGCGAAGGCCAACGACGATAGTAGCGCTGCTCGTGCCGGAGTAGTGTTATGCAGGAGAAGCCCATAGAGGCGACCACGGAAGATAAGCTCCTCGAAGAGTGGTGCTAAAAAGACCACGGCAAGCAGCGTCCAGCCTCCATCGGGGAAGTGACGGTCGTCGGGCGATAGGATGCTCGACAGCGGCATAATAACGATAGAGAGCGCAACGAGTAGCACAACGCCCATAAGCAACGCCGTAGGGTCGAAGCCTCGCACAGAGCTCTCTATATGCGTGGCAGTCTGATATCGGCGTCGTTCCCATAGCGTAACAGTCAGCAGAGTGATGACAGCAGAGATCAAATACGAGGAGATGAAGAATATATCCTCCGAGATGACAACACCACATACCCTACCAAAGAGTAGAACCGACGTAGATGCCAGAAACTGCGCCAGAATGAATATCACGATAAAGAGCAGCGTGCCGCTCAGAGTCCTTTTCCAGTTTGTCATACCCCAATAATTTATCCGGCCGGCATCACGCCATTGCCATACCGCCGCCGACAGTCGAAACAAAAATCAAACAAAGATAGATAATTTTGGGCAACGAAGTAGCTTTATACGATAAAAATTACTATTTTTGCAAGAATTAATTTATTCATTGCATAGAAGCATAGAGTATATATGGCAAAAGTAGTAGCTTTGGCAAACCAAAAAGGTGGCGTCGGCAAAACAACAACAGCAATTAACCTTGCAGCATCGGTAGCCCTATTGGGCAAGAAGGTGTTGCTCATAGATGCTGACCCACAGGCTAATGCCACATCGGGTCTTGGCTTTGACATAAACCTCGATGGTATATACGAATGTATCGTAGGCGCACGCAAGGCCGAAGAGGTCATCCTCCACAGCGACGACATCAAGAAGCTGTGGGTGCTACCCTCGTCTATAAATCTCGTAGCGGCAGACACCGAGTTGGCCACAATGGAGAATGCTCACCACATAATAAAGGGCATCGTAGACTCGCTGCGCAACAGCTACGACTATATTTTCATAGATTGCTCGCCATCGCTCGGCTTCACCACGGTAAATATCCTCACGGCAGCCGACTCGGTACTCGTGCCGGTACAGTGCGAGTATCTGGCATTGGAGGGTCTGAGTAAGTTGCTCAATACTATCAAGATGGTGAAAAGCCGCCTTAACCCCGAGCTGCAAATCGAGGGCTTCGTACTCACAATGTATATGCGCAACAGACTAAACAACCAGGTGGTGTCGGAGGTACGCACGCACTTTGGAGAGTTGGCATACGAGACGGTCATACAGCGTAACATTCGTCTGGGCGAAGCACCTTCGCACGGAAAACCCATAATGCTATACGATGCATCGGCAAGTGGCTCGGTAAACTATCTGAGCCTGGCACGTGAGTTCCTTAAACGCAACCGCAAAAAAGTAGCAGAGTAAAGAGTTGATTATATGACACAACAGAAGAAGAGAGGATTGGGACGTGGACTGGATGCCATATTCGGCACGGTAAACCCCGATATACAGACTAAGCCTATGGCCGAAATGGCCGAGGTTGCCATAAACGCTATTGAGCCTAACCCTCAACAGCCGCGTAGCAACTTCGACGAGGAGGCTCTCGCCGAGCTATCTGCATCTATCGCACAGTTAGGCGTAATACAGCCTATCACGCTGAAACGCTGTGCCGAGAATCGTTATATAATCATCAGTGGCGAGCGACGTTGGCGCGCTGCACAGATGGCCGGTTTGGAGAGTCTGCCTGCATATATCCGTGAGGTGGAGGATGAAGACCTGCACGCTATGGCTCTCGTAGAGAACATACAGCGTCAGGATCTGAATGCCATAGAGATAGCCTTAGGTATGCAACGCCTTATCGAAGAGTGCGGTTTGACACAGGAGGCTATGGCGGTCAAGGTTGGCAAAAAACGATCTACCATATCCAACTATATGCGTCTACTGAGCCTCCCATCAGAGGTGCAACTTGCATTGAAGGAGGGACTTATATCGATGGGACACGCCAAGGCCATTGCGACACTTGAGATCGAGGAGCAGCTTAAAGCTCTTAAAAAGTGTATCCGCAAGGGACTATCTGTACGTCAAGCCGAGCAACTTGCACAGAGGATAGCGACCAAGCCTGCACAGATAGAGGCCGACGAGGAGTACCCCGAAAGCTATTCACGTCTGGTAGAGGGGTTGGAGCGACTATATATGAGCAACTTCTCGGTGAAGCGCACAGCAACAGGAGGTAGCCGCATTACCATAGAGTGCAGTAACGACGAAGAGCTCGAAAGACTTATCGAACGTCTTGGCAAAATAAAATAGTGCATTACAGAGTTATATTAGGGATGAGTATTCGCAAGGTCATATTTGCCATAGTTGGTTTTTTGGCGGTTATAGCATCGTGTGGCGAGCTTTCGGCACAACAGACGCTGAGCCGTGAACGTCTGCGTGGCAATGTGCGTACTATCAATCAGGGAGGTCTTGTCCCCATCGACTCGGCGGCAATACTTCGTGCTGAGGCATCTGCGGCGGCACGTCGTGACTCTATCTATTTTCACTACCTCGACTCCATTGCAGGAGGTCAGCTAAAACAATTTGATTCACTCGACGAGAATGCGCGTGACTCGGTGCGTAAGGTCGTAGCAGAGAGAGTTCATCGCGACTCGGTAATCAGAAGCAAGGGCGACAGCATCGCGCCCAACGGTGAGCGCATACGTCTCAACAAACGTGGCGAGGTAAAGAAGCCCTTCATAAGCGACTCTATGGGTCTATCGAAGATGTGCTGGCTGTCGTTACCACTACCCGGCTTCGGACAGATATACAACAAACAATATTGGAAGCTTGGTGTGTTATATCCTTTGGTCGGAGCTTCGGTAGGAATGTTTGCATACGAGCATAAGCAGTATAAGCCGCTAAAAGCGGAGTATGACCAATATCTTGTCGATCACGGCTATATGCGCACTCCCGAGTTGGATGAGCTGCAAACCAAGATGATACGCCACAACACGCTACGACAGGTATACGCAGGAGTGGCCATAGCAACCTATATCTATTTCATTGGTGATGCCGCGGTAAACTACTCCACAAATGACGTGTCGCAAGTAAAGAAGGCAACTACCCTATCGACAATATGCCCTGGTGCCGGACAGATATACAACAAGAGTTATTGGCGTGTGCCTATCGTCGTTGGCGGCTTGGCTTCGACTATATATACCATCGACTGGAACAACCGTGGATATAAACGCTTTAAGACGGCTTATACGCTACGTGTCGATTACGATAATAACCCCGATAAATACCCTAATGGTGCTGCCGACGAGTTCCGTGGCAACTACTCGGCAACATTTCTTAAAAACCTCAAAGATAGCTATCGACGTAACCGAGATTTGTGTATCCTGCTAACCGCCGGAGTATACCTGCTACAAATCATTGATGCACACGTCGATGCACATCTTCAGGATTATGACATTTCGGATGACCTCACAATGAATATGGAACCATATTTCGATGTCACTCCGGTAAACTCCAAACCTACGGTCGGAGTCAATCTGAGTTTGAAATTTTAGTACAATGAAGCTACTATCGTTTAGACGTATTACCCTGCTATCACTCTTTGTGCTTATATCAGCGGTTGGAAGCTATGCCTACGACTTGGACAAGCGTCCTAATCGCCGCAAACAAAAACAATATACACCTCCAGAGGAGGTAGCTATACGCCGTGATAGCATTTATGGTATTACAACAGACAGCCTGAAATATAGCGATGTCGTAGATACACCAAAGAGGGCAGAGCCTAAGCGCAATACACCACGCCAAATAGACTCACTGGTTGCTATGTGGCGCAAGACAAGCACCATAGAGGCATACAACCGTTACTTCTCGGAGTTTGTAACTGTGGACAGCTGTTCTCAGCTTCCGACATCAAGCATTGGCGACTCGACATATGTTCAGCGACTACAAGCCCTCATGTCGCCCGTACCACTACAATACAACCACGAGGTACGTCGTGCTATTGAGCGTTTCTGTTCGCCTTCGTATGCACATATCATGGGGTATGCCTATCACTACTTCCCTATGATTGAAGAGGAGTTGGTCAAGGCCGGACTACCGATAGAGCTACGAGCTTTGGTTGTTGTGGAGTCGGGGCTAAATCCATTGGCTACATCACGTGCCGGAGCTAAAGGATTATGGCAGTTTATGCTACCCACGGGCAAGGAGTATGGTTTGGAGATCAACTCATTGGTGGATGAGCGTTGCAATCCGCTGCTTGCCACGCGTGCCGCCTGTCGCTACTTAAAGAGTATGTACGATCTGTATGGCGATTGGACATTGGCCATAGCATCATACAACTGCGGACCGGGTAATGTCAATAAGGCTATCACACGCTCCGGTGGCGATCGCAATAGCTATAATGGCGATTTCTGGGATGTATACTACCATCTGCCACGCGAGACACGTAGCTATGTACCACTGTTTATGGGTGCTACGTATGCCTTTGCCTACCATGAGGCACACGGCGTAGAGTACGAACCTGCGCCCACGCCGATGATTACCGATACGATAATGATTAACCGTCCTATGCACCTCGAACAGGTGTCATCGACAATAGATATCGACATCGAGGTACTAAAAATGCTTAACCCTCAGTATACACTCTCGATAATTCCCGCAACGACTAAGAGCTATGCGCTTACGCTGCCAGCAGAGTATATATCGGAGTATATAGCCAACGAGGAGGCTATACATGCCAAAGACTCTACATTCCTCAAAGAGTATATAATACCGGCAAATATCGAGAAGAAGCGCAGCGAAGCACCTCCCGCCAAGTATCACACCGTAAAGAAAGGCGATACGCTGGGTGCCATCGCACGTAGGTATGGCCGCACAGTAAAGCAACTGATGACGTGGAACAATATCAAGAATGCTAACTCGCTACGCATAGGGCAACGTCTTCGTGTGAGTGCCATATAATCATCAATATTGCAGCTATGAATATCGAGATACTTGATACACAATCGACTATCGTAGCTCCTGCAACCGCAGCAGGAGGTGCAGTAATGATGATTCGCCTAAGCGGTAACCGAGCAATAGAGATTGCCGATAAACTCTTTCGTGGTCGTCAGACGCTATGCGATGCCGAGGGATACACGTTGCACTATGGCGAGTTAATAGATAGCGACGGCGAGTTTCTCGATGATGTGGTGGTTGCTCTGTTCCGCGCACCGAGGTCGTATACGGGAGATGATACCGTGGAGTTTACAATCCACGGCTCGGAGTACATAGCGTCACGACTGATGCAACTTGCCATAGAGCATGGCGCACGAATGGCTACCGCAGGAGAGTTTACACGTCGTGCCTTCCTTGCCGGCAAACTCGACCTTAGCCGAGCTGAAGCCGTTGCAGACATTATCGCCTCCGACTCCAAGTGGTCACATCGCGTAGCTGCAAAACAGATGCGTGGCGATTATGCCCAACTACTATCATCACTACGAGAGGAGCTTCTCAGACTATGCTCACTGCTGGAGTTGGAGCTCGACTTCTCGGAGGAGGATGTCGAATTTGCCAACCGCGATACCCTATCGGAGATGCTTGGCAAGATAGAATATCAGCTCAAAAAACTTATATCATCTTTTGCATTAGGTAACGCCATTAAAGATGGTGTTTTAGTGGCTATTGTGGGCGAGCCAAACGTTGGCAAGAGTACTCTGCTAAACCGTCTTGTAGAGGAGCAGCGAGCTATCGTATCCGACATTGCAGGCACTACCCGAGATACTATCGAAGCCACACGTACAATAGATGGCATACGCTACCGTTTCATAGACACAGCGGGCATACATAGTACGCACAACGAATTGGAGCAGATGGGTATAGAACGCACACATAAGGCGATTGATATGGCACATATCGTATTGCATGTGGCGAGCGCAGAGTATCCTGTATTTGAGAGGATAAACATTAGCGAAGAGCAACACTATGTGCGCCTTATCAATAAGGTTGATAAGATAGATATTGCGTCTCAACACAGCGATGAGCCATACCTTTATATATCGGCTAAGGAGGGGTATGGCATCGATGAACTTATATCGAAGCTGCGTACGATTATATCTACGCCAAGTTATGGCGGCGACGATGTGTATGTCACCAACATACGCCACTACGATGCCCTACGCCAGGCTCTTTCTGCTCTACACGATGCAGAACAGTCGCTTAGGCATAATGCTCCCTCCGATCTCCTTAGCGAGGATCTACGCCAAGTTCTCCACCACCTCGGCGAAATCACCGGCGAAATCACCTCCGACGACATCCTGCACTCAATCTTCTCCAAATTCTGCATCGGCAAGTAAAATCACTTTATCATTAGCTATCATAAACTATCAAAGGCGCTCATTTAGAGCGCCTTTCGTGTTTTTGTGATAAAGTCAAGTTGTCATTGATATAGCATAGTTTATCACTTTTTTGGGCCATATTTGTCCCACAATGTCAGATATCATCACCTGTCCTACCACTATTAAAGAGATTTCACCAAGTTTGCAATGAGGCGCAACGGAGTGAAATGGAGTGCAATGAGGTGCAATCTAAAATCAAACCAAAATCCCAATTTCATAACAAGTAGATGTTATCTCACTTAGAATATCATCGGAGTTTATTTCGCCGGTGATATCGCCCAGATAATAGACATCTACACTTATATCTCTCATATGAGCAAAATTGAAGTAACAAAGGTGTGCGAGTTTTGTGGAAAGAAATTTACCGCCCACAAAATGACAACAAGGTTCTGCTCTCACCAATGTTCGCAACGAAACTATAAAACCGAAAAAAGAGAGCAAAAGTTAGAAAAAGTCCTCGAAGGAGAAAACCTTCCATCTCCATCTCCCACTACACTTAAAAAGGAGTATCTGTCTTGCGATGATGTTGCCAAACTTATGGGCATATCCAGTACGACGGTTTATAGATACTGCGTAACAGGAAAGATAAATTGTATTAAGATGAATAGGAAGATTTTTATCCGCAGAGTTGATATAGATGCTTTGTTCAAAACGAATATTCCTTACCAGGTAAGGCGTGTGATCTCCAAACCTGTGGCAGAGTACTACTCGACGGCAGAGGTCATCGAAAAATTTAAGGTTAGCAAGGATACTGTTTTCAAGTATGCAGCGACTAAAAACATTCCGAGACTGAAGCACGGGAATAAGACATATTTTAGCAAGAAGCATATTGACAGATGCTTTTCTCTAAACACTCCCGATCCGGACATCTCAGAATGGTACACACTTGAGGAAGTATGTCAGAAATATGACATTTCAGTTCAAGGTGTTCACGGGTGCGTATCTAATAATATGGTCCCTCGAATGAGAATTAACGGGAAAGTGCACTATTCGAAAAAACATATTGACGAATTATTGGCAAGTAGACTTCCCGATCCTAATATTAAGGAATGGTACACAATGGAGGATATCAATAATATTTATGGTTTGGATCCACACTATGTCTCAGTTCTTATTTATAAGAATCCTGTTCCTAAAATGCGAAAAGGCAACAAAGGATATTACTCAAAAGAGCACTTTGATGAACTGATGCGCAAGAAGTTTCCGCAACCAGAGTATTATACTGTTGAAGAAGCTATTTCGAAATATAGTATAAGCAGAGATGCATTGTACCAATATATCAAACGATATAATATCCCGACACATAAAGAAGGGAAATACATAAAGATATCAAAGCCAGAACTAGATGGGCTAATGAATAGTAAACAAAAAAATATATAGATATGTCAGTAACTTCGAGAGTATTACTTGTTAAGCGACCTATCAAAAACGGTAAGTCGTCGCTATATCTGCGCTATAGTCCAGCAATCTTCTTAAAGGATAAGATGAAGCGCGTATATAAAGAGTCGCTTGGAATTTATGTGTATGACAAGCCCAAAACTGATAAGGAAAGAGCTTACAATGTCAAAATGATGACTCGTGCAGAAGGTATTTTAGCTTGTCGTACAGAGTCCATCATCAATGAACAGTTTGGCTTTTTGGATAAGTCTAAAATGAAAGGTGATTTTCTGGAGTATTACAGAAATTTAGCCGAGGGTAAGCCAAGTAATAGCAAATGGTGGGGGTCGTATCAACACTTTGAAAAATTTATACACGGTAAATGTTCATTTGAGGAGTTAGATGTAGATGTTGCCAAGAAATTTGGTGAGTACTTATTAACAGCTACTTCTGTAAGGCGTCCAGGTGTCGCAATGCACACTAATACCAAGGCGTCATACTTCTCTACTTTTAGAGCAGTACTCAAAAGAGCATACCGTGATAGGCTGCTCAAAGAGAATATCAATGACTACCTTGATAAGATAGAGTATGTCGAGACTAAAAGAGAGTATCTGACCTTAGAGGAATTAAAACGTCTCGATACTACTCCTTGCGATATCCCGGTATTACGCAGAGCTGCGATCTTCTCCTGCTTCACTGGACTGCGTGTTAGTGATATTATACAGTTGGAGTGGAAACATATTGTCAAGGCTCCAGATGGTGGTTGGTGCATGAGAATACGCACTGAGAAAACGGAGACCGAAGCAACATTACATATTAGTGAAGAGGCTTTGTCCTACTGTGGTAAACGCAAAAAGGAAGGTAAAGTGTTCGAGGATTTTGCACGTGGAATGCTTAACGCCCCTCTTAAAAGATGGTTAAAACGAGCTGGTATTACCAAGCATATAACATTTCACTGCTTCAGGCACACATTTGCCACATTGCAATTAGCAATGGGAACTGATCTGTATACTGTAAGCAAAATGTTGACACACAGGTTTATTTCGACCACTCAAATCTACGCTGATATTATGGATAATGAGAAAAGAAAATCAGCAAATGCAATCAGCTTGAAGTAAGATTGGAGACCTCTACAAAACATAGAGGTCTCATTTTTTTATCATTTCGTAAACCTTATTACCTTTCGGTGCACTATACTTTCATAAAAAAGGCTATGGAACAGAACACTATCACAAATGAGGAGTTGCATGGTATTATTACAGACCTTGTACAGAAAGTAGAGTCGCTGGAATGCTGCATTCTAACCCTTGTAGATCTCAAAAGTGGAGATAAGCTAATGGATACTAAAGAACTATGTGAGTATATGCATAAATCCAAGTCAACCATATATCGCATTACTAATGACAGGTTGGTACCTCACATTAAACAAGGTAACAGAATATACTTTAGAAAAAGAGACATTGATGAATGGTTGGAAAAGAATAAGCGCGAAGACTATTCAACAACACTCAGCGATGTTGAGGAAATGATGACAGCTAGGTCTGTTGCTTTCAATAGAAACAGAAAATAGTTGCGTATAGATATCTGATTTGCAAAAAATAAGTATCTTTGCAGTTGAATTCTAAAACAATAGACACTATGAACGAATTGGTAGCAAAAATCAATGAGGCATTCGAGGCATTCTCAAAGGATGCAGCGTTGCAGGTAGAGAAAGGTAATAAGGCTGCTGGAACTCGCGCTCGTAAGGCTTCGTTGGAGCTTGAGAAGTTGATGAAGGAGTTCCGCAAGGTTTCTGTAGAGGCTGGCAAGAACTAACCCCTCCCTCATTCGTGTAGCATTGCTGCACATACATATTTAACACAAGAAAGCGTTAGCTTTTGTTTGTCTTCTGAATTCTGGTAAAATTCATATTTTTCTGCAAACAAAAGGTTCCGCTCACGATTTGCGTGGGCTAACCTGATTG
>JAFVRN010000036.1 GCA_017504265.1 Alistipes sp. | reverse complement strand
GCCACACTCGGCAAAAATGGCGACGATGGGTAGTACTTAGCGTACGTCCCATTGTCGCCATTTTTTGTTAGGGGCAGCAATCGACCCCTTATCACGAAAATTTTTGTCAGAGTGGCGCAGTAGTGGCGCTGACACGAGAAAGGGCGGATGGGACATACTCAGCGTATTTCCCATTCGCCCTTTGGACTGAAGCGTCGCTAATACGCCGCTATCACATAAATTTTTGTCAGAAGGGGTTAGCTGTGGCCTCGATTAAGAAATTGCCCCGGATGGATAGTACTTAGCGTACATTCCATTCGGGGCAATGATTGAGAGGTCGCAGATGACCCCTTATCACAAAAATTAGTTTAGTGAGGGAAGGAACGAATAATCCTTACCATAGTGTAGATGCTGCTCGATATAGTTGGCAGGATAGCTTATCTTAACATCTACGACATTACCGGCATCATCGGTAACAAGCTCGTACTCGGGATTAACGAAACCGCCATAAGGCTCAATGTTAAGAGCATTGTTACGTGCGATAACCTCAGCGTGGATAGCTGGGTCTACAACAACGGCATAGTCCTCAACCAAAGCACGGCAAGCCTCATAGTCGCCCTCAGACTTGATGCGCTGCACCTCGCAAAGAAGCTCTCCAAAGAGCTCACGCAGACGCTCAAAGTCGTTTACAACGACATAGTGCTTACCATCCTTCTCCACAAGCTCGATAACATTCTCCGCCTTACCCTTCTCATAGCACCACTCAGCAATAAGCTTACGATTACGCATATGAGACTCCTCTACATTCTTACCAGGCTCGATACGTGATAGCTGAGTCATCATACCGTTCATGATATACTTGCTATACTGCGCCCAAGCTACATCCAATGTTGGGATAAGACCAATCTCGATAAGCTTCTCGTCGCCAAGATAGTAGAGCGCAAAGAGGTCGGCACGTGCCTCCTCCAATGTAGATGAGTAGGTACGAAGCTCATCGCCCTTAGTACCAGGGGCAAGCTGTCCCGAGCCGTGGCCAAGGCACTCGTGAAGGTCGGTGTGGAGGTCATCGCTGAGCTTACCCCACTTAGCCATACGCTCACGATCCTCCTCACGGAGTACGAACTCCTCGGCAAAGCCGTTACCCTGAGCTGCCTTATCATAGGCATAGGTGATATTGTCTATGGTAACCGACTTAGAGCCATGCTCCTTACGAATCCAGTCTGCATTAGGAAGGTTGATACCGATGGCTGTTGCAGGGTAGCAATCGCCACCGAGCATAGCTACGGTGATAACCTTAGCCGATACGCCCTTAACCTCCTCCTTGCGATATGCAGGGTTGATAGGAGCGTTATCCTCGAACCACTGTGCATTGGCAGCCATAATCTCGGTACGGTGGCAAGCCTCCTCGTCGCGGAAATTAACTACCGACTCCCACGATGCCTTACGGCCAAGAGGATCACCATAGTTCTCGATAAAGCCATTTACGAAATCTACATTCGAGGCTGTATCCTTAACCCAAAGAACGCTATAATCGTCGAAATCCTTCAAATCGCCTGTATTGTAGTACTTGATAAGAGCCTCAATGGTTGCCTTCTGCTCACCCTTAGCTACCGTGGCAGCCTTCTCCAACCAATATACAATCTGCTCAATAGCTGGCGAGTACATACCACCTATCTTCCACACCTTCTCGACAATCTTACCATTCTCATCGCGCATAAGCTTCGAGTTAAGACCATACGATATAGGCTCAGGATTATTGGCATCGGCAGCAACCATACCTGCATAGAATGCCTCAACCTCCTCTTGTGATACTCCCTCATAGTAGTTGTTAGCCGAGGCCTTGACAACATCTACACCGGCTGTCTGGTTAAGACGCGATGCATAAAGCTCCTTGTTGAAGAGAATCTCGCAGAGAAAATCATCCTCAATATGACGGTTATCGTCGTTGATATACTTAGCCAACTGCTCACGGAACCACTCCTCAGAGAACTCAGGAGTAAACTTATCGTTGGAATAGTGGTGGTGGATACCATTAGCAAACCACACCTTTTTAAGATACTTCTCAAAAGCCTTGAACTCATCGCCATCACGCTTCTCTGATGCAGTATATATGCTTTCGAGAGTGCGACGTATCGAGAGGTTGTACTTAAAATTCTGGTCGAACAAGATGTCACGTCCACATTTAGCTGCCTCTGATAGATAGTAGATTAACTCCTTCTCCTCAAGAGTAAGCGACTCAAATCCTGGGACCTCGTAACGGATAACCTTGATGTCATCGAAACGATCAACAATCCAAGGCTGCTCACCCTCCTGCTCCACGGTCGTAGCACATGAGGTAAGTAACAATGTTCCCATAGCAAAAATTCCTAAAAATTTATTCATCATTTTATAAGTTTAAGATTGTTTCATAAATCACGCAAAGTTACTACTATTATGTGAATTACCCAAACATTTACAAAAATGAGTAGCATATTATAGATGCTCTCGGCATATTGTAAGACATTTTTTCGTACCTTTGCCAATCAAAAACAAATAAAATAATTATATATGCTACTCAAAGGTATTGCAACAATAGCACTTTTGGTATGTTCTAATGTGTTTATGACATTGGCGTGGTATGGTCATATCGCCTTTAAGTCGAAGTTGGAGAGATACGGCATAGTTGCAATAGTACTACTCAGCTGGGGTATAGCACTCTTTGAATACTGCTTTCAAGTACCCGCAAACCGCATAGGCAGCCACGAACTTGGCGGACCTTTCACGCTATGGCAGCTAAAAGTGATACAGGAGGTGATATCACTCGTGGTATTTACACTATTTGCAGTGCTCTTTGTTAAGGGCGACCCGCTGAAATGGAATCATATGGCAGGCTTTGCATGTTTGGTACTTGCCGTATACTTCATTTTCCGCAAATAACAACTCTGCCTATAAAAATTATTCCTCCACACCCTGAGATGTGGAGGAATAGTTATTTTAAGGAGTAGCCTCGACTATGCCTCAAGAGCGAAACGCTTGTAAGCAACAACAGTAGCCTCCTTATCGGCACGCTGGATGAACTCGCGGATAGTCTCCTTCTCACCTACAACACACTGGTTAAGAAGAGTGTTCTCCTCGAAGAACTTACGCATCTTACCTTCGGCAATCTTCTCAAGAATAGCCTCAGGCTTGTTAGCGTTCTTAGGATCCTGCTTCATCATCTCGAGAGCAATAGCACGCTCCTTCTCAACAACCTCTACCGGGCAGTCGTTCTCGTCGATAGAGATAGGTGCCATAGCGGTAGCCTGCATAGCAACAGCCTTAGCAGCCTCCTCAGAGATAGGCTTATTGAAACCAAGGATAGTACCGAGCTTCTTGTTGAAGTGAACGTACGATACGCAGTAAGGAGCCTCAATACGAGCATAGTATGCGAGCTCTACCTTCTCACCTGTCTGGCCAGACTTCTCGGTAACCATCTCCTCAACGGTAACACCCTCTGCAGTCTTAACAGCAAGAAGAGTATCACGGTCAGCTGCATCAGCAGCAACAGCAACCTCCAACATAGCATTTGCCGAAGCACCGAACTCAACATTAGCCGCTACGAAGTCTGTCTCGCAAGCGAGGCAAAGGATGTATGCCTTCTCGCCAACAATCTTAGTAACAACAACGCCCTCAGTAGCCGTACGATCCGAACGCTTAGCAACAACCAACTTACCCTTCTCACGAATGATATCCTTGGCACGCTCGAAATCGCCCTCAGCCTCCTGCAAAGCCTTCTTGCAGTCCATCATACCAGCACCGGTCATCTTACGGAGCTTCATCACATCAGCTGCTTTGATTTCCATAATATCTATTAGTTTTTTATTCGTTAATAAATAATGCAATAATAAAACCAAGGCGAGCGGGCCTCATCGCCAACCCGCCTTAGGTTCTAAATTTACTCCTCAGTGGCAGTCTCTGTTGCAGCAACAACATCAGCTACGGCAGCCTCCTCAGCATCAACAGCAGCCTTAACTGCCTTCTTGATACGTGGCTTAGCCTCCTTCTTTGCAGCTGCCTCAGAAGCCTCAGCCTCCTGAGCCTCCTTCTCCTTCTCAAGCTTGCGCTCCTCTGCACCCTCAGCAATAGCACCACATACTACATCAAGGATAGTAGCGATTGACTTTGCTGCATCGTCATTTGCTGGAATAACGTAATCAATGTCGGTTGGATCACAACAAGTATCTACCATAGCAAATACGGGGATGCTCAAACGCTTAGCCTCCTTAACAGCGTTCTGCTCCTTCTGTACGTCGATAACGAACAAGGCAGCAGGAAGACGGTTAAGATCTGCGATAGAACCGAGGTTCTTCTCGAGCTTTGCACGCTGACGTGCAATCTGAAGCTTCTCACGCTTTGAGAAATTATCGAAAGTGCCGTCGTTGGTCATCTTATCGATGGTAGCCATCTTCTTAACGGCCTTACGTATAGTGGGGAAGTTTGTAAGCATACCGCCTGCCCAACGCTCTGTAACGTATGGCATACCTACGGCTGCTACCTTTTCGGCAACGATCTCCTTAGCCTGCTTCTTAGTAGCTACGAACAAGATGCGACGACCGCTCTTTACAATCTGCTTCATAGCTGCAGCAGCCTCATCAAGCTTGATTACAGTCTTGTGAAGATCAATGATGTGGATGCCGTTCTTCTCCATAAAGATATATGGAGCCATTTTAGGGTTCCACTTTCTCTTTAAGTGACCAAAGTGTACACCGGCCTCCAAAAGTGTATTAAAATCTGTACGTGACATTTTCTTTTTTGTTTTAATCGTTTTACTCTTTTTATCAACCTGCGAGTAGCAACATCTCTTGTTCTCGCTGGTTTTCCGCAATCGGGCAACCATCGTGGCAGCACTCCCGGCGCAAATGGCTTAATGTCCTACACCACCCTACGCCATCGCCTATGCGACATAATAATATATAGGTGTGGTCCCCGAGGTTTCGAAACCCTGATTGTGCTTTTGCCGAAGTTCGGTCGTGTAAGGATTAACGCTTACTGAACTGGAACTTACGACGTGCTCCAGGCTGACCTGGCTTCTTACGCTCAACCTCACGCGAATCACGCATTAGGAAGCCGTTCTTCTTCAATACAGGACGCATCTCTGCATCAATCTGGCAGAGAGCACGGGCAATACCCATACGAGCAGCCTCAGCCTGACCCTTGATACCACCACCTACGAGGTTGATAGTAACGTCATAGTTCTCCAATGTGTTGGTTACGAGCAAAGGCTGCTTAACCTCGTACTGAAGAATATGAAGGGGGAAGTAAACCTCCAACTCCTTGTGGTTGATTGTAATCTTACCATTACCCGGCTTCACGAATACGCGAGCCACAGCTGCCTTACGGCGACCTACGGTGTTTACAACTTCCATAATTCTTACTTAATCTCGTTTAACTTAATCTCCTTTGGGTTCTGTGCAGCGTGAGGATGCTCAGCGCCTGCATAAACCTTCAAATTCTTCATAATTGCCTCGCCCAAACGAGTCTTAGGCAACATACCGCGTACGGCGTGCTCAACAACGAACTGAGGCTTCTTGTCGGTTGTCAAGAAGTCAGCTGGTGTAGCGAAACGCTGACCGCCGGGGAAACCGGTGTAGCGAGTATAGACCTTATCGGTCATCTTTGCGCCTGTAAGCTTCACCTTATCCGCATTGATTACGATAACGTAGTCACCGCAATTAGTGTGGGGAGTGTAGCTAGGCTTGTTCTTGCCACGGAGGATCTTAGCAACCTGCGAAGCAAGACGTCCCAAAATCTCGTTCGTAGCGTCAATCACGAACCACTCCTTCTGAGCGTCCTCTGCCTTGACCGAGATAGTCTTGTAGCTTTTTGAATCCACTTTTGTTTACGTTTAGTTAATACTTAATTTATTGTAATCCAATACCCGAAACCAAAATTTCAGGCCTGCAAAGATACTAATTTTTCGGGATATACAAATCGTGCCACAATCTTTTTTTTTAGTGAAATAGACAAGTCATTACATATCAGCAAATTAACATATTTTACACATACAAAAAAATATTACGGACTCATAAAAAAAGGTATCGACGGACAACATTCTGCCCGCCGATATCCCACTTACTTATTATGTCGTATATTACCGAGACTGCTACTTACCGAGAGCCTGCGATATGTTGATTATAAAGTCACCCATACGCTCCAACTCCGATACGGTGTCGAGGTAGTATACACTCGCTTGATAGTTTGCACCATTCTGCTCTATCTGCATAATCTCCTCCTCACGGATATTGTTGCGAAGTTCGTTGAGCTCTATCTCGCAATCGGTAGCCAGACGCAGGCCTATCTCCTCAAACTTCTCGGCCTTGAGGTTCTCGATCATAATCTCGTAGGCATGATCCAAGACGTTGAGCATCTTGCCAAGCTTCTCCACCTGCTCCGAGGTAAATGTACGCTTGTGGCTATTGCGGCGTGACAGGATTCGGCTAACAGCCTCACCCGAATCGCCGAGGCTTTCGAGCTCTCCGATAATCTTGTACATACGCTTACCCTCATCACGAGCCTCATCGCTGATACTCTCATCGGGCAATGAGTTTAGGAACGATGCTATCTCATACTCCATACGGTCGGCTATCTCCTCGTACTTAACAAGTTTTACTCGCATCTCTTCGAAGGCTTTATCCGAGGTCGCGTTGATTGCAGCACGAATGAAACCTACCTCACGGCGAGAGATTTCGGCAAAGTGTACAACCTCGCTACGAGCCTGGCCAATAGAGAGCTCTGCTGTTGCCAATGGGCCGGCATTGATATACTTCAACTTAACGACTTCATCATCTGCGCCCTTCTTATCCTTGATAACCGTCGAAACAATCTTCACAATAACCGGCACGAACCATATCAGAACGAGTGTATTGAAGGTGTTAAAGAGTGTGTGAAGCATTGATACGCCATAGAGTGTTGCCATACTCTCCTCCGTAGTCATTGCTATCTGTGCAGAGTGTGCTATATCCATAGGATTAGGCAAGCCCAGCCACGATATTACCGTACCTACGAGTGAGAGGAATGGACGATATAGTGCTAATGCCCAGCATACACCGAATACGTTGAAGAGCGTATGAGCAAGAGCGGCACGGCGAGCATTGGCATTACCCACAGCTGCTGCGATATTTGCTGTAATCGTCGTACCGATATTCTCACCAAGCACCATTGCAGCACCCATCTCAAACGGTATCCAACCCATGTTTACCATAATCAGCGTAAGAGCCATTGTTGCCGACGACGACTGCAACACCAGGGTAAGCACCGTACCGAACACCATAAAGATTAGCACCGAGCCAAAGCCATAGCTTGTCCAGTTCTGAATGAATGACAACACCTCGGGTGTCTCACGCAGGTCGGGCACCGACTCCTTCATCAGTGACAGACCGAGGAAGAGCAGCGAGAAGCCTACGATAAGCTCACTGATATGACGACGTTTATCGCTCTTCGATAGGCTGAGAATGAAACCTACGGCCATCAAAGGCACAGCAAAGAGTGATATATCAGCCTTAAAGCCGAGGAGTGATACGAGCCATGCTGTAACCGTAGTACCGATATTGGCACCCATAATTACGCCCACGGCCTGAGATAGTGATAGCAATCCGGCATTTACAAAACCTACGGTCATCACGGTTGTCGCCGATGACGACTGTATAACCGTAGTGATACCCAGACCGGTAAGAACACCCTTGAATGGGTTAGAGGTCATCGCCGACAACAGGTTACGCATCTTGCTACCTGCCGCCTTCTGCAATCCTGCGCTCATAAGATTCATTCCGTAGAGGAACATACCGAGCGCACCAAGTAATGTCAAAGCTTGCATCATAATTTTATATTTGTTTTTATAGTTTCATCACTTTTACGCAACAAATGTAATCAGTAAAAAAGAGCCATACAATAGTTACAAAAGAATGTAACACAAATTTAACATCGATGCAACGCCTTTGCAACGAATAGTGGCTCTGACACACTTCTACGCACGATTAGTGCCGTAACACATATAACAGATATGAAACTTCCGACGACCACGACCACCACATTTGGCACTGATTATGCAGGAGTGAGCGAAAACGATTTTTTCTATGAGAACAGTTAAAATGATTATTATCGGCACTATGTTATGTTTGATGACTGTGGCAGGTTGCAGGGCGCAAACCCCCACAATAGATAGCAGCACCGTAGCTTCACTCGATATAAAACGCTTTATGGGGCGATGGTATGAGATAGCCCGCTTCGACCACACCTTCGAGCGCAACCTCGAACAGTGCGAAGCTTTTTATACGCTCCTTCCTGATGGCAAGATATCGGTTACCAACTCGGGAGTAAATATCAAGACCGGAAAACGCAAGAACTCCTACGGCAAGGCCAAGTTGGGCGATAAGCCGGGACAGCTGCGAGTGTCATTCTTCCTCTTCTTCTACTCCGACTATAATATTTTGGCCTTAGACGACGAATACGAGTGGGTACTCATCGGCAGTAAATCGCCGAAATATCTGTGGATACTGTCACGCCGGCCACATATCGACGAGCGGACCAAGACCCATATTGTGGATATAGCCAAGCAACGCGGCTACGACACCTCAAAACTTATATGGGTTAAGCAGTAGCCACAAAAGAGATGAGCGTGTCCAACAAGTTTGGGCACGCTCACTAATTGAGAAGTTGTATAACAAGAACTATTTTGAAGCTGCTCGCAGGCTGGAAAAGCAGAGTTCACTTAGCGCAAATGACCATTTTTCAGACAAGGCAGATACCAAAAGAGCCTTGTTAGAGAGCTTCATAAATAGCGTTGGTCGAAAATAGTAGAGATTACAGCTCTAATTTAAGCACATAACTCTCCGATGTAGCATTGTTAAAGGTGAAGGTATAACTACCCGCAGGCAACGAAGAGCAATCAATCGTAGCACTCTCACCGGCCTTAATCACTTTATATTCAATATTGGTATTAGTACCGTACACCAACCTATAATCAACATCTATCTGTGATGTGATAGCAATGGTCTTGTCTACCTTTGAGTATGTAAATGATAGTGCCTCGTCGATAGGTGTTGCCGGCTCTTCGGGCTCTTCGGGCTCTTCCTGTTCGGTATCACACACAATAATCTCATCTACGGCGTTTGCGTCATAGGCCGTGGCCCACTGCCACTCTGCGGAATTAGCACCCTTATAGTAGATACGCAGACGATCTCCCTTGGCCAAATCCTTGCTGATTGTTACCGTTACAGGGCCCAAGATGGTGCCATAATGCACATCAATTTTATCACTGCCACTAAACTTATAGTTGCGCAGTGTCTGTTTAACCTCTCCATCTTTATCGCATAAAACCAAGGCGACATCACCCGTAAAGGCTGTATTACCCAAATTAGTAATATTTCCAATCCACACTCTAAAAGCTTCACCCTTAACATACTCTGTGGTATCGGTGGTGATACCCTTATAAGAGTCGTCATAATAGCGCAACACCAAAAAGTCACGGAAGCTTGACGTTCCATCCTTATCGGGCTCGAGATAGAATACTGCGCCCTGATACGCATAAAAATCTATCTTGGGAAGAAGATAGTAGCCATTACCTTCACCTTCCCAGCCATAGTTTATATGGAAGTATCCGGCATCGGTATAGCCATCCAATACAAAGGCGTGGCCACCCTCCTCACCAGCACCACTGAAATATGTAGGGCCATATGCAGCGAGATTCTCCTGTAACATGGCAGTCCACTTCTCTTCGCTCATCTCTCCATGTGGGAGATATGTAGCCTGCTTAGAGTACTTGAAATAGGTATAGAAGGCCTTGGGCACCATATCATCAAAAGCTCCCGAACCGGTATGGTGATACATCATCTCTACGGAGGTACCCATATCGTGCATAAGACGTGCTACGGCAGCTCCCTGAACTTCATTATACTTAGAATAACCATTCGAATCATAATAACCCATAAGCATATTATCATAGTCGTATGTCGGGCCAAGCGGATTGGCAGCTATACTACGTTTCGTATTTTTGTCTACCATATCATCATAGGTATATGCCGGCGTTTCGCCGCTAACCTCCTTTGGCCACTTATTGTAGTGGCATATGATAGACATTGCCGTAGCTACACAGCCCGTAACAGCCCGATAGCCATCGATAATAGGGCACTCATCGTTATATGGGGTAAACTGACTCCACTGAGCCGTATCGTACTTCTTGACAACATTTCCCTGCGAGGCAAGTTTTACGGGCGGGATCAGACCTGCACGTGCCGCAGCAATCTGCTCGTTCCATGCCTCGAGAAGTCGCCTGGTGGTAAATGGCATATTCTCCACATCAAAGGCACGATCCAACGAGAAAGCAACAATAGGAGCTGTGTTATCGTCGCCCGACACGATAACATATCCATCGTTCGAAGCTCTGTTATATATATAAAGTGTAGCATCGGCATCCGTCGTGCCAAATGGTTGAGCGAGGAAGCTGCTACCCGACCATGCCAAATCTACGTCACTCGACGAGCCTCGTGTAGAGTAACCGCTGAAGAAGCTCTCCGCAATCTCACGTGCACGGCTCTCATCAATAGGTGCGGCAAAGAGTCCCAGCGACGTTATGGTTAATAGAAGTAAAAGAGTTATCTTTTTCATAACACATCGGATTAAAAGTTAGACAGATCTATCTGCGAAATACCCTTGCAGCTCTCGACCGATATTGTCTCGGCATCGGTAGCCACAATCTCTATTACGTGAGTATCGACACCATCGTCATAGGTATATGATGCAACTGCACCCAAAGCACTCTGATTGTCATCACCCCAATAGATATATCCGGCGAGGTCATCCGTACCGGTGAGTACAGGAGCTGAGATAGTTGTACCGCTGTGGTATATCTTAACAAACTGCGTTGTTACCTCACCGCCACTAATGTCGATAACCGACATTGGCTGTAAGGTATTACGCTCGATGACAACCTTCTTCGAGGTGCTATGCTCCACAGAGCTATCATCCGTGAAGTTGATGACAACCGTAAAGCCATTATCGAAGGTCATAGGAGGTAGGACAAAATAGAAGTATGTAGAGGCCGACTCATCGAGCTTCACACCCTCGCTACCGCAGTCGAGCGTTATGTTCTGCCCCTGCGCAGACTCGCTCCAACCCCACTTCTTAACATCCAGCGCACTCACCGTAAACTCACCCGCAAGCGGCTCGTTGTCATTACCGCGAAGCACTATGCTCTCAACGCTCTTATCACCCTTAATAGCCAAGCGCAGGTATCCCAGCACATTCTTAAAGGAGTAGTACGTAGCATCGCTACTATTGGCTACCATAGTGTTGATACCCGAAGCATAGCTATCCACCTCATACTTCTGCAGGGCAGCTACCTCCGATATAAAGTGCAACTTACCCAGATTGTTCTGATAATAGGGGCTCTTGGCGGCATATACAGCAACCGACATATCGTCGAACTCTATTGCCGAGAGATCGGTTGCTATCTCCTCAATGCAGCTGAAGCTACCCGAGCGACTTTTGTCACTACTATCGTACTGCCAATGCGAAATACCATCCTTATTGACAACAACAATCTCATCCTCGACATTCCATACTGTGTTAAGTTTGGAGTTGAGGACCACACGAGTATCTACATCAGCGATAGTGGCATATATCTTATCTTTTGACAGCCTATCGTGACGCATCTCCTCGACATTACTCTTAGAGCAGGCCGTAGCAACAAGCAGTGCGACAGCCATAAAAATAATTCTCTTCATAACTACCAATCTTGATCATCTTTTACATCGGGATTTTCCAAACCGCCACCAACAGACGACAGAGCAAAACCACTCTCTACAAAAACTCCTACAATATCGAGCATAGGAGCCTGATAATTCTCATTTAACATAACAGTTACATTTAAGGTTAATATCAGTTGCAAATATAATAAAAAATATTCTGTTATACAATCGCAAACAGTACTCTTTGGCTCAAAGGTATGATTTATGCTTAGCCATGCTAAAACAGATCTATTATGAGAAAATTTATGACAGGACTTTTTTTAGCAACAGCATCGATGCTCGGAGCATCTCACCTCTCTGTTGCCTGCACCGGAATATCGCTCACATCGCGTGATGGCAGCTATGTTCAGGCGCGAACGATAGAGTGGGCATACAGCCCGCTGAAAAGCGAGTATGTTATAATCCCTCGCAACGAGCCACTACGCTCCTATACCCCAAAGGGACTTAACGGTTTGGAGTTCACCTCGCGCTATGGTGTTGTAGGCCTCGCCGTGGTACAACGTGAGTTTATCGCCGAGGGCATAAACGAGATGGGACTCTCGGCCGGGCTCTTCTTCTTTCCTCGCTATGGCAGCTATAAGCCATACGACGAGCAACGTGCAGATGTAACATTGGCCGACCTGCAAGTAGTGGAGTGGCTTCTGACCCAGTTTGCCACCATCGACGAGTTGATAGCATCCATCGACAAGGTAGATATAGTGTCGCTCGAAGCAACATCGGTGGTACACTGGCGTATAGGCGAGCCCTCGGGACGACAGGTGGTAATGGAGATTGTCGATGGCGTTGTACACTTCTACGAAAATGAGATAGGCGTACTTACCAACGCTCCCGGATTCGAGTGGCAGATGGCCAACTTGGAGAACTACGTTAATCTGCGTGCCGGTAGCGCACCCAACCTTACACTCGGCAGCGTCACTCTACAACCATTGGGAGGCAGCTCTGCAATGCTCGGACTACCGGGCGACTTTACACCACCCTCACGCTTTGTGCGTGCCGCCTTCTTCCGCAATACCGCACCAATACAACCTACGGGCAAAGATACCGTCTTGCAATGTTTCCATCTGCTCAACAATTTCGATGTGCCCATTGCTATCGAAAATCCCGATGAACACTCCATGCCGAGTGCTACGCAGTGGACTTCGGCAATAGATTTGAAAGCCCGTAAGGTATACTACAAAACAGCCTACAACAACACAATACGTTGTATCGACCTGAATAACATAGACTTCCTAAAGGCCAAGTACGATAGCTATCCCCTCGATACCACCACTACGCAACCTATCGAACAGGTTATATAGATACAATGAGTAATGGCTGCCCTGCGGGGCAGCCATTACTTATCGACAGATTAAACATGCAGATGACTAACTTCGTCGATTCCGTCAATCTTCCCGATACTCTCCATAACCTTTTGTAACTCACTGAGTGAGTGTACCAGGAACTCGATATTGCATATCGCTATGCGGTCTATGTTCTCGGTGGCAAGCGAGGTCATGGTAAGGTGCAGCTTGTCGGTGATGCAATCTATAAGGTCGCTCATAAGATGGTAGCGGTCGATACCCTTGACACGTATCTTCACGGGGTAAAGGAATGCCGGATTCTCCTCGAAGTTTACCGATATAATCGAGTCACCGTGCTGCGAGGCAAGACGTATGGCAGTCGTACAATCTCGCTTATGAAGCACGATATGTCCCTCGTGGTCACGGAAACCGACAACCTCGTCACCGGGCAGAGGACGGCAATGGTCACAACGTTCATACTCCAAGCGTGGCAGATTGGCGAAATAGCCTCTCAGATAGCGTTTTGCACGATATGTTGATACGTGTCCCATCCACTCCTCCTCGGGGCGGGCATCATCTGCCGTGCCTATCTCCACACAGTCGCCACGATGTAGCACCGTGCGCAACGACGACAGCTTGCCATTGATACGCGCATATACAGCCTTCTCGCCCA
This sequence comes from Alistipes sp., assembly GCA_017504265.1. Lineage (GTDB taxonomy): Bacteria > Bacteroidota > Bacteroidia > Bacteroidales > Rikenellaceae > Alistipes. The sequence goes on along the minus strand of JAFVRN010000036.1, from coordinate 20,272 downwards.
CCTTGCTGTGTATCTCGAAGGCGAAGTCAAGAGCCGTAGCCCCCTTCGGAAGAATCACTCCGCGTCCCTTGGGCGTGAAGACCATTATATCGTCGTTATAGAAGGTAGATGTAACACCATCCATAAACTCCATATCGTGATTATCGTCGGCGACATCCTGCAAGATAGCCTTGAACTTTTCGAGCCACGCCTTAACATTATCCTCGGTACGCTCGGCAGCACATCCGAGGCGTGAGTTACGCACCATACGCTCCGAGGATATGTGTATCTCCTCCCATAGTCCCTGCTCGCTAAGCAGCTTAACATGGAAACTCTGATAGCCATTCTCCTTGGGGGCATCAATATAATTGGATACACTGCCCGGACGCTCCTTAAACACATCTGTAAGCGTAGCATATATGCGCAGGCTCATGCTCTTCTCCGAACAACCCTCCGTATTGGGATATATGATACGTATATAGTGCTTACCATCGATATGACGAATATCGCTACCCGTGGCCTGCATCTTACGCCAAATGCTATACGGCTTACGGTAGCGTACCTCGGTACGAGCCGTGATACCGGCACTATCTAACAGCTCTGCAATCTTGGCAGTAAAACGCTCCAAACGTGGTCTGTCGGCCTCACGTTCCTCACGGAGCATCTCTTCTACGATAGCATAGTCACGTGGACAACGATAGCGGAACGACAGATTTTCAAGTTCGGTCTTGATATGGTACAGGCCGAGACGATTGGCCAAAGGGGCATAAAAGTAGTCGGTCTCTCCGGCTATCTTCATCTGCTTATCGGGGCGCATACTCTCCAAGGTGCGCATATTGTGCAGACGGTCGGCAAGTTTTATCAGCAAGGCTCGTATATCGTAGTGTACCGACTCCAATATCTGACGATAGTTATCCACCTGCTTAGAGTGCTGATAGCTATCCTTCTTACGCTTCGTAACCGTATCCACAAGGAAGGCTACATCGTCACCAAAACGCTGCTTTATATCCTCTATGGTATACTCCGTATCCTCGACAACGTCGTGCAGGAATGCCGATATTACAGGGTTCTCGCCAAGTTCAAGCTCCTCAGCAACAATTGTAGCTACGGCAATGGGATGAAAGATATAAGGCTCGCCACTCTTACGATGTTGCTTACTGTGTGCCAATGCTGCAAGTTCATATGCTGCACGCATACGCGCTATCTCTTCCGATGAGCAGCGACCGGCCATACGTGAAAAGAGCTGGTCTATGCTGTTACGTATTTGGGCTGCGTAGATTTCGTTCATAACATATATTGTTGGGTGGTAATACAATGCAAAGTTACCGAAAATTTCGTATCGTTGTAACCATTCACACTAAAAAAGTTATCACAAAAGCCATAATAGGTTTAACAGCGACATTTGACAATCAAAAAAATAACACATCTGACTATTTTTGGTGTGAGTTAATATTTTTTTGCTATATTTGCGCGAAATAAACCTTAAAGTAAAACTATTAACGATGATGAGAATTATTCACTGTTTGTTAAACGTAGCGGCTCTTGCCGCACTGGCTTTCACCATTGGTTGCGAGCCCAACGGTAGCGATGAGCCTACTCCTGGCACTCAGGATCAAGCTTTTAGTTTCGAGATGAATACCGTTACGCACACCAGTGTAGCCACAAGCATCATCCCCGAGGATAAATCTATGGAGTATATAGTGTTCCTATCGGAGTTGAAGCACTTCTATATGAATGGTATTGACACCGAGCAGGAGCTTCTCGAAGACGACTACCTCTATTTCAGCGCGATGGCAGCAGAATTCGAGATGCCTATGCGTGACTTTTTGCAGGCTGCCGGCTGGCTGACATCCGGCGATAAGCTCGGTTATAAGGGTATCAATCTGTATCCCGATACCGACTATATCGTATATTGTTATGGTGTAGAGTTCGATGGCGAGTACTACAGTGCAACCACCGACATCTGCTACACACTGCTACGCACAACCACTCCTGAGCTTCGTGAGATAACATTCACTACTGAGCATAGCATTGATGGAAACGTAGCATCGCTAAGCATTGAGCCAAACGCTTATGACGGCTACTACTACCACTACATCATCCCCGACAACGACCCATATTTCATCCACAACGGTATGGAGATTACCGACGAATATATCACATACTACCGTAATATGGCCGTAGACGATTTCCAGGAGCTTATCGACGTTCAGGGAGTATCGAAGGAGAACTTCTGCCATAAGGGTGCTGCGGAGTTCAGCGAGCGACTCGACCCCAATACCAACTATATGTTGCTTACCTTTGCCATAAGCGACGATCAACTGCCACTGCTATGTTCTACCCCACAGACACACTACTTTACAACGGGAGATCCGCTATACTCAGAGCTGAGCATTGACATAGCCGTAACAAATATCACTCCATACGACGCAGAGCTTACACTCACGCCATCGAGCGATGAGCCCTACGCCTGCGTATTCCTTACGGCCGAACAATTCCCCGAATCGGAAGATGACTTGGAGACGATGAACAAAATTATAGAGTACTACATACCCGCCATATTCGAGGGACCACATAGCGAGAAGCTCATGCCGCTTATGCCGTCGTCGGAGTATGTCGTAGCAGCCTTTGGATGTGATGGCAAGATGCCTACAAGCTCGCTATATGTATACCGCTTTACCACACCATCACAAGCCGAAAGTGCAGTATATATCGAGAGTATTGATGTGCTTAAAATATTTGATATTAATGAGGTTGCAGCCATCGACGAACGCTATATGTCACTTACCGAGGAGTGCGAATGTTTGGTGGCGGTAGAGGCAAAAACCAATATCGCCTGCGACAAGATATACTATTTCTGGTTCGAGGACTGGATGCGATATGAGTACAGCAAGGAGGCATTTATGGAGGATTTTATGCTCTATGAACCAACTCCATCGCCAACAGTAGTCACATTATGGTACTCTGCCGATGAGTTTTTCTTTGCCGGTGTTGCCGAAGATGAAGAGGGTAATATGAGCGACATCTATTATGGAGAGCCTGTACCCATCCTCTATGAGAATCGCTCACCCGCTACCGAATTCTTCGAGATGGGCATAGATATATATGTTCCTGAATTAAAGAAATAAAAGAGCACAGAACAGTATGGTACGCTTCGACTCGGACTATATGGCAGGTGCGCATCCGGCGATTATGGATGCTTTGGTGCGCACCAACTTAGAACTTACGGCAGGTTATGGCAACGACCCCTACACGACCGAAGCCAAAGATCTCATACGTAAGGCAATCAGCCTGCCCGAGGCCGAAATATTCTTCCTTGTAGGCGGCACACAGACCAACGCCACGGCGATTGACGGTCTGTTGGCTCGCCACGAGGGGGTGTTGGCAGCAGATAGCGGCCATATAGCCGTACACGAAGCGGGAGCAATAGAGGCTTCGGGTCACAAAGTTCTCACACTGCCGCACCACGAGGGAAAGCTTTCGGCCGAGGATGTAGATGCCTTCATCACAGAGTTTTATGCAGATGAGACCTATCCCCATATGGTAGCACCGGGCATGCTCTACATATCGCAGCCGACCGAATATGGCACAATATACTCTCACGACGAGTTGAAAGCATTGCGCGATGTTTGCCGCAACCACCAGATACCCCTATATATTGATGGTGCGAGGTTGGGTTATGCCCTTGCAGCCGATAATGCCGACTTCACACTAAGTGACATAGCGCAGCTTGCCGACGTATTCTACATTGGTGGCACCAAGCAAGGCACTCTCTTTGGAGAGGCGTTGGTTGTAACACGCAGGGAGTTGCTGCGCAACCTCTTTCCGCTGGTCAAGCAACACGGGGCACTCCTGGCCAAAGGACGATTGTTGGGAGTGCAGTTCTCGGAGATGTTTCGTGATGGGTTGTACCTGCGTTTAAGCCGCCACGCCATAACTATGGCCAAGCGTCTTACCGAGGCCTTTGCCGAGGCAGGGTATACTCCCGTCATCGCCTCGCCTACAAATCAGCAATTCTTTCATCTGCCCAACAACCTTATCGACAAGTTGCGCGAACAGGCTTCGTTCGATTATTGGGGAGTACGAGGTGAAGAGTACAGCACCGTGCGTCTTGTCACAAGTTGGGCAACAAAAGAGGAGGATATAGATAAGCTGCGCCGTGTGCTGCAACATATCTGCCAACGATAGTCATCTTGGCTATAAACACAAACATAATCCAACCCGAACGATGAAACCGCTACGCCACATACTATTCTTACTTCTCCCCATGCTGAGCATTTATTCGCTTAATGCACAGCAGTATAACACAGTGCAGAATACCTACGTTTATACCGTAGACGAGGTGGCAAAGCAAGCCGACATCGATACCGAAATCTCTACCGAGGCCATACGAAATTCCATCCGCTGGCGACATAACATCCGTATAGGCTATGCTCTACCGAGCCTCCTATCCGGTCTTCTGCTAATTGACTTCGGCGACGAAGATGCGACAACAGGGCAACATCCATACGACCCTACTCTTAGCGACCAGCTAAACGATGCGCACTACTACAAAGGCAAGCAGCGTATGTTATCGAACCTCACTGCGGAGTATAACTACACGTTCAAACCGTGGTTGTCGTTTGGTGCCAAGCTAAGCTATGCAGGTATATGGCAATCAACAAGGCATATCAGCAACGACAAAGTGGTAAGCTACGATGGTCGGCACATAATAGGCGTAATAGCCAACGTGCGTTTCGACTGGCTACGCAGACGCTACATACAGCTATATTCGTCGATAGGATTGGGAGTCATCAGCATCATCAACCCCGATAATACCACCGTGCTACCTCTGCCCGATGCCACCTATTTAGGCCTTTCGGCAGGAAATAAGCTATATGGTTATTTGGAATTTGGCGGGGGAATAAGCGGTTCACTAAGAGTAGGTTTGGGTTACCGTTTTTAATACTTAAAGGCTATGAAACGACTTATCTATACAACCTTTGTGTGGGCAGCGTTGCTACTCGGCGGATGTGTTACGGGAAATGGCACAGATAAGCAGTATGATACCATAGGTAAATCTATCTGGGAGGCTGTACGCTTGGACTTGAATCGTATACACGATATATTGGAATTGGTTGTAAAAGCCGAATATATCCTGACATTGGAGAGCGAAGAGCAGCGCGAAGAGTTCATATTCAACCAATTCAGCGGCTCGGAGGTTAGCATCGATGATAGACATATCATAATAAAGAGTCCCACGACATACGACACCTATTACACTACAACGATACTGACCAACGGAGCTACAATACGTGAGGCCGGCGAGTGGCAGGTGGTACGCACCGGTGGCTGGGGATATACCCTCACGCTACGTAGCACGAACAAGGGTATTGAAGCCATATTCAGCGATATACGCCATCGCGAATCGCGTGGCAACGCATCACTGCTATTGGACTACGACTACTCGGGACTTGGCAGTGCCATATGTCTGATGTATAGCGGCCAGCTGGTTATGATCGACGATGATGCAAGCAAGGATAAACCCCTAACACTCACAGCCACCATAACCGCTCCTATAACATACTATAACACCGAAGGTATGACCGACGGCAGTATGGAGATAGAGTGCTACGACGAGCTATACGACAACCGTGATGTGGTAGGCGTAGATATATTATCGGAGCCATATCGGGTTGCCCTCAGCTACGACATATGGGAAGATGAGTATAACTACGATAGAATATAAGAGTGTAGTCGGCTATCCTCTCAGCACTTCTTGGAGTGCTGCCACGGCACGTCCACGATGCGATATGGCATTCTTGGCCTCGGCCGTCATCTCAGCAAATGTTACATCGCTGCCATCGGGGATAAATAGTGGGTCATAGCCAAAGCCCTCACTACCCGACTCGCACGTAGCGATACGCCCCTCGACAATGCCCTCCACCTGTTGCTCCACACCTCCGCGAATAAGAGATATCACCGTGCGGAAACGTGCCTTACGGTTGGAAATGCCCGATAACTCCGACAGTAACTTACGATTGTTGGCCGCAAAATCGTGACCATCCGTAGCATAACGTGCCGAGTGTACACCCGGAGCACCATCAAGAGCCTCTACCTCCAAGCCGGTATCATCGGCAAAGCAGTCAAGAGCAGTACGCTCGTATACATATCGGGCCTTTATCGAAGCATTCTCTTCGAGTGTTGCCCCCGTCTCGGGGATATCCTCCGTGATGCCTACCTCGGCAAGTGTAACCAACTCGAAACCATCGCCAAGGACGGCAGCCACCTCCGAGAGTTTATGTCTATTATTCGTAGCAAATACTATCTTCATATCTATTTATCTTATTTTACCAAACGCTCTTCATTCTTAGCCACTTCAAGCTCCGAGAGGCGATGATCGAGCTTCACCTTGTCGATGATAGTCTTAACCACAACATCTATCTCCGAGTCCTCGGAATAGTCGGCAGGACATACATGATTTACACGGTTGTCACGTATCAACTCGTTGAGCACCGTACGCTGCGACTCCTCCTCGGGGTTGTACACAGCAATGGAGTGACCACCGAAGTTCTTGACAAGACGCATACAAGGTATATCCGTTGTACCATCACCAAAATATATCATACGACTGAATGGCACGGGACGCTTCTGCTCCTCCATAAAGCGGTTTACATCCTTGGTGTCGAATACCGACTCGACACCCTTGTTAATCTTGAAGATGAATTGTGTCTTATTGGTGTAATTGACAGCGACTGCCGGCCAATAGGCTATGCCGTCTACATTGTATAGATAGGAGCAAGCATATATATTCTTAAATTCGTGCGCTATGGCCGTACCCTCAATAATCTCCTTCAAACCCGAAGAGTTTACATAGTGCAGGATACGTATGCCACGCTCCTCGCCATACTTATTGATGCGTGCAAACCAATCTATCACACCACGATAGAATTTCACATTACGTCCCGACTCTCGAAATGCTTCACGGCGCAACGACAACCCCTTAGACTGTGCAGCTTGCAGCATACGTGCCATGTATGTCAGCACTTGATCGGCATCCTGCTCCTCGGCCAAGGTATTGGCCTCATGCCAAAACTCCATATTGCTCTTACCCACAGCGGGGATAAAGTCGTACTCTTGCATATTGCCTGGAGCTAACGTACCATCGAAATCGTATATAAGTGCTACTGTAATCTTCTCTCCCATCGTAAGATAAAAATTTATATAAGATGGTTCAAATATACAAAAAAATCACTATTTTTGCAATTATAACGACTAAATAATATAAACAGATAACGACTAAATAATATAAACAGATAACGACTATGGATTTTAAGGATGTAGTAAAGAAGCGTCGTTCTACACGCCGCTTTACGGGTAAACCCGTTGAGATAGAGAAACTTCGTGCTGCTATGGAGTTAGCACTTCTTGCTCCGTCATCAAAGAATACACGCTCTACGCGTCTTATGGCTGTAACCAACTTAGACAAGGTGCATGCCCTATCGCGTCTGCGCGACTTCGGCTCGTCACTACTCGACGAGGCAGGAGCAGCTATCGTAGTGCTTGGCGACAGCGATGCAAGCCCAATGTGGGAGATTAATGCCGCAATTATGGCCAACACATTGCAGCTCGCCCTCGTAGACCAGGGCCTGGCTTCGTGCTGGGTACACGTGGGCAAGTACCGCACACTGCAAGATGACCCCGAAAGCCAGACAAGCGACAGCTACGTGAAGGAGATTCTGCCCGAGATACCTCAGCACTACAGCGTGCTTAACGTCGTAGCGGTAGGCTATGCCGACTATACCCCAAAGCCACTACCCGACTATGAGGGTCCGGAGCGTCTGCTATTTGTAGAGTAACAAGCCAGATACAAAACAACCAGAGGTCGACTAAAATGCCATATAGTCGGCCTCGATTGTTAAATTAATTGGCATAAGATTTCTCTTTTCACAAGATTTTTTGTATATTTGTCGATTATCAAACCGAATTGACACCCAAAATATGTACGACGTAATAGTTATCGGCGCAGGCGCAGCAGGACTGATGGCCGCAGGCACGGCAGCAATGAGTGGCCGCAGTGTACTCCTTATCGAGAAGATGGAGAAGGCCGGACGTAAGATACGCATCACCGGCAAGGGACGATGCAACCTCACCAATGCCCGTCCCGCAGAAGAGTTCTTAGAGAAGGTACGTGTAAACAACGAGTTCTTCTCGGTGGCCTTTGCCGAGTTTAACAATCGCGCCACAATAAAGTTCTTCGAGCGTCTTGGCGTGAAGCTCGAAATAGAGCGTGGCGAACGAGTATTTCCGAAGAGCGGCAAGGCTTGGGACATAGCCAATGCACTTGTTGAATTTTGCGAGGATAAAGGTGTTAAGATTGTCTACAAGACACAGGTTACCGAAATTACCACTATCGGTGACAAGGTCACAGGCGTGAAGTATCTCAATGCGCGCGGTTTTGAGCGTCGTGAGGAGGCATCGCACGTGATAGTCGCCACGGGAGGTGTCAGCTACCCTTCGACAGGCTCTACGGGCGATGGCTACGACTTTGCATACTCGCTCGGCCACAACATCGAGCCTGTACGTCCATCACTCACCCCACTTGTCACATCGCACCCACAAAAGGAGTATCTCAATGGTCTGCTTCTGAAAAACGTGGGTGTCAAGCTATATATAGACAACGAACTACGTCAGGAGGAGTTTGGAGAGATGGGCTTCTCGGAGCGCGGCATTGAGGGTGCCGTAGCACTGCGCGTCAGCCGTGATGCTGTGGATGCCATCATAGATGAGAAGCGAGTAAAACTCGTAGTAGACCTAAAACCTGCGCTGGACGAGGAGGTGCTACTGGCACGTATCGAGCGAGAGATTGCCGAGATGCAACCCTCGGAGTTCTTCTCGGAGCTGCTGCGCAAGCTCGTTCCCAAGCAGCTTGTTGTCCCCCTTGCCAAGGAGGTGGACTTCCACTCCAAGACATACGTATCGAAGCTCAGCGATGCCGAGAAGATGCGTCTTGTAAAGATACTAAAAGGTATGGTATTCCCCATCGTGGACTATGCACCGTTCCAATATGCCATTGTTACGGCGGGTGGTGTATGTTGCGACGAGGTAAACCGCTACACTATGGAATCGCTTAAAATCAAAGGTTTGTACTTTGCCGGCGAGGTTCTCGACATCGATGCCAACACCGGAGGCTACAATATGCAGATAGCCTTCTCAACAGGCCGTCTGGCAGGACAACTTAAAAAATAGTGAGTTATGAAGAGATCGGGACGAACACTTAAACAGCGACTATTCGGGCTAAAACACCTACACACGCATATTGGTCGTATACGTCATTTCAGAGGACACGGCGTACACTCGCCTTATGTATACGATGTCGTGCGACAGGTGTTGATGCACTCCACGTTTATCAACGACGACCATACTCTCTACGACACCCTTATAGAGAGGGGCTATGCACATAAACGGGCATTGCAACTCCAAAATCTTGCGGCACACTGCCAATATAGTGTATGGAGCATAGATAGTATAGCAGCCGATAGCGATTACATCATTCTCACCGAGAATACCAACACCGCCGAGTTCGCACGATACTATAACGAGGCACGCAGCCTTGGTGCCACGCTATGTATCCTCAGCCCCTATCTCAATGCCGAGCGACTACACAGTTGCCGCGAGTTTATCGAGTGTCACCCCTCAACGACGATAGATAACCGCGGATACCTACTATTCTTCAACAACCACCTGCCACGCCAACAATATAGGTTGTAGCAAGGATGGTTAATCCACAGATAGAGATTCAATTTATAATACCCCCAAAGAGATGAAAGTATATACCAAGACCGGTGACAATGGCACCACATCCCTCATAGGTGGCGAGCGCGTCGAGAAGTACGACCTGCGTGTCGAGGCCTATGGCACCGTGGACGAGCTAATGGCGTTTGTAGCACTATTTACCGATAAACTGCGCGAGGACGAACGCACCGAGACATTTATCGATGAACTGCGCCACATCGAATGTCAGCTGATGAACGTAGCAGCTCTTTTGGCTACAGGACGTGGTGGCGAGGATAAGGTCAAGAATATTGACGAGGAGCAAATAACCAGGCTGGAGAGGTTGATAGACGACATGCAGGAGGAGCTACAACCTATTACCAAGTTTACCATTCCCGGAGGACATTGCATCTGCTCGCTATGTCACGTATGTCGCACCATCTGCCGTCGTGCCGAGCGTGCCGCCTTACGAGCATCGGCCGAGCATCCTGTGAATAGCTCTGCCACACGCTATCTGAACCGCCTTTCGGACTACTTCTACACACTCGGACGACTGCTTGGCGAGCGTTTGAAGATAGAAGAGGTGCTATGGATACCATAGTGTAAAGCCACTGAGATTCAAACATTTCTTTGTTGCATTGTTGTAAGTATAGAATTATTTTATATATTTGCACGCTAAATAGTGGTAAAGACACGTTTATGCACTTAGGCGACAAACAACAATTAAACAAATATTACTATGTATTGGACATTAGAACTTGCATCAAAGTTGGAGGATGCTCCTTGGCCAGCTACCAAGGATGAGTTGATTGATTATGCGGTGCGTTCAGGTGCTCCGCTTGAAGTATTGGAAAACCTTCAAGAGATAGAAGACGAGGGCGATATCTACGAGTCTATCGAGGATATTTGGCCTGACTACCCCTCTAAGGATGACTTCTTCTTCAACGAGGAGGAGTATTAATTCCAAGATAAGAGAGACTACCGGTGGAATAGCCTATACGATTGGCTGTTTCACCGGTAGTCTTTATGTAATTAATTTGCCGTCATAGGCCTACTAACTGAAATTAATTCGTATCTTTGTCAGCAACAATATCGGATTACTATGCGATACATTAACAAGATAGCGAGGTTATTGGTCAAGAGCATATCACTGCTGCTCCTTGCGGGGGTATTACTGGTGGTGGTGACAAGCATATCTCCAATATACAATTTCTCGGAGCCACAACCCTTCGAGGGCAAAGATATATACAATCCCTATCGCTATGTGGATAGTACCCGACAATGGCAACGTGCCGCCTTCCATGTACACACACGTGTCGAAGGGCCGCTCAACGAGTGCGAATATTGGCCCGAGGAGGTTATCGAAGAGTACAATCGCTACAACTACGATATTGTCACCTTCTCGAACCATAATGAGATAACCACACATCCAGAGCCCTCCTTACAGGTGAATCTATACGAGCATGGATACAACATTCTTAAATTCCATAAGCTGGCATTTGGAGCTGAGAAGGTGTGGCATTTCGACCACCTGCTACCGATTCTCGCATCTCAGAAACAGATGCAACTCGATATTCTTGCCCGCCAATGCGATATACTCCAAATAAACCACCCGCTACGCACATGGGCCCTTGGCAGCGAGCAACTATCGAAACTCGGCGGCTACCATATTATGGAGCTTGATAGCGGACACTCCACCGAGAACGAGTATTGGGATGCGGCACTGAGCGCAGGTCACTACTCCTATGGTATGGCCAACGACGATCTACACTATCCCGACCGCAGTCGCGCTATTGCCGTTAGGTGTAATATGGTGGCATCCCCCTCACCATACTATGAGGATATACGTCAGACGATACTCGATGGCGGATTTTATGCTATGCGTCTGCCGGACTATGGCGATGGCAATTTCACAATTAAAGAGCAGCGCAACAAGGATATACCCTATATTGAGAGTATCGGGCTGCGTGGTGACACTATATATATATCACTCTCGGAGCAGGCCGACAGCATTAAGTTCATTGGTGCAGGACATACCACGCTTGCAAAACAGCAATCGTCCAACATAGCCGAATATCGATTACGCGAAGAGGATAGCTACGCACGCATCATTGCATATATGGAGGGTGGCGAGGTGATATATACCAACCCCTTTGCACGCTACGACAGCACTGCAAGTGACAGTCCGTTTCGAGAGCCTACACACAATGTGAATATTTTGCTGACTATTATCTATAACCTTGTGCTACTACTGCTCAGTGCAGGAGTAGTAACGCTAATATATAAAGTAGTAAAACGATGAGTATAAAGAGAGAGCGCAAACCCTCAACCATAACACGCTATACGTTGGCATTGAGTCTATTTACGCTTGTTGCCTACCACATACCACTATTTAGATATGTTTCCGCGAACATTGCCCCGGGGTTCAACGGCATATTCATTATGGTATGCTTTGCGCTGCTTATGATTGTAGCCAACTTTATGGTATACAACATAATACTATATCTGGGTCGTGTCGTTGGCAAGATAATACTTGCCATATCGTTCTTGGGCAATGCCATCTGTCTATATTTCATAAACACATACGAGGTGCTTATCACGGATATGATGATGGGTAATGTCTTTAACACCCGCTTCTCTGAGGCATCCGGATTTTTCTCGCTCTCGGCCGTGGCATACGTACTTCTATTGGGCATACCGCCTGTCATATACATCTTCCTACGCAGGATGGAGTATGGCTCGTGGCGACGACTACTGTTAAATATCGGTATATCGCTTGCTGCAATAGCCATAATGGCAGTATGCAATATGCAGAATGTATTGTGGATAGACCGCAACGCCACACAGATTGGCAGTCTTATTATGCCGTGGTCGTATACGGTAAACTCTATCCGCTATCAGAATATGCAGAATAAGCTGAACAGAAGTGCGATACCTCTACCCGATGCCACCATTACGAGTGACAGTCGTGACGTATGCGTACTTGTCATTGGCGAGTCGGCACGCAGCCAAAACTTCTCGCTTTATGGCTACGAGCGTAATACCAACCCTAAGCTCAGCGGTGATGACATCACCGTCTACCAGGCACACTCCTCGGCAACATATACTACGGCGGGTGTCAAGGCCATCATAGACCATAAACCTACCGACGAGCTATACGAAACACTCCCCGACTACCTATCACGCAGCGGGGTCGAGGTATTTTGGCTAACGACAAATTGGGGCGAGCCTAAGTTGCATTTGGAGAACTACTACGACCAGCACTCGCTACAAGCGAAATATCCTGATGCCCGAGCCGAATACGATGAAATACTCCTGGAGGGTCTGTCCGAGATTATCAACACCTGCGATAGCGACAAGCTCTTTATCGTACTACACCTAAGCACAAGTCACGGCCCGACATACTATAAAAAATATCCAGCCGAATTTGAGCAGTTTACGCCGGTTTGTACCAAGGTAGAGGTATCGGAGGCCGACAATGCCGAGCTGATAAACGCCTACGACAACTCTATACTATATACCGATCATCTGCTGCACAGCACCATAGAGCTTCTTGCCGAATGTACCGAGCGTCGCGCCATGATGCTCTTTGTATCCGACCATGGCGAGTCCCTTGGCGAAGATGGCCTTTATATGCACGGTATGCCTATGGCCGTAGCACCCAAGGAGCAGTACGAGATACCTTTCATCGTATGGGAAAATAGCGAAGATATCGAAGCACGAGAGCTTAACGAAGTGGGACACTACCACGTATTCCACTCCGTGCTATCGTTCTTAGGTGTGGAGAGCGAGATCTATGACGAGAATATGAATATATTTCAAAAGCAATAAACAACCTCTAATATGAAAGTTTTTAGATTTATAGCAACCATCGCATTGCTGATTACCAGCGGTAGTCTGTCGGCGCAAAACATCATTGCACATCGTGGCTACCACGCTGCAAGTGGTGCAGAGGAGAATAGTATAGCAGCTCTGCGTGCCGCAATAGATGCAGGTCTGTACGCTACGGAGTTTGACCTGAATATGACCGAAGATGGCGAGATTGTCGTAGTACACGGCCCGTGGCTGGGCGACAAGAACGATGCCGACCGTTTGAATATCCAGCGTAGTGACTTTGCCACTATCCGCTCGAAGCAACTTAAAAATGGAGAGGTAGTACCCACTCTCGACGAATATCTGGCAGAGGCAGCTAAGGGCGACAACATCCGCCTTGTCATCGAGATTAAGGAGCATGCCACTCCACAAATCGAGAGCGAGGTAGTCCGCAAGGTAGTAGCAGCTGTAAAGAACCATAAACTGCAAGATAGAGTTGAGTATATCTCCTTCCGTCAGCATATATGCAATGAGCTTGTACGTCTGGCACCTGCGAACACACCTGTCAGCTACCTTGGTGGCAACCTCACACCACGCTACGTAAAAGGCCTTGGTTATACGGGCATCAGCTACTCGGTAGATGTACTTAAACGCATACCCCGCTGGATTGAGGAGGCTCATCGTCTTGGCCTTTCGGTAGGCATATGGACTGTAAATGATTCGGAGGATGCTATATGGAGCATCAGCAAGGGTGTAGACTATATCACTACGGATAATCCTCGAATTTTGGAATAATAACAGCTATGAAGTATAATCTTAACGACCGACTTCCCATACCACAGCTTGCACTATATGGTATTCAGTGGTTTATTCTATCTGTTGCAGTTGTCATAACAAGTGTCTTTGTGGCTCAGGGAACAGATGCCGAAAAGCTCTTTTACGCACAGAAACTCTTTGGTGTGATGGGCATCACAGGCCTTATTCAGATATTGTGGGGACATCGTCTGCCTCTGGTTGTAGGCCCGGCAGCCGTACTTCTTGTAGGAGTATTATCGTCGCTTGGCGCGGGAGCCGGTAGCAACGCCATATACACCTCGATAGCCCTCGGCGGCGTGCTTGTCGCACTACTTACGTTTGGCAATGTTATGAGTATGGTACAGCGGCTATTCACACCACGCATTATCATTGTGATATTGATGCTTATAGCCTTCACCTTAACGCCCGTAATCAAGGGATTGGTCTTTCCCGCCAATGCAAGCCACGCGGAGCATAGTTTCGGACTGGTGTTTGCACTTGTGGGCTGTGTGGCTATGGTCATTATGAACCGCTGTTTGAAGGGTGTTGCCAAGAGTCTTGTAATACCTATCGCTCTTCTACTGGGTAGCGTTCTATACTATACACTCTTCCCTATGCCCGAGTATGTCGAAAGCGACATATCGGCCAAAGGTATGATAATCGGACATGCGGAGTTCGATGCAAGCCTCATCATAGCCTTTGTGATATGTTACATTGCGCTGCTTATCAACGACATAGGCTCCATTGAGTCGCTTGGTGCGATGCTTGGTGCCGAGGATATGCCACGCAGATTAAAACGCGGTGTTCGTATTACAGGTGCGATGAATATTGTGGCAGGCGCATTAGGGGTTCTCGGACCTGTGAACTACTCGATGAGTCCCGGTGTGGTGGCATCTACGGGATGTGCATCACGCTATGCGTTGCTACCCGCAACAATACTTCTTATGCTCTGTGCACTATCACCCCAACTTATATGGGTACTAACAGCCATACCTTCACCCGTAATAGGTGTCATCCTGCTATTTTTGATGGGCACGCAGTTTGCTGCTTCATTCGAGATGCTACACTCCACAGCCTCGGTAAAGAGTTTTTCGGATGGTATGACTATTGGTCTGCCACTGATGCTGGCTATGTTGTTTCAGCTTATGCCGCGAGGCATAGTACCGGCTATTATCGAGCCATTGGTATGCAATGGCTTTGCTATGGGCGTGATAAGCGTTATCATTATGGAGCACGTTATAAACCGTGAGCGCAGGAATTAAGTCTGTTTTTGATAAACTGTTGATAAATTCGTCAATTTTAACACCCTCATATCACAAAAAATTGTAATTTTGTAGCCGTAGAATTATGTCACGGCGTTACGTGACTCAAAATATAGATATTATGAGTAATACATTAGTTGTTGTAGGCGCACAGTGGGGCGATGAAGGTAAGGGTAAAATCACCGACTTCTATGCCGGTAATGCCGATGTTGTAGTACGTCATCAGGGCGGTAACAACGCCGGTCACACAATCGTCTTTGACGGTAAGAAGTTTGCGTTGCAGTCAATACCATCGGGTGTATTCAACCCACATATCATAAATATTATGGCAAACGGTATGGTTATCAACCCCGTTTCGCTATTCGAAGAGCTCGATCGCTTGCACAAAGCGGGTATTACAGACTACAAATTATATATATCCGATCGTGCTGCCTGCGTGATGCCATACCACTCGCTACTCGACGGTGCTTATGAGGCATTGAAAGGAGGTCGTCAGATTGGCACTACGAAGAAAGGTATAGGCCCGGCATATACCGACAAGTATAGCCGTGTGGGTATCCGCATTGGCGACCTGCTGGATAAGGAGTACTTCGCCGAGCGATTGAAGGATGCCCTCACCCAGAAGAACATCGAGCTTCAAGCATTAGGTATGGAGCCTTGCGACTTCGACACCATCTACAACCAATATGTGGAACTCGGCGAGAGACTGCGTCCGATGATATGCGACACATCGGTACTTCTCAACCGCCTTATCGAGGAGGGCAAGAAGGTGTTGTTCGAAGGTGCTCAGGGTGTTATGCTATGTATTGACCACGGCACATATCCGTTTGTCACATCATCGAGCCCTACGGCCGCCAGCGTGCCTATCAACACGGGTATTGCTCCCCGTTATGTAGATACCGTAATGGGAGTGGCAAAGGCTTATACCACACGAGTTGGCGAAGGCCCATTCCCTACGGAGTTGTTCGACGACAAAGCAAACTATATCCGTGAGCGTGGACACGAGTATGGCACGGTTACAGGCCGTCCACGTCGTGTAGGCTGGCTCGACACAGTGGTTCTCAACCATGTACGTCGTATCAGCGGTGTAAACTACATATCGCTTATGCTATTCGACGTACTCTCGGGATTAGAGAAGATACGCATATGCACAGGTTATAAACTCGATGGCAAGTCTATCGACTATGTACCATCGACTATCGCTCAGCTGGAGCGTGTCGAGGCCGAATATATCGAGATGGATGGATGGTCGGAAGATATCACAGCTATCAAGAGCTACGACGAGCTTCCCGATAACGCCAAGGCCTATATCCGCAAGGTAGAAGAGCTTACCCGCACCGAGGTTGCAGTGGTATCGGTAGGTCCCGATAGAGAGCAGACCATTATCCGCAAGCAGATATTCTAACATATCGGCAACACAACAAACAACCCCTCATGGCTATGCTACGAGGGGTTGTTTGGTTTGATAATAATTTGTATCTTTGTCGGCGAATAAAAAATATACATTATGAACAAGGTATCGGAAAACCCTTTCAAAAACCGAGTAAGCACACAAAGTGTCTTTCTTTGTTGCGTGGCTATCTTCGCCTCGCTATACATCACCTCAAACATCATGGCCGTAAAGGTCATCAGTCTGTTCGACATCTTCTACTTCGATGCCGGAACGATAACATTCCCATTGGCATATATGCTTGGCGATGTTATTACCGAGTTGTGGGGGTATCGCACAACACGTAAGGTCATCCTTATTACGCTTATGTGCAATATCATTATGGTCATAAGTACACAGATAGGTGTATGGCTGCCCTCGCCCGACTATATGGCCGAATCGGAGGCTGCGTACAACCATATGTTCAGCTACGTGCCCCGCATCGTTATAGGCTCGTTGGTGGGCTTCCTGCTCGGAGAGCTATCCAACGCCAAGGTAATGGAGTACATCAAGCGCAAGACCAAGGGGCGTAGGCTGTGGGTGCGAACCATAGGCAGCTCGATGATAGGCTACCTCTTCGACTCGCTACCCTTCGTACTTATCGCCTTTGCCGGAACGGTATCTACGCACGACCTTATTATGATGATACTCTTCCAATACTTCTCGAAGCTCTTCATAGAGTCCGTAGCGGGCACGCCTCTTGCCTATATTCTTATTGGGTGGATTAAACGCAAAACAGACTACCACAATGGAGAGATACTCGATAATCGTGAGTAGATTTGCACACGAGATGGTGCAATAAATGGGTAGGTAATGGGAGAGATTCACATCTATGAACACAGCATATACTGTATCTGCTTATAAGAGCTGCCTGCGATGTCGCATATAAGAGAGGCACGCCATATCAAGAAGATGACACATTAGAGATTTTGAGATAAAAATAGAGATTAGTAGAAGATGTTTTCTACTAATCTCTAAAATATCGCTGTAATCTGCAAATATTCAGCTACTTATTTATTGACACAAGCGCCGTTTTTTGCATCATTACCCTTACATAGACATAAGAATAAGCAACTGCGCCGTAAGCACTCGTAGGAACATTACGACGGGATATACCGTTGCATAGCTCACCGCAGGCATATCATTGCCCGATGATGTGCTTGCAAAGCCCAATGCCGGAGGATCGGTCATAGCACCCGACATAAGACCCATAAGCGTATAATAGTTCATCTTAAATTTAAGACGTGCTATAAGTGACACGATGATAAGTGGCAATACCGTGATAATCACACCATAGCCTATCCACTTGTAACCGCCACCTACAATCGCATCAACAAAGCCATCACCAGCACCAATACCAACAGCCGCAAGGAACATGGCAAGACCTATCTCACGAAGCATAAGATTGGCACTCATCGTAGTATAGGTCACAAGATGGAAGTGCGGGCCGAAGCGTCCCAACAATATGGCGATGATAAGCGGGCCACCAGCCAAGCCGAGTTTCACAGGCTGAGGAATGTTCATCAATGGCAGCGAGCCGAGCAACACACCAAGAGCAATACCTATGAATACCGGCAACAGATTTGGGTGATCGAGTTTTTTAAGAGAATTACCCAATACCTTCTCTGCGGCCAACACAGCAGCCTCAGGACCTACTACCATAACCTTATCGCCCACCTGCAACTCCATACCCTGATATGGGATAAGATCGACGCCGGCACGATTGACACGTGTGATGTTGATACCATAGCGTGTACGAAGGCGCAAGTCGGAGAACTTCTTACCATTGACCTCCTCGCGTGTGATAAGTATTCTACGTGATACCAAAGGTGTAGATTGCATAGCTGTAGCACCCCATTCATCAGCCGTCATCTCGACCGGATGTCCGAAGAATGCGAGAATAGCCTCGCTATCCTCCTCGGTGCATATCACTCTAAGTCTATCACCGATAGATAGCGTACTTTTACCATCGGCCATAACAATCTCTCCCGACTTGTGCATAATACGCGACACGACAAACTGACGATTGATAAGCACGTGTGCCGTAGCTATATCACGACCTGCCAGCATTTTGTTGGTAAACTCCACCGAGTAGCGACGAGGCAGATGTGTCTCATCGCTCATAGCTGCCAAGCCCTCATCCTCCTTCTTGAAGTCCACACGCAACACATAGCGCATAATAATCATCGTGAAGATGATACCTACCACACCAAGAGGATATGCCACTGCATAACCTAACGATATCGAAGGATCGTCAATACCCGTAGAATCGAGGTAGGCCTGCTGTGCAGCACCAAGTCCGGGGGTGTTGGTCACAGCACCCGACAATACACCGACCATCGTAGGCAATGGCTCTCCTGTGATAAGGTGTATGACATAGGTTGTTGCGACACCCAACAGGATAATCAGCGTTGCAAGGCCGATAAGTGTCATACCGCCACTTTTAAGTGACGAGAAGAAACCGGGGCCAACCTGCAAGCCGATGAAGAATACGAATAAAATCAGGCCAAACTCCTTGATAAAATGGAGTGTTGCATGATCTATGTTTACGCCGAAATGACCTACGGCAATACCCGTAAAGAGTATCCAGGTCATACCGAGCGATATACCCTTAATCTTTACTCGACTGAGGGCAATACCCGATGCTATCACTATCGCCAACACAAAAACCGTGTGCGCAATAGTTGGTGCTCCGTCGCCACCGATGACGACATTTTTTAACCACTCTAAACTCATTGGATTAATAGTTTTGTTTCTTGGCGCAAAGATACTCGTTTATTCTATATAAAAAAATTATTGCGCCTAATTTGTTCTAAAAGGTATCGTTTTGAGTAAAATAGATGGGCAAGAGGTGGCAATGTTATGGAAATGGGAAGCGAAACTCGCCTTTGTTGTGCAGGCGAAGCCTTTGTGTTGCAGGGCGATGCCCTGCCACTGCGGAGCAGTGTGGGTCAGATGGGTCAAATGGGTCCAATGGGTTAGATGGGGATTTTTTCCACCGAACCCACCGAACCCACAGAACCCACTGAACCCACCGAACCCATAGAACCCATAGAACCCATAGAACCCACAACACTCGGGATAATCAGCGGTAAGACCCCAATTTTTGTCAGAAGGGGTTAGCTGTGGCCTCGATTAAGAGATTGCCCCGGATGGATAGTACTTGACGTACATTCCATTCGGGGCAATGATTGAGAGGTCGCAGATGACCCCTTATCACAAAAATTTACTTGATGCGCTC
>JAFVRN010000035.1 GCA_017504265.1 Alistipes sp. | reverse complement strand
AATGGGATGTGGAGGTGTGTGGGCGAAGTTTACTTCGGCACGCACACATACACGGCCATAGGTAGCGAAGCTACCCCGTTCCCGACAAAAAAAAGAGCTACCCTTAAAGGATAGCTCTCTGTGCCCAGGATAGGACTCGAACCTACATGCCGCTAAGCACTCGCACCTGAAACGAGCGCGTCTACCATTTCGCCACCTGGGCAACGTTTCAGCGCACAAAAGTAGTATATTTTTTTTAATTTTTGTATATTTGTGCAAAATTAATTTATATGCCCGAAGATGGCACAACGACATTATTACGAACTATACTATTGAATACTATGAAGTTAGCACACCTATCACGAGGCCACAAGATAGCATTATGGACGTTTCTGCTTATTGCCATAGACCAGCTTGTGAAAATTCTGGTACACACAAATATGGAGCTTGGAGAGCGCATCGAGGTATTCTCGTGGTTCAACCTATGTTATGTCGAGAATCCCGGGTTCGCCTTCGGCATGCAGCTGGGATGGGGTGATGGCGCAGTAGACTGGGGCAAGATAGCTCTCAGCATCTTCCGCCTGGTAATGATTGGCGCAATAATATATGGTATTCGTTACCTGCTGCGTAAAGGCGACGAGGTTCCAAAGGGTGTCATAGCAGGTGCTGTGCTTATCCTCGCAGGTGCCATAGGCAATATGATAGACAGCATGTTCTACGGCCTCTTCATTGAGTCGCAGGGCACCGGATTTCTCACAGGCAAGGTGATAGATATGATACATCTGCCACTCTTTAAGTGGGAGAATTGCCCTTCGTGGCTCGACTTCCTCGTGGGGTATGACGGTTACTTCTTCGGTGCTATATTCAACGTAGCAGATGCCTACATCTCGGTAGCAGTGGTATACCTCGCCATATTCCACTATAAGTTTTTCAAGTAGCGGGCCTCATACGGCCGTTGAGCTATGGATATAGTTCACGATTTCATACTATGGCTCGAAGCCGAACGTCGATACTCGCCCCTCACGGTGCGTAACTATCGTCGTGATGTCTACGACCTACTACGCTGGAAGGGGATGGCACCCGAGAGCTTCGACCCCAAGAAGATAGATCGCACCGATATAGAGGAGTGGATGGAGTATCTATACGATGTGCGAGGGCTTAAAACATCGTCGGTAAATAGAACCATAGCATCGATACGCTCCTTCTGGCACTGGATGGTAAGCCACAACATCACATCGAAGGATATCACAAAGCAGATACATAGACATAAGCAGCCACGACGGCTACCCACCTTCGTCCCCGACCAACATATGCGCGGCATAGTAGAGCGTATGCGCGAGGATATAAGTTCTACCGACTTCGAGCCTCTGCGCAATGCCCTTATCATAATGTTACTATACTCGGCAGGATTACGTCTTAGCGAGATTGTCGCGGCCAACATCGAGGATGTAGCATCGGATTACAGCACCATACGCGTTGTGGGTAAAGGAGATAAGATGCGCTTGCAGCCAATAACCACTTTCGTAGGAAAGATAATAAAAAAATATTTTAGTCTAATATTTTCGCAAAATATTTGCACAGGTCGAAAAAATGCATTAATTTTATCAAAGAAAGGAGAGCGTATCAGTCGTCGCACGGTGCAACGCATCGTAGACAACATACTCAAAGAGGAGGGTGTTCAGGGGCGCACATCGCCACACGTATTGCGTCACACCTTTGCCACACACCTTCTTGTCGAGGGATGCGACCTTCGTGAGATACAGGAGCTCTTAGGACACAGCTCGCTACGAGCAACACAGGTATATACGCACGTAGACATACGTAAGTTACAGGAGATATATACCACAGCACACCCTCGCGGTGCAGACAACGACCCGGCCCTATAAGAGGGGGGGGGAGAGAGAGAGGGGGGGGGAGGAGAGAGAGAAGGAGAAGGAGAGAGGAAGTGAGGAGGGAGAGAGGAGGCAGAGAACGAAGAGAGGGGTGAGTGTTGGAGGAGTGAATTGAAGGTGAGTATGGAAGAGGAGAACAATATTTGCGTAGAGAGTAGTGAGGATAGGCTAAGGGCGAGAGCAGCAGATAGGACAGTCGGATGCCACGAGAGCATCGGGCATATTTATAAATTTAATACTTTATGACCTATGAACGTACAGATTCAGTCAGTAAAATTCGATGCCAGCAAGCAACTGCTTGAGTTCATTCAGAAGAAGATGGATAGATTGGATCGCTTTGTCGATGAGAGAGCGGGCGACGTAGAGGTTGTTTTACGCCTCGACCCCGATTCAGAGAAGGGCAACAAAGTAGTGGTAGTATCGCTCCGAGTACCAGGCGGCGATATCCGAGTAGAAGAGCGAGCATTCACCTTTGAGGAGGCAATAGATAACTCTATGGATATTATCAAACGTCAGCTGGAAAAGGCTAAGGCTAAATTCGAAAAGTAAAATAGCGGTTCAACGAACATAGTAGAATGGCGTGTCCAAACTTGTTGGGCACGCCATTTATTTTAGATGTTGTATAACAAGAGCTATTGTGAAGCGGCGCAGGCAGCAAAGGCGGAGTTTACTTGGCCTAAATCGGCATTTTCCAGACAAGGCAGATGCCAAAAGAGCCTTGTCGGAGAGCTTCTTCTTGTTAAGAGCCGGTAACCCACTATGACGCATCCTGATTATCGACTATAATAGGATGAGGGCGAGTAGAATCTACCCGCCCTCATCCTATTATATAAGCGACATCGCTAAATTATGCCCATTTAACAAGAGCGAAATCCATACGATACTCCAACTTGTCGTTAGATGGGAAGATACGCAACGCCACATCGAACATACCCGTATGCTCAGGCTTGTAGTCCAAAGCGAGAGTTACCGTACTACCCTCGGCAGCGACAACCTCCAAGCGGCGTGTATCGACGATATTGGCAGCCTGACCCGCCTCAATCTGTGTGGCTACAACCAACTCGGCACCGATATCCTCCTTATTGAGACCGGCAAGGTCGAGAGTAAGCTCAAAGTGGTACTTCTTACCTACGAATATTGCCTCATTCTCAATCTCGGCACGCTTAACATCCAAGATTGCAATATTATCCCACGCAGCCGACACCTTGCGCTTCCAAGCTGCAATCTGACGCGCCATAAGGTAGTTGTTATCCAACATAAGACCCTTACGCTCGGCAAGCTTGTTATAGAAACGCTCCTCGTAGTCGATAAGCATACGGTTTGTTGTAAAGTTAGATGCAATGTCGGCAACGCACTTCTTAACCGAATTAACCCAGCGGTGAGGTACACCATCATCCGAACGATCGTAGTACAGAGGTACAATCTGCTCCTCGATAGTGTTGTATATCATCTCGGCATCGAGTTCATCCTGATAACGCTGGTCGGCATATGTACGCTCCATAGGCAACATCCAACCTGCGCCCTCCTTATAGCCCTCGACCCACCAGCCGTCGAGAACCGAGAACTGCATAACACCATTCATCACACACTTCTCACCCGAAGTACCCGATGCCTCCAACGGACGGGTAGGAGTATTGAGCCATACATCGACACCCTGAACCATACGGCGCGCAAGCTCCATATCGTAGTTCTGCAAGAATACAATCTTACCTACGAACTCTGGCATTGCCGATACCTCCACGATACGCTTGATGAGATCCTGACCCGGCTTATCGTTGGGGTGAGCCTTACCTGCAAAGATGAACTGCACGGGACGCTCCTTGTTGTTTACCAAGGCTGACAAACGCTCCAGGTTGGTAAAGAGAAGATATGCTCGCTTGTATGTGGCAAAACGACGCGCAAAACCGATAGTAAGGACATCGGGACGTATGCTCTCAACAACCTGCACCATCTGACGTGGCGACTGCAAACGCACCTGTGTAGGATCGCTGAAACGCTTGCGGATAGTCTTGATAAGACGCTCTTTGAGCACCATACGCTCCTGCCAAAGCTCCGTGTCGTCGATCTTGTGGACACCCTGCCATGCAGGAATATCGTAGGTGTGACCCTCGAAAGCTTTGCCAAAGTACTTGCTATACAGGCGACGGAGGTTAGATGCCACCCATGTTGGGAAGTGTACACCGTTTGTTACATAACCAATGTGAAGCTCATTCTTGAAGTATCCGGGCCACATATTGCCGAGGATATCCTTAGACACCTCACCGTGCAACCACGATACGCCGTTTACCTCCTGTGAGAGGTTACAAGCAAGTACCGACATCGAGAACTTCTCATTAGGATCGCTTGGATTGGTCTTACCAAGGTTGATGAACTGATCCCAGGTGATGCCCAACACATCGGGATAGTGCGACATATACTGACGAATCATCGACTCAGGGAAGGCATCGTGGCCTGCTGGCACAGGGGTATGCGTCGTGAAGAGCGACGACGAACGGATAACCTCCAAAGCCTCCGAGAACGACAAGTGCTTCTTAGCAATAAGATTGCGGATACGCTCAATACCGATAAAGGCTGCGTGACCCTCGTTGCAGTGATATACCTGCTGCTTGATACCCATCTTCACAAGAGCACGGATACCACCCACACCAAGCAAGATCTCCTGCTTCAAACGATTCTCCCAATCGCCACCATAGAGGTAGTAGGTTACCTGACGATCCTCCTCGAGGTTTGCCTCATAGTCGGCATCCAAGAGATAGAGATCGGTACGACCTACCTGACACTTCCAAACACGTGCCGAGAGTACACGGCCGGGGAATGCCACCTGTGTTGTAACCCAGTTGCCAAACTCATCACGAACAGGAGAGATAGGCAACTTAAAGAAGTTCTGAGCCTCGTATGTAGCCTCCTGAGCACCCTGCGCCGAAAGACGCTGTGTGAAGTAACCATAGCGGTACAACAGACCTACGGCAACCATAGGCACATTGCGATCCGAAGCCTCCTTGAGGTAGTCACCGGCCAAGATACCAAGGCCACCAGAGTATATCTTCAACGACGAGTGCAAACCATACTCCATAGAGAAATATGCCACCTTGGCATGCTCGGGAGATGGCTTCTCCGACATATAATCGCAGAACTGCTTGTATACGGCATCCATCTTCTTGAGGAACTCCTTGTCGGCGAGCAACTCATCGTAACGAGTAGCCGATATCTTATCCAAAAGCGCAATAGGATTGCGGTCTACCTTTACCCATAGCTCTGCGTCGGCATCCTCGAAGAGCTCCTGAGCACCCGGTGTCCAACACCACCACAAGTTGCGTGACAACTCCTCCAATGGCTTCAAACGCTCGGGGATACCCTTCTCGATCATCAAACGGTGCCATGAAGGCTTGTTCGATGTAAGCTGCTGACGCACAAAGTTAATCTGCTCGGCACGGCTACCACCGTCGATAAGCACACGGTTGGTACGTGATACCGAGTTATCCAAAGCCTCCTCATATGCCTCCTTATACTCATTGAAGAGCTTAGACCATAATGCCGTAGACGATATCTCCTGTGCCGAAAGGCGTGCCTGAGCAAAGCTCTCGGCATCCATATCCATATACTTGCGAATGACATCGGTAATCTGCAATACCACCTCACGCTCGTTGTAGTCGTCACGACGCACGATGTCCACACCATTGTGGTTGGCATGCTTAGCAACCCAAAGACCGAAGCCTGCAAGAGTAGTAGTCACGGTAGGCACACCATATGCCACCGACTCCAATGGAGTGTAACCCCAAGGCTCGTAGTACGATGCAAATACCGTAAGGTCTACACCTGCCAACACATCGTAGTATGGCATATCGAAGATACCATCGTGACCATTGAGATATGTAGGCACGAAGAGCACCTTGACACGTGATGCCGTGGTAGATAGAATGCTACCCTCGATGCTCTGTGACACCTGATCCCACGCCTCCGACTCGAGATAGTGTGTGAGGTAACGCTTCTGTGATGGGTCTATTGCCGACTCCTTATTTTCGAGGTGCTGGATAAGATCCTGACGAGCACCTACGGTGGCTGCAGGCACGGCTACAACAGCCAATACATCACGCTCGATGTTGCTTGCAGCAAGCTGCTTTAACGACTCGAGGAATACATCAATACCCTTGTTGCGGAACTCGTAACGACCGCTTGTAGCCACAATCAGAGGATTGTTGCGGAACTCATAGCCCCACGTAGCCGATGCAACATCGATAAGACGCTTACGAGCCGCCTCACGCTTCTTGTCAAGCATTGCGCCCTGTGGTACGAAGCCGTTATCAAAGCCGTTAGGCGTGATGCGTGTCACCTCACGACCGAGCAGATATTTACACTCATTCGCCGTAATGTCACTAACCGTAAGGAAGGCATCGGCATATGTCGCTGCCGACTTCTCCAACGAGTGCTTAGCCATGACGTTGAACTGACGAGCAAGCTCATCGGCATTGAACTTATGAAGGTCGTTATATAGAGGCAAACGGTTGCCGGCGATGCAGCGGCCCATTACCGTTGCGTGTGTAGAGAATACCGTAGCTACGTATGGAGCGTTATCGCGCAAATAGAGCGAACCGGCAGCTGCCATCCACTCATGGAAGTGCGCTACAACCTTATCTGACGATGTGCATACAGACTCGGCAAAGGCTGCAATAACGACACCGGCAGCGTGACCAAAGAGTACAGGCTCAACATAGTCCCACTGACCCGACAACGAGTCTACGTGGTAAGAATCCCACAACTGCTTCAAGATAGTATCCTTCTGCGAGAAGAAGGATTTGAAGTCGATAAGGATTGCTATTGGAGAGCTCTCTATTGCCCAGCGACCGATACGCACACGTACACCTCTCTGGTATAGTGACTCACGTAGTGCAGCGAGGAGTGTTCCATCCTCCTTAAATTCGGGCTTTGCAGCATCCTGCGAGAAGTCAGGGCCGATGGTGATGTACTTATCACCCAAAAGTCCCTTAACGGTAGGTGCCTTAGATGCTATCACTGTGTGGATACCACCTACCTTGTTGCACACCTCCCAGCTAACCTCAAATAGGTAGTCGGGGGTCAGATTTACATTATTCATATTCCTCTTAAATTATAAATTTTCCTCAACTTTATACAATACATTCATCACCTCGCCTGTCGCAAAACACTTACTACACTTGACAAATGCAAATAAAATCTCACGGTGCAAAGGTAACACAAATATTTAATAAAGGGAAATCATATTAAATAATTTTAATAAGTGGGCATAACAACGACCTGAATGGTCACTTTTAGCCGCTGAACGGTCTATATCTCACGACAAAACAAGGGGATACCTGCATACATCACCGAGCGAAACGCACCACCCATTATTGCAGGGCTTTGCCCTGCCACTGCAAGCAGTGTGGGTCAGATGGGTTAAATGGGTCCAATGGGTTAGATTGTCTTGTACGGGAAAAAGTTGACTCATAAAATAAATAATTATGAGACGCGAACTACAAGCCCGTTATCTGTCAGAAGTCCTAGAACTTCGTAAACTT
>JAFVRN010000007.1 GCA_017504265.1 Alistipes sp. | reverse complement strand
CGTGAGTTGCGAAAGTATATTAACTACTATAATAACGACCGTATTAAACTAAAATTAAACGGAAAGAGTCCGGTGCAATACCGAACTCTTTACCAGTAAAATTCTTTTTATTAATCAGTCCAACTTTTTGGGGTCAGATCACTTGTTGGACACGCCCTCTTCTCAATTATTACACGTCGAATTAGTCCTGCAACTTTGCTGCAAGGAACTCGCGGTTAAGACGTGCGATGTGTGCGATAGAGATAGACTTTGGACACTGTGCCTGGCATGCGCCTGTATTGGTACAGTTACCGAAGCCGAGCTCATCCATCTTGGCAACCATTGCCTTAGCACGACGAGCACCCTCTACACGACCCTGAGGCAGCTTAGCGAGTGATGATACACGTGCTGCGACGAATAGCATAGCTGAACCATTCTTACAAGTTGCTGCACAAGCACCGCAGCCAACACATGCAGCAGCATCCATAGACTCGTCTGCATCCTTCTTAGGAATAGGAATTGCATTACCATCAGGTACAGAGTTAGTGCGCACCGAGATAAAACCTCCGGCCTGCAAAATCTTGTCGTAAGCACCACGATCCACAACAAGGTCACGGATTACGGGGAAGGCAGCCGAACGCCAAGGCTCGATAGTGATTGTAGAGCCATCCTTAAACTTACGCATATACATCTGACAGGTAGTAACAGCCTGCGATGGGCCGTGTGCATGTCCGTTGATGTGCATAGAACACATACCGCAGATACCCTCACGGCAGTCGTGGTCGAAAGCTACCGGCTCCTTACCCTCGTGGATAAGGTTGTTGTTCAGGATGTCCATCATCTCGAGGAACGATGTGTCTGCCGAGATATCCGTTACCTTATAGGTCTCGAATGCACCCTGTGACTTAGCGTCTCTTTGACGCCATATCTTTAATGTAAAATTCATAATCCTCTTTTTTATTAAAGTGTTACGTCAAAAAGTTAGTCTTTGTAGTTACGCTGCGCACGGTGTACGAACTCGTACTCCAATGGCTCGATAGTCATCTCAGGAACATTGTCGATGCCCTTGTACTCCCAAACAGCTGCGTAAGCGAACTTGTCGTCGTGACGTAGAGCCTCGCCATCCTCTGTCTGGTGCTCCGAGCGGAAGTGACCACCGCAAGACTCCTCACGGTTGAGAGCGTCACGTGCCATAAGCTCGCCGAGCTCCAAGAAGTCCTCCAAGCGTAGAGCCTTCTCCAACTCAACGTTGAATGACTCGTTGTCGCCCACCAACTTCAAGTCGGCATAGAACTCCTTGCGAAGTGCCTGAATCTCAACAATAGCCTTCTCCAAAGACTCCTTAGTACGTGCCATACCTACGTTGTCCCACATGATAAGACCAAGACGCTTGTGGATATCGTCTACCGACTGGTTACCCTTGATAGCGAAGAGACGCTCGATACGTGCTCTAACACCCTTCTCAGCCTCATCGAAGGCTGCAGTGTCGGTCTTAACCTTAGGTGCCTGAATCTTCTTTGCAAGGTAGTCACCGATAGTGTAAGGCAATACAAAGTAACCATCGGCCAAGCCCTGCATAAGAGCTGATGCACCAAGACGGTTAGCACCATGATCCGAGAAGTTTGCCTCGCCAATAGCGTACAAACCAGGGATGGTTGTCATAAGGTTGTAGTCTACCCAGATACCACCCATAGTGTAGTGTACAGCAGGGAATATCTGCATAGGCTGCTCGTATGGATTCACGTCGGTAATCTCCTCATACATATCGAAGAGGTTGCCATAACGCTGCTTGATAACATCCTTGCCAAGACGCTCGATAGCTGTCTTAAAGTCGATGAATACTGCCAAACCGGTCTCGTTTACGCCGAAGCCTGCGTCGCAACGCTCCTTAGCGGCACGTGATGCCACGTCGCGAGGTACAAGGTTACCGAAGGCTGGATAACGACGCTCCAAGTAGTAGTCACGATCCTCCTCGGCAATCTCAGAAGGAAGTTTAGTACCCTTACGGATAGCCTCTACATCCTCCATCTTCTTAGGAACCCAGATACGGCCATCGTTACGCAATGACTCCGACATAAGAGTCAGCTTAGACTGCTGTGTGCCGTGTACAGGAATACATGTCGGGTGGATCTGCGTGAAACATGGGTTAGCAAATCCCGCGCCCTTACGGTAGCACTGGAAGGCAGCCGAACCGTTAGATGCCATAGCATTAGTCGAGAGGAAGAATACGTTACCGTAACCACCCGTAGCGATAACTACGGCGTGAGCACCATGACGCTCAATCTCGCCGGTTACGAGGTTACGTGCAATGATACCACATGCCTCGCCATTCTCGATAACTATGTCCAACATCTCGTGACGTGGATATGACTTAACCGAACCTGCGGCAATCTCCTTATTCAAGGCTGCATACGCACCCAAGAGTAGCTGCTGACCGGTCTGACCACGAGCATAGAAGGTACGCGATACCTGAGCACCACCGAACGAACGGTTAGCCAAAAGGCCACCATACTCACGAGCGAAAGGTACACCCTGAGCTACGCACTGGTCGATGATAAGGTTAGATACCTCAGCCAAACGATATACGTTAGCCTCACGTGCACGGTAGTCACCACCCTTGATAGTATCGTAGAAAAGACGATAGATTGAGTCGTTGTCGTTCTGATAGTTCTTAGCTGCATTGATACCTCCCTGTGCTGCGATAGAGTGTGCGCGACGTGGAGAGTCAGAGATGCAGAAGATCTTTACGTTGTAGCCCAACTCACCGAGTGAAGCAGCTGCAGAAGCACCTCCAAGACCGGTACCTACAACGATGATATCCAACTTACGCTTATTTGCCGGGCTCACGACCTTGATAGCCGCCTTGTGATTGCTCCACTTTTGAGCCAACTCACCTGCCGGTGTTTTTGCATCTAATTTATAAGCCATAATATAATATAGTTTTATTGTTTGTCGAATAACTATTATAGACCCGGAGTCCAATTAACCATCTCAGCGATGTAATCGCCACTCTTCAAGAAGCAAACTACAGCTACAACAGCGAAGCCGAGGAAGATAAGCGTAGCAACGATGTTTGCTAAGCACTTCAAACGTGGATACCAAGTGTCGTTTGCGAAACCAGCCGATTGGAACATAGACCATACACCGTGAGTTAGGTGGAACCACAATGCAGCGAACCATACGAGGTAGATAACAACGTTGTACCACTTAGAGAAGGTGTAAGCCATGAGCAAAGCACCGTTTGCAGGGTGGACAGTGAACTCTGCGCCGTTGGCATCAATGCCCAATGCAAATTGCGAGTGCATAACCTCTACAAGCTGCATCTTAGACCAGAAGTGGATGAGGTGGATACCAAGACCGAGAACTACGATTATACCCAATACGAGCATATTCTTAGAGGCCCAAGATACACCCTTCTCCTGAACGGTAACAGCATAGCGCTGCTTACCACGAGCACGGTAGTTATTGATGGTGAGGATAAAGGCGTAGATGAAGTGAACAGCAACGCCAAAAGCCAACACAGCAGTACCTGCGAGTGCATACCAATTAGCACCGAGGAACTCGCAAATTAAGTTGTACGCCTCACGGCTGAATAGCACCGTAAGGTTCATTGACATGTGGAAAAGAATAAAGAGTACAAGGAAACATCCCGAGATACTCATAACAAGTTTCTTTCCCACCGATGAATTAGTTAAAAAACAGCTCATAGTGTAAAAAATTTAAGTATTTGTAAATAGTTTAGTCGATAGTTTTTATCTTTGTTGGGTGCAAAGGACAATAATTGTTCTGCATTATTAGTGCAAAGATAAGAATTGTTTGCAAAATAACAAACCAAAAATACCCTTTTTTCGCCCTTGTAAGCGGAAAAGTTGAAAATAATGGTCGAAAAAATAAAACTCAATGCTATGGATAATAAATTGGATATACGACGTGAAGTGCGCCGAAGAGTGTCGGAGCTGAGTGTCGAGCAGAAAGCCGAGGCGGCACGCGACATTTTTGAGCGTGTCGAGCATCTCGATGCCTTTGTAGGTGCCGGATGTGTTGCCGGCTATGCAGCGATGCGTGACGAGGTGCCTACGGCCGAAATACTCGATCGTTGGCTGGCTATGGGCAAGAGGGTAGTTGTGCCACGTGTCGAGGGGGATGTCATGCACTTCTATGATTACTCGCCGACGGCTATGCAGTCTGGTGCTTTTGGTATATCGGAACCAACGTCCGATAATCCTTGCTCGGCAGCCGATATAGATCTTATCGTTGTGCCTGCTCGTGCTTTTACTATTTCGGGAATACGTCTTGGTCGTGGTGGTGGTTTCTACGATAAATATATGTCGATGCAAAATTTTAGGGCATACAAAGTTGGTGTAGCATTTTTATGTCAGCGATTTGACGAATTGCCATTTGATAATCACGATATTACGGTAGATAAGGTAATATTTGGATAATTGGTAATAGTGGTAAAATATGCTCTTAAAATAGATGATTTATTGCAATTGCAGGCTAATGAAAAATTGTTCTATTTTGCGCAAGACT
Organism: Alistipes sp.; assembly: GCA_017504265.1. Taxonomy (GTDB): domain Bacteria; phylum Bacteroidota; class Bacteroidia; order Bacteroidales; family Rikenellaceae; genus Alistipes. Next base: position 49,507 of record JAFVRN010000007.1, on the reverse strand, counting down.
ATTGCAAGCTAAATAAATATTGTTACCTTTGCGATGTTCAATAATTAAGAATGAGAAAATATGAGAAAGATTTTACTTACATTTACTGCCCTTGCCGTTATGCTCACAGCATCGGCTGAGGGATATCAGGTTAATAATTTTTCAGCGCGCCAAAGTGGTATGGCACAGGTGGGTACAGGTATGAGCCTTGGTGCAGAGTCGGTGTGGTTCAATCCGGCGGCAGTAGTTATGCAGTCTTCGATTTTGGATATATCGGCTGGTTTTACCGGCATAGCTTCTAAGGTAGATTTTCGCAATGGTGATTATGCTACGACTACTGATAATTCGCTGTCTACACCTATCCATATTTATGCTTCGGTACGTCCTATTAAGTGGTTAGCAGTAGGTCTGGCGTTCAATACGCCTCACGGTTCATCATTGGATTGGGATGATAATTGGGCGGGAGCTCACCTATGTCAGGATATAGCCCTCAAGCAGTACAACTTGCAGCCCACGCTCTCTATCCGTCTTGGCGAGAAGTGGTCGTTGGGTGCAGGACTGATGCTGTCGTGGGGCAATTTCGAAATGTCTAAGTCTTTGCTACCTGTAGGTAGTGCAACAAATGCCTTTATCGAGCAGATGTCGGGAATGGCGGGTATAGGTTCGATGATCGGTAACAATGCTTTGGCCTCTATCGAGTTCGAGGGTAATGCCCGACCTACCGTCGGCTTCAATATAGGTGCTTTTTGGAACGTGAGCAAGATATTCTCGATGGGTATCAGCTATCGTCACTCTATGAAGATGAAGGTGGACAACGGTGAAGCCTCGCTCGACTTTATAGATAATGACTTCGGCCGTGCAGCCGAGATGATGCTCGGTCAGTTTATGGGGCTGTCGAATGAGCTTCTTGGTAGCTCTTATATTCGCACTGAGCTTCCTACACCTGGTGTTATCTCTTTGGGCGTAAGTCTACATCCTATAAAGATTATCACCATTGCTGCAGATTTGCAGTATAATCTGTGGTCGGTATACGACGAGATGCGAATGTATCTCGTGACCCCTAATGGCGAGATGGAGCTGACCAACGATGTTATCGCTGCCAAGGATTATAAGAATACATTTACAGCACGTCTTGGTGCCGAGGTTAGTCCTTTTGGATGGTTTGCAGCACGTGCCGGTATCTACTTCGACGAGAGCCCTGTGCGCAACGGAATGCTCAGTCCTGAAACACCTTCGATGTCAAAGATGGGTGTTACGGCAGGTGTATCGCTTCGTTTCTTGAAGATGATTAATCTCGATTTGGCTTATGGCTACGTATCGCCTATCAATGGCGGTCGTACCGACTCGACTAAATATGTAGATATGTTCACGCAGCAGGTGGCAGAATTTGGAGGTACATACAAAGCTTCGGCGCACACCTTCTCTGTGGGCGTTCGTCTTACATTCTAATTAATTCGTAGGCGGTTTGTACCGACAAAGGTCGATTAAGAATTACGAACATATTAATGAAGTGACCCAAAAAGTTTAGACAAAAACTTTTGGGGTCACTTTAATTTATGCTCAGTTCGGTATTGTCGTTATTATCGCAATAGCTTATCTGCCACTCGCCTATGTACTATTCGGTAGTGTGGTGCATAACATTCATTATATTTGCGGCTGTGATGTACCACATATTTGTGTGCAGATAGTAACTTGGCCAGTTCAACCGAGTCACGCTCAAAGCCATCTATAGATGTTAGCTCACTACGGCATATCTGCATTATGGTATGCCACTCGTTGCTCCAATCTGTCAATGCAACCGAGTCGATAGTGATACCATAATCTGAACTGCGAATAAAGCCGTCGGCAAGCTCCTCTACGCTGATGACACTATCTCTAATGGCTCTCAGGTCTACGCGCAAATAGTTGCCACGCCAACCGCACTGCTCTGTATAGCTCGATACCTCACTGTCGCTATCTATCTCTGCCACCTCACGCTTTATATATGACGCAACCTGCTCCTTACTGCCGAGAAGGTGTGCAACACCAAAGCGATCCTGAAACATCGATTTGTATATATCCTGCAACGTCGCAGCAGGGTATTGCTCGATAATGTCCTTTACGGCACTACGTATTGCTATTCAGTCGATATTGACTAATTCATAGCTCTTTGAACCGAGACCGATTTGCTCGGCATAGTCTACGATGTGTGTCCCGTGGCGTGATTTGATACGCTCTAACAATGGTCCATTGTCATTACCCTCCTCTGGGGTGATGTTAAAGACGATGTCCAAACAAGCCTGATCCAAGGCTACAGGGTCGGTAGAGGCCAATATGCCTACATCTTTGAGCAGTGGATCGGCCGGATGAGCGTCGCAGTCACAGTCTATCGACATATTATTCATCACGTTGATATATACGATATTACCCTCGCCAAAATATTCGTGTACTGATTGTGCGGCAGCAGCCATAGACTCCAAGAAGCCTATCTGATCGTCAACAAAGCCCCACATCTGGTCGGGATCCTCGGTGTTACCCACCGAGTGTATATAGGCCTTGCCATTGCGTGATGCAACGCCGATAGATTGGTTTTTCAGCACGCCACCAAAGCCACCCATGGCGTGACCTTTGAAGTGAGCGAGGTTTATCATAAAGTCGTAGTTCTCGATATTCTTACCTACAAGATTGTATTTCAGATGTGTAGTATCTTGTACCTCAAGCTTTATCTCACCATCAGTATCCATAATATCCACGTCGGCAATGGCAAAGAATCCGTGCTCACGTGCAGCTTTTATATGCTCTTCAGATGAAAAACGACGACCACGATATGCCGTATTACACTCTACAATAGTGCCATCTACACCCTGTACAAGTTCGCCTATTAGTTCCGGTTTGAGATAGTTCTTGCCTCCGGGCTCGCCTGTCGATATCTTCACGGCAACATTGCCGTGGGGCTTGATGCCCAGCGCATCAAATACACGAACCAAGCCCTCGGGTGTAATCTCGGTAGTCATATAGACCGTAGGCTTTGTGTTCTGCTCCTCTTGGTTTGTTGTGCCGCACGCTGCAAGTAGTGCGCAGCATCCGAAAAACAGTAATAATCTCTTCATAGCTATCATTTTTTCATTTCGTCATTCCATCTATTGTATGGACACTCTCTCAAATGCGAGTTGTAAAAGCGTCGCTCGCCTGTTACCTCACGTCCCAACCATTCGGGCCGCTCGAACTCCTCATCGGGGCTTTGCAACTCAACTTCGGCAATTATAAGCCCCTCGTTCTCGCCCTCGAAGATATCCACCTCGAAGATGTGTCCCTTGTAATCTACAAGGTATCGGCACTTCTCGATAAGTGCGCCCTCGGCGAGCTGTAATAGCTCCACAGCCTCGGCCATATTCAACTCTCGTTCCCACTCGTAGCGCGATAGTCCGCCGTCGAGTGATGCCCCCTTTATTGTCAGCCACGCTGCGTTGTCGCTTATACGTACACGTACGGTATTGCGCCCCGATGTGAGGTAGCCTTGTACGAGATGTGTATGGCAATGGGCGAGCTCTTTGAACTCGCCCGTAACCAAAAATTTACGCTCTATCTCACGTGCCATTTTACTACATCTCGGGAGCAAACATAGGATCCCACGATGGCAACATCACCGGCTTCTGCTCCAAAAGTTTTAGTGTAGCCTCAGGGATATATTTCTTGTCCACAACCACACGGAACATATACTCCTCAAACCATTCGTTGGTCATAATAAGGTTTCCCTGCCAGCCTGATGCAGGTCCCCAGCTGTTCTCTACCATCCACTTGCGTGCATTACCCTCCTCGTCGAGGTCTACGGCGATGAGCGTCATGGCGTGTGATGAGCCACTTGCGAAGGTGCGTACGCGCTGCTCCTTATTCATTGGGAACTCAACATCCATAAGTGACTCGTAGTCGAGGTTGCGCAGATCGAGCATGCCGCGCTTGCTGTCGAGGAACTTGCCTACGTCACACGAGAAATACATAGCTGTATTATCCTTGATAGATGCTATAGCCAAGGCCTTAACCTCCTCGATAGGAAGGTTCAAATATACCCAGTTGTCGCCGTCGTATACATGGCGGTCATACTCAATCTCGTATACCTTGTGGTACTCACGTGTTGGATCATTCATAACCATAACGAAGTCGTTTTCAAGGTCGATATTGCCAAAGTACTCAGCGTAGAAAGATTGAGGAGTATAGCTCTTTGTCTCAACAGGATTGTCATCCTTATCCTTACGTGTCCATTCAAATTCTGTTGGAGGCACTCCCAGACAGCGTGCAAGGATGGAGTATATCTCGGTTAGCATCTCGGTTTTGAGTGCTATCGGCGCACGGCGGTCACGCTGCTCACGCAGTTTAAGACCATACTCACGAAGTTTCAATTTCAGAAGGTTTGACATCTGCGCCGTGTTGTTGCTCTGATAGTTCTCGGGCATAACCTCAGCCGGCACTACGCCATACTTCATGATAAGGTTGGAAACACCTGTAAATTGACCGCCATCGTTTAGCGGATTCTTGAACAACCACTCTACCTGGCGATCCTCCATTGGAAGATGACGTGTGTCGATTATGGCTTGCAGGAAGAGATTACACTTTTCCAATTGGTCATAGAAGAAGAGATAGTTTTGCGAAAACTCCATACCGGGCAATGCCAAGTCATCAATCATCTTTGCGCGTAGTACGTTAAGACCGGTAAAGAGCCAACAGCGACCGGACTGGTGCTGGTCTGTGATGCCCTTAGTACGTACTCGGTGCGAGAAGTGCGTATCAATCATCGCAAGGTTCTCGGCATTTGTAGCCAACACATTGATAGATGTCGTAGACAAAGCGTTGCGTGCCGCCTTGTCTGCTGCCGAGCCACTATAACCCGTGCGTATCTGCTGCATCATCTCCTCGGTGATGCCTCCCTTGTCCTGCTGCGCATATACTGTTGATGCGGTAGCCAGAGCCAATAGTAGAATAAAAAATCGTTTCATAGTCATTATTTGTTAGTTAGTCTTTTATTATAGGTATATGCCACGCTTTAAGCTCTCTGTTGTATTCACGTTCACGTCCTCCGACACACTCGTTGAGTAGTCGGTGAAAAGCCTCGGAGTGATTGTGATAGCGGGTGTGACATAGCTCGTGCAGTATGATAAACTCTCGCAGATGGTCCGGAAGAAGCATCACAAACAACGATAGCGATATCACATTCTCTCCGCTACACGACCCCCAGCGTGTACGAGCCTTTGATATGCGTAGTGACTTATAGCGAAAACCTCCTGCATCGGCTAACCTTGCTACAAGTTCAGGTATCGCTCTTTTGGCATCTTTCCGCATCTTTTCGACCTCCGAGCCACTTATAGTGGGGTAGCACTGTTGTCGTTGTGCTATACGTCTGCGAGTATTGTCTATCCATTCAGCCTTGCGCTCGGCAAAGGCTATGGCCTCACGACGTGATGTGAATAGAGGAAAACTCAGACGCAACGTGCCATCGCCACGTACCGCAAGGCGTATGCTGCGATTACGTAGTGAGCGTATGCACTCTATTGCTCCAAGCTTGGGATGGCTTACGTGGCTCATCTCCTCGATGATTAGTCGCCAATACGCTGGCGCACAACCTCAAAGAGCATAATGGCTGCTGCTGCCGATACATTAAGCGACTCGGTGTGTCCGATAAGCGGTATGGCGAGCTGCTCGTCGCATAGCTTAAGTACCTCCTTAGAGATTCCTTTATCCTCGGCACCCATAACAATCACTGTAGGACGACGCAGGTCGGCATCGTAGAGCAGCTTGCGACTCTTCTCCGTGGCTGCTACAACCTGAAAGCCTTCGGCCTGCAACGCTTTGAGTGTATTGCGTATCGAGCCAACACGGCATACGGGAATGTTCTGCAATGCTCCTGCCGACGAACGTATAGCATCACCATTTACCGGAGCAGAGTTTTTCAGTGGTGTGATAAGACCGTGAGCACCGGCACACTCGGCCGAGCGTGCTATGCCTCCGAAGTTACGCACGTCGGTAACGCCGTCAAAGACTACGATAAGTGGTGTCTCATCTTCGGGAACACGCTCCAAGATGTCGTTAAGCTCAACATAGTCGATAGCGGCAATCTGTGCCACTACGCCCTGATGGTTGCCGCGTGTCAGACGGTTGAGTTTCTCGATGGGTACCTCCTGCCAACGTATGTGGTGGCGTGCAAGTAGGTCTTTGAGGTCGTTCATAAGCTGCCCCTCTGCACCTTTTTTGATATATATACGTTCAATCTGCTTGCGTGCCTCGACAACCTCGGCGACAGGACGTATACCAAAAATAATATTCTCCATATCTAAAAATTAACTTTGTTCGGTTATCTCCAACTCGTAGGATGCCTTCTCCCACTCGTGCATAAGATGATCGTAGTGACCTTTAAGCTCCTCGTAGCTTTTGTACTCCTCGGCATTATACTCCGTTGCCACAGCAAAACGCTGGTCATATTCGGCAATCTGATGTTCCACCTCAGCTAATTCAGCCTCGATGCTCTCAACAGCCTTGCGTAGTTTGCGCAGCATCTTCTCCTGCTCCTTGCGTTGCTCGTACGACAGCTTGCCTGCATTTGACATCGTGTTGCTACTCTTTATTGTAGCTGCTGGCTTATCACGGCGTTCTATCTCTGCCAACGACTCTATCTTGCGCTTTTCCAGGAAGTAGTATATACCTCCGAGATACTCTCTTACACCTCCGTCACGAAACTCATATACTCTGTCTACCAAGCCATCAAGGAACTCTCTGTCGTGAGAGACAACCACCACCGTGCCATCGTATCGCTGCAGGGCACTTTTGAGGATGTCCTTCGAACGCATATCCATATGATTGGTAGGCTCGTCAAGCACCAAGAGATTATACGGTTCGAGCATCAGTCGAGCCATGGCCAGACGCGAACGCTCACCACCCGATAGTACTTTTACCTTCTTGTCGATATCTTCGCCTCGGAAGAGAAATGCTCCAAGAATATCCCTAATACGTGTGCGTATATCTCCTACGGCCACACGGTCGAGTGTATCAAATACCGTGAACTCGCCATCCATGAGGTCATCTTGGTTCTGTGCGTAGTAGCCTATATTTACGTTTGCGCCGATGCGTATCTCGCCCTCGCTCTGCTCCAGTTCGCCGATAAGCATACGTGCAAAAGTTGTCTTACCCTCACCATTACGTCCAACAAGTGCAATCTTTTGCCCTCGCTCTATGGTAAACTCCGCACCCGAAAATATGCGTTTCTGCCCAAAGGCCTTGCCCACACCCTTAATGTCGGCCACTATATCTCCTGAGCGTGGTGCCGGCGGGAACTTTATATTCAGTCGCGATAGATCCTCCTCATCAACCTCAATGCGCTCAATCTTCTCGAGTTGCTTTATGCGTGACTGCACCTGATTGCTCTTCGTGGGCTTGTAACGAAACTTCTCGATAAACTCCTCTGTCTTCTCGATAAGTCGTTGCTGATTTTCGTATGCAGCCAACTGCTGTGCACGTCGCTCGGCACGTAAGGTCACATACTTGGAGTAGGGTACTTTATAGTCGTAGGCCTTGCCCAGCGATAGCTCTATGGTGCGTGTTGTAACGTTGTCCAAAAAGGCTCGGTCGTGCGATATGAGCAGCACAGCACCGTTGTACACCTTCAAATACTCTTCGAGCCACTGTATACTCTCGATGTCGAGATGGTTGGTAGGCTCGTCAAGGAGCAGTATTGATGGGCGTTGCAAAAGCAACTTCGCTAACTCGATACGCATGCGCCAACCTCCCGAAAACTCGCGAGTTGCGCGTTCAAAGTCGCTGCGCTTGAAACCTAAGCCCAGCAACGTGCGCTCAATGTCGGCATCACGTGTGTCGCCACCGAGAATATGGTAACGGTCGTTGCACTCGTTAAGGCGGTGTAACAATTGCTCGTAGGCTGCCGACTCGTAGTCGCTGCGTGAGGCAATATCGTTTGTCAGTTGCTCTATCTCGGCCTCTATGCGTAGCACTTCGCCAAAGGCCTTTGAGGTCTCGGCAACCAGCGTGGTAGTATCCGCCACACGCATTTGCTGTGGTAGATAACCTATCGTACACTCTCCGTTTATTGTGACGCTTCCCGATGTGGGTTGTTGTTCCTTGGTTATAATACGTAGCAGGGTAGTCTTGCCGGCACCGTTCTTACCCACCAAGCCTATACGATCCTTGGCGTTGATAAGAAACGAGATGTCGTCAAAGAGTGTCCATCCGCCATAGCTTATGCCAATGTTGTCGAGCGATATCATTCTCTAAGAATTAATCATATCTACAATAGCTTGCTCGGGATCTGCTGCGCCAAATACCGAGCTGCCGGCAACCAATGCCTCGGCTCCTGCATCGAATAAAAGGCGTGAGTTAGATGCCGAGATACCTCCGTCTACCTCGATGATAAGCTCATCAAGACCCAATTCGCGCTTCTTGGCGGTGAGGTACTCGCACTTACCGATAGACGATGGCATAAACTTCTGGCCTCCAAATCCTGGCTCTACGCTCATTACAAGCACCATATCGAGCTTAGGAAGCAACTCGTCAAGGACGTTGGGCTCCGTTCCTGGTTTTATGGAGATACCTACCTTGGCACCAGCTTTACGGATAAGTTCTATGCACTCATCAATCTTATCTGTTGCCTCGTAGTGGAATGTGACGTAGTCGGCACCGGCCTCCACAAAGCGTGTAACGTACTTCTCCGGCTCGGTAATCATCAGGTGTACGTCGAGAACCTTATCCGTAGCTTTACGTATTGGCTTCATCACAGGAAAGCCAAACGATATGTTGGGCACAAAGACACCATCCATAACATCGATATGTACCCATTCGGCACGTGAGCGGTCGAGCATTTTGATATCTCGTTCAAGATTTCCGAAGTCGGCCGAGAGTACCGACGGAGCAATAATTCGTTTCATTATATATGCTTTTTGTGTTTTAGGTTCTATCATCGTACAAATGTACGAAAAAAAGCCGAATACCCAAGAGCTTATTACAAATAATATCGCCTTGTGGCAATATATAAAAAATAGCTGTTTAGTTTGTATATATGGCAAAAACAATATATCTTTGTGCCAACTTAAGGGGTGCTAAGTCAGGGAGTGAATGTGTACGGCACATGAAGCTCCGAATGATAAGGCTGAGATCAGACCCATCGTACCGGATACGGGTAATGCCGAGACCGGGATAGGAACATCTCATAAAGACTAGTAAGTGTTCTCTAAGCCATGAGGCGTAGAGCGTTTACCAAGGCTTTAATAAAACCCCTTTTCAACTTAAATTATTAAAAGTATGAAAAGGATTTTTTGTTTAATGGCCCTATTTGGCACAATGCCGATGGGGGTATCTGCGGCAGAGCCGCATCATCAGCAACTCGACACCACACGTGTCTACGAAATGGAGGTTGTAGAGGTAATCACAACAAATGCAAAACGAACAACACCCGTAGCTCATGAAAACCTTACACATGAGGCACTTGTGAGAAACAGCTATGGTACTGATTTACCTTCTGCACTTGCGCTCACACCATCGATGATAGCTACAAACGAAACCGGTATAGGCATCGGAGCTACCTCTATCCGTCTGCGTGGTACGGATGCTACACGTATCAATGTTACGGTAAATGGTGTATCGCTTAATAATCCCGACTCGCACTCTGTGTATTGGTACGATACGCCCGACCTTATTTCGTCTGTAGGTACGGTGCAGGTGCAACGTGGTGCAGGAGTCTCGACAAACGGTACAGGAGCTTTTGGCGGTGCAGTGTCAATGACCACCGATGCTCTCACTCCCGACTTTCGTGGGTCGGCTTCACTTAGCTATGGCTCGTATAATACCAATAAGCAGGCTATACAGCTATCCTCGGGACTTATGCGAAACCATTGGGTGTTGGATGCACGTCTTACACACATTGGCTCGGATGGCTATATAGAACGAGGCTCGACAGATTTGAAAAGCTATATGGCACAGGTGGGTTACTATGGCGATAAGACCAAAATAAAACTGCTCTCGTACGGAGGTCTTGCCAAGACATATCTCACATACAACGGAGTATCTAAGGAGGAGATGGAGCTTTACGGTCGCAGATATCACACTTCGGGACAGTATGAGACATCCGATGGTGAGTATGTGCTGGCCGATGGCACACATGTGGCATATCACGATGACGAGACAGACAACTATCTTCAAATCAACAATCAGTTGGTTATAAATCACAGCTTTAATAAACATTGGCAGCTCAATACTACGCTCTTCTATACCTATGGCTATGGCTATTATAATCAGTATAAGGACGATGCGTGGTTGGCGGGGTATACCAATCTTGCGACCGATGTAGAGCAGGCTGATGTGATACGTAATAAGATTATGCGTAACCATCTCGGCGGTGTGAATATGGCTGCCGAATACAATACGCAACACCTCGACTTGACCTTTGGTGGCTCATGGAGCTACTATCGCTGTCCGCATTGGGGTGAGCTGAGTTGGGTGGATGGCCTGGATAATGGTTCTATTGGCGGCCGCTGGTACGACAACGATGTAGAGAAGCAGGATGCCAATATCTTTGCCCGTGCAGATTGGACTGTGCTACGTGGCTGGCAGGATAACGAACTGCACCTCTTTGGTGATCTGCAATATCGCTATGTACATTATAAGGCGTGGGGTACTAACGATAATGCTATATGGGGTGATGATGGAGTATATATGCAGCCGATTGATGTCGATAAAAAGTATAATTTCTTCAATCCTCGCCTTGGAATCAGCTATATACACCATCGCCATAATGTATATGCTTCGGTAGCGGTGGCACATCGAGAGCCTACCCGCTCGGACTTTACCGACCGCTATATGTTTGCCTCGGATGATAGCTATCCCGAGCCTGAGCGTCTGTTGGATTTTGAGTTGGGGTATACCTACATCTCTCCACGTCTAACACTCGGCATAAACCTATATTATATGCAGTATCACAATCAGCTTGTAGCTACGGGTATGGTGAATGACGGTGATGATGCCCTCAATGTAAATGTCGATAACAGTTTCCGCCGAGGTGTGGAGCTTATGGCATCGTGGCGCACGACGAAGTGGCTTACGTTATCGGCCAATGCTACACTATCGCAGAATAAGATACGAGACTATGTAGATGAGTTGCGTGATAGCCCCACCTATGGCCAAAATCTTGGCGATATGACCATATCCTATTCGCCTTCGGTTATGGGCGCATTCTCGGCCGATTTCCATGTAAAGGGCTTTGCTGCGATGTGGACTACCCAGTATGTTGGTAAGCAGTATTTTACGAATAACGAAATTGAGGCACTGTCACTCGATGCTTACTGTGTTACCAACCTCGATCTTAGCTATACGCTAACTACGAAGCAGGCTACATCGGTACGCTTTGGTGTGACTATATACAACCTCTTCTCGACGCTCTATGAGTCGAACGGCTACGGCTACTCGTATATGTGGGATGGCGAGCGTTATGACGAGGCATACTACTTCCCGCAAGCACCTATTCATTGCCTTGCAAATGTCACTGTAAACTTCTAATATGATTTGAATTATGGACTTATCGCTACTTCTGCAAATCGTAGGTACGACACTCGGATTGATATACCTGTGGCTCGAATACAAGGCCAATATCTGGGTGTGGATCGTGGGTGCTATTATGCCTATGGTGCATGGTATGCTATACCTTACGAATGGTATCTATGCCGATGCTGCAATGCAGCTATACTACGTTGCTGCCGGCATCTACGGCCTTGCGGTATGGCTTCGTAGCGATAAGCGACGTAAGGAGGAGGGCTCAGAGGTGAAGAGTGGAGGCATACGTCACACCCCACGACGTTGGTACGTATGGTTATTTGTGACGTATGCCTTGTTGCATATCTTGCTCTATTGGTTGCTTGTGGAGTATACCGACAGCCGTGTGCCCATTCTCGACTCTATGTCTACTGCGCTCAGCATTGTGGCCATGTGGATGCTTTCACGCAAACTCGTAGAGCAGTGGCTTGTATGGCTCGTAGTAGATATGATCAGTGTCGGCCTATACTTCTATAAAGGTATACCGCTCACTGCCGGATTATACACCATCTATTGCCTCCTCGCCATTGCCGGCTATCTTCGCTGGCGTAAGCAGGCGCGAATAGAGAGTAGTCCGGGTTCGCGGCCATAGTGAGGGCTACGTACACTGTGGTAGATGAATAATTGCCATCAACCATATTTAATCTGTCTAACTTTTTGAGTTAGAACATTGTTAGACAGGCTCTCTATTACAAAAATATTTAGCGGTACTCCTCGTAGGCGTACTCTATGGCGCGATTTACTTGGTCGAGGAATGGCTTGCAACGCTCAAAGAGTGCTGCGGTGCGCTCTATCCAGTCGTCGTGCAGAAACCATTCGGAGCTAAGTGGGTGGCTCAGACATAGTTCACGCTGACGTAGTAAATATTCATACTCAGGAGCTACGTTGTAGCCTCTGGGTGTGCGTTTAAGAGCATTCCCGCTATCGAGCGTAAAACCACTGCGCTTAATATTTTCTACTAAGAGCGGAGCATTATCCTCAATCTCTTCTCTGAGGCTGCGCAGAACATATGGCTCGGGAGATACATTGCCTGCTGCAAGGAACGAGCCTTCGCCCCACGTGTTGCCCTTGGGCGATATGTGAAGATAGTATCCGCCAAATCCACTTCGCTTACCGCCACGCACTATAAATGCGCTTAGAAAGTCCTTATACGGGGTCTTGTCCTTAGAGAAACGTGTATCACGATATATGCGATAGGTGCTATTGGCAATGGTAGCACCATCTATGGACTTGTCGAACGACGAAATCAGAGTGATAAGCCGCTCGACATTGGCGTTGTGACGAGCTAACACCTCACGGTAGCGAGTACGGTTGGCCTCAAACCACTCACGACAGTTGTTGTCGTGGAGCTCGCTTAGGAAGTTGAGTATATCTTTCATATAGTATAATCGAGGTTGAATAAAAGTCTGTATCGGCGCTGCATCCCTCCTTAAAAATGCTCATCTTGTTTAGAACTTCTAAAATAAAGAGCGTGCCCAAACTTGTTGGACACGCCCCAATCCATACTCACTTAGTCGATTATTTCTTAGCCTCCTCAACAGATACCTTACGGAACTCCTTCAAAAGCTTAGTGAGCTCCAAAGCCGCCTTACGAGCACGTGTGCCGGCTGCCTTATTATTCTTCTCTACCTGAAGAGCTGCATTGGTTGCAAATGACTCGTACTGAGCTGCGATGTTTTCTACTAAATTCTTCATAATAATATAAATGTTTATAAGGTTTATCTTCCGCAAAGTTATAAAAATATTTTTGCTTTGCAACAAATTATCCAAAAAAATAGAGTATAAAGGCGTGATTTACCGACAAATCGCCACTTTTAGCCATCGTGGTAGTTAGCTTTCCGACGGTTACTCTTTTGCGAATCTATCCACTACGGCAGCACAGGATGCATCGCCCGTGATATTGAGCGTAGTACGTATCATATCGAATATTCGGTCGAGAGCATATAGCAGTGGCAGACCCTCAATAGGTATGCCTGCAGCTACTAGAACAGCTACCACAAGGAACGTAGGCCCTGGTACGCCTGCTTGTCCGATAGCACCAAGCGTACAAACAATAACGATGCTAACATATTCCGACATTCCGAGGTCTATGCCATAGAATTGTGCAAAAAATATGGCAACAATACTATAATATATTGCATTACCCGACATATTGATAGTCGCACCCAACGGAAGTACAAATCCCGAAGTCTGTTTCGAGATACCCATCTGGTCGCAAGCCTCCATGTTCACGGGGAGTGTAGCCAACGACGATGCTGTGGAGAACGATATTATCTGTGGCTTAACCATCGCACGGAAGAATGTTTTTAGAGGTATGCGAGAGAAGAGCAACAGGGTCAATGGATATAGTCCAAGACCTATGATGAGTACAGCTATGAGATCCACCCATAGAAGGTTTGCTATCTGCATAAGAACCTCGAATCCGAATGTGCCTGTCGCATCGGCAATAAGGCCGAATACGCCGAGAGGTGCCACGAGCATCACTTTGTTTATACACCATATTAGCGCATCGAGTATGATATTAAGACCATTGACAAACTTTGTGCGTTTCTCCGACGATAGCGATGCAAGACCCAGACCTAAGAACATTCCGAAGATGATTATCTGTAATATATCGCCTTCGGCCATGGCGCGTATCGGGTTATCTGGAATCATTCCAATAACCGTATCCCAAAAGCCGAGGGCGGGAGCTACGCCGGCTGCTGCACTATCCGAGGCTGTCGTCAAGGCTGCCACACTATCTACAGAGAGTGATGCACCTGGTTTGAAGAATATGGCGAGGGTGATAGCTACGATAACAGATATCATTGTGGTGCATAGCATGTAGCCAATGCTTATGCTGCCAACTAATCCTGCTGACTTGGTTTCGCCAAGAGTAGCAGCACCACTAATAATCGATACCACGACAAGTGGTATTACAAGCATCTTTATAAGTTGAATAAATAGCTCGCCGAGAGGCTTGAACATCGCTGCCTCAGGGCCCATAATCGAGCCTACGATAATACCTATTATCATAGCGATTATTATCCAAATACCAATGTTAGAGAATAGTTTTTTCATTGTGATATATATTACATATGTACAAAGATACACTTTTACGACCAATATACAAGCAATAACAATCAAAAATCACGTTTTTGTATATAATGTCGAGCTTTTTTTGTACCTTTGTTATCGTAATCAAGTAAGCAATATTAAGTCAATGAAGCCGAGAATAGTAGTTTTTACAGGTGCAGGTGTCAGTGCCGATAGCGGTATTGCAACCTTTCGTGATGCAGATGGCCTATGGGCCAACTATCGTATCGAGGAGGTGTGTACTCCCGAGGCGTTGCAGCGCAACCGAGCAAAGGTCGTGGAGTTCTATAACCTGCGGCGTAAGGAGTCGCTGACAAAAGAGCCGAATGCCGGACACCTCGCCATAGCAAGTATGGAGGAGTGGGCAGATGTATGTGTCGTAACACAGAATGTAGATAACCTGCACGAACGTGGCGGCTCACGCCGTGTGCTGCATCTTCATGGTGAACTTATGAAGCTGCGCTCGGAGCGTAATCCTAATCTTATCTATCCTATTAGCGGCTGGGAGCAGGGCCTTGATGAGCGTGCCGAGGATGGAGCATTACTGCGTCCGCATATTGTGTTCTTCGGCGAGTCGGTGCCTATGTTTGAGGCTGCTTGCGAGATTGTGGCCAAGGCCGATATATTGATTGTTGTAGGTACATCGTTGGCTGTATATCCGGCAGCATCACTTGTTCATTATGTACGTGATAGAGAGGTGCCTATATATCTTGTGGATCCCGGCACTCCCGATACTGCGCTAATACGCAATCCGCTTACACATATCAAAGAGCGGGGTGCTATTGGCGTGCCACAACTTGTTGAAAGCCTGCGTAATGAGTTTTCGAAGTAGAATACGACAAAGGGCAGCCGAACTTTACGACTTCTGTCGTGCTAAGGGATATAATACCAGCATATCACTCATCGTAGACCTATCTCGACATTCGGGGCTTTGCCGCTTCGTCGTATGGAGTTACGAGCAGGACAGAGCTTTGCTATGTTGTCCGGTGAGCCATGGCAGTGGCTCTAAGACGCCGCATAAACGCTCTGCATATGCCCGTGTGTCGAATGACGATGGCTCACATCTCTCCTCTCTTGGTCGCGCCCTTGTTGCCGAGAGATATGAGGGTCGTTATGGTGTTGCCTATCGCCTTGATGGTCTTGATATTACAAATGACAACCTGCGCTCGCGCTGCGTGGTGCTTCATGGCTGGGAGCATACCACCTCCTATCCGATATGGCCACTCGCCACCACGGGTAGCTTCGGTTGCCCTGTGCTCTCACGTAGAAATATGTCGCGCTTAGATGAGATATTAAAAAATGAGAGTAGGGTGGTCCTACTCTCATTCTTACATTAACACATAGTCAAGCCGAATACTATTTGAAGTATATATCCAAGAGCTCCTTAGCGGCTATGAACGACGAGAGTTTGGCGTCCAATACGCGCTGCTCTACGTCTGCAAGCTTACTCTCGATTTCTGGATTATTGTAGAAACTCGACTTCAACGTCTCGTTTATCGTCTCGTACATCCAGTACTTATTCTGACGGTTGCGATTTGCCATAAAGTAGCCGTTCTGCTCGATATGTTGCAGGTATGCCTCTACACCCTGCCATACCTCTTCAAGGCCTGTGCCTTCGTGTGACGAACAGGTGTACACCTTAGGACGCCACCCGGAGTCGGGCAGAGGGAAGAGGTGCAGAGCACCGCTATACTGCGCCTTGGCGAGCTCCGCCTTGGTTACATTCTCTCCATCGGCCTTTGTGATAACCATCATATCAGCCATCTCCATAATACCTCGCTTGATGCCCTGCAATTCATCGCCGGCACCTGAAATTTGAAGCATCATAAACATATCTACCATAGAGTGTACGGCTGTCTCAGACTGTCCTACACCTACCGTTTCGATAAATATCACGTCGAAACCTGCCGCCTCGCATAGTACAATCGTCTCACGTGTTTTGCGCGCTACGCCTCCGAGCGAGCCGGCTGATGGTGAGGGACGTACAAATATATCGGGGTTATGACATATGCTCTCCATACGTGTCTTATCTCCCAGAATAGAGCCACCGCTACGTTCCGATGATGGGTCAATGGCTAGTACCGCTAAGCGATGACGGTATGAGGTGACCATATTGCCCACCGCCTCGATAAAGCTGGACTTGCCGGCACCGGGGACACCCGTGATGCCAATGCGTATCGACTTGCCGGAGTGAGGTAGACAACGCTCTATAATCTCCTGTGCCTGAGCATAGTGTGATGGGTTGTTGCTCTCGATAAGCGTTATGGCCTGAGCTAAAATGGTGATATTTCCGGATAGGATTCCTTCGACATATTCGTCGGTGGTCATCACGCGACGTTTACGACGTACGAAATATGGATTTACCACGGGTTGATCCTCCACGCCTTTGGTCACGGCAAGAGCACTGTCGTGATGCTTGTCGAGATACTCTTTCTCGTAGTGTTCTATTTTGCTAAATGACATAATATCTGATGTTTACATTGTCTTATATTATCCTATTTCAATATTGATTCAAGCTCCTTGGCGTGCAACTGTCTAAGCGAGCCAAACCATACTGCCTTGCGACGTTTGGTTTCGTATATCACGCCAAATGGTACGTAGTTGATGCCAAAGGCGTTGAACGTGCGTCGATTGTCGTCGAAGACCAGTGACGTATTCTTGTTTACGAAGCGTGACATAACCTCCTGCTCGTCGCTACGTTGTTCGGCTGTGATAAGCACAGTTGCCATCCTATCGCCATATGTTGCGCAGAAGCCCTGAAACTCTTCGAGGGCTGTGATACATGGTAGACTCTCGGAGTGTACGAATACCAGACAGACATATTTCTGTGTTATCAGGTCGAGCTGCATACCCAACTCCGAGGTCACATTGATATCCGGTAGACGCTCGCCGAGACGTATGTTTTGTGCCGAGCATAACGACGATATTGTCAGAAGGGCACATATCGTTAATAGCAGGTGTCGCATACTTATCTTGGTTTTGTTATGCGAAGTTAAGTAATTTTTGGCAAATATCAATCTCCGTCATAATAATTTTATCACGGTCCTATCCATTTTATGCTTATGACGACCGGCCAAAAATTATGCTCGTAATAACAATTAACGCTATAATAATTGATTTTCAACCATCTTTATACGGTTTGTGATAGCGATATTGTTACAATATGGAGAAAAGTGGAAAAAAAGAGTGTAAAAAATTTCGCTGTTTCGAAAAGTTGAAGTAACTTTGGGTGATTTTTTGGCACTGATATATCAAAGATATAAAACAAAAAAATATTAAGTTAAACTTTATAAAAACTAAACGCTATGAAAGTATCACACATTGAGCATCTCGGTATTGCTGTAAACAGCTTGGAGGAGGCTATTCCTTATTGGGAGAATGTATTGGGTCTAAAATGTTACGCCATTGAGGAGGTTGCAGACCAGAAGGTAAAGACGGCATTCTTTATGCTTGGTCAGACTAAGATCGAGCTTTTGGAGCCAACATCACCTGAGTCTACTATTGCTAAGTATATCGAGAACAAGGGCGTGGGTATTCACCACATGGCTCTTGCTTGCGAGAATATCGAGGAGCAGCTTGCAGATGCTGAGGCACACGGTATTCGTCTTATCGACAAGACTCCACGTAAGGGTGCTGAGGGTCTAACCATCGCATTCCTTCATCCAAAGTCAACACAGGGTATCCTTACAGAGCTTTGCGAGAATAAGAACAAATAGTGGAAGTGTTAATCCAATCTAAAAATATATAAATACAAGTTTGCTATGAGCGAAATTCAGAAAGCTATCGAGAAATTGATGGATAACCGTCAAACAGCTCGTATGGGTGGTGGCCAAAAGGCTATTGACAAGCAGCATGAGAAGGGTAAGTATACTGCACGTGAGCGTATTGCTATGCTTCTTGATGAGGGTAGTTTCGAGGAGTTCGACATGTTCGTTACTCACCGTTGCTACGACTTCGGTATGGATGCTAAGCATACCTTTGGTGATGGTGTGGTAACAGGTTATGGTACCATCGCCGGCCGCTTGGTATATGTCTTTGCACAGGACTTCACCGTTACAGCAGGTTCGTTGTCAATCTCTTTGGCTGACAAGATTTGCAAGGTTATGGATATGGCCGTTCGCAACGGTGCTCCTTGTATCGGTCTTAACGACTCGGGTGGTGCTCGTATCCAGGAGGGTGTAAACGCTTTGGCTGGTTATGCCAACATCTTCCAGCGTAACGTGATGGCATCGGGTGTTATCCCTCAGATTTCGGCAATCTTCGGTCCTTGTGCCGGTGGTGCTGTATACTCTCCTGCTCTCACCGACTTCATCATCATGCGTCGTGAGACATCTAACATGTTCCTTACAGGTCCTAAGGTTGTTAAGACCGTGACCGGTGAGGATGTAACACAGGAGCAGCTCGGTGGTGCTAATATGCACACTACAAAGTCGGGTGTTGCACAGTTTGCCGTAGATTCTGAGGAGGAGGGCTTGAAGCTTATCCGTGACCTTCTATCATACATGCCACAGAACTACACTGCATTGGTTCCGGATCAGCCATGTACAGACGATATCGCACGTAAGGAGGATATTCTCAACGAGATTATCCCTGACAACCCAAATAAGCCATACGATATGATGGAGGTTATCAAGGCTATCGTCGATAATGGTGAGTTCTTGGAGTCGGCAGCACCTTATGCAAAGAATATCATCACCGGTTTTGCGCGCTTCAATGGTCAGAGCGTAGGTATCATTGCCAACCAGCCTAAGTTTATGGCAGGTGTATTGGATATCAACGCCAGCCGCAAGGCAGCTCGTTTCGTACGTTTCTGCGATGCGTTCAACATTCCATTGGTAACTCTTGTGGATGTCCCAGGCTTCCTTCCAGGTACAGCTCAGGAGTATGGTGGTGTTATCACACATGGTGCAAAGTTGCTCTTCGCATACTGCGAGGCTACTGTGCCTAAGGTTACCGTTACTTTGCGTAAGGCATACGGTGGTGCATATATCGTGATGTCGTCTAAGCATATCCGTGGCGATGTGAACTACGCATGGCCAACTGCCGAGATTGCCGTTATGGGTGCAAGTGGTGCCGTAGAGGTATTGCACGCTAAGGCTTTGGCAGGCTTCGAGAACAAGGAGGATAAGGCTAAGTTCGTTGCCGAGAAGGAGCAGGAGTACCGCGACAAGTTCTCTAATCCTTACAATGCAGCACGCTACGGCTATATCGACGATGTTATCGAGCCACGTAACACACGTTTCCGCGTAATTCGTGCATTGGAGTCACTACGCAATAAGCGTTTGGTGAATCCTGCAAAGCGTCATAACAACATTCCATTGTAATTCAAAATTGAGAATCGATTATGATGATACTTGCAACAAATTGGGGTATTGCATCGCTAATGGCATTGGTCAGCATTATGTTGGTCTTTGTCGTACTTGTTCTTCTTATATGTGTGTTGAAACTATTCGGAGTTATCTTCTCAGAAAAGAAGCGCAAGGTGTCTGCAACAACCGCAGCGG
This sequence comes from Alistipes sp., assembly GCA_017504265.1. Lineage (GTDB taxonomy): Bacteria > Bacteroidota > Bacteroidia > Bacteroidales > Rikenellaceae > Alistipes. Next base: position 29,390 of record JAFVRN010000007.1, on the reverse strand, counting down.
CATCATCTGATGGTATTTCTGACGAGGAGGTTGCAGCCATTGCTATGGCTGTAAACCTCTTCTTCAACCGTCATGATGAGGAGAGCGACGTACTTACCTTCCGCCAAAATCACGACGTATCGGCTTGGCAGGTACGCAATATTAACAAGCAATTGTAAAATAATCACGCAAAGAAGAGAAACGAATTATGCAGAAATTCAAATTCAATATCAACGGCAAGAGCTATGAGGCTATCGTTGAGGAGACCGAGCGCAACACCGCACGTGTAGAACTTAACGGCAAGAGCTATACCGTTCAAGTAGAGAAGGAAGAGGCTATTGTCTCACCCAAGATTGCCGCTGTTAAGCCATCGTCAAGCTCAGCCGACTTCGTTGATGCACCTCAGCAGCCTATCACCGGCAATGCCGGCTCTATCAAGTCGCCACTACCAGGCAACGTCTCTAAGATCAAGGTTAAGGAGGGTCAGGCAGTTAAGGCCGGTGAAGTTCTTATGACCTTGGAGGCAATGAAGATGGAGAATGAGATTATGGCTCCTGCGGCAGGTACAGTAAAGAAGATTTACGTATCTGAGGGTAAGGCTGTTCAGCAGGGTGAGGCTCTTATTGACCTTGCATAGTGCTAACACTAAAACCGTAAAAGTAAGATGAAGAGTCTGAAACTATATTTCACGCTTATCGTAGCTACGCTATCTCTCGTAGCCCCCGTACAGGCACAGGATGCTGAGTCGGTGGTCGTTGATGAGAATGTTGTAGCTACTGTGGAGCTCGCCGATGAGCTTCCTGCGGTCGAGCAGACCGAGGAGGTTGTAGAGGCAACTCCCGCAGTTGTCAGTGGCTCTCAGGGTCGTGATAACAGTGCTATCGATGATAAGTTCAGCGTAACTGCTGCTATCACAGACTTCGTCAGTCAGAGCGGCTTTAAGGGCTTTGTTGATGATTGGCGCTACGCTGTTATGATTCTGGTGTCGTTCCTACTCCTCTACTTGGCTATTGTCAAGAAGTTCGAGCCACTGCTTTTGATGCCTATCGCTTTCGGTATGTTGCTTACAAACCTTCCAGGTGCAGGTATGTTCCACGCCGAATTATTCGCAGGTGGTCATGTACATTGGGGTGACTTTGCTCATGGCTCAGTAGGTCTTTTGGACTACCTCTATCTTGGTGTTAAGCTCGGTATATATCCTTGCTTGATATTCATTGGCGTAGGTGCTATGACCGACTTCGGTCCACTTATCGCTAATCCTAAGAGCTTGCTGCTCGGTGCTGCTGCTCAGATTGGTATCTTCCTGACGTTCCTTGGTGCTTTGGCTCTTGGCTTTAACTATTGGGAGGCAGGTTCTATCGGTATCATCGGTGGTGCTGATGGCCCTACAGCCATCTACCTAACATCGAAGCTTGCTCCACACTTGTTGGGTCCTATCGCCGTTGCAGCATACTCTTATATGGCCCTTGTCCCTGTTATTCAGCCTCCTGTTATGAAGCTGCTTACAACAGAGAAGGAGCGTAAGATAGAGATGAAGCAGTTGCGCACCGTGTCACAGAAGGAGAAGATTATCTTCCCTATTGTCATCACAGCCATCATCGCAATCCTGTTGCCTTCGGCAGCACCACTTATTGGTTGCTTGATGCTTGGTAACTTGATGAAGGAGTGTGGTGTTACGGAGCGTCTATCTAAGACCGTTCAGAACGAGTTGATGAACATCGTTACCATCTTCCTTGGTATCTCGGTGGGTGCTACCGCAACGGCAGATGCCTTCCTTAACTTCCAGACACTTGGTATCTTGTTGCTCGGTATCATAGCATTTTCTATGGGTTCGGCATCGGGTGTTCTCTTGGCTAAGTTTATGAACCTCTTTATTAAGGATAAGATTAATCCGCTTATCGGCTCGGCCGGTGTATCGGCAGTGCCTATGGCGGCTCGTGTATCTCAGTCCGTAGGTCAGCAGTACAATCCAGGCAACTTCTTGTTGATGCACGCTATGGGTCCTAACGTAGCAGGCGTTATCGGCTCGGCTGTAGCAGCAGGTATCCTGTTGTCATTCCTTCCTATGTAATAGTAGGAACTGCTACAAACAAATTGACGGTAACGCACCTCTGTGTTACCGTCAATTTTATTTATATATGAGTCTGGTATTCTACTTCTCAAACCACTCTAAGAATCGCTCCTTGTAGTTCTCGCCAAGAGGAATATACTCGCCATTGTCAAGGAATATACGACCCTTGGTATAGCTCGATATACGCTTGATATTTACGATATAGGAACGATGTACACGTAAGAAGCTGTCCGAGGGTAGTGATGCTTCCATATTTTTTAGGCGGAAAAGGGTGGTAATAGTCGAGCTGCCCTCGATATGCAGGCGAACATATTCGCCGGCACTCTCCAAATAGACGATATCGGCAACCTTGATAAGCTGTGTTTTGTAGTCAGCCTTGACCGATATAATCTCCTTGTCGGAACTCTCTGCCTCATTCTTGGCTATGGCACTCTCGGCTGCATGACATCTATTAACCAAATCTACGAGCGATATAACCTTCTGCGTAGCCTTCATAAACTCATCGTAGGTAAATGGTTTTAGAATATAATCTATGGCATTTAGCTTAAAGCCGTCGAGAGCAAACTCAGGGTAGGCCGTAGTAAATATGATATAGTAGTTTTCCGTTAATGAGCGTACGAAGTCCAAACCATTAAGGTCGGGCATATTGATATCTACGAAGATAAGGTCTATCTTCTCTGAAGATACAATACTCTGCGCCTCTACGGCACTGCGGCACGTAGCGACAAGCTCGAGTTGCTCGGTAGACTCTATATAACTCTTTATTTGACGTAGAGCCAGAGGCTCGTCATCTATTGCAATACATCTAACCATATCTATACTATGTTGTTGGAATAATCAGTTTTACACGATAAACACCATCTTCGGAGTTGTCTATATTAAGCGTATAATTGTCGCCAAAGAGCAAATCCAGACGCTTACGTATGTTGCTTAGCCCTATGCCACTCTGCTTCGTGCTGTGCGTATGGTGTGCGCTGTTCTCTACTACGCATACCAAATAGTCTCGTTTATCCTTAATATCGATGTTGATGAACGATGTGTGATTATAGCTTATGCCGTGCTTAAAGGCATTCTCTACAAGCACGATGAGTAACAACGGGGGTATACGTATCTTGCGGCACGTAGTAACATCGGGGGTATTTAGATCAATTACTACATCATCTACATAGCGTATACGCATCAATTCGATGTAGTTGTGTAGAAACTCCACCTCTTTGTCGAGTGTTGTATGGTTCTCGCTGGAATCGTAGAGTATGTGTCTTAACATTCGTGATAGCTCCACAACGCTATTTTTGGCCATCTCCTTATCGAAGTCAATGAGGGCGTGTATGTTGTTGAGCGTATTCATCAGAAAGTGGGGGTTAATCTGATATTTGAGGTACTGCATCTGTGTCTCTATATTCTGGCGTTCGAGCACCATCATTCGCTGGTCGGTCTCTATGGCTCGGTAATAGAGCTTTATCATAGAGTTAGCACCTGCCATAAGTATTCCGAAGAGAACGTTCCAATACCACGCCAATTCGGTTAGCGAGGCCTTGTGACGTAGGTTAATATCGGTCTGGTAGTAGTGAAAATCGAGTAGTTCAATTGTGCCAAACGTAGAACATACCAAAGACAGCAATGTGAAGATGTACCATATATATCTGTTACGCAGTAGCAGGAATGGTGCAAGAACCTTGTCATTAACCATAAATACGATGAAATAGGGTGCAATCTTACCCCATGAGATAACGACATTGTTTAAGTCGATCTCCTTCTCGGCCATAAGATGTGCATTCATAAAGGGTATAAGAAAGATGGCCATCCACACAAGCGCATAGACCATGTTCTCTCCCAGCTGCAAATTTTTGAATATGTTCACACTCTTCATCAATGCAAAAATAGATAATTTTATCTAAACCACAAATATAATTATGCTATAATAAACAGGAGGGATAAAAATATCAATAAAAACATTATCTTTGCTCTCAATTAATCAAAACTATTAGTATGCTAAGAGGATTGCTTTTCGATATGGATGGTGTGCTTGTCAATAACTTGGAGGTACACCGTGCTGCCTTTGCCGAGTTCTTCCGACGCTATGGCGTTAATCGTACCTTTGAGGAGCTTAACCGCCATTTCGGACGTGGCAACGACGATATTATGGGTGACTTGATGCCTGCCGATATTGTGAAACGTGTCGGTATCAGAGAACTCGGATACCAAAAGGAGGCCATATATCGTGAGCTGTATGCTCCCATTATTGAGCCACAGCCCGGCCTCATCCGCTTTTTGGAGGAGGCATACGCCAAGAAGCTGTGTTGTGCAGTCGGCTCGTCGGGATATAGGGTAAATGTTGATTTTGTTCTTGAAAAGTGCGATATAGCACATTATTTCGAGGCGATTGTTGCCGGCGATGAGGTAACCCGTTGCAAGCCCGATCCCGAGATATACCTCACGGCAGCCGGTAAACTCGGATTGCAACCAGCCGAATGTGTAGTGTTTGAAGATGCAGAGGCCGGTATCGAGGCTGCAAAACGTGCCGGTATGAGGGTTGTGGCATTGGCTACGACCTTCGATAGAGAGTTTCTTGGTCGTACCGATGCCGATATTATTGTCGATGATTTCAGAGATGTCGATGTGGAGATGTTGCGTAGGCTTGTAGAGTAACGTTAAACTCTCTCTAAAATCTTCTTTATTGGTTTGATACGTATTATTATATCAAGTATTCGTGCAGGTAATATGGCGCATATGCCTACCACTATCTTGGTAAATAGTCCGGGCACAAGGCGTCTACGCCCACGTAGCATAGCACGTATAGCATGTCGTGCTATTGTCTCAGGGCGTTGCATAATACCCATGGTCACAAATAGTCGTCTAAGACGTGGAGAGAGGGTGTATAGCGGTGTATCGACAGCACCCGGGAATACGGCCGTGACACTTACACCATAGCGGTGCAGTTCGTACCAAAGCGACGAGGCGAAACTTTTGAGATATGCCTTGGTTGCTGCATAGTGCGAAATAGTGGGGTATGGCAGCCACGCTGTCGATGATGACATGATAAGTATTCGTCCTGAGCCTCGTTGTTTCATCTGCTCGCCAAAGTAACGGCATAGTAGGGTAGTTGTCGTACAATGTAGATTGATGATGGTGGCAAGACTATCGGGTGAGGTTTGCACAAGAGTTGAGAAGAGCAACATCCCGGCATTGCATACCAATACATCTACTATCCAACCCTCGCTATTGCATCTATCGCATATCTGTTGTGCTGCGTTACGCTCAGCCAAATTGATGTATATATATTCGGTTCTGATTCCGTACTGCGACGATAGCTCGCCACACATATCTATGAGTGGCTGCTGCTGGTTGCTTACGGCGATGATATTGTATCCTCTTTGAGCAAGTTCCTCGGCATAGCAACGACCTATACCCGATGATGCTCCGGTTATTAATGCGTAATCCATAGTACAAAGATAGGGATTTTTACTACATTTGCACTATAATAACTCTATGATTATATGTCTAAAAAGGTAGAAAAGACCAATGCTGCCCGTCTTTTGGATAGAGCGAAGATAGCGTATAGCCTTGTGCCATACACAGTTGATGAGGATAATCTCGCTGCGACACACGTCGCCAAAGAACTTGGCGAGGATATAGCTACAGTCTTTAAGACTTTGGTGCTTCGAGGTGACCGTACAGGGTGCTTTGTGTGTGTCATACCCGGCGACAAAGAGGTGGATTTGAAGGTCGCAGCACGTATATCCGGTAATAAGAAGGCCGACCTTATAGCTATGAAGGAGTTGCTGCCCGTAACTGGATATATACGTGGAGGATGCTCGCCAATAGCTATGAAACGCCCCTTCCCAACCTATATAGATGCGAGTGCCACTTTGCATGAACGCATATATATAAGTGCCGGTGTAAGAGGATTGCAAATATCTATATCGCCCAACGACCTTATAACCTTTATCGATGCCACACTTGCCGAACTATGTGGCTAACTATGTGTCAGACGGCGTGCAACAAACCAAGGATTATCAAGAAGCTCCTTATTATAGGCAAGAGGCTCGCCACTCGGATAGATGTAGGTAGTGCCGCCGGCCTCGTGTAGTATCAGCTCTCCGGCAGCAGTATCCCACTCCGAGGTGGTTGTGGTACGTATGTAGTAATCAACAGCACCTTCGGCTAATAGACAGAACTTATATGAACTGCCCTGCTCGACTATCTCCAAGTCGGAATGTTCGATGCGAAGCTGGTCGATATGCTGGTGTGTTTCGGGTGTCTGGTGTGAACGAGATACAGCTACACGGAAGTTGTCGTGATCGTTATCGGCCAAGGGTAATGATTGCAACGCACCGTGTATATCCTGATAGCTATACGTAGCCTCACTATCGGGAGCTACGTCGTGCATAACCCACGCTCCATGGCCACGCTCAGCGATATACATCTTATGATGGAAGGGAACGTAAATCACTGCACTAATGCAGACGTTATTCTCCATTAGTGCGATATTTACCGTAAACTCGTTATTACCTTTGATAAATTCCACTGTGCCGTCAAGTGGGTCTACAAGCCAAAATAGCTCCCAATTACAACGCTCCTCATAGCGCATCTCACGGCCCTCCTCCGAGAGGATAGGTATGCGTGTACGTCCCAATGACTCCTTAATGGTATTGTGAGCAAGACGGTCGGCTATGGTGATAGGTGTATGGTCGCTTTTTAGTGATATAGCGTAGTCGTCACGCTTCTTGTATATCTTCATGATGGCGGCTCCGGCACGTACCGCGGCATTAAACTGCTCGGGTAGTAGGTATTCTCGTATACTTTGGTCAATCATCGTGTAGGTAGTTTTAACGGTCATTATCTATCACTTTGTAAAGTTAATATTATATTTCGATATTTACAACAATAACGGGCGGTTTATACTATACTTTCTACGATAATACCTCCGGTTGCTTGTCATATTTAAGCAGATGTTCATAGACTTTACGTCTTAGACGTTGTGGATCGATGGGAAGTGTCATACACTGCTTAACGCCTCCAGCAAGTAGTGATAGTGTAACCTCTACCGAATGAAGTGACATCACCACAAATATATCGCCACCAAGACGATGTAGCGAGCTTAACTCTTGGATAAAACCTGAAACGGCCGTTATGCTATCTCCGAGTATAACTATGGTAAGATCGATATCAAGGGGTTCGAAATATTGGCGTAGGCTCTCCATGTCGTAGAAGAGCCATATATCGCACCAACGGCTATCGACAATAGATGCGAAAAGCTCTGCTTCGGCAGGCGTTGTAGCGAGTATCGCTATGCGATATAACTTTTTGTTGCATTTCATACCCTTGTAAAGGCGAAAAGTGTGCCAAAAAAGTGGAAAATGGCATCGTATCTGTTTGTAGATTAGAAAATAATTTGTACCTTTGTCCCCGCTAAACAATTAATTATTTAGATTAATGTACGTAATAGTAGAGATTGCAGGTCAGCAGTTCAAGGCTGAAAAGGGTCGAAAGCTCTATGTTCACCGTCTCCAGGGCGAGGAAAACTCGTCTTTGAGCTTCGACAAAGTCCTGCTTGTAGACAACGACGGTCAGGTTAAGGTAGGTGCACCTGTTGTAGAAGGCGCCTCAGTAAAGTGCAAGATCTTGAAGCACCTTAAGGACGACAAGGTCCTCGTGTTCAAGAAGAAGCGTAGAACAGGCTATCAGAAGTGTAACGGTCACCGTCAGTATCTGACGCAGGTTCTCGTTGAGGAAATTAATGCTTAAACCCTTAAAAAGTAGTAGAAAATGGCACACAAAAAAGGTGTTGGTAGTTCTAAGAACGGCCGTGAGTCAGAGAGCAAACGACTCGGTGTAAAGCTTTTCGGTGGTCAGTTCGCTAAGGCGGGTAACATTATCGTTCGTCAGCGAGGTACAGTACACAACCCCGGTGAGAACGTGGGTATGGGTAAGGACCACACTCTTTTTGCATTGGTAGACGGTACAGTCGGCTTCTGCAAGAAGGCATCAGGTAAGTCTTACGTAAGCGTTACTCCTATTGCTGAGTAATCGCTAATTGCACAAAGGAAAAAGAGAGCTTAGGCTCTCTTTTTTTTGTTGATAAGTGGTATCTGTATCTACTATGGTCATAAATATTAAGGGTTGCACCCACTGGATGCAACCCTTAAAAGCTTGAATAGTTCAGGTTTACTTAATCTCCCAAGTCTGACCCGAACGCAACAAGTCGTCTACACACTTAATCTTAGCAGTAGCCTTTACCTCCTCAACTTGCTGTGCAACCTTAACGTCGTAGACATTCTCGTCATCTACATCACGGATTACACCAACAGCTACAGGATACTCCGGATACTTCATAGCAGCCAACATAGAGTGTAGGGTAGTGTCTACTCTATGAGCATCGTGTGTGAGAACATCATCCACAGTGTAACCATCCTCGCCGATAGTTACGACCTTCAAACGCATATCCTCGAAAACAAGACCCTTTTGGTTATCCTTGCCGAAGAGCATCTTCTCGCCATGTTTCAGGTGTATGGTGTTCTCCTCGCGTGTAGCCTTGTCACCAGCAAACAATGCGTGAGTCTTATCGTTGAAAATCATACAGTTTACCAAAGCCTCGGTAACAGCCATACCCTTATGCTTGGCGGCCGCCAACAAACACTCCTTGGTTAGCATTACCTCCTGGTCGATAGTACGAGCAAAGAATGTGCCCTTGGCTCCGATAACCAACTCGCCCGGTGTGAAAGGCTTCTCAACAGTACCAAAAGGCGAAGTCTTTGTTACCTTACCAATTTTTGTGGTTGGAGAGTACTGACCCTTAGTAAGACCGTAGATCTCGTTGTTGAACAATATCACGTTAAGGTCGATATTACGACGTATAGCGTGAATGAAGTGGTTACCACCAATAGCCAATGAGTCACCATCACCGGTACATACCCATACCGATAGGTCTGGATTTGCAGTCTTGATACCGGTAGCAATAGCATTAGCACGTCCGTGAATGGTATGGAAACCATAGGTCTTCATATAGTATATGAAGCGTGACGAACAACCGATACCTGATACAAAGGTGAACTTATTGTGTGGCTTGCCCAAAGCATCTGCTACTTCGGGCATTGCACGCTGTACTGCATTAAGAATGGCGTGGTCGCCGCAACCCGGACACCACTTTACCTGTTGATCGCTCTTAAAATCAGCGGGTGTATACTTAAAATCTGCCATAGTATTATTCGGTTTTTGTGGTGTTGGTTATAGCATTGAATTTACCTTATCCTTAATCTCGATAACCGTAAATGGCTGACCCTCAGTCTTGCCATACGACTCGATTACAACATCGTTGAACTGCTGACGAAGATAACCTGCAAACTGGCCCTCGTTGAGCTCGCATACGACAATACGCTTGTAGCGTTTCAAGATGTCGGCAACACCGTGCTGCATAGGATAGATATAGTTGAAGTGTAGGTGAGCTACACTCTTGCCCTCCTCTTGCAACTGCTTTACAGCACTATGGAGATGACCGCGTGTACCGCCCCATCCTACTACAAGTACATCGGCCTCATCAGCACCGAATACCTCCAATTTTGGAAGTTCGTCGGCAACCATCTCAACCTTGCGCTTACGTGTAGTAACCATCTCCTGATGGTTCTTAGGATCGTGTGAGATAGTACCACGCAAGTGGTCCTTCTCCAAACCACCGATACGATGCTCAAGACCCTCCTTGCCAGGGAATGCCCAACCACGAGCCAACTTCTCGTTACGCTCATATGGAAGGAACTCACCCTCGCTGCGTGGCTCTACGATAGGAGGCACGATAGCTGGATAATCACTCATTGATGGAATCTTCCAAGGCTCAGAACCATTGGCGATAAAACCATCCGAAAGCAACATTACAGGTGTCATATGCTCCATAGCGATCTTACCTGCCATAAATGCATAGTGGAAGCAGTCGCTTGGAGATGATGCTGCTATAACGACCATAGGACACTCACCATTACGGCCGTAAAGAGCCTGGTTAAGGTCACTCTGCTCAGTCTTTGTAGGAAGACCTGTTGATGGACCGCCACGCTGAACGTCTACGACAACCAATGGAAGCTCAGCCATAACGGCCAAACCCATAGCCTCACTCTTAAGTGAGATACCTGGACCTGATGTCGTTGTCACTGCGAAGTTACCGGCATAGGCCGCACCAATTGATGTACAGATACCGGCAATCTCATCCTCTGCCTGTACAGTCTTAACGCCGAGATCCTTGCGCTTGGCAAGCTCCTCGAGGATTACCGTAGCGGGAGTGATAGGGTATGAACCGCAGAAGAGTGGAAGACCAGACTTCTCAGATGCAGCGCAGAAACCCCAGGCTGTAGCTGTATTACCATTGATAGAGCGGTATACACCCTTCTCAAGCTCAGCAGGAGCTACCGTATAGTTATTGGCAAACTGATGTGTATTTGCTGCGTAGTTGTAACCGGCCTCGATAACGCGCTTGTTGGCCTCGGCAACTACAGGGTTCTTCTTAGCAAACTTAGAATCAAGGAAGCGACGAGCATAGTCATCAGGACGGTTGTACATCCAGAAGCAGATGCCAAGTGCAAACATATTCTTGCACTTTACCATCGCCTTGTTATCCATACCGCTATCCTTCAATGCCTCCTTAGTCATTGTGGTAATTTCGGGGATAACAACATTGTAACCCTCCAAGCCAAGCTCAGTAATAGGATCGAGAGTCTTGAATCCGGCCTTCTTGATGTTATCCTCTGTCATCGTGTCACCATCGATGATGACCGTGGCAGATGGCTTGAGCCACTTGCGGTTAGCGATAAGAGCTGCTGGGTTCATTGCTACGAGTACGTCGCAATAGTCACCGGGGTTATCCACACGTGATGAGCCGATGTGTACCTGGAAACCAGATACGCCAGCTACAGTACCCTGAGGTGCACGAATCTCGGCAGGGTAGTCTGGGAAGGTCGAGATGCCGTTACCAAGCAGTGCCGATGTATCCGAGAAGAGTGTACCGGTGAGCTGCATACCATCACCAGAGTCACCAGAAAAACGGATAACAACATCTTGCAACTGCAATACGTTTACATTGTCCATTGTAGTGAAGTTTGTAGTTTTATGTAATTAGTTTATAGTCTTACTTAAAAAATATAGGTGGTATTATCTCATAGCACACCATATTTTACACAAATATACAAAAAAAATAGATAGGGTGTATCGAAAAATGTAAATATTTTTCAACTATATCGACTTTCCTATACCTTAATTTAATAATAATGGCAGAAAGCCATCTCTTTTCACTTGTAAATAGAGTTTGCTCACCTATGTCGCAATATATATTCTACAAAAAAAACCACCCTCCAACACGGAGGGTGGTTCATACTGATTAAGCCTCTCTGCTTACTTTACGTTGAGAGCTGCATGAGCTGCTGCCAAGCGTGCGATAGGTACACGGAATGGAGAGCAACTTACGTAGTTCAAACCTGCATGGTGACAGAACTCTACTGATGAAGGCTCGCCACCGTGCTCACCGCAGATACCGCACTTCAAGTCAGGACGTGTTGTGCGACCCTTGAATACAGCCTCACGAATAAGCTGACCTACGCCATTGCGATCCAAAATCTTGAATGGATCGTTCTTCAAAATGTTCTTCTCCAAGTAGATTGGCAAGAACTTGGCGATATCGTCACGCGAGAAGCCAAGAGTCATCTGAGTAAGGTCGTTAGTACCGAACGAGAAGAACTCGGCAACCTCTGCAATCTGGTTGGCAGTAACAGCTGCACGTGGCACCTCAATCATTGTACCTACCAAGTAGTCGATACGGTCGTTGCGCTCTGCGAATACAGCCTCGGCAGTTCTGTCGATGATGTTCTTCTGGTAGCGAAGCTCCTTGTGGTTACCTACCAATGGAACCATGATCTCTACCTTAACAGGTGTACCAGCTGCCTTGACATTCATTGCAGCCTCGATGATGGCACGTGTCTGCATCTCGGTAATCTCAGGATATGTGTTACCCAAGCGGCAACCACGGTGACCAAGCATTGGGTTCACCTCGTGCAATGCCTCAACCTTAGCTACAACCTTCTCATATGGAATATTCATAGCCTCGGCCATATCGCGCTGGTCCTTCTCTGTGTTAGGAGCGAACTCGTGCAATGGTGGGTCGAGAAGACGTACGATAACAGGATAGCCGTTCATAACCTTGAACAGACCCTCGAAGTCGCCACGCTGCATAGGCAAAAGTTTAGCAAGAGCTACACGACGACCGGCCTCATCATCCGAAAGAATCATCTCGCGGATAGCCTTGATACGGTCGCCCTCGAAGAACATATGCTCGGTGCGGCAAAGACCGATACCCTGCGCACCAAAAGCGAATGCCTGCTCTGCATCGCGTGGAGTATCAGCGTTGGCACGTACATTCATCGTAGAGTACTTGGCTGCAAGCTCCATGAGCATACCGAAGTCACCGTCGAGGTTAGCTGCCTGTGTTGCTACCTCGCCCAAGTATACTTCACCTGTTGAGCCATTGAGTGAAATCCAGTCACCCTCCTTGATGGTATAGCCATTAACCTTAATGGTGCGAGCCTTATAGTCGATTTCAAGCTCACCGGCACCTGATACGCAGCACTTACCCATACCACGTGCAACAACGGCAGCGTGTGATGTCATACCGCCACGTGCTGTAAGGATACCGGCAGCATCCAACATACCCTTCAAATCCTCAGGTGATGTCTCAATACGTACCAAGATAGCCTTCTGACCGGTTGCATTGAGGTGCTTCTCTGCATCGTCAGCAAAGAATACAACAGGACCTGTTGCAGCACCCGGAGATGCTGGAAGACCCTTTACGATAACCTTAGCATTCTTGATAGCCTTTTTGTCGAATACAGGGTGCAAGAGCTCGTCAAGCTTCTCTGGCTCGCAACGCAATACTGCGGTCTTCTCGTCGATAAGACCCTCACGAAGCATATCCATAGCAATCTTAACCATTGCTGCACCGGTACGCTTACCGTTACGACACTGCAACATCCAAAGTTTACCATCCTGAATAGTGAACTCGATGTCCTGCATATCGGTAAAATACTGCTCCAAGTGCTTCTGGATTCCGTCAAGCTCGGCATATACCTCAGGCATAACCTCCTCCAATGAAGGATACTTAGTCTTACGCTCCTCCTCAGATATATTCTGAGCAGCTGCCCAACGCTTAGAACCCTCGATTGTAATCTGCTGTGGTGTACGGATACCTGCAACAACGTCCTCACCCTGAGCATTGATCAAATACTCGCCGTTGAAGATATTCTCGCCGGTAGCAGCGTCACGTGAGAAGGCAACACCGGTAGCAGAGTTCTCACCCATATTACCGAATACCATAGCCTGTACAGATACTGCTGTTCCCCACTCCTCTGGGATGTTATTTAGCTTACGGTAAAGAATAGCACGCTCGTTCATCCATGAACCGAATACTGCGCAGATAGCACCCCAAAGCTGCTCCCATGCGCTTGTTGGGAACTCCTTGCCTGTCTGCTCCTTAACGGCATTCTTGAAGGCAACTACAAGCTCCTTGAGATCCTCTGTTGTGAGATCTGTGTCGGCCTTAACACCGCGCTTCTCCTTCTGAGCCTCGATAAGTACCTCGAATGGATCGTGATCCTCCTTTGATGCAGGCTTCATATCAAGCACAACATCGCCATACATCTGAACAAAACGACGATACGAGTCCCAAGCGAAACGTGGATTGCCCGAAAGCTTTGCAATAGCCTCAACAGCCTCATCGTTCATACCGAGGTTAAGAATAGTATCCATCATACCGGGCATCGAAGCACGGGCACCTGAGCGAACCGATACAAGCAATGGAAGCGTTGCATCGCCGAACTTGCGACCTGTAAGGTTCTCGATATTCTTGATTGCTGCCTCTACCTCGGGACGGAGCAACTCAATAACACGCTCCTTACCCTCCTTGTAGTACTCCGAGCATACGTCGGTTGTGATGGTAAATCCAGGAGGTACCGGGATACCGATAAGGTTCATCTCGGCGAGGTTGGCACCCTTACCACCGAGCAACTCTCGCATCTTGCCATTACCCTCAGCGAGTTTGTTGCCGAAGGTATAGACACGTTTTACATCTGCCATAATTTTTTGGTTTATAATTAGTTATTAATAGTATTTATGCAAAAACATCGACATACACAGACAATTGTGATGCCGCATTGAGCTACAAATTACCTTACTTGGCACTTTGTAGCTTACAAAAGTAATATTTTTTTTCTGAAAATGCAAGACTTCGTTATAGAAAATCGTTATCTCGCTATAACGCCGCTGCCTACGACTATATCGCCGTCATACCATGCCGCAAATTGTCCTGCGGTGATACCTCGTTGTGCCTTGTCAAAAAGAATATATAATCCGTCACTCTCCATAATAAGCTCGGCATCCTGCAATGGCTGACGGTAGCGGATGCGAACACTATATCGGCGACGCTCTCCGATAGACATTCTGTCGTCTGCCGATATCCAATGTATCTCTTCGGGCGATATGCGCAGTGCCTGGCGATATAGTCCGGGGTGGCTATCACCCTCACCAACATAAATTACATTATTATCTACGTCGGTGGCCAATACAAATAATGACTCTTTGCGGCCACCAATGCCAAGACCCTTGCGCTGACCAATGGTGTAGAAGTGCGCGCCATTGTGCGTGCCAATCTTCTTGCCATCGCGCACCGTAAGTCGGTATGGCTCAGATAGTGTACGGTAGTCGCCTGGCTCGCAGTTGCGTACGAAGCGCGGTGAGTGGGGTAGTATCTCATGTACGTTACCCTCCTTTGCTGCGAGTTTCTGTTGTAGAAATACGGGAAGATCAACCTTGCCTACGAAACATATGCCCTGCGAATCTTTACGCTTTGCCGTAGCCAAATGCTGCTCCTCGGCAATGCGACGTACCTCGGGCTTAAGGAGGTGACCTATGGGAAACATCGCGTAGGAGAGTTGCTCCTCGCTCAGCTGGCACAAAAAGTAGCTCTGGTCCTTGTTCGGGTCACTGCCGGCAAGCAGACGATAGCGTCTGTTCCCCTGCTCATCGCGCCACTCATCCAATCGGCAATAGTGTCCCGTAGCCACTCGCTCGGCACCGAGTTTGAGAGCCTCCTTGAGAAAGACGTCAAACTTTATCTCTCGGTTGCATAGTACATCGGGATTGGGAGTGCGCCCTTGTTCATACTCCGAGAACATATACTCCACCACACGGCGACGATACTCCTCCGATAGATCTACGTAATGAAACTCTATATCAAGACGTTTTGCCACGAGTTCGGCGAACACCTGATCGTCATACCAGGGACAGTCGCCCTCCAACGTGCCTGTCGTATCGTGCCAATTACGCATAAAGAGGCCGATGACCTCATGCCCCTGCTCCTTGAGCAAATAGGCGGCCACCGACGAATCGACACCTCCGGATAAACCTACGACAACACGCATTAAATCAGCCTATTGATGTGATTATCTTAATAACTGCATAAACTCGTCACGAGTACGAGGGTCGGATAGGAAACAGCCTGTAAAAGCAGATGTCGTTGTCACGGAGCGTTGCTTCTCTACACCTCGCATCTGCATACATGTATGGCTGGCCTCGATTACAACGGCTACGCCAAGTGGGTTGAGAGCATGCTGTATGCTGTCGCGTATCTGTACCGTAAGTCTCTCCTGTACCTGCAAGCGGCGCGCAAAGCACTCAACAACACGTGCTATCTTTGATAGGCCTGTAATATAGCCGTTTGGTATATATGCGACGTGTGCCTTTCCGATAAATGGGAGCATATGGTGTTCACATACAGAGAACAACTCGATGTCTTTAACGAGTACCATCTGCTGATACTCCTCTCTAAACATCGCAGAACGCAGTATGGCAATAGGGTCTTGTGCATAACCCTTTGTTATGAATGACATAGCTTTCGCTACACGCTCCGGAGTCTTTATTAACCCTTCGCGCTCGGGATCTTCACCCAGTAGACGTAGTATCTCTCGATAGTGGCCCATTAGTGCCTCTATCTTTTCTTGGTTGTATATATCCTCGCGCTTATAATTGCTCTCAAAACTATCCATAATATTGCTCTATATAATACAAGGTATAAATACGTGATAAAAGGATTATTAGAGTTCGAGTAAGCCTGCCGGTAGAACAAACTTGATTATCTGCCTTTCAAAGTCAATATGCGCAATAAACTCCTCGGCAGCCGGTATGAGATGGCTGTGACCGCTTATCTCTACCTCAAACAGAGGGTTTGCCTCGCTATCGTAGTAGTCGGTAACCTCACCTTGCTGCTTATCTATTATAGCGCGGAAACCGATGAGGTCCTCCATATAAAATTCGTCATCCTCCTCTTCGTCACGCTTGATGAATATTTCATGCCCCAAAAGGAAGTCTTCGGCACGTCGTTCGGTATCTATGTCGTCGAAGCGAACCACAGCACCGCTTTGTCCACGTCGCTCGAAGTTAGAACAAAAGAGAGGAACCGCAAGCTTGTCGATTTCGACAAACAGCGGTTCCTCCATTTGGAAGTCGTCGGGGAAGGTGTCGTAGAGTGTAATCATCACTCCACCATCAGTGCCGAATAGTCGGCCTATACGTCCCACGGCGAGCATCGCACCTACTTGGTGATTAAGCCTCAGTAGCAACTTCGGTCTCCTCTGCAGGAGCCTCGGTAGCCTCTGCAGCAGCCTCAGCGGCAGCAGCAGCCTCGGCAGCCTTCTTCTCTGCGATAGCAGCAGCACGCTCCTCCTTAACCTTGGTCTCGGCAGCAAGCTGAGCCTTCTTAGCAGCATTAGCATCCGATGCGAGCTTGTTGCTCTTAGCATCGATCTTGCCCTGCTTGCTCTCAGCCCACTTGTTAAAACGTGCCTCAGCCTCAGCCTCAGAGAATGCGCCCTTGGCTACACCGCCCAAAAGGTGCTTCTTATACAATACGCCCTTGTACGAGAGAATTGCTCGACAAGTATCCGTAGGTTGTGCGCCCTTAAGTAACCAATCCAAAGTTCGGTCGAACTTCAAATCGATTGTAGCAGGATTCGTGTTAGGGTTGTATGTACCCAACTTCTCGATGAACTTACCATCACGTGGCGCTCTGCTATCTGCGGCAACGATGTGATAGAAGGCATAACCCTTCTTACCGTGACGTGCCAAACGAATTTTAACAGCCATTTTGCTATAAAATTTATTGGTTAATAATTAATACGCATAACCCATTCGGGGTTTTTAGCGCGCAAATATACGCACTATTTTCTAATTGACAAAATATTGTGGCTTTTTTTGCTTGCGCAATTCCATAATACACCTGTCGGATGTTATATCGTCGATGGTGTTATGGCCTTTTACTGCCACTCCTCAGTGTCGCCTACGGTGGGGTCTTCGAGTGTAGATGACACGGCAAAACCCTGCTCTACTGCCATTACAACTACCTCAACCTCAGGTGCATTGTAGTTATTCTTCTGCTCAGTTCTCATAATAGTTAGTGCATTAATAAAAATTTATAGGCCACAAAGATAATATATTTTATGTTATTGTGCAACAATATTTTCGATAATCGCAAAAATAGATATTAATCCTTGTCGTTGCTCTTTTGATTACGCAGATGTTGTGATATGAAGGCAAGTGTTCGCATTACTGCCCACTGTATCATCGATATGGCAAAGAGTACCACAGCACCGCCTATCGACCACATTTTGATATACTCCACATCATCGAGGAAGATAGGAAGGAGCAGTGCTCCGAATGTGCAAAACAGCCCTAATACAAGAAGTATGTCGGCTGCATTGACCAACACTGCTTCGCGAAAGTTGTACTTGGATTTCACCTCAGGTCTGGCATTGGTATAATTCTCCACGTGTACAACCTCATCCGAATACTCCTTGCTACATTCCGTATCGGCCTCGTCAGGGCGGTCGGCTTGACAATATGGGCATGTGTTGATATCGCTACCAACCAATGAGTTGCAGTTGCGGCACAACCACCCTTCACTACTCGTCTTTCTCATCATTTTTCTCTCTGTTGTTTGCACTCTTTTTCTCTATCTCGTTGTGGTCTATATCGCATCCTGCACAGTTGCCCGAACATATGTTGTCTGTGTCGCAATCCGTAAGACCCATATCCTCTCGAGTCTCCTGTACAGCACACTTGATACCCATCTTCTGCATATTGGGGTTGGTTGAAATCTCCGACTGGATGTGATGTCCTTTGAAGATGTAGGTGATCGACATTGCCAAGGCAAAGAAGGCGACAACGACGATGGCTGCGATAATCGTAACTAATAGTGTAGACATAATTTGTTAGTATGTATTGCTAAAAACAGCGTTTTTATTGTAATTTCCGTTGCAAATTTATATATTTGCAGTGTATTATGCAAATATTATAGCCACGTGTGAGATAACGGCTGTATATAACTGTTTTATACTCAATTATATATGAAGATTGTAATTGCTGGTGCCGGTGATATGGGTACGCATTTGGCCAAGATGCTAAGTGGTAATGGTCACGATATCACCATTGCCGATGTGGATCCGAAGGCTTTGGTCGAGGCCGGTAACCTTGTTGATGTTGTCACCGTGGAGGGCGATACTACACAGTTCTCGGTGTTGCGCAAAGCCGGTGTGCGTAAGTGCGACCTGTTTATTGCTGTACATTCTGTTGAGAATAACAATATTCTTTCGGCGGTAATGGCCAAGCAGCTTGGTGCAAAGAAGTCGATAGCACGTATCGATAGCAACGAGTATCTCGAACCAAATAGTAAAGAGGTATTCATTGATATGGGTATCGACTATCTCTTCTATCCTGAGCAGATTGCAGCCCGTGAGGTTATCAATCTTCTCGGACACACATCTACGTCGGAGTATGTCGATTTTGCTGCCGGCAAGCTATCTATGGTTGCCTTTCGTTTGGAATTGACATCTCCACTGTTGGGTAAAAATGTCATAGATAACGAGGGCTACGACGAGGATTTGGAGTATCGTACGGTGGCTATTGTGCGAGGTTCACATACCATAATCCCTTCGGCCGACGAACGATACGAGGAGGAGGATATGGTCTATGTCATATGTCGCCATAATGCTACGCAGCGTGTCGTGGAGTTGTCAGGCAGACGAGAGGTAGAGATACGCAATATGATGATTCTCGGAGGATCACGCATCGGTGTGCGTATAGCAAACGAACTGCAAAATGACATAAACGTCAAGCTTGTGGATTATGATGCAGACAAGGCATATCGTCTTGCCGAGATTCTCGACAAGACACTTATAATCAACGAGGATGGTCGTGATACCGAGGCGATGATCGAGGAGGATATTGCAGGTATGGATGCCTTTGTAGCCGTTACGGGACGTAGCGAAACAAATATTCTTGCAGCTATGCTTGCGAAGCGTATGGGAGTAAAGAAAGTTATAGCAGAGGTTGAGAACATAAACTATATATCGCTGGCAGAGAGCATAGGAGTCGATACCATCATCAATAAGAAGTTGGTTACGGCATCCAATATTTTCCGCTTTACGATGTCTACAGATGTGCAGGCCATAAAGTGCCTTACAGGTAGTCAAGCCGAGGTGATGGAGTTTATCGTAAAGCCCAACTCTCCTGCGACAAAGACCCGTATTCGAGACCTCGGTCTGCCGTCGGACGCTATAATTGGCGGTGTGGTACGTGGTGACCGTGTCTTTATTGCTGTCGATGACACGCAGATAAATGCCTACGATCGTATAGTGGTATTTACAATGCCTGAGTCTGTGGTGCGAGTCGCAGAGTTCTTCAATTAAAGAAGAGAATAGATTAAAACAATATAAAACACTAACCATTATGTATATAGCTATTGCTGGAAACATAGGTAGCGGCAAGACTACGCTAACTGAAATCCTGACCAAGCGATATGGGGCAAAGGCATATTATGAGGATTTGGCAAATCCCTATATCAACGACTTTTATGAGGATATGGGACGCTGGTCATTTCATCTTCAATTATGGTTTCTCGGAAGTCGCATACAGCAGACGCTGACGATGTTAGCTGATGGCTCGGCCAATGTTGTACAAGACCGTACCATATATGAAGATGCACACATTTTTGCCGATAATCTGCATAGTATGGGTCTTATGGCGAGTCGCGATTTCAATACCTATATGAAGATGTTTAACATCGAACAGGACTTGTTACCGCGCCCCGATGTACTTATCTACCTCAAAGCAAGCGTTCCAACACTTATTTCACAGATACGTATGCGAGGTAGAGAGTATGAGCAGAATATCGACGAGGAGTATCTAAGCCGCCTTAACGATAAGTATAACCATTGGATAGACAATATCTACGAGGGACGTGTACTTGTTGTAGATAAGGATGTCGATGATTTTGTTGCCGACCCCTCGATTATCGATCGCATATGCGCTTCGGTGGAGGATATGTGCAACGAGAAACGTAAACTGTAATCAGTATAGCCTATGAATACACCTCTGCCTGAGGCGTTTGTTGCTACTATGCGTGATACTCTCGGAGCAGATGCCGAGGCTCTGTTCGCTGCGCTTGATAGCGAGCCACAGACCTCCATACGTCTTAATCCGAAGAAGCTCGTTATCCCGTACGAAGGAGTTAGTGTCGGATGGTCACCTATGGGACGTTACTTGGAGGAGCGTCCACAGTTCACGCTTGACCCGCTGTTGCATGCCGGCGCATACTACGTGCAGGAGGCCTCATCGCAATTTGTGGCCCACCTGCTATCGGGCAAGGAGTTGGATGGGGGTCGTATCTTGGATATGTGTGCTGCGCCCGGTGGTAAGACCACTATCTACTCGTCGCTTGTCGGTCGTAGCGGACTTGTTCTATCCAACGATATCAACCGAGGCCGTACCCTCGCTCTGTCGGATAATGTGCAGCGTTGGGGTATGGGTAATGTTGTGGTCACGTGCAATGAACCGAGTCACGTAGGAGCCTTCGAAGAGTGGTTTGATGTTGTGGCCGTAGATGCTCCCTGCTCGGGCGAGGGTATGTTTCGCAAGATGGAGGAGGCGCGCACCGAGTGGACGGCATCGTCTGTCGCAACGTGTGCTGCACGTCAGCGAGAGATACTTACCGAGGCATGGCGTGCGTTGCGCCCGGGAGGTGTGCTGATATATAGTACCTGTACGTTTAATCCTACCGAGGATGAAGGGATTGTGGAGTGGCTTATGTCTGAGTATGGCGATGAGATAGAGTCTGATGACAGGGTACACACGGATGATGCGTGGGGTATAGTACGTAGCGATATCGGAGAGTTTCAATGCTTCCATTTCTATCCGCACCGAGCTCGTGGCGAGGGCTTCTTTGCTGCTATAGCCCGTAAAAGGAATGGTGCTCAACATCGCGGTAAGCCCAAAGCTCGTCGTAAGATTATCGCACCCATCTCCAAGAGTGATGCTGTGGAGGTATCACGCTGGGTGGATGATGCCTCACGTATGGCATTTAGACAGGTAGGCGACACGATATATGGCTACGATAGTGCTGTGGTGGACGATGTGGTATCGCTTGCTGAGAGTCTTTCGGTTGTCTACTCGGGCGTGGCTATGGGACAGATATTTAAGGGACGCTTGAAGCCGGAACATCCGTTGGCTCTATATATCGGACTTAATAAAGAGATAGTACCACGCGTGGAGGTATCGACAGATGATGCTCAGAGCTATTTGCGTCGAGGCGATATATCGGCAACCCATTTCACGGAAGGTATAAATGCGGTGTGTTATAAGGGTCTGCCCATTGGCTTTGTAAAGCGAATAGGCGCGCGATGTAACAATATGTATCCCAAGGATTTGAGAATAATGAAACTATAACAACTAAATAGAGATGGCAAAACTACTTTATTCTATGGGTGAGGTTACGGAGATGTTCGACGTAAATGCGTCGCTTATCCGTTATTGGGAGTCGAAGTTCGACTGTATTAAGCCTCATAAAAATAAGAAGGGAAACCGTATGTTTACCCCTTCCGATGTAGAAAACCTGAAACTAATATACCATCTTGTCAAAGAGAAGGGTATGACGCTCGAAGGTGCCAATAAAACGATGAAGCGTCGTGGTAAAAGTGTACGACGTGAGATCTCTATCCTGGAACGTTTGCAGAATATACGAGCTATGCTTATCGAGGTGCGAGAGTCGCTTGGCGAGGAGTCGGGTGTGGAGTATGAAGCACCTATTGAGGCGGTGTCGGAACTTATAAGCGATGTGGAGACAGAGGCAAAGAAGGGTGTTGTGGAGAATGTCACAAATCCTGAGTCTAAGGCCGATGATGAGCAGCTTGCTGCCAGTGAGGAGCAGACTGATACTGCACCACGTCGTCGTGGCCGTCCACGCAAAGTCGTTGCTAATGTCGAGGAGGGAGAGAATCAAACACTCGGCATCACCCGCCGTCGTGGCAAGACAAAAAAGGATGGCGAGAATAAGGAGCTATTCCCATTCTATGAACAATCGTTGTTTTAACAATCTACATTTATGAAAATTAGAGAGATAACAGATGTTATCGAGAGTTTTGCTCCACTATCATTACAGGAGTCGTACGACAACTCCGGACTTATCGTCGGCAGATATGATGACGAGGTGCATGCCGTATTGTTGGCTGTAGATGTTACCGAAGAGGTGTTGGACGAGGCGGAGCGTGAGGGGTGCGACCTGATTATTACGCACCACCCCATAATCTTCCATCCTTTGAAACGTTTTAATTCGGGAAGCTATGTGGAGCGATGTGTAGAGCGAGCTATTCGACGAGGTATCGCATTGTATGCTTGTCATACCAATCTTGACAGTGCAGCCGGCGGTATGAGCTGGCAGGTAGGCTCGATGATAGGTCTTGGCGATATGCGGGTATTACAACCTCGTGCTACCGATGCCAATACCGGTTTTGGTGTTGTAGGCACGCTCCCTGTTGCCGAGAGTGCAACGGCATTTCTGCAACGAGTAAAGAGTATCTTTGACGTGGGTGCTATACGCTACAGCGATATACCCTCGGAGGATATGATGATACGCCGTGTGGCGATATGTACGGGAGCAGGTGGCTCGCTTATTGATGATGCTATGGCCTCCGATGCTGACCTCTATCTGACAGCGGATTTGCGTTACAACGACTTTATGCGAGGCGAGGGACGTATGATTTTGGCAGATATTGGCCATTTTGAGAGCGAATTTTGCGCAATTCGTATTTTATTTGATGTATTATCGAAAAAAATGTGTACCTTTGCAGTTCGCAAGAGCGTATGCTCTCGCAATCCTATACACTACTTATAATGGCGTAACTACTTAGGGTAACTAAAAAGCATAAAATATATGGCACAGAAGAAGACAAACGAGGTTGATTATTCGATGCAGGAGAAGATTATGGCTCTCTACCAGTTACAAAAGATTGACTCGGCTATCGATGAGATCAATAAGATTAAGGGTGAGTTGCCTTTGGAGGTGCAGGATCTCGAAGATGAGATTGCCGGCCTTAATACACGTATCGAGAACATTAATGCCGAGATTGAGGAGCTTAATTCCCTCACTCGTCAGCGTAAGCGCGAGGTAGATCAGGCAAAGATTATGATTGGCAACTACAAGGAGCAGCAGAACAACGTGCGTAACAATCGTGAGTACGATGCCATCACCAAGGAGATAGAGTATCAGGAGCTCGAGATTGAGCTTGCAGAGAAGCGTCTTAAAGAGTATAGTGCAACGATTAAAACCAAGAAGGCTCTTATCGACGAGACATCGGAGCGTGTTGCCGAGCGTAATATCGACTATAAGGCCAAGAAGGAGGAGTTGGAGTCTATCGAGGCCGAGACAGCGCAGCAGGTTGCTGAACTTACAGCTAAGGCAGAGAAGGCTAAGCAGCCTGTCGATGAGCGACTTCTTACTGCTTACAACCGTATCCGTAGCAATGTACACAACGGTCTTGCTGTGGTTACTGTTACCCGTGATGCTTGTGGTGGTTGCTTCAACCGTATACCTCCTCAGCGTCAGGTGGATATTCGTCAGGGCAAGAAGCTTATCGTGTGTGAGTACTGCGGACGCATCCTTGTCAGCGAGTAATATAGTTTGATTGTTGGTCGCAATATGCGGCCTGCGATAAACAAAAATAGAGAACATCCTGCGAAGAGGTGTTCTCTATTTCTTTATATATATAATAATGTGTATCTCTACAGCAGACGATTGGTGCGCTCATCGGGGAAGATGACTTTGGGCTGAAAGCTCTTAGCCTCCTCAAAATCCATAAAGCCATAACCCATGATGATTACGATGTCACCAACGGCAGTTTTACGTGCTGCAGCACCATTCAAGCATATGCAACCGCTACCACGCTCTCCTTTAATTACGTAGGTCTCGATGCGCTCTCCATTATTGTTATTTACAATCTGTACTTTCTCACCCTCTATAAGGCCTGCCGCATCCATCAAATCCTCATCGATAGTGATGCTTCCAACATAGTTGAGATTGGCCTCCGTGACACGCACGCGGTGAATCTTCGATTTCAATCTCTCGATATACATAGTTTGGGTTCTTTTCGGTTACTTAATTCGTATGTTGTCTATAAGACGTATCTCGCCGGCCTGTATGGCGCAACATCCTTGTATACGCTCGGCATCATCCCAACTCTCTACGCGCTGCATTGTAAGTGCGTCCACCGCTTCAAAGTAGATGGTTTTAAGCAACGGGTTGGAGTCGATAGTTGCGATAACCCACTCGGTAAGCTGCTTTGGAGAAAGCTCCCTGCTACGCTCAGCACACTGACTTATGGTGGCGTAGATGTGGGGTGCAGCCTTGCGATGCTCGGGTGTGAGCAGCTCGTTGCGCGATGATAGAGCAAGGCCATCTTCGCCACGTACAATAGCACACTCCACGATATCTATGTCGATAGATAGCTGCTTGACCATAGCCTTGATTACGGCTATCTGCTGGAAGTCCTTTTCGCCGAAGTAGGCACGAGCAGGACGTACCAAGTCGAAAAGACGGCTTACCACCTGAGCTACACCGTTGAAGTGACCAGGACGTGTAGCACCCTCCATAACCTTATCTACAAGGCCAAAGTCAAATATGCGTGTGTCGGGCTCGGGATATATATCCTCTACCGATGGCATAAAGACAATGTCGGCACCCGCAGCCTCCAATATGGCACAATCTGCCTCAGGAGTACGAGGGTAGTTTTTAAGGTCGTTCTTATCATTAAACTGTGTGGGATTTACAAATACGCTTACCACAACGGTTTCGTTCTCGCGACGTGCACGCTCTACCAACGAACGATGTCCGGCATGTAGTGCGCCCATTGTGGGAACAAAGCCTACACCCTCCTTAGGGCATAGTGCCAATGCTGCATTAAGATCAGCAACTCTGTTTACTACTTTCATAATTCGATTAAGAATGATGCGACAAAGTTACAAACTTATATGAAGATTACAAGTGATGATGATGAAAAAGTGGATGGTTACACTATATAAATCCTCGGTTACGGTGCTTTTTATTCGAATTATAGGTGCGGAAAGTGGTCGATAGGGATGTATTTGCCATCTTCGCAGCAATAACAATAACTATCTATTCCGTTTGTCATAACTATATATCGACATCCAAGTACGGAGTTGTAGCGCACCACTTGTGAGAGTACGTCGTTGTCTATTTTTACGTTTGGCTCTTTACATTCCACCACAAGCAGATGCTCTCCTTTGTTGCCAAGGACAACAATGTCGGCACGTTGCGACATTCCGTTGATTGCCACAGGATACTCTTCAACAATCTGTTGCGGCATAATGTTGCAATGCGATAGAAGATAGCCGACTACATGGCGACGCACCCACTCCTCGGGAGTGAGCACCAACCAACGCCCTCGTATCTGGTCGAAGACTTCGGTACGTCCGTTTGACGCTTTTCTGGCGCGTAGACGTATAGGCGGGAAGTTGAGCGTGGGGTAGTTGGTGTTGGCCATTTTAGAAAAAAAATATATCTTTGTGGCAAAGATACAAAATAATCTTATAACTATGCAAATTAATATAGCAGAACGCATCGAGCGTGCTCGCTCACTCTTTCTGGAGGGGTATAATTGTGCACAAGCCGTAGTTATGGCCTTCGACGATGTTATGGATATGTCACCCGAGATGGCTGCACGTATTGCCGCCCCCTTTGGTGGCGGTATGGGACGTATGCGTGAGGTGTGTGGTACGGTTAGCGCAATGTCGATGTTGGCCGGAGCAATATCCCCATCCATAGATCCTAAGAATATGTTGGAGCGCAAGCAGAACTACGCACTCGTACAACAGTTTGCCGACAGCTTCCGACAGGAGAATGGCGATATTGTATGCCGTCGTCTCTTGGGTTTAGAACCTAAGGAGGAGAGTGCCGAAACGGCGATGCCCTCGGAGCGTACAGCAGAATACTACAAGAAACGCCCTTGCGTGGAGTATGTCGGATGTGCTGCACGTATCGTTGCCCAATACCTAAAAGATAGAGAGTAAGGAGCTATGTCACACCTCAAAGATTTTGCATCGCTGTGTTTGGATAGCAACTCCGACATTGTTGCACATGGACGTGGCAGGAATATCATACCGCCACCTGAGCGACAATCACTATGGATTGCATATCTCGAAAAGTTCAAAGATCCGATAATTATCGTTCTGCTTGTTGTATTTCTATTCTCGGTAGGCCTGTCGCTATACGAAATATTGGTTATGGGACATGGATGGTCTATGATGCTGGAGCCTGTCGGCGTATTTTTGGCTCTGCTTCTGGCCACGGGTGTCGGCTTTATCTTCGAGGTTAAGGCAGGTAGGGAGTTCGACATATTAAATAAGGTTAAGGACTCTCGTCCGGTTAAGGTGTTACGTAGACGTGACGGCAGCACACGACCACAGATGGAGCTCGTAGCCAAACAAGATGTAGTATCAGGAGATATTGTTGTCTTGGAGAATGGTGATGAGGTGCCTGCCGACGGCGTGTTGCTACGCGCTACATCGCTACGTGTAGATGAGTCGGATTTTACGGGTGAGATGTACGCCAATAAGAGTGTCGATGAGGCGGAGTTTGATAGCGAGGCAACCTATCCCTCAAACTTCCTGCTGCGAGGCTCTACCGTAATCGAGGGGCGTGCCACCATGCAGGTCAAGGCCATAGGTGTAGATACTGAGGAGGGACGAGGCGTGGCTCAGTCCAGTGAGGGTAGTGATGTTAAAACACCGCTCAACCAACAACTTGGCGAACTTGGCGGTTGGATATCCAAGGCCGGCTTTATAATAGCATCGCTCATCATAATCGGCCGTATGCTCTACTTTGCCCTAACCGGTGGTTTTTCTGGAGATATTACTTGGGTCGAAATCATGGAGTTCTTGTTAAGCTCTGTAATGCTTGCCGTAACACTTGTAGTTGTCGCAGTGCCCGAAGGTCTGCCTATGAGTATCACCGTAAGTTTGGCTCTAAGTATGCGTCGTATGCTCAAGGAGAAGAGCCTCGTACGTAAGCTGCACGCTTGTGAGACGATGGGCGCTACAACCGTTATATGCAGCGATAAGACGGGAACACTGACGCAGAATCGTATGTCGGTTGTCGGGCTTGAACTTGTAGATGATGCCGATACGGATGCCTTTGAGCAAGGTGTTGCAATAAATACTACAGCCGAGCTAAGCATTGACAATGGCAGGGTGCAGCCCATAGGCAATCCTACGGAGGGAGCATTGTTGTTGTGGCTTGATAAGCAGGGTAAAAATTATGCCTCCATACGAGAGGAGTACAACGTGGTGTCGCAAGAGCCATTCTCGACCGAGACAAAATATATGGCAACGGTTGCCAAGCATATCGAGTCGGGATTGACATACCGTTTTGTTAAGGGTGCTCCTGAGATTGTAATGGCGATGTGTAGCGATACGCTTCCGAGTGATGTGCGCATGAAGTTCAATGACATATTACTCGGTTATCAGAGTAGGGCTATGCGTACTCTGGCTTTTGCTGTGCAGACAGTGGATGATGATGGTCAGTGCCAGCCGCTGCGTTTTATGGGTGTTGTAGGCATTGCCGACCCTATTCGCGAGGATGTAGCCGAGGCGATAGATGTATGCATGAGGGAGGCTGGAGTGCGTGTGATAATTGTCACGGGCGACACATCGGTCACTGCTGCCGAAATTGGCCGTCAGATAGGCCTTATTACGGCAGACGACGATAGCTCGGCCATTATCACAGGTCCTGAATTTGCTGCTATGGATGATGACTCGGCGCGTGAACTGTTGCGTGATCGCAGATTGAAGATCATCGCACGTGCCCGCCCCGACGATAAAGCTCGTCTGGTGACATTGTTGCAGACAAATAATGAGGTTGTGGCAGTCACGGGCGATGGTACGAATGATGCTCCGGCACTGAGCAAGGCGCAGGTGGGACTATCTATGGGCGATGGTACGTCTCGTGCCAAGGAGGCCAGCGATATAACCATTATAGACAACTCGTTTGCCAGCATCAACAAGGCGATAATGTGGGGCAGGTCGCTCTATCTGAATATCCGTCGCTTCATAATATTTCAGATGACCATCAACCTGTCGGCCTGTATGATAGTGCTTTTGGGAGCATTTATAGGCCTTGACTCGCCACTCACGGTGACACAGATGCTGTGGGTAAACCTTATTATGGATACCTTTGCAGCCATGGCGTTATCGTCGCTACCGCCCGACGAGAGTGTTATGCGAAGTAAACCCCGTAATCCTAACAGCCATATCATCGATAGAGCAATGATGTATCGCATCGTGTTGGTCGGCGTGGCCTTCTTTGTGTTGCTCGCAGGGTTGTGGCAGCTGCTATACCATACAGATATAAGCAGTGTCAGAGAGCTGTTTAGTGGTGAGTCGATACGACTGTTTGTAACAGGAATATTTTCAGGTCACGGAGATAAACTGCACCTCAGTGGATATGAGATGGGGGTATTCTTCTCGATATTTGTGATGCTCCAATTCTGGAACCTCTTTAATGCTCGCTATTTCCGCACGGGTCGCAGTCTGCTTGGCGATATCATAGCTGCTGTGCGTAACCCCAAGGATGCGGGAAGGCTGTTTAGTAAGGAGTTTCTGTTGATTGTCGTCGTAATACTTGTCGGACAGATACTTATAGTAAACTATGCCGATAGATTGTTCAGCGTAGCACCATTACCGGCTGCCGATTGGGTGTGGATTATGATATTTACATCGCCGGTACTGATATTACCCGACATGATACGAATGTTGAAAAGATAACAATAAGAAGCTGTCTAACAAGGCTCTTTTGGCATCTGCCTTGTCTGGGAAAATGCTCATTTACTTCAAGTAAACTCCGCTTTTCCAGCCTGCGAGCAGCTTCAAAATGGCTCTTGTTATACAACTTCTAA
This sequence comes from Alistipes sp., assembly GCA_017504265.1. Classification (GTDB taxonomy): domain Bacteria; phylum Bacteroidota; class Bacteroidia; order Bacteroidales; family Rikenellaceae; genus Alistipes. The sequence goes on along the minus strand of JAFVRN010000007.1, from coordinate 23 downwards.
GATAAAGAGCGTGCCCAAAACTG
>JAFVRN010000024.1 GCA_017504265.1 Alistipes sp. | reverse complement strand
CTCACATTGCCCGAGGAACTCCACGAACAGTTCCTGTGCCAATCGCCAATTGTCACGATTGATGCAATATTTGACCTTTGGAGTTTCGACTTCACCTTGTATCAATCCCGCATCTTTCAGTTCTTTCAGATGTTGTGAAACAGTTGCTTTTGCTATAGGTAGTTCTTCGTGAATGTCGCCAAAATAGCACTGCGTCTGCTTCGCTAAGAATTGTAAGATTGCTATTCGTGCAGGGTGTCCCAACGCCTTCGCAAAGCGTGCAACTTGCTCTTGCTTAACGGTATAGTCCTTATTTACCATTGTCATTAGCTATTTTATTGTTCGCAAATATACGAACAGTGGTTGAGTTAGCAAAATTTTTTGCCTATAAATTTTCAATAAAAATTACGGTATAGGCGATTTTGCACAAAAGGCAGTTTCACAATTTTACAGCCTAACAGGTTGTAAATAAAGAAAATCGGCGGTGAAATTTAATTCACCGCCTAAAAGAACAATCCGCAGAGGGGCACACCGCAGCATACTATACGTATGTGAGGATGTGACCATCAAGGCAAACGCCAAAATATCATCGCTATACGTTCTCTACATTATTGCCATAAGTTACGCGGATAGACACCTGCTTCGATAAGTTCCTCAATCTTACTCATTAACTCGGGTTTATCCTCCTTGTAAGTAACACCAAACCAATCGGCCTTGGTAGAGAGCACACGCATAGTAGCAGTACCATCGCTAATGAGTTTGTTTACCATACGTGGAATGTAGAACTCGGATTTAAGATTTGCGATATTGTCTGTGAGGAACTCCTTGAAGTATGCCTCGGAGTGACGGAAGTAATCGGGAGTGAAGCCAAAGAAGTTCATAGAGACCGGTGTATCCTCGGCCAAAGGCTCATCGAGACCCTCGTCGTGGAAGAGGATAGTGCCATTGACACGCTCTATCTGCGTACGCTCAACCATACTTGTAAGATTGCCGGCAGCATCTACCGTACACACTCCACGTGATACCGTACCATTCTCCGAAAGGGTCTTAGATACCTCATAGCCTACCATGCAATACTCTCCCTGCTTGCCATCGAGTTGCGATAGGAAGTTGGAGATAACCTCGTAGCTGTTACGGCCATAGAAGTCATCGGCATTGATAGCAGCAAATGGCTCTCTAATGGCACTTGCAGCCATCATCACCGCATGGTTGGTACCCCAAGGTTTAACACGACCTTCGGGCAAAGAAAAGCCTTCGGGAAGATAGTCGAGTTCCTGATATACATACTCCACCTCTATGCGGTGGCCAAAACGTTCTGCATTAAAAACCTCTTTGAAGTCGTCGGCAAACGAGTGACGTATGACGAATACCACCTTACCAAATCCTGCCTGAATAGCATCATATACCGAATAGTCGATGATAGCCTCTCCGTTGGGGCCTACGCCATCCATCTGTTTTAGCGAGCCATAGCGAGAACCCATACCGGCTGCCAATACTAAAAGTGTAGGTTTTACCATAGTTATATCTGAATATTTATTGAATTTAGTGACACAAAGGTAAAAAAGTTATCCGTAAAATACAAAGTATCCCGCCATTTTCGTTATCTTTGCAAAAATATAGACTTTAATTATGATACGACGATTTTGGGAAGGTCTAACAGATAAACGACAGCTCTCGATGCGTGATCGCCAGAGTGATGATATTCATTGGAGGCTGAACATATCTCCACTTGCGCTGTGGAGTAGTCTGCTTGCACTGATAGTAATCATCTTTGGCGTGTTGTTGCTTCTTATGGCCTACACCTCAATACTCGATATTCTGCCCGGATACCGTACCCGTTCGGAGCGTCTACACGACAACCTTACAGAGAGCATAATACGACTGGACTCCATGGAGCGTCATATGAATATGATTTTGGAGTACAATGAGGCCGTATCTGCCATACTCGGTGGTAGCTCTCCGGCATTGCAATCTACAATTCTCACGGATACAATACGTTACGACAAGTCACGTATTATGCCTACGCGTGCCGACTCCCTGCTGCGTGCAGCACTCGAAAGCACGAGCGGCGAATACTCGTTAGACAATACCAAGCCGTTGAAGGGTGAGGCGGCAATGTTTAATGCGCCACTGCGAGGACACATAGTACGCAGTTTCGACGCACCGGAGTCGAGCTACGACATAGCTATCGTAGCACTCGACAGCGAAGGCTCGGTAATGGCCATAGAGAACGGCACGGTGATCGCCGTCGAGAGTCATAGCGATGGCAATGCCTCGGTCACGATACACCACGCAGGAGGCTACATCTCAGTATACAAAAATCTTAGCGAGGTATTAGTACGCAAAGGTCAGGCCGTACAGAGCGGCAGTGTCATAGGCCGTATTGCCGAGGATAATGACAGCAACGAAAGTTCTCACGTGTTAGGCTTTGAGTTATGGCGTGACGGTATGGCCGTAGATCCTGAGTTGTATATTCTATTTTAGAGCTACCAATTAAAGATTATAGCTATGAGCAAAGAACGTCTTGCTATTCTTGGTTCGACAGGTTCGATTGGCGAGCAGACACTCGACATTGTACGCCGTCACTCGGATCGTTTCGCAGTGGATACACTTGTGGCACACAGCAGGTGGCAACGTCTTGCAGCACAAGCCACGGAATTCGGTGCACGCAATGTAGTGATTGGCGACGAGCAGTACTATGCATCTCTTAGCGAGGCACTGCGAGGCAGTGGCATAGAGGTACGTGCTGGTAGTGAGGCTATACGTGAGGCAGCGGCAAGCTACCGTAGCGACACGATAGTAAATGCGTTGGTAGGATATGCCGGTCTGCACCCTACACTTGCAGCAATACAGAGCGGCAAGCGTATAGCATTGGCCAACAAGGAGACATTGGTCGTAGGTGGCGACCTGGTTATGGCAGAGGCTCGTCGCAAGAGTGTAGATATACTGCCCATCGACTCGGAACACTCGGCAATAATGCAGTGTTTGGAGGGTGAGCATCGACATAACATTCGCAACCTTATCATCACATGTAGTGGAGGCGCACTACGCAACACCCCCATAGAGGAACTTGGCAGCGTAACACCCGAGATGGCTCTACGCCACCCTCAGTGGCAGATGGGAGCAAAGATTACCATCGACTCGGCAACATTGGTAAACAAAGGTTTCGAGGTTATCGAGGCACGCTGGCTCTTCGATATCGAGCCTCAACGTATCAAGGTGGTAATACATCCTCAGTCGATAGTACACTCTATGGTGGAGTTCAGCGACGGTGCTGTTAAGGCGCAGCTCGGCTCGGCAGATATGCACACCCCGATAAGCTATGCGCTACTCTATCCGGAGCGTGCAGCAGAGGCTTTTGAGAGTTTCTCTATTCTCGACCACCCTACGCTCAACTTTGCCGCCGTAGACAATGCCAAATATCCGGCACTCGGCATTGCATACGAGTGTTTGGAGCGTGGAGGCACGGCAGCATGTACGATGAATGGTGCTAATGAAGTGGCAGTAGCCGCCTTCTTGGCCCATAAGTGCGGCTATCTCGATATAGTGAAGGCTATACGCTACTCGCTCGATAATGCCGGCTACACGTCTTGTCCTACGCTCAGCGACTATGACGATGCCAACACCGAGGCTCGCAACCTCGCAAGACGCTATCTTAAAATTGACTAATAACAGACGACTAACAACAAAGTAAGACAATGGAGGTAATACTTATCAAAACGCTACAATTCTTCGCATCGTTATCGATGCTGGTACTGATTCATGAATTTGGACACTACATCACGGCACGTATATTCAAGATTCGTGTCGAGCAGTTCTATATATTCTTCAATCCATGGTTCTCGCTATATAAGCGCAAGATAGGCAATACGGTATATGGTATCGGATGGCTGCCTTTGGGTGGCTACGTATCACTTGCAGGTATGATAGACGAATCGATAGATAAGGAGCAAATCGAGCAGATGAAGCAGGAGCCACAGCCTTGGGAGTTTAGAGCCAAGCCGGCATGGCAGCGACTTATCGTTATGCTTGCGGGCGTTGTGATGAATGTACTTATGGCTATGATAATCTACACGGGCGTGCTATATACGTGGGGTGAAAGCTACGTACATAACGACGACATTGAGTATGGTTATCTCTTTGATGAGGAGGCCGAGAAGGCCGGATTTATGGATGGTGACCGCATAGTAAGCATCAACGATGAGAAGCCCGAAAGCCTATCGGATGTTGCTATGAAGATGCTTATCGTCGATAACGACATAGAGGTAGAGGTGCTACGCAATGGCGAAAGCAAGAGGCTTGATATAGCATTGGAGTCGCTTGTGGCAATGCGCGAGAGTGGCGAGTGGAACAATATATATGGTAAGGTTATAGCTCAGCCCTATATCGTTTCGGAGGTCACCAGCGATGAGGCTCGCAATGCAGGACTTATGGAGGGCGATCGCATCGTAGCAATAAATGGCATAGCCACTCCCGATGTACGTATTGGCCACAACATTATCGAGGAGAATAAGGGTCAGAATGTTACGTTGGAGGTTGTACGTGGCGGGGATACACAGCTGAGCATCGTAGCTCCTATATGCGACGAAGGCTTTATCGGCATCGGCTTGGAGCCTACAACGATTAAGATGCGCACCAAGGAGTACGGCTTCTGGGAGTCGATACCTGCAGGCATACGCTATACGGGCAAGCAGATTGCATCGTATTGGGAGCAGCTGAAGATGATAGTCAATCCCGATACGAAGATGTATAAGGAGCTGGGTGGCTTCATTGCCATTGGCAAGGTATTCCCCGATGAGTGGAGTGCTGAGAACTTTTGGCGCATAACAGCACTCATATCTATAATGTTGGCTGTGATGAACCTGCTGCCCATACCTGGATTGGATGGAGCACACGCACTGTTTACCTTGTGGGAGATTATCACACGTCGTAAGCCCGGCGATAAGTTCCTTATTGCGGTGCAATGGGTAGGTATCGTCATACTCTTCGCCCTGCTTATATATGCCAACGGCAACGACATCATACGACTATTTACGGAGTAAGATATGGCTAAGCTCAAACGAACATATTTCTGCACATCGTGCGGCTATGAGACCCCGAAGTGGTTAGGAAAGTGTCCCTCGTGTGGCGAGTGGAACACAATCACGGAGCATGTCGTAGCCAAGGAGTCATCGTCGGTGGCCTCACGTCTGGCATCGGTACCTCGCAGTGTAGCACGTAGGGTGCAGGATATCGAGGAGCAAACAACACGTAGAATAGATATAGGCAACAAGGAGATTAATCGTGTATTGGGTGGAGGGCTTGTTCCTGGCTCGCTCATACTGCTTGGCGGAGAGCCGGGCATAGGCAAGTCTACCCTATCGTTACAGATAGCACTTACTGCCAACTCACTAAAAACGCTATACGTATCGGGCGAGGAGTCTGCCGAGCAAATCAAGATGCGTGCCAAGCGTATAGGCATCAACAACGAGGAGTGTATAGTCTATACCGAGACCTTGTTGGAGAATATCGTAGCACAAATCGAGGAGAGCGATCCCGACATCGTCATAATAGACTCGATACAGACTATGCAGACCGACTTTGTGGAGTCCTCGGCAGGCAGCGTCACACAGATCAGAGAGTGTGCTGCAACGCTACTCAAAGTGGCAAAAACACGAGCAACAGCAATATTTATCATCGGCCATATCACCAAGGATGGCACTATCGCAGGCCCTAAGATTTTGGAACACATCGTCGATGTAGTCCTCCAATTCGAGGGCGACAGCAACCATACCTACCGTATACTGCGAGGCATAAAGAATCGCTTTGGTGCAACATATGAGATTGGTGTATTCGAGATGCGGGAGGATGGTCTAACGAGTGTAGACAACCCCTCGGAGATACTCCTATCACACTACGACGAACCCCTGTCAGGCATATCGGTAGGAGCTGCCGTAGATGGCATACGTCCCTACCTCATCGAGGTGCAGGCATTGGTAAGTGGTGCTGCATACGGCACACCGCAACGCTCCTCTATGGGTTTTGACCAACGACGACTGAATATGCTCTTAGCGGTATTGGAGAAGCGCGTGGGAATGAAGATGTTCCAAAAAGATGTGTTCCTCAACTTTGCCGGAGGCTTCAAGATTTCGGATACGGGAATGGACCTCGCCATTGTGGGAGCTATCATCTCATCGTACTACGACAGACCTCTTGGCGAGGGAGTATGCTGCGCCGGAGAGGTTGGCCTATCGGGTGAGGTGCGTCCTGCGCCACGTACCGAACAGCGTATAAGCGAGGCTGCACGCCTTGGTTTTAAGCGCATCGTGGTATCGTCGTTTGTCGAGAAGAACATCAAGCGCATCAAGGGTATAGAGGTTGTATTCATAAGTAGCATAGAGCAATTACCCAAGGCTCTGTTCTAAGTCTAATATTTATTGGTATAACAACAGGCTTTGGCTCATATTTTGAGGTCGTAGCAGTAAAACTTCTACGACTATGACTATATCTGCTTTCGACACTAGCATAGCTTCCGAGCAACTGACGCTTGTAGACTTCTACGCCACATGGTGCGGAGCGTGCCGAGCCATAGAGCCTACGCTCGAACGTCTGGAACACACACTCGGAGAGCGCGTTACACTACTTCGCATAGACATTGACACTATTTCTACACGCCAGCTTATCAAAAGGTACAACATCGTTTCTGTACCCACACTCATACTCTTTTGTCGTGGCAAGATAGTATGGCGAGAGAGTGGCATAATATCGTTCGAGCGACTACGCCTTATCATACGGCGGCACGAATTCGTGGGAATCGTATAGAGCAAACGATGTAAACAAAGAGAGCGTGCCCTTCATGGGGCACGCTCTGTGTGTCATAAGTTGTATAATAAGAGCAGTCTACATGGAAGCTGCTCGTAGGTCGAAAAAGCGGAGTTTACTCAGCCTAAATAAGCATCCTCAGACAAGGCATATATCGAAAGAGCCTTGTTGTAGAGCCTCTATACAAAGCCGATATTAGAAATACTTGATATCCTTATCCTCAATTGCCGAGATTAGGTTGTTAGCAGCCGACGACGCACCTATACGGAACAACTCTGTCGTAAGCCACTCCTTACCCAATACCTCCTCGACGATAGTGTAGTACAAAGCCGCATCCTCGGGGGTCTTAACACCACCGGCAGCCTTGAAACCTACCTTACGACCTGTCATATTGTAGTAGTCCTTGATAGCATTACACATAACAAAGGCCGCCTCGGGTGTTGCAGCAACATCAATCTTGCCCGTAGAGGTCTTAATGAAGTCGGCACCTGCAAACATCGACACAAGAGATGCACGGCGTATCAGCTCAGGAGTTTTAAGTGCGCCAGACTCGATGATAACTTTGAGAACCACATCCTTGGCCTCCTCGCGCAATAGCTCCACCTCGCTGGCAGCCTCGTCGATATGGTCTGTGAGCATCATACCCGGGTTGAGTACAATATCGACCTCATCAGCACCATTTTCAATGGCCATAGCCACCTCCAATGCCTTAACCTCGATAAAGCTCTGCGATGCAGGAAATGCACCGGCAACACTCGTAATACGCATAGGTGTAGCATCAACCTCCAAACCTACAGTCTCCACAAATGGCGGATATACACATATAGATGCTACGTTAGGAATATCGGGATACTTCTGATAGAACTCAACAGCCTTGCGTGCAAACTCCTGCACCGACTCGCGCGAGTCGTTACAAGAGAGCGTTGTAAGGTCAATAGCCGAGTAGCAAAACTTGTACACCTCAACATTACCATTACGATTGGCCGCCACCTTAATCTTGGCAACCTCCTTGGCCACCTGGGCCTCTGTATGTGCAGGAGAATACTTCTCCAACTCTTTAACGTAATCCATAGTCACAATATTCGTAACACAAATATACAATCTTTTCTTAAAATAAGCAACGCCTAATAATTATTTTCGGCATAATTTACGTATGCAACAAGTCACGTCGGTAGTAATAGAGAGGCGCAAACATATCGTAACGGCAATTTATAGAGTAGATTAAAGCAGCATGGGCAATAGTTGCTGAACACCAAATCGAAGGGGTTGTCCAACATAGAATCGGACAACCCCATCGATAGTAGTATTATCTCTTTTTAAGCTATTTCTTGGTCCAGCTCATGATACCCGAGCGATATGTTGCAGGTAGCGATCCGATAAACGAGATGTCACCCGTACTCTTATGCTCGGCATATATCTCCGTATGCACAACCTCTACCAACTTACGTGCGCCTCCCTCAAAGGTGGCCTCAGCTGCGAACAACTCGCAACGAACATTGCCCGAATCATCCATGGTCAATACGTATGAAGGTATCTCATTATTGAAGAACTGGTACTCCGTACCTCCTACTCTACAATATGCCAACCACTTATAATTATGCTCCTCAACACTCTCGACAACATATCCATTCATAATGTAGAGAGTATTACCATCTACAAGACACTTGGCCGACGATGATGCACTCACACTACTTAGACCCATGATATAAACCTCGTTAGGAGAGGTAGAGCTTGTGCTTATCTCCACATCGAATGTCTGCTCCTCGCTACCAAAGCTATGATTACCATCAGCATCGAATATGATTGTATCGGTTGATGTAACACTCCATGTACCGAGCCATCTTTGTGCCTCTGCACTTGGCTTTGCGGGATCTGTAGCACACTTAGATATTGCAAGGAACTCCTGACCCTCGTTATTTTTCACATACGTATAGAGCGTATACTCAACACCACCATCCATACCTGCAAAAGTGAATGTAGTACCGCCGTTGTTGATAACGTCCAACACCTTTTTCTCGTCATCGAACTTCACCAGCTTCTTGCGTATATCGGCAATAGAGAGGTTTGCAATAGCCTCGCTATTGAAAAGACCATATTCCAAAGAGGCAACACCATTACCGCTCCAATCTACAAGCAACGTGTTATAAGAATAGATGTTGTTTTGCTCATCATTGGTTACGTATAGCGTCTGCTCGAACCAATCAACAGATGTCAGGCCCTGTATTGTAGCTGTAGCAGCCGCATACGAAGAGTCAGTCCATCCTGAGCCCTTTTCTGCAACAGCCTTAACACGTACCGTATACTCACCGACCTCGAGATTCTCAAATACCACACGCGTATCTGCAACCTCTCGCACATCACTTTTAAGCACAACAGTATAGCTTGCCGCATGCTCAACAGCCTCCCACTCCACGGCAAAACTCGACTCTGTTACATCTACGATAGAGAGTACGGGAGTAGCCAGCGTACCACCTGTAGGATCATCAGGCTGCGGCGTATTACCACCACCCTGCTCGGGAGTCTCATTCTCGCACGATGCAAACATAAACATCATGGCAAATGCCATGAACAACGAAAAGATTTTTTTCATAGTTACTATCAAATTATTTTATTGCACACCTTATTTTATTGCACACCTTTATACAACCTCACAAACCAATTACCGGCTGCAATATACACACATTGCACCTATCTTTGGCAAATATACATCATTTTTTTGAGTTACACAATTTTACGATACAATTTGCACATAAAATAGACGAGGGCGACTATTGTGTTAGTCGCCCTCGCTCCGATAGGTATTGTTATATAAACGTGATTACTTGATGTATACTACTGAGTGAAGCTCAGCCGTAGCCTTTACCACAGGCTTAGCAGCCTTGCGCATAGCACCCTTAACAAAACGCTTAGCCGTAGGAGCTGACTCAACCTTAACCATATCAAACATACCGCTACGATACTCATCCTGGAAGAAGTAAACATTACCTGACTCATTCAAACCATAGATGTCGGTATGAACTGCATAGATTGGCACCTTTGTACCATCATTATACTCAGCCTCGGCCTCACACAACTCGCAAGTAATATTACCGGCATCGTCCATCTTGAAGGTGTAGATAGGAAGGAAATCAGAGAAGAACTGACCCTCACCGGTATCACCAATCATAAAGTATGCGAGCCATACATAATAACATGCAGCCTCCTGATCGTAACCCAAGCTTATACCTGCCATAACAGACATATCGCCAGTCTCAGGATCAACCATACCACAAGCTGGATAGCCCTCACCAAGTGCGCTGAAGCCATCAATTACAACCATATTAGGATCTGTTGTATCGGCAACGATAGTAACATTAAATTTCTCCTCCTTATCGTTGAATGATACCTTAGGCTTACCATTCTCCTCACCGAAGTAGATGCTCTCATGAGAGGTCATCTCCCAATTACCTAACCACTTCTTAGCGTTCTCGCTTCCCTCGGCAATCTCCGTAGTGCACTCCGAGCTTGCAAGGTACTCCAAACCCTGCTCATTGGTTACAAGGGCATACATAACATATGTAGTACCGCCGGTCAAACCATCAAATACATATGTTGCACCCTCCTCGCTGTTAATCTCGGCAAGAACATCGGCCTCGTCCTGACCAAAATTAGCAAGATTAGCACGAATATCGGCAACAGTAGCACCCTCAAGCTGAGCCTTATCCCATATACCATACTCGATAGATGTGATACCTACACCCTTCCAGGTGAAGAAGAGCGAATTTGATGGATAGTAGCCATCCTCCTCGCTAGTAGAGGTAAAGAGAGTCTGAGTGAACCAATCTGCGCTGGTCAAACCACTAACCGTAGCAACAGCAGTGGCATACTCTGAGTCCTCATAACCCGAACCCTCGGCAGCAACGGCCTTGACACGTACGGTGTAGTCACCGGCATTAAGACCTTCGAAGCTGTAGCTGGTCTCTTCAACATTGATGATATCACCCTTCAAGATTACAGAGTAGCTATCAGCATTCTCAATAGCACCCCACTGAATAGTAAAGCCTGTCTCGGTAGTCTCTACAACCTCAACAGTAGGAGTAGCGAGCTTGCCTGCAGGCTCAATAGGCTGCTCCTGGCCATTGTCGCAAGCGACAAATGTAAACACGGTAGCAAAAGCTACCAACATTGATAAAAACTTTTTCATCCTTTTTTGTTATTAGTAAATATAAAATGTAAATATCGAAATCACATTAAGCACAACCACCTCTGATATTAACGAACAAAGATTAGATATTATTATACACTCCCCACACAATATAACCTCACGCAGCTCACACCTAACCTATCGAAAATCAGTCGTTCTTCAACTTTTGATAAATACGATGCGAAGGTAGCAAAAAAAAATTAATGTCACACATTCATTTACAAAAAAAAGTATGAATCGCGGCTGTCGTATCTACATATTTTTGATAACCTGCATATATATACAATAAGAGCCCGAACGCATATACATTCGGGCCCTTGCATTATGTCGTACTCGACGACATCAATCGGCTAATTAGAGAACGATCTCCTTACCGATGTACTGACGAAGGTTTACATCCTTCTTGCAACGCTCAGCATAAGAAGCATCCTTAGCGATAGCACTCTTAAGCTCGGCAGTAGCAGTAGCCATATCACCCTGCTTAGTAGCGATTACAGCACGCAAGTAATCAGCCTCAGCCGACTTGTCGTTTGCGATGAACTGCTTGGCAGCAGTGTAATCAGCATTCATAGTAGCAGCAACAGCAGCATTGTAACCCTCAAGCTCAGACTGAGCAGCAGCATAGTTACCCTCAGCAGCAGCAGCCAAAGCCTTAGTCTCGGCAGTAGCATTTGCAGTGTAAGCCTTAGCAGCCTCAGTGTTACCATTCATAAGGTTTACAAGAGCGAGGTTGTTATTGATCTCAGATGAGTTAGCACCAGCCTTAACAGCAGCATCGAAAGCAGCAGCAGCCTTCTCAGCCTCACCTGCCTCAGCATAAGCTACAGCAAGGTTGTTGTATGCAGCAGCACTCTTGTACTCCTTAGCAGCAGCCTCCAATACGGCGATCTTCTCGTTGAGAGTGAGCTTATCGGTAGATGCGATGTGAAGCATCTCCTTCTCGTCAAGCTCAGCAAACTTGGCAGCACGTACCAATGCAGCCATCTCATCGTCGGTCTTACCTGTGATATCAGAGCTGTTTACCAACTGTGCACGACGCAACTGTGGAAGGATATCCTTCTTCAATGCGCTGAATACCTGTGACATATTCTTGATCTGGTTCTCACGCTCAGAAGATGACTCATAGCTGTTCAATACTGAAAGGATAAGCTCCTTATCCTCGATATCCGAAGCAGCAACAAGCTCCTTGAAGCCCTCCCAGTCCTCACCATAAGATGCAGCATCCAAAGGAAGACCGATCTCGGCGAGAAGCTGCTCAGCAGCCTTCTTACCTGACTCGCTACGTGCAGCAGAGAGCTTATCGTTGAACTTCTCAGGACCATCAGGAGAAGCATAACCATTAACGTAGAGGTTCTGCTTGATGCGGTCGTTATCCTTCTGCTCAGCTGCCTTCTGCTGGAATGCTGAAAGCTCGTCGCTTGACTTAGCCTTGCGAGAAAGAGTAGATGAGTTGATAGCGTACATGTAGTTAGCACGAGTTACCTCAGTGATAACGTTCTTGTAGCCAGAAGCCATATCCTGCATAGCAGTAGCGAAGTCAAGATCACGCTGCAAAGTATTAACACCCTGAGCGATAGTCAAACCGAACTGACGCTTCAAAGCATCAGCCTCAGCACCACCGGCAGCCAATACAGCAGCCTCATCCTTAGTAGGGATAGCACCATTGTTGAGGTTTACAAGAGTAAACTCCTTGCACTTGCCCTTAGGACACTTGATCTCGGCACGGAGCTGAAGCTCGCTGCACTCCATACGCTCGTCGTATGGGAATGATACGTGCATAGTGTAGTTACCACCATTCTTCTTGTCGATAACAGTGTAGTTGTCATCAACCTTAGAACCCTGGAAATACTGAGTTGTACCAGCTACCTCGCCACCCTCGAATACGATGACAGGAGTAACCTTAAGAACAGCCTTGGCATTGAAATACTTAACTGGGAAGGTAACAGTGATGTCTGCATCTACGCTACCATTGTTAAGTACAAGAACCTCAGGTGTACATACGAGCTGTACATCGTCCTGATTCTTGGCCATCTTCTTGAAGCAGTTACATCCCGAAAGAGTCAAAACTGCTACTGCGAGCACTGCGCTCACCTTGAAAAGATTTTTCATAGATATCAAAAAGTTTTGTTAGTAAAAAAATAAATAAATTCTGTTTGCTTCTAATTCTCATATATCGGGTCTACGCCATACCTTATATATACTCAGTATGGCGCAGAGCCTACACCCTGATTATTTACGCTCGCGACGTGGAGCACGCTTCTCGCCATCGTGCTGCTCGCGTGGCTTGCGCTCGCGTGGCTCACGCTCTACCCAACCTTCGGGCTTAGGCAAAAGAGCCTTGCGTGACAGCTTCAACTTACCGGTCTTCTGATCCTTGGCAATAAGCTTAACCTCGATCATATCACCCTCCTTAAGGCCTGTATCCTCCATAGTCTCGAAACGCTTGTAGTCGATCTCCGAAATATGGAGAAGCGCATCCTTGCCGGGGAGAATCTCGACAAATGCTCCGAAATCTACAATAGAGCGAATCTTACCGTTGTATACCTCGCCAATCTCCGGCACGGCAACAATAGCCTTGATGCGTGACAATGCAGCATCCAACGCCTCCTTATCCTGACCAAAGATGTCTACGATACCCTTCTCATCAACCTCGGTGATGGTGATCGTTGTACCCGTAGTCTTCTGAATCTCCTGGATTACCTTACCGCCAGGGCCGATGACAGCACCGATGAAGTCCTGAGGAATGGTAATCTGCACGATACGTGGAACGAATGGCTTGTAATCCTCACGTGGCTCGGCAATAGTCTCAACAAGCTTGTCGAGGATGTGAAGACGTCCCTGACGAGCCTGCTCCAAAGCCTTGGCAAGAACCTCGTACGACAGACCATCGACCTTGATATCCATCTGTGTCGCTGTGATACCGTCACGCGTACCTGTAACCTTGAAGTCCATATCGCCCAAGTGATCCTCGTCACCCAAAATATCAGACAACACAGCCCAACGACCTGTTGTAGAGTCCGAGATAAGACCCATAGCGATACCCGACACCGGCTTACGAAGCTTAACACCGGCATCCATAAGAGCCAATGTTCCGGCACAAACCGTAGCCATTGATGACGAACCGTTAGACTCCAATATATCTGATACTACACGTACGGCATATGGATTCTCCTCACCCAGTGGCACCATAGGCTTCAACGCACGCCAAGCCAAGTGGCCGTGACCAATCTCACGACGGCTAAGACCGCGTGCAGGACGAGCCTCGCCCGTAGAGAATGGAGGGAAGTTGTAGTGAAGGACAAACTGCTCGCTGCCCTGTACCAATACCTCATCCTTCATCTTCTCGTCGAGCTTCGTACCGAGAGTAACGGTCGTAAGCGACTGTGTCTCACCACGCGTAAAGATTGCTGAACCATGTGCGCAAGGCAAGTAGTCGATCTCGCACCAGATAGGACGAATCTCGTCGGTACGACGACCGTCAAGACGCTTACCCTCATCCAGAATCATATTACGCATAGCCTTCTTCTGCACATCATCGTGGAAATACTTGTGGATAAGCGGAGCCTTCTCCTCGAGCTCCTCCTCGGTATAGCGTGCTGCGAACTCAGCCTCCAAAGCATCGAAAGCATCCTGACGCTCGTGCTTCATAGTACCGCTTGTAGCGATGGCATATGCCTTGTCGTAAAGCTCCGCGATGATAGTCTGACGCAACTCCTCATCGTTTGTCTCGTGGCAATACTCGCGCTTAACATCCTTGCCGAGCTCCTTCATAAGCTCGATCTGTACGGCACAATGTTTCTTAATCTCCTCGTGAGCGAACATGATAGCACCGAGCATAACCTCCTCAGATACCTCGTTCATCTCACCCTCAACCATGAGGATATTATCGATAGTACCACCCACCATAATATCGAGGTCTGCACTCTTCATAGCCTCGAAACCGGGGTTGATAACATACTCTCCATCAATGCGCGCTACACGGACCTCAGAGATAGGGCCACCAAATGGGATGTCAGAGACCGCAAGTGCCGCCGATGCTGCCAAACCGGCCAAAGCATCTGGCTGAATATCCTTCTCTGCTGAGATAAGGTTTACCGTTACGAATACCTCAGCGTGATAATCCGCAGGGAAAAGCGGACGCAAAGCACGGTCAATAAGGCGGGCTACCAAAATCTCCGAGTCGCCGGCCTTACCCTCACGCTTCATAAAGCCACCGGGGAAACGACCACACGACGCATACTTCTCCTTATACTCAACCTGCAAGGGCATAAAATCTGTACCCTCCTTAGCATCTTTGGCGGCTACGACAGTACCCAAAAGCATCGTATCGCCCATACGTACAACCACCGCTCCATCGGCCTGCTTGGCAAGCTTGCCTGTCTCGATCATAATCTCGCGACCATCGGCCAAGGTGATTGTCTTCTGTACAGCATTGTACAACTTGTTTACTTCCATAAAATCTAAAAAACCTCTTAAAAATATCATCAATGTATGCCGAGCATACTAAAAATTTACGTGTAAATGAAGGCAACACGAAGTTGCCTTCATTTGCTGCACACTCTTACTTACGGAGGTTGAGTGTCTTGATGATCGCACGATAACGCTCGATATCAACCTCTTTCAAGTACATAAGCAACTTACGACGCTTACCTACAAGACGCAACAACGAACGCTGCGTACCGAAGTCGTGACGATTGCTCTTCATGTGCTCGGTAAGGTGGTTGATACGGTAGGTGAATAACGCGATCTGGCTCTCGGGTGAGCCTGTGTCGGTTGTAGACTTGCCGTACTGGCCAAACAACTCCTGCTTCTTTTCAGGTGTCAAATACATAAAATTAATGTTTTATGGTGCGCATCCTTCTCTTTTCCCGAGGATTACGCCCCTGGTTGCACTCCACGACAGATTCTCCTTACCTGACAATCCTGCCGGAGCGTGCGGCAAAGATACATCTTTTTTCGCTAAATACAAAGCCTTTTTCTAAGAAAAAGAGAGAAGCTTCAATGAAAAGCTATTTTTTCGACAAATATACTCAATATGCGGCCATAAAAACCATGAATTGAAATAAAAAGTTTTCCACCAATTTATCCCCAATTTTACACATACTTATTTAGCTATTTTTGCGACTATTATATCTCTGCATTTTAACAATATTACACGCAGCTCATAGCTATATTGCATTGTGAATAAAATATGAATATTCAACTATTTTTCACATAATGCAACATTTTTAGTTCGGCAATTACGAAAAATTATAAATTTTTACTACCTTTGTTCTCCAATAGTGGAAATAACCTCCAAAAACGTACGATGACGCAACAACTACTAAATGCCTTACGCACAGCAATTGTCACCTTAACAGTGGCAACGGCTGCGTGGTCGTGTGGCACACATCCGTTGCCATACACCACCATAGAGGGTAACGCTTTGGGGACTTTCGTCGTAGTGAAGTATAGCGGAGAGATAACACAAGATGAGGTTATTGCACTTATCCGCAACACCGATAGCGAGGCCATAGCCTCAATGTCGATATTCGACGAAAACTCGCTACTGTCGCGCGTGAACCGCAATCTGACAGACTCGCTCGACAGCCACATAACCTACAACATCGAACTTGCCTCACGCTACTACGAACTAAGCAATGGTGCATACGACATCACCGTGCGCCCGCTGACCGAGGCGTGGGGATTTGCACAGAAGAGGGCATCAGAGGCCGAGCCAAACGTAGACTCTTTGTTGGAGTTTGTGGGAATGGAGAAGATGCGCATAGAGCAGGGTCGCATAGTTAAGAGCGACAGCCGCCTGCAAATCGACCTGAACTCGATAGCCAAAGGTTATGTCGTAGACCTGGTTGCTGCCAAACTCGACGAAGCACATGTTGAGGATTATATGATTAACATCGGCGGTGAGATACGTTGTCGTGGCAGGAACAATAGCGGCAATATCTGGTCGATAGGCATAGAGACACCATACGATGGCAATATGTCGTCGGATGCCATAGAGAAGATTATCACGGTGGACAACTGCGCGGTAGCCACCTCGGGCAACTATCGTCGTTTCTACCTCGACTCGGCAGGGCGCAAGGTGGCGCATACGATAGACCCTCACACGGGGTACAGTGCCGTCAGCGACCTACTCTCGGCAACGGTTGTAGCACCAACGTGTGCCGAAGCCGATGCTGCGGCAACGATGTTTATGGCAATGGGGTCTGAGGGTGGTGCCTTGGAGTTGGCACAACGCTGCGAGCAGGAGTACGGATGGAGATACTACTTCATCTATGCCGACGGTGAGGCATACCGCATTGAGTGTTCCGAGGAGTATAGATAGGGAGAGGATAGGATAAGGAAGAAGCTATGAAAGCACTGCTACTATACAACACAAAGGCCGGCAAGGGACGCATAGAGGGTCGCATAGGGAGCATAGTGAAGATATTTCACGATGCCGCCATCGAACTGCGCCCCAAGCACCTGAGTTTCGAGCATAACCCCTTTGATGGCGAGGAGGATGTCGAGTTGGTTGTGATATGTGGCGGTGATGGCACGATAAACTATGTCGTAAACAAGATGCGCGAGAAGGGTCTGGATCCGACATTAGGCATAATACCCGCAGGCACAGCAAATGACTTCGCCGGCGCATTGGGCATGCCACGCTCCATACTCAAAGCGGCACGACAGATAGCCAGAGGCAGCGAGCACAGAGTGGATTGCGGTGTAGTGAACGGCTACTACTTTGTCAATGTGCTCAGCTTCGGAGTGCTTACGACAACCTCGCAGCAGACAAGCGACAAAGAGAAGCATATGGTTGGCAAGCTGGCCTATCTGCGTGTAGGATCACGCGACCTGATGACCATGCACCGCATACCGCTGAGCATACGTATTGGCAAGGAGACATTCAGTACCGATGCTGTGATGTTCTTGGCATTTAACGGTCGCAGCGCAGGGCGTTTTAAGTTAGCACCCAAGGCAAAGGTGGATGACGGCGAGCTCGATATTCTCATTTTAGAGTATCACAACCCCGCTTCGACCTTCTGGAATATGATGAGCTACCTTATGGGACACAAACCACGTGCTGTACGCTATATGCGCAGCAGCAGCATCGAGATAGTGTCGGATATGCACGAGCGCACCGACATTGACGGACAACCGGGTCCCGACTTTCCGATGTATATACACTGCGAAGCCGGAGCATTAAAGGTTCGCTATTAGCCACATGACGACACCCTGTGGCGTGCAACAGTTAGTGGGATATGGCTGCAAGGCCGATAGTTTGACGAATTATGGTCTGATACAGACAATAGATAAACCTAAAAAGTGATGAAGCAAGATGGTATTAAGCGAGCTTCGATTGACAAGCTCAAATCCAGATTCGAGACGGCATACTACTCGGAGGATATGGTTATCACTCCTCTGGTTATGTTCCGCGAACTCGACGACCTCACCGCACTCATCCAAGGAGTGTCGATAGGAGTGACGGTCAGTGGTACCGCCAAAATAAAGATCAACGGCAAGCTCCACGAGCTTCGTCCAAATACACTATTTATCTTCAACGAGAATACCGTAATCGAGCAGGTTAAGGCCTCGATACGTTCATCGGGATATATGATAACCTACTCACGTCAGTATCTCAACAGCATACACGTAGATACCCAAGACCTCATATCGATATATCACGGCTTCTTGGATGAGCCTTGTGTACAGGTAGAGCCTCAGGAGGCGGCATATATCCACGATATATCGAAGCTTATGCGCTCGGTGTTGTGCGACTACGCCCCAACGGCCAACCGCGAGAAGATTATCAGCTCGCTCTTTGCGGCCATGTTCCACTATGTGATGGGCATACTTCAAGCACACAGCCTGCCGGGCAACGGCTCGGTGAGCAACCGCACCGACGAACTCTTCAACACCTTCCTCGATCTGCTGCGCGAGCATTGCAGCACGGAGCGTAGCGTGGAGTTCTACGCATCGAAGATGGGTATCACACCTAAGTACCTGTCGCTGATACTCAAAAAGAAGAGCGGCCGCAATGCCTCGAAGCTTATCGACGAGGCTGTTGTCTACGAGGCTAAGCGACTACTCAAATATTCGGGTATGAGCATCCGAGAGATTGCCATCAAGCTCAACTTTGCATCGCAATCCTTCTTCGGCAAGTACTTCAAGCAGCGTGTAGGTGTATCGCCATCGCGCTACAAGATATGGGATGGCCGCACCGAGGAGCACTTGGCAGGCGACAATTTCAAGGACTATTTAGCAGAGACAGAACACGAAAATAACGAACTCAAAAACAGTTAATTTATGAAAAAACTTTTTAATGTTTTGGTGCTTAGCATAGCACTTATGCTGCCTTTTGCAGCCTTTGCTCAGGATGCCGAAGTATTCGAGGGCAAAGTAATCGATGTTCAGGGCGGTGCCCCTGTTGAGTGGACACTTACCGCTACCGAGAAGGGTGACGGTCTGTTCGAGCTCACCTTTTCCGGAGATATTGCTGATGGCTACCACGGCTATCCTCTTAGCGATATTTTCTCGGCTCCCGTCTTCGAGTTTACCAAGGGTACTCCCGTAGGCGATATGCGTGAAACAGAGCCTACGCACGAGAGTGTAGACGAGTTTGGCGATGTTGTTAAGCACTACCTCCACAAGATGGTCTTCATCCAGGATGTAGAGGCTAAGGCCGGCTCTACGGTTACGGGTATGATCAACACCAACATCTGCACCAACGAGACTAACCAGTGCCAGCAGAGCTCTTTCGACTTTGAAATCTCTCTTGGCGAGCGCGAGGCTGTTGTAGCTACGGGCGAAGGCACAGAGCAGAACCGTCCTTTGGATTGGGGCTCACTTATTTCTGCTATCATCTGGGGCTTTGCAGCGTTGCTCACACCATGCGTGTTCCCTATGGTTCCTATGACCGTATCGTTCTTCATCAAGGGTTCTGGTTCTAAGGCTCAGGGTCGTTTCCGTGCTACGATGTATGGTTTGTTCATCATTGCTTTGTACGTATTGCCTATCGCAGCCCTTATCCTTATCACACGCTTTACGGGTGGTGACGGTGTTACGGAGGACATCTTCAACTGGCTCTCTACACACTGGATTCCTAACCTTATCTTCTTCGTAATCTTCATGGTATTCGCAGCTTCGTTCTTCGGTGCTTTCGAGATTACGTTGCCTTCGTCGCTCGTTAATAAGAGTGATGCCGGTGCCGATAAGGGTGGTTTGGTAGGTATCTTCTTTATGGCTCTTACCCTCGTATTGGTATCATTCTCATGTACAGGTCCTATCGTAGGTACTGTAATCATCGAGTCTATGAACGGTGGTCTTTGGATGCCTATTATCACCATGGCAGCCTTCGCTACGGCCTTTGCTCTTCCATTTACATTGTTGGCATGGTTCCCATCAATGCTTAAGAATATGCCTAAGAGCGGTGGTTGGCTCAACTCTGTAAAGGTTGTCCTCGGTTTCGTTGAGGTAGCCCTCGGTTTGAAGTTCTTGATGACCGCCGACCAGACATATCACTGGGGTTTGCTCGACCGTGAGATATACCTCGCTATCTGGATCGTAGTATTCTCACTCCTTGGTCTATACCTCTTGGGCAAGATTCGTTTTGCTCACGACGATGCTGTTGAGCACCTCACCGTTAAGCGCTTGGTTATGGCTATCGCAGTATTCTCGTTCGTTGTATATATGATTCCCGGTATGTGGGGTGCTCCGCTCAACGCATTGTCTGGCTACTTGCCTCCTATGACATCTCAGGACTACCGCATCGATGGCGAGAACTCTAACCTCAATGCCGATGTTAAGTATGGCGATAAGCTTCACTTGCCTCACAACCTCAAGGGTTACTTCGACCTCGACGAGGCGTTGGAGGCTGCCAAGAAGCAGAATAAGCCTATCTTCCTCGACATCACGGGCCACGCATGTAACAACTGCCGTGAGATGGAGACTCGCGTTTGGAGCGACTCACGCGTAAAGGATATGCTTATGAACGACTATATCATCTGCGCGCTCTATGTCGATGACCGCACCAGCCTCAATACCGAGGACTACTATACTAATAAGAACGGTATGGTTATGACTACCCTCGGCCGTAAGAATAACGCCATCGCTGTCGAGCGATTCGGTGTTAATGCACAGCCGGGCTACGTGCTCCTCTCACCTGACGAGGAGGTGTTGATGCCTGTCCGTGGCTACGATGCAAGTATCGAGGGCTTCATCCATTTCCTCGAGGAGGGCAAGAAGAATATGTAATACCCTTGCAATATCAATCTTTGGGCTGTCCGGCTGTACGCTGCGACAGCCCTTTTTGTACTCTGCCATCAGTCAGCACCCCACCCTCTCTAAACTCTCTAAATTTCCTACTCCGCCACACCCTACCACGGTGCTGGTATACTTTTGCCTACCCGTGCTGCGGAGGGGGCATTATGGCGCAGAGGGCATAATCATCCCCCCCCTATACTCCATAAACTCCCAAGCGAGGAGTCAGTCAAAATTATAGAGTTAAGTTGCGTTTATTCAATATTTTTCGTACATTTGTACATTATGAAACGATACCGAAGATACCTACTCAAACTTATTGTACTGAGCATCGTTATGCTTGGCAGCAGTGCTATTGTGGGATGTAGCGACCGAGCTGCCCTCGAAAGTGTGGAACAGGTGCTTGCCACTGCCGAGGAGCATCCTGCCGAGGCTCTCGAACAGATACGCTCTATCGACCCAAACAAGCTACACGGCGAACACAACCGCGCTCGCTATGCCTTGGCATATAGCGAGGCTCTATACTACAACCGCATAGACTCCGACTGCGACACGCTTGTAGCTCCCTTATTTGAATATTACTACAACAGCGATATTCACGAAGAAAGAGCAAGAGCTATGTTTCAGTGTGGATGGACATTAATGTTATGTAATAAGGACAAAGAGGCAATGTATGCTTTATTTGAAGCCGAAAAATCTTTAGAGCAGAGCAATAATTTACGTCTTAAAGGTGTAGTAAGTCGTACAATAGGAGATATCTATGGCACGACATGTCTTTTTTCAGAGTGTCTGAAAAAATATTGTGAAGCAAAAGAGTATTTTGATGCTGCCAAACTTGATTATCATAGTATGCACATATTATATGAGACTGGTATAGTTTATTCAAAGTTACGCCAATACGACAAGGCTATTGAAACACTATTAGAAGCAAAGGAACTTTCATCTACTGACACATACGAAAGTCTATATTATGAGATTGTCACAGAATTGTGTTTTATATATCTACAAAAAAATGACATCGCAAGCTGTATCCAATATTTTGAACTCATAAATGAAGAGCATCTATCAGACTTCAAAACAGCTAGATACTATTGCATATCAGCTATTATTAATGCATATATAGGCAATTACACCGAAGCAGAAGACTATGTCGAACAAGCAAATCGATGTGAATCTTTCTCATTGGTAGATATAATGTACGCAGAATATTGGATTGCTATTTTGCAAAATGATATGCAACAAGCTTTATACATATATCAAGATATGATAGAGATTCAAGATAACTCTTTCAATCTTTTAGTTAACAATTCAATAAGTAGTAACGACTATCATTACTTAGAAGAAAACATTATTAATGAAAGAATCTTGAATAGACGCAAATTGATAATAAACCATCTATTTGTAATAATAACCATCTTAATTGCGATATTTGGCGTATATATTTTTTACACAAAAAACAAGGAAAAACAATTTCGTATTTCCACACTTATAGACCAACTTGAAAGTGTTAAGCACGATATTTACAATAAAACTTCTAGAATTAAAAAGCTATCTAATGTCGTTAATGAGAAAAATAGTGCACTAACAAAAATGAGGCATCAACTTAATGATAACATACATCAAAGTCTACAAAATATCGATGATCTTCTAAGCTCATATTACAGCGATAGCACGAAGAGGGTAAAGCAAGAAAACATTATAGCAGCCCTCGATAAATATGTGAGAGAGTTTGCACATAGCGAAAATGGATTTTGTGCTGTTGAACAATTCGTAAACCAGGCACGAAATAATATTATGGTGATCTTACGCAATGAACTTCCATCACTAAATGAAAAAGACTACATGCTACTCTGTTTGATATATGCAGATTTCTCATCTAATGCTATATGTATGTTTATGGGGTACGACAAGAATAAGCTATATAAACAAAAGAGCAAACTTAAGGCACAAATTAGCAATTGCAATAGTAAATCAAAAGATTTGCTATTGCAATACCTATAATAAATTGCTGATATATAGAGTGTTATAAAACTTTCTTCCGCAACACAATCATAACATACTGATACTCAACATATTGCACGGGTGGCAAATTCTCAGAATCTTCCACTCGTGCAACGTTCTATATATCAGCGACTTACAAAATCGGCAAAGAAGATTTTTTTGATTAAATTATTTGGTTTTCCGTTTATTATTTAATAGTTTTGCAAAGAAAATTATGTTATTTACAATGTAAAACTATTACCATTATGAAAAACTTTTTTGCAACCTTTCTTGCTGCTATAATAGCAACTATCGTTTGTGCGCAAACTTCTAATCCGAAAGATGAAGGAAACTATATAATATACATAGATACCGAAAACGGCGCATATACCGGTGAGTTTGTATTGTAACAGCCACTATGGTATCACAACGAATTAAGAGAATACTTCACACACCCCACATACGCAAACGCCATAGTGGGGTGAGTGGAGATGTCGTGATACGACGAAAGCTAATCAGACCCACAACATCTACCCGACAACGCTACTCCTTAAACAGCAGTAGCGACACAAGGGAAGAAACTACTAAAATTACCAACTAACAATTACAACTATGAGAAAATTTTTATCTTTATCAGCATTACACAGACTGCAACATACTCATAAGAAAATACTTAACAACCAACTTTGAGCTAAAAAGAGTATTAGTATTAAAATATCGAAATTGGTTCAAAATGCGGTTATTTAGCATCGTATCTACATATTTAATTGGATGTTATGCTGAAATTTGATATATTTGCAAATGTAAACATAAACACAGATAGTTATGAGAAAGTTATTTTTAATCGCAGTAGTTGCAACGATGTTTGTGGCCTGCAATAACGACATTGACCCATCTACAAATATGTCGGATAGCAGTACCGAAATTAAGGAGTTGATAGAGCAAGCAGCAAAAGAGGAGATAG
>JAFVRN010000034.1 GCA_017504265.1 Alistipes sp. | reverse complement strand
GGATACCCTTATCGTGGATCTCCACACGCTTGACAGTGTACTCGCCATCAATGAAACAAACAGCCTTGCAGTTGTTATACGGGTCAATGGCTCTATCCACGATAATAATATCGCCTTCATCCATAGCCGCATCTACCATTGAAACACCGCTTACACGGAAGAAAAAGGACGATGCCTTGTGTTTAACAAGCAACTTGATAAGGTCCAACTTCTCGCGTATATCCTCTGCCGGTGAAGGAAATCCCGCCTTAACATCTCCAAGCAGATGACTCTCGAACGACTCCTCTGCATCTATCTTATGTGGTACAAATTCACTCATAACGGGTGTAAAGATACTTAAAATATAACACGATTAAGAATCTCGAACAATAAAAGAGCCAACTGCGTAGTTGCAATTGGCTCTTCTGGTTTTCTTACTCTTTATCTACAATAATTTCAATTGTTTCTCCGCCCCTCACTACGGAGAGTGTGAGTCGGTCAGGCAGTGGTTGCAGGGCTGACTTGTCGCTATCGGATGCCTTAATACCATTTATCGCCTCAATGCGATCACCTTGGCGCAGGCCTGCACGCTCTGCATTGCCACCCTCTAAAAGAGCATTCACCTTCCAATGGTCGCCGTTTGGAGTGAATGCCATACTGTAGAAGTTAGGCTGTGGCTTGTCGAAATTTTTGTTTGGGCGGAGGTAAATAACCCAATTCACGAAATCGATAATCACATCGAATCGAGCAAAGAGTGCATTGCCTACCAGACCATCGTAGCGACTATCTGCCAAAGAGCCCTTCTCGTTTTCGGAGTATGTGATGCGGATGTTGTTTATAGACTTTCCGCCTATGGTAATTTGCTTTGTGGTGAGATAGTTATCTGTGCGAGAGCCACCAATGCCACCAACCTCAAATTTCATACGACGAGCATTTGCAAGGTGTCCTTCGGCTTTCAGTCGATTGGCCGTAGCACTATTAAGCGACAACTCATCGGGCATACCTGTATCCATTAGGAAGTTGCCATCAAGCGTATAACCATCGCTGAAAGTAACGGAAAGCGGAATGATGATGCGCTCTATATTATCAAGCCTCTTGCACTGTATGGCTGTGAAATCCTCTCCAATCTTCTCCTCAGCCACAAGAAAACGCATATATCCACCAGCGTAGTTAAACTCCACACGCTTGCCACGCATAAACGGTAGGCCGAAGAGTCCGTCAGCGCCATCGCCAAGAATCTTGCGCAAGTTCATAATGATAGCCATCTGCTCTGTATGCGACTCCTCACCTACGCTATAACTCCAACCACTCGCATCAAGGGTTGTTAACTCGTGACCATTACCTGCGCCTCCTAACATAGCCCTACGCAGGTTCTTACCCTCGCCAAAGGTCGAGGCATAGAATGTTGAGTCTATAAGTAGGTTGTTACTTCCTGTATCGAAAATCATCCTTGCAGGGATCGAGTCACGGAGCATCACCTTGAAATAGGCGTGTCTGTTATACTTCATCTCAACAGCGCCCTCCGGTATAGGCTGTTTCTCCTCTGTTTGCTGGTTCTTTGCTGTGGAGTTGGCACAAGCGGTAGCCAACAAAACCATTGCTACGATAAGACAACTTTTGATATTCATAATCGTTAAGTTTTAGATTTCTGCTACAAATTTACCCCCCCCCACGAATTTTTCCAAATTTTTGGGGCTAAAAGTGAGCCTACTCCATCACAATAGCAAAGGTCACTCTGCTTTCCTCGTTGTGTTTGAGGCGGAGGGAGCCGCCGTGGAGGCGGATGATTTGGCGAGAGACGGCAAGACCAATACCCGAGCCGTCGGTTTTGGTCGTAAAGAATGGTGTGAAGATATTTTCGGCGACCTCAGCAGGGATTGCTGAGCCGTTGTTGGTTATCTCGATTTGGATGCGTTCCTCCGCATCAATGGTTGAGCGGATGGTTATCTTGTGGTCGCAATCCTGCGTCAAGAGTGCCTCGGTGGCGTTTTTCAGCAGATTGACCATCACCTGCGACATCAGTGTTCGGTCGGCATAGAGCATAGTATCCGCTGGCTCGATGCTCACCTCGACCTCGATACCCTCATGCGGAATGAGCGACAGCGACTCCGCCACCAACTCCGAGAGGTAGAACGGTGCTTTCTGCGGTGCAGGTATGCGTGTAACGGCACGGAATGAATCGACAAAGCGGAGCAGACGATCCGAGGTCGCGTGTATCGTCTCCAAGCCCTGATGCATAGTTTCGGCATCGCCTGATGACGAGAGCAGCGTATGGCTTATGGAGGTTACGGGCGCAAGCGAGTTCATAATCTCGTGCGTGAGGATGCGTGTGAGTTTCTCCCACGACTCCACCTCCTTGCGGTCAAGCTCTTCGTGGATATTGCCGATTGATATTACCCTCAGTTGCTTGCCCTCGAACTCCATCGCCGAGCAACTCAGCACCAAGTTCTGGTCGCCAATCTCGGTGGCGAAGCGGGCTGTAAGCTGTGCACCCGGCTCAATGCGGTGCATCGCCTCGCAAAGCTCCTCGCTCAAGATGCGCAGTTGGTCGATATGGTTCAGTCGCTCCATACCCACAATGCGTAGGGCTTTGCTATTGGTTTGCGTCACCGTGCCATTCTCCATAACCACAACGATACCGACATTGGCGCACTCCATTATCAGTTGGAAATACTGCTCACGCTCCTTGATTTGCAGTTTGGCGTTGTCCAGTACCTCTTTGATACGGTTGAGCGATTGGTTTACAAAGGCGTACTGCGTGTATCGTGGATTCTCGGTAAAGCGGAATGAGTAGTCGTTGTTCTGCACGGCATTAAAGACGAACATCAGTCGCTTAACAATCACACCATAGAGCCTGAAAAGTCGGAAGATACAGAAGAGGATTATCGGTACACATACAATAAGATAGGCGTGGTGTCCCGCTGCCCACACATACCCACCAATGCCGGCCATCGCGATGATGACCGCCACATATACGGCTATCTTACCGTAAGGTATGTTGTGTATCAGTTTCACAATCCGTAGTTCTTCAAATTTTTGTATTCTTACTCGATGTGTAGTTTATGATGTATTAAACCGCACATACGTTCAAAATCCCCATATTGCAAGTTGGGTTTACCATTGCACTCATTATAGAATTGCACAATACGAGATATCACCGTATCATATCCTAACTCTTGCGCAATGCTATCAAGCATCACAATACCCTTGCGATACGTTACAGGAATATTATTGTTATCTGTTACATCTACAGGGTGAACATCCTGCTCTGTTCCTCTTATCTCCTCCCAGTTTGCCCGATAGCTATTCAGTATAGCTTCATACACTTCTGCGCCAACAATATCACGAATGCACATAAGCGTCATAAACTCATTTAGAGTCTCTATGATAAAGGCATATCCTCGTTCTCCACTATTTATAAACATCGTATATTCTCCCATCCATCTATGACCTATTTCATGGATAATAGGATATATATCGGGATATGTCGCAAATTTTTCTTGGGATGCTGATATAAATCCCATATTGTATCTATTGAAAGAGCTATTGCCATTGTGAAAGATAAAGGCGGGATATGTCGTAGTTCCATATCTATTGCATAGATACTTCTCTCCGTATTTCTCTTCAAACCATTGGATAGACTCCTCAACAAATCTACACAGCTGCTCATAACGCATAGAGTCGACTTGCTCCCCAATGACTTGGTAAACTTCGCATCCATAACGTCCTGTCATTCTCTGCCTTGCATACTTTTCTCTGTTTAGGAAGGCGAAGTTAAGTGGCACACAGCGATTTTCTTTGTGCCACTTAGTAGCATCAATGCCACTGTGTGAAACGACTATCAAGGATTCTGGAACGGAGAACTTAACTCTTGCAGAGTACTCCACACCTCTACGCATAGGATAATAGAACTCTCCGCTTGAACTATATATACTCTCCCAAATTTCAGCGCCTGACTCTCCATACATCAGCACAGATGTGAGGTTCATATAAATGTATTCCATTCTCACCCTCTCTTTATCCTTGTGATTTCGGTAGAATGTAATATGCTTTGAAGAGGGATTTAAACTATACCTAATATTGTCAGGTGTTATGTGTAGTTCTTGTATGGTCTCCTCCTGCAATGGACCTCCAAAATCCAAAGTGATAGAGTCGCGTTCGGCAAAGTCTATTGTAAAAGCACACTCAATCTTGAGAACTCCATCTCCTGCATTGCGTTTATCAAACAAAATGCGATAATCGGTTGCGGATTGAGCGATAGCCGAGCAGATGGATAGCACAGAAAAGACTAAAGCAACGAACACAACTTTAACACTCTCCTCTATCTGAAAAGATGTTCTTATATTACCAAGTATGTTGTGTATCAGTTTCACAATCCGTAGCGTTTAATCTTGTTGTAGAGTGTCTGGCGGGTGATGTCTAACTGCTGTGCCACCTGTGAGAGGTTGCCGCCGCACTGCTCGATGGTGTTGGCAATAAGCTGTCGTTCCATTTCTTCGAGAGTCTGCGCCTCAGTTACAGGGCGTGTGGCAGCGTGTAATTCAATATGGTCGGGCGCAATCATATCGCCGTCGCACATAATCACAGCCTTCTCTATGGCGTTCTGCAACTCACGGATATTGCCCTCCCACGAGTGCGCCATCAGCTTCTCGGCCGCCTCGCCCTGCAGAAGCAATCCCACCTTGTTATACTTCTTGCCGTAGTGCTCAATAAAGCGTTCTGCGAGGGGTACAATATCCTCCTTGCGGGAGCGCAAAGGCGGAATATGTATCTGTATGGTGTTTATGCGGAAAAGGAGATCTTGGCGGAACTCACCCTTTGCAACGGCATCGTGTAGGTTGCGGTTTGTTGCCGAGATAAGGCGTATATCAATAGGCTGTGCCTCATTCATACCAAGTGGCGTTATAGCCCTGTTTTGCAGCGCCGAAAGCATCTTCACTTGCAGGTGCAGTGGCAGGTTGCCAATCTCATCCATAAAGAGCGTCGAGCCGCTTGCCGTTAGGAACTTACCCTCACGGTCGGTATGTGCATCGGTAAATGCTCCCTTCTTATGACCAAAGAGTTCACTCTCGAAAAGCGTTTCGGGGATAGCACCCATATCGAGCGACACCATAGTCTTGCGGCAGCGTGCCGATAGGCGGTGAATCTCACGAGCCATCATCTCCTTACCCGTGCCATTCTCACCTGTAATAAGTATATTGGCATCGGTCGTAGCAACGTGCTCAACAACCTTGCGGATGCGCTTCATCTCTGCGCTCTCGCCCCAATACATCTCGACACGATTTTCGGTGGCAGGAGCAGGCTTTGCAGAGCCTTTCTTTGCTTTCTCCTTTGTGGCTTTATAGGCATTTTGGAGCGTGGCGATAAGTTTCGCATTATCCCACGGCTTAACGACAAAGTCAAAAGCACCCTCTTTCATAGCCTTAACAGCCAACTCTATATCGGCGTAAGCGGTAAAGAGAACAACCTTTATTTCGGGATATTTCTGCTGTACCTCACGCAGCCAATAGATACCCTCGTTACCTGTATTTATACCCGCGTGGAAGTTCATGTCGAGCAAAACCACATCGGGAGCAAAGCTATGTAGCGTGGTAATAAGCGAGTTAGGCGATGGCAAGGTGGCGACCTCGGCAAAGATACCATCGGTCAGCAGCTTCACTGCCGACAGAATACTGCGATTATCATCCACAATCAAAAGTTTTCCCGCCTTTGCCATACCTTATTATCATAAAATTTCTTGTGCAAAGTTACTACAAAATCGCACTGTGTCAAAATTTCACACACCGATTGTCTAATTATTAGACACTTTGCTAATATGACTAAAATCGTAAAATGTTGATTATCAGCATTTGGCATACTTTGGCATAGCTTTGGTACTAAATCAAGCAGAAACCGAAAATGATATGAAACAATTGATTTTAACCGTATTAGTGTCTAATATTTTGACACTTGTTTGTATAACAAACGCCCAGGCACAGACGCTAACCCTTGATGAGTGTATGCGCTATGCCGTCGAGAATTCCGTGGCGGTGGGTAAACAAAACCTTGCACTCGATGACCGCAAGGCCAATCACGCTGAGG
>JAFVRN010000033.1 GCA_017504265.1 Alistipes sp. | reverse complement strand
CGTAGCCGAAGAGCGAATACCTTTTAGCGCAGGGTATAACCCGAGCAATAAACATCCTCATTCGCTCAACCCCAATATTGTGAGCAGTGCCCTACGAACATAACGTAAGAATGAGCAGCGTAGCGTAGGGAGGTGTAGTGCGTCATGGCGAGCTTGCTCTCCGATGTCGCACTACACATACCGCGGCAACATCGTTGCCGGCTCATTCGCAAACACAAAAAAGGATGACCAACATTGTTGCCGGCTCATTCGCAAACACAAAAAAAGGATGACCTTTTCAAGTCATCCTCTCTGGCGGTGCGTAGGGGACTCGAACCCCTGACCCCGTGCGTGACAGGCACGTATTCTAACCAGCTGAACTAACGCACCATTTTTAGAACCTTGCAACCTTTATTTCCTGATTGCGATGCAAAGGTACTACTTTTTTTTTATCCTGCAAATTTTTCCACAACTTTTTTCAAAAAAAAATCATCATTTTTTGAAGAACGAAAACTGCACGCTACCATAACTTCTTAGTTGCCAGAAGTTTTCGTGCTGCGAAAAATCTTTATCTTTGGAGTGTTCAAAGATGAGTATACCATCCTCTCTGAGCAGCTCCCTCTCGAAAACAAGTTTCACAACCTCCTCACTGCCTTCGAGGTCGTATGGAGCATCCGAGAATATCAGGTCAAATTGCTTAGCACAGCTTTTCAGATAGAGGAAAGCATTGGCCTTAACAGCATAGAAATTATCGAAGCCAAGCTCCCTGGCAGTCTGACGGATAAAGTTGTGATGCACACTATTAAGCTCCACAGATGTTACGCTACGCGCATCACGCGATGCGAACTCGTAGCTTATGGATCCTGTTCCGGAGAATAGGTCGAGTACATCCACCTCCTCGAAGTCTACAATATTTACCAATACGTTAAAGAGATTCTCCTTAGCAAAATCGGTTGTGGGGCGTGCCCTGAGATTACGTGGTGGCTGTATAGTACGTCCACGATACCTTCCACTTATTATTCGCATACCAGCTTTCTAAATTGCGTTTTTAGCAGTTTATATAGTCTATCCGTATCACCTTTCACGCGCGCGTACATATTATTATATATGGCATACACACGACTAACGGCCTCCACATAGTAGAGGATGTCTGCATCACTTGCAATGCTCACAGCCTCGGCAAAACGTAGACCTCCATCCATAACACGTACAAAGAGCGTCTTGCCATATAACGACACCTCCACTCCTCGCTCGGGCATATCACCCTCCAAGAGCGGCGATGTGAAGCTCAGTTTATGGATATAAGGTTCTACGTTATCATATAACGCAGCCGAGATAAGCATCACCGCCACCCTACCGTTATACTCTTTACTAAGCAGCACACGCTCCTGCTCTGTTGCCGTAATGCCAACCTGTGCAAGATGCGATTGAGGATCAGTGCTACACAGATGCGACGCCGGCACCAAGGCAACCTTTGCAGTTGTCATCAGCACCTCAGCACAACGAGCATCGCTAATGCGCGACAAGGCATCCTGCTCTAAAAAAGAGTGTCCATCCGATGTTAGGCGGATGGACACTATATCACGTTCGGTAACGCTCATTATTACTCGTTTTTACCGCCCCAGTTACCGGCCTCGTTTGTAGGCTCTTCCAAGCTACCAAATGTAACGCCGAAGAATTCGATGTCCATAGGGATAGGATGCTCGCTACCAATCTCGTACTTAGGGTTACGTGTAACGGTAGCCTTCAAGCCGTCAGCCTTCATCTTCTTGAAATCCTCGTTTGCCTCAGAGTGGTTGATGAAGAGGTTGAACTTCTCATCGAGCTTGTTCCAAAACTCCTGATTGTAGGTATCTGTATCGATAAACTTAACATAAGGAGCGTGGCAACGAATGAGGTGTGTCTGATAGCTACCAGATACGTAAGTGGCTGTATCGAGCTCGAACTCTACCTTATTATTGGTATATGGGATATAACGCAAATGCTTCACATCCTCTTCTGTAAGGCGGCATACACCCAACTCATCGTCGAAGATGGTATCACGTGCTGCGACAGTTACGATACGCTCATTCTTCCAATTCTTATCCTTGCGCAACTCAGCCAATATAGCTGCATTTTCGAGGTTGTTCTCATCGTAAATCTGACTACGGTACTCCATAGTGCCATTGAGAGCAAAGTCAATAAGCTCATCCCAGTTTGTGGTGAACTTCTTCTGAGGGTTGCTGTCACGATACGCACGAACCAAAGAGATGATGTGTTGCTCCTTCTCGATAACAGCCTTCTCGCGTTGTTCGAACTGCTTCTCGAAGTTGATAGGCGTAGCCAACATTGTCCAAATCCAATAAATCAGCGCAACAACGATGGCCAAAAGTGTGAAAATTGGAATTAATCTTTTCATTTTTTGTTATTTATTATTAAGTTTGTATCGGTTTTAGCAATTAAAAAACATGGAGCTCTATGCTTAGCACACATATTTCGCATCAAATTTACGCAAAATTATCGTTCGACGCAACAAATAACCAAAAAAAAATAATAGAAAAGTTATCCGACTGGCTTGCCGACGATGATTTCAGCTCCATATTTCTACTTAACGGCTACGCCGGAACGGGCAAGACAACAATCATTGCAAGCCTTGTAGCAGCACTGCGTGATATGGGGATAAAGCCCATATTGCTCGCACCTACCGGCCGTGCCGCGAAGGTACTTGCACGCTACTCGGGATATGAGGCACACACCATTCATAAGCGCATATACCGAGAACGCTCCATTACGGATTACGAATCTAAATTCTCTCTCGACTATAACCGAGAGAGGGGTGCAATATTTATCGTCGATGAGGCATCTATGCTGTCGAGTAGCACAACCGAGGGGGCGGCATTTGGTTCGGGCAACCTCCTCGATGACCTCGTGGAGTATGTACGCAGCGGCAAGCAGTGCCGTTTGATGCTCGTGGGTGACGATGCACAGCTACCTCCGGTAGGAGACGATTTCAGCCCGGCCCTCGACCCCATAGAGCTACGGCAATATGGCGAGGTGGTATATGCCACAATGGATGAGGTTGTACGACAGTCGCACGACTCCGGAATACTATTTAATGCCACAATGCTGCGTTGCATGCTCGAAAACCGCATATATGAGATACCCCGCTTCGATATGTCGTATCCCGATTTCAGACACGTGGAGGGCGGCGAGCTACTCGAAGAGTTGCAGGATTGCTACGACAGGTATGGGCGTGACGAAACCATACTTATAACACGCTCTAACAAGAGAGCAAATCGCTATAACGAGGGCATACGACGACACACCCTATCGGCCGAAGAGGAGATAGAGAGTGGCGATATGCTGATGATTGTCAAGAACAACTACTTCTACGCCGAGAGGGACAAGGAGTCGCCTATGTCATTCGTGGCAAATGGAGATGTGATACGTCTGCGCCGCATACGCCGCTATGAGGATTTTTACGGTTTTCGCTTTGTGGAGGCCTCGGTACAGTTTCCCGACTACGACGACTACGAGATGGAGGTTAAGCTACTGCTCGACACCATAGCCTCGGAGTCGCCATCGCTGACTCGCGAGCAGAGTCACCAGCTATTCATCGAAGTAGAGAAGGATTACGAAGATATAAAATCCAAGGCAAAACGATACCGTGCCATACGTGAGAACCCACACTTTAACGCCATGCAGATTAAGTTTGCGTATGCCGTGACCTGCCACAAGTCGCAGGGAGGACAGTGGAAAGCGGTATTTGTAGATAGGTGTCTGTTTGGTGAAGAGCCTATGTCGAAAGATTTGCTACGCTGGCTATATACCGCCATAACACGTGCCACGGAGCGACTCTATTTGGTAAACTTCGACGAGAGATTCTTCGACGAGAAGTAGCGAGAGAGAGTATTGTCATAATAAGATTTAGGACGGTGGGGTTATAGAACCTCACCGCCCTGCGCATATCGATAGTGTTGAACAGAGTCTATTTGAACTCTACGATGATACCCGTTGCCGTGTACTCCGTATTGGAGTATATAGGCATAAATCCCGACTTACGTACTTTGAAACTAACATTGATGATAGCCTGCGAGCCTTTTAGATTTGCACTCTTGTACATATCTGCAACAGCATTTCCCTGCAACGATTTGTACGAAAGACCTCCAATACCAAAGACACGTGTCACAGATGCACTACCCTCGGCCACACCCACAACCTCGAAGTTGGCCTCATCCAAAACTACCTGCGTCTGCGAAATATTGTAGTCCTTAACATCGTAAAAATGTGCCGAGCAGCTACTTAGAAGTAATACGACAGCAAATAATAAAAGTTTCCTCATATATATAACCATTTGTCTTGTACCGCTGCCCTCCACCTGCGGCGATAATAATTAGTGAAGGTGCGGAGAGCATCACCCCCAGTAGAAAGTGCGGCACACATTCCTCAGGAATCGATTATGCTCACACAACAACAATACAAATATAGTCAATTTTCCACCATTATCCAAAAACGTTCAACTTTATTATCTACCCAAGTGTAAAATGCTATCTAAAATCGTCGTGGTAAATTTTGCAGTTTAAGATGCATTTCGTACCTTTGCAAGGATATAGAGTATAGGACTATGTGTGCACGTGTAAAAAAGGATATAGCCGACAGCAAACCACAGAACGACAGCAAGGAGAAGAAGTATGTCGAGACACCCTTAATGAAGCAATACTACGAGATTAAGGCGAAGCATCCCGATGCTATTCTGCTGTTCCGCGTAGGTGACTTCTACGAGACGTTTGGCGATGATGCTATCAAGGCGAGCGGCATTCTCGGCATCACACTCACACGCCGTGCAAATGGCTCTGCGTCATACGTGGAGTTGGCCGGATTTCCATACCATGCACTCGATACATATATGCCCAAGTTAGTGCGTGCAGGCGAACGCGTTGCGATATGCGAGCAGCTCGAAGATCCGAAGCTTACGAAGAAGATAGTGCGTCGTGGCGTTATCGAGATGATAACACCCGGTGTAATGATGGGCGAAAACCTCATAGCCGGCAAGGAGAACAGCTTCTTGGCATCGGTATACTTCGGTAAGACGACAACAGGCGCAGCATTTCTCGACCTCTCGACAGGCGAGTTCTATGTAGCTGAGGGAGATGACACCTATATAGACAAGCTTATATCGAACCTGCAACCCAAGGAGATACTCTTTCAACGTGGTTCGGAAGAGCGTTTCTACTCGACATTTGGCAAAAGACACTATACATATCGTTTGGAGGAGTGGATATTCTCCGAGAGCGTAAACCGAGAGAAGCTATGCAA
Source organism: Alistipes sp. (assembly GCA_017504265.1). GTDB lineage: Bacteria > Bacteroidota > Bacteroidia > Bacteroidales > Rikenellaceae > Alistipes. Next base: position 25,810 of record JAFVRN010000033.1, on the reverse strand, counting down.
GCAGCTTGGAGTACAGTCGCTCAAAGGCTTTGGCATAGAAAACTTCGGGGCCGGAATATCGGCAGCAGGTGCTGCTCTATACTACCTCGAATTTACCGAGCACCGTCAGACCTCACACATAACATCCATATCTCGCATAGAGCGTGGCGATTCGGTATGGATAGACCGCTTCACCATACGCAACCTGGAACTATTCTCCTCGAACAGCAACCTGTCGAAGTGCAGCTTCTGCGACGTTATCGACCGTACGCTTACGGCGATGGGTGGCAGACAGCTAAAACGCTGGATAGCACTTCCACTGATGGACACATCGAAGATTACAATGCGTCAGGATATCGTCGAGAGGTTCTGCAACGATGAGGAGTTTGCCGAGGCTATGCGCCGCGAGATATCATCGATAGGAGACCTGGAGCGTATAGCATCACGTGTGGCTACCGAGCGTGTCACACCACGTGAACTTATACAGCTTAAACATTCATTGGCAGCCATAGAGATGGTACGTGCGCTGATGGAGTCTTCGGACGTGGATGCGATGCACCGCTATGCCGAGAGGCTTGACCCGCTGCTCACGATACGTGAACGCTTGGAGCGCGATATATATCCCGACCCCGAGAACAACCAGATACAGAAGGGAGGCATCATCGCCGATGGAGTATCTGCCGAGCTCGACGAGTTGCGCAGCATAGCGTTACATGGCAAGGACTATCTACAATCGTTGCAACAGCGCGAGAGCGAGATAACAGGTATCCCTTCGCTAAAAATCGGTTACAACAACATCTTTGGATACTACATCGAGGTACGCAACACGCACAAAGATAAGGTTCCCGAAAGATGGATACGCAAGCAGACGCTGACAGGTGCCGAGCGATATATAACCGAGGAGCTTAAAGAGTACGAGCAGAAGATTATGGGTGCCGAAGAGCGAATACTGCAAATCGAAGCACGCATATATAGCGATATAGTAGCACAGATAGCACAGCACCTCGTGGCATTGCAGCATAATGCCCATATCATAGCACGTATGGACTGTCTGCAATCTATGGCTCGCATAGCACGAGAGAGAGGCTACGTGCGCCCCGTCGTCGATGACTCCACCATCATCGACATACGTCAAGGTCGCCACCCCGTAATAGAGAGCCTTATGCCCGTTGGCGAGGAGTATATTCCCAACGATATATTGCTCGATAGCCAGCAGCAGCAGATAATCATCATCACAGGCCCTAATATGTCCGGTAAGTCGGCTCTGCTACGTCAAACGGCACTCATAGTACTTATGGCACAGATGGGCTCGTTTGTACCGGCAAAGCATGCTCACATAGGCGTTGTGGATAAGATTTTTACACGTGTGGGAGCTTCGGATAATCTTGCCGAGGGAGAGTCTACCTTCATGGTGGAGATGCTCGAATCGGCAAGCATCCTCAACAACCTCTCACCCCGCAGCCTTGTATTACTCGACGAGATAGGTCGCGGCACAAGCACCTACGATGGTATATCTATTGCATGGGCCATGGTCGAATACCTGCACAACAACCCATGTGGTGCCGCCAAGACACTCTTTGCCACCCACTACCACGAGCTTAACGAGCTGGAGAATATGCTACCACGTGTAAAGAACTATCACGTATCGGTAAAGGAGGTGGATAAGAGCGTCGTCTTTCTGCGCAAGCTTGTGCGCGGAGGTACCGAACACTCATTCGGTATACATGTAGCACGTATGTCGGGTATGCCACGTGTTGTGGTGGAGCGTGCCGAGGCCATCCTTTCCAACTTGGAGAAGGTATACGGCTCGGGCGAGATAGTTCCCAAAGGCGGTGTAACACATCGCAATAAGAGAGGCTCTGTTGCCGAGTCGGCAGTAGCAACACACGAGAATATACAGCTGTCGATGTTCCAACTCGACGACCCTGTGCTGGTGGCCATACGTGACCAAATTAAGGGATTGGATATTAACACGCTTACGCCACTCGAAGCACTTAACAAGCTCAACGAGATAAAGCGCATAGCAGGCATTTAGGATGACAACACAGGAGCAATACATCGAGCGTCTTAAAGAGATGGTCACAACACGTTACGGCGGGGGCATAGCCTCTGCCGAAGATTGCCGTGCGCTGTGCGAGGCGGTACATAACGAGACCGACGTGGAGCTTGAATGGCTGGCCATAGCTCAGCTCTTCATATATAAGGGTGGTGGTGGCATAGCCCCACGACCACGCACCCTCTCTACGCTGGCCCGATATGTAGGCTATGGCAGTTGGAGCGATTTCTGCTCATCACGCGAGGTAGTTCCTGCCGACGACATCGACATCATACCCACCACACGTCGCTGGGGCGTAATCATCCTCACGTCCTTAGCCATTGTTATTGTGGTGGTTACAGCTACGATACTTCTCTTCGATAGCAAGACACAACCATACGTGTTCCCCGAGAGATATGCTCCCATAATGGATAAATGGAGAGCTGCTACCACAGAGTTTTGCAATGAGGTACGTGCCAACTATGATGATACGACATATCTCGGAGAGCAGATTACACGCTACCTCGATGCACTTCCCAAGGGTGTGGAGCGTGACATGAATGCAATAAAGGGCGAGATGACATCATCGCACACGACAGAGCATAAGCAGGCAACCGAACACATCGTAACTACGTGCGAGCAGATGTGCGAGTGGCTACGTCGTGAAGCTACGGGGCGAATAGAGTAATAACACCCGTAATATATGCCTACAACAGCCGTTTAACCCAGCTAAATAGTCTGTAGGGCATATATCGGAACGGAAGGTCTATCCACGTAGGTGTGGTAATCACCGAGCGACGATGCGAGAATGTATATAGCGAATCACGTCCGTGATAGCGTCCCATACCCGAATTACCAACACCTCCAAATGGCATATTCTCGTTGGCTATATGCATTATGGTATCGTTGATGCAACCACCACCCGACGATGTATGCTCGAATATGTGTCGCGCTACGCTTGGCTCGGCAAACACGTATAACGCCAAGGGCTTCTCTCGAGCGTTGATATAGGCTATAGCCTCCTCGCTACTCTCCACCTCGATTATTGGCAATATAGGGCCAAATATCTCTTCGCTAAGCACCGAGCTACCCTGTGCCACATTGGCAAGGAGCGTAGGCTCGATATATCGCTCCGAGAGATCGCTGTCGCCACCATATAATATCTCACCTTCACTCATATAGCCCGCCACACGACGAAAAGCCGCGTCAGATACCATACGTCCATAATGCTTGCTTAGGCGTATGTTGCGGCCGTGCATATCGGCAACAGCCTCGGCAAAGGCCTCCACAAAACGACTGCGTAGATGTTTGGGGAGCAACACATAGTCGGGTGCAATGCACGTCTGCCCTGCATTTAAGGTCTTACCCCACGCCACACGACGTGCCGCGAGCTCCACGTTTGCCGTGCTGTCTACCACCACCGGGCTCTTACCTCCCAACTCCAGCACTACGGGGGTGATATGCTCTGCTGCGGCACGCATCACCACACGACCCAAGGTAGGCGACCCTGTAAAGAATATTATGTCGTAACGTCGTTCGAGTAATGCCGTATTCACATCCCTATTACCTTGCACCACCGCCACATACTCCTCATCGAATACAGAACGTATAAGTTCTTCCAACTCACGTGCTACATTTGGCGTATATGGCGAGGGTTTCAGCACCGCTGTACATCCTGCTCCTATCGCACCTATTAGCGGGTTGAGCAATAGTTGTACGGGATAGTTCCACGGAGCTATTATAAGTGCTATGCCCAACGGCTGCGTAAGTATCTCACTGCGCGACGGCCACATCTTCAACGGTGTACGCTTGCGAGATGGAGCAGCCCATGTCGTTAGATTCTTTATGAAGTTGTCTATCTCGCCGAGAAGTATGCTTATCTCTGTCAGGTATGCCTCCTCATATGATTTGTGCAAGTCGTCGTAAAGGGCACGACACAGCCTTGCTTCACGCTCTACAATAGCACTACGCAGCTTACGTAACGCATCTATACGGTAGTCTATGGCAAGTGTCGAGTGTGACGAGAAGAACAGGCGCTGCGATGCAATTATAGCATCTATACGCTCGGTAGAAGTATTGGCAATCATAACTCAGAGCATTTAACGTCTAACAAAGATAATACATAGCAATCAAACTGCCAAATATGGAGATGGCAGAGAGTGTAACGAGTGGATTAGATAGGGATTTTCTCCCACAAAACCCACAAAACCCACAAAACCCATAGAACCCATAGAACCCACTGAACCCACAGAACCCACAAAACACACTGAACCCACTGAACCCATAGAACCCATAGAACCCATAGAACCCACCGAACCCACTGAACCCACAACACTCGGGATAATCAGCGGTTAAACCCCCAATTTTTGTCAGAAGGGGTTAGCTGTGGCCTCGATTAAGAGATTGCCCCGGATGGATAGTACTTGATGTACATTCCATTCGGGGCAATGATTGAGAGGTCGCAGATGACCCCTTATCACAAAAATTTACTTTGAGGTCATAATACGAAGTATCATCGCATCGGTGTGAGTCATAGCATCACGACCTATATCTGTAAGGTTGCGTATAGACTTATCCACATCGTCGTCTATGATACCCTCAACAGACTTAACACAACGGTTGTTCATAGCCATCAGTGCTGATACCACAGCCGTAGATACACCCGAAGCACACTTCATGGCACACGAAGGCTTAGCACCGTCGCAGATCATACCTGCAAGATTGGCTATCATATTCTTCACGGCACGTGTAACCTCCTCGTAACCACCACCCATAAGGTATGTGATACCGCAGCTCGAGCCTGTTGCTGCCACAACACAGCCACATAGTGCCGAAAGACGACCAAGGCTCTGCTTGATATAGATTACGGTGAGGTGACTGAGGATAAGAGCACGTATCATCTGCTCCTCGGTAGCGTTGTTCTGCTCGGCATATACCACCACAGGCACGGTGGTTGTAAGTCCCTGATTACCACTACCAGAATTACTCATAACAGGTATCATGGCACCCGCCATACGTGCGTCACATGCGGCAGCCGTCATACCCACAATCTGACAATGAAGAGTATCGCCCATGACATTACGCTCCGACTCCATACGGAATAGGCGGCCTATAGCGTGTCCATAGTCGCCCTTGAGCGACTCCTTGGCAGCTGCCATATTAAGACGCTTGGCCTCCAATATAAACTCCAACTCCTCAATAGGGGCACTCATAGCAAAGTCCCATACACGGCGTAGCGTAAACTCTGGCTCTTTATGCTCGATAGAGGCCTGAGCACCATCATCTGCAACAGGGGCATCGGCCGAATAAAGCACCTCTGCGGAACGTGACACGTGTACAAAGCGTGTATGACCTCCCGAGATAATTGCCAAGGCGCGCTCCGTGCCGGCAAATACCTCCACCTCGATATACAACTTCTCGCTTATGTTATACTTCAAATCCACCGAGATACGCTTCTCGTCTATCATCTTACGACCTTCGGCCACAGCACTTGCATCAGCATCTTTGAGCACTTCGAGTCCATACTCCGAGCGGCCGACGATAGCACCGAGAGCCATAGCGATAGGCAGACCTGTCATACCTGTACCGGGGATACCCACACCCATAGCATTTTTAAGCACATTGGCACTCAGGCGTGCCTCGATACGCTCAGGACGACAACCCAAAGTCTCGGTAGCCTTAGCCACACACAATGCCACAGCGATAGGCTCGGTACAGCCGATGGCCGGTACTATTTCACGATTCATCAGAGCGATAATCTCGCGACGCTCCTCCGCACTAAATTGGTAGTTCATATAGTTTAGTTTTTAGTTTCTTGGTTTTATCTCACGAAGATACATATTTAATATAAAACAAACAAGTAACAAGCAATTTTTTCTTTCAAAAATCAAAATTTTTAGCCACATATTTTGCAATAATCGCTATAATTACTATTTTTGTAGAATGGATAATATGCGAATTATAAACCTAAAAAACTATATCTATTATGGCAGGAAAAACCCCTACTCCCCACATTGGAGCACAAGCAGGCGAAATCGCCGATAAGGTAATTATGGCAGGCGACCCGTTGCGTGCCAAGTTTATGGCCGAGAACTTCTTGGAAAACCCCGTACAATACAACAGCGTACGCGGCATGCTCGGATATACAGGAACATACAAAGGCAAGCGTGTATCTGTACAGGGACACGGCATGGGTATCCCATCGATAGGCATATACACCTACGAGCTGTTCAACTTCTACGACGTACAACGCATCATACGTTGCGGCTCGGCGGGAGCATACGACCCCACACTAAAACTTGGCGACGTGGTATTTGGTATGGGCTCTTGCACCGACTCAAATTACGGCAGTCAGTTTGGTCTACCCGGAACATTTGCCCCTATCGCCGACTTCGAATTGTTGCGTAGCGCAGCATCCAAGGCCGATGAGTTGGGCATAGATTACCGCGTAGGAAACATTCTTGCCAGCGATGTATTCTATGGTGACAATGGCGAGGAGTGGAAGAAGTGGCAAAAGATGGGCGTACTTGCCGTTGAGATGGAGGCCACGGCTCTATATATGAATGCGGCACGTGCAGGACGTAGCGCACTATGTATATGCACCATCTCCGACTCGTTGGTACATGGCACAGCCTGCTCGGCCGAGGAGCGTCAGACATCGTTTACAAATATGATGAAGATTGCCTTCGACATAATATAGGCCGAATAGAAGAGAGTATTTAATCAAGTGCAAACAGTTAGGCAACAGGAAATTAAACATATGACCCATAAGATATTATTGAAATATGCCGTAGCCGTAGTATCACTACTTCTCGGCACAGTTGAGCTATATGCTCAAGACCTTAGTTCACAGCGTGGCGAATCGCAAAACCTCGGAGGTCTCTTCGGCGAGAAAATAGACCACCAAGGGTTGGTTATCAACCCCACACCGCAGTCACTCACACGTGGCAAGGAGGCTGTCTTAGACATCAATCGAGGTGTAGTACTGCGAGGTGAGGCGCAGGAATTTGGCTCGGATATCGACTTTCTGCCTATCGCTAAGCGAGGCATAGCACTCAACATCCGCTATGGTGCATCAGAAGCAAAGGAGTATGACATCAAGGAGCGAGAGGGTGCCTACGCACTTACCATTGACAAACGCGGCATAGAGATCTCGGCCTACGATAAGCTTGGCGCATACTACGCCTTGCAGACACTGCGTCAGGTTGTAGAAAGCCCTGTGTCGGAGGGTGGCAAGCTGCCAGAGCTATACATCCTGGACTGGCCGGATCTACACTATCGTGGCGTTGTGGAGGGCTTCTACGGTGAGCCGTGGTCTCACCAGACACGTCTATCGCTTATCGACACATATGGACGTTACAAGATGAACTACTACATATACGGCCCTAAGGACGACCCATATCACAGCTCTCCTCATTGGCGAAAGCCCTACCCGGAAAACGAGGCCGCCGAGATAAAGGAACTTGTCGATGCCTGCAACAAAAACCGCGTACACTTCGTATGGGCAATACACCCGGGTAAGGATATAGAGTGGACAGAAGAGGATATAGCCAACCTTGTAAATAAGTTCGAAGCGATGTATCAGTTGGGCGTGCGTGCCTTCGCCGTACACTTCGACGACATCGAGGGTGCTGGTACCAACCCCTACTACCAAACAGAGCTTATGAATATTCTCAACGACGACTTCGTAAAGGTCAAGGGCGACGTTGAGCCACTCATTGTATGTCCTACGGAGTATACACGTTTATGGGCAAATCCTACCGAGCGAGGCAGCTTGATTGTATATGGTAACACACTCGACGAGTCGATCGACGTATTTTGGACAGGCGATGCTGTATGTAGCGATATGACCGAGCGTACTATGGAGTGGATATCGTCACGCATCAAACGCCCGGCACTCTTCTGGTGGAACTACCCTGTTACGGACTATGCGCGTCATATCCTTATGCAGGGCCCTGTCTACGGTCTTGCGCCCACTATGAATAGCGATAAGACACGAGGCCTTGTGAGCAATCCTATGGAGCATGGCGAGGCATCGAAGCTTGCACTATACAGCGTTGCCGACTACACATGGAACTGCGAAGACTACAACCCTATCGACAGCTGGGAGCGAGGCATAGAGGCTCTTGCACCTGAGGTGCGTGAGGCATACCGTCTCTTTGCCATACACTCGTGCGACACCGAAACGGGATACCGTCGTATCGAGTCGTGGGAGACACAGACCTTTACTATGGAGGAGTACACACCGGAGCTTGCCTCGGCACTACGCGACGAATTGGAGCGCATAGTAGCTGTCCGTGAGCAGATGGAGGCGATGAACAACAAGGCTTTGCTTTCGGAGCTACGTCCTTGGCTCGTGGAGTTCGAGAAGCTTGGCCGCCGCTGTTTGGGAGCTATGGATGCCTTGGAGCTATACCGCGCTGGCGACTACACTGCCTTCTGGGAGTGTTACGTAGCCAACCTTATGAGCGAGGCCGATAGCGAAGCATATGACGCTCACCGCGTAGGTACGATGAAGTTACAACCCTTCTACGAGCGTATTATGGATACCCTGGCCGCAGCATATTACGAGCAGCTCACCGGCGAGAAGTCATCGACACTAACAGCTGCGGGCAGCTACATATCGTTACGTGCCCCACAAGCTAAGTATATGTTCGATAACGATTCGGAGACCTACTATCACTCGGGACAGGCGCAGCGCACGGACGACTTCGTGGCAGTTGATATGGGTGTTGTACGTCCGGTCAAAGAGCTACGTATCATCCAGGGTCGCAACTCGGTAGACGATGTCGATTATTTCGACCACTGCATCGTGGAGTACTCTACCGATGGCGAGGAGTGGATAGCACTTACCGAGCCAATGCAGGGCGTATACGATATTGAGTGGAGTGGCGAGCCATTTGAAGCGCGCTACGTAGGTATCCGCAAGTTGGAGTCCGAGAAACGCAATTGGCTTGCTATCCGTTCGTTTGAAATCAATCCTGTAACCGAGGCGGAGTATGGCGTGGATGGCAATCCGTTTACGGCACTTACTGCCAAGGGCGAGTTGCGCTTTGCTCTCAGTGGCGAGAGCAGCCGTTGCATACTACTATTAGGCGATGTTATATCGACAAATGGAGAGTGGCAGCTACTCGGCAGCGATGGTTCTACCATAGCAACGGGAAAGATCGACTCGGCGTTTACGGCCATAGATTGTCACGGTGCTGCGACACTCGTACTAAATGGTGTTGAGCAGCTATTCGAGCTTATAGAGAAATAAGCTATCTTGACGAACATAAAAAACAGACGATATGGGTTGTCCATATCGTCTGTTTTTTATACGAATACTACTCCGTACCCCCCACGTGTAACATTTTTAATGCTCTTAGAACGGCGATAAATAGGCAAATAGAGGCCTTTTTTCAAAAAAGCAACTCACATACGATTAGTTTTTGGTGGTAAATGTTGCTTAAATCGAAAATATGGCGTAAATTTGCGAGACTATATATATAATATATAGGTATACCGGATGCGTAGTATTAGCCACGTGGCAGGTATAGAGCTATTGTAGCAGCAAAATTTGAATAAAACAATATATTGAAATGAGTGAAGAGCAGAACAACACAGGTTTAAGCGGACGTATAGTTCAGGTAAACCTCGAAGAGCAGATGAAGTCGGCATACATCGACTACTCTATGTCGGTGATAGTGTCACGAGCTCTGCCCGATGTGCGTGATGGTTTGAAGCCGGTGCACCGTCGTATTTTGTATGATATGTCTGCCGAGCTAAACCTATACTCGGATAAGCCAACTCGTAAGAGTGCCCGTATTGTGGGTGATGTACTCGGTAAGTTCCACCCACACGGTGACTACTCGGTGTATGAGGCTATGGTACGTATGGCACAGGACTGGTCTATGCGCTATCCTTTGGTTGAGGGTCAGGGTAACTTCGGCTCTATGGATGGTGACTCACCTGCGGCTATGCGTTATACCGAGGCACGTATGCAGAAGATTACCGACGAGGTTATGGCCGACATCGATAAGGAGACTATCGACTGGACGCTTAACTTCGACGACACCATTAAGGAGCCTACCGTGCTACCAACCAAGATTCCATTGTTGTTGGTAAACGGCGCGAGCGGTATTGCCGTAGGTATGGCCACGAATATGGCACCACATAACCTCTCGGAGGTAGTGGATGCCTGCTGCGCATATATCGACAATCCGGAGATAGAGTGCGAGGGATTGCTCGACTATGTCAAGGGTCCCGACTTCCCGACAGGCGGCATCATCTACGGCTACGAAGGTGTGCGCGAGGCGCTTACAACAGGCCGTGGTCGTGTTGTGATGCGTGCCAAGACCGAAATAGAGCACACCCCATCGGGTAGAGAGTGTATCGTCATCAGCGAGATACCTTATATGGTAAACAAGGCTGAGATGATTAAGAAGATTGCCGACCTTATCAACGAGAAGAAGATTGAGGGCATTTCCTATATCAACGACGAATCGGACCGTCAGGGTATGCGTATTGTCATCATCCTAAAGCAGGATGCCGTAGCAAGTGTCGTTCTCAACACATTGTACAAGAACACTCCATTGCAGTCGTCATTTGCCGTAAACAACATTGCATTGGTAAATGGCCGACCACAGCTTCTCAATCTCAAGGATCTTATCCACCACTTCGTAGAGCATCGTCACGATGTTATCTTGCGTCGTTCACGCTACGACTTGCAGAAGGCCGAAGAGCGATTGCACATCGTAAATGGATTGCTTATAGCACAGGACAACATCGACGAGGTTGTACACATCATACGTTCATCGAAGACAGGCGACGAGGCACGCACACGTCTACAAGAGCGTTTCGGTCTATCCGACTTGCAGACAGCAGCCATCCTGGAGATGCGTCTACGCCAGCTTACCGGCTTGCAGCGTGAGCAGCTTATGAACGAGCACGACGAGTTGGTCAAGACCATCGACTATCTCAACGACGTTCTTCGCAGCGAGGAGTTGCAGATGCAGATTATCAAGGACGAGCTACAAGAGATTAAGGAGAAGTATGGCGATGAGCGTCGCACCGAGATTGTATACTCATCCGAAGAGTTCAACCCCGAGGACTTCTATGCCGACGACGATATGGTAATCACCATCTCGCACATGGGTTACATCAAGCGTACACCGCTTGCAGAGTACCGCACGCAGCATCGTGGAGGCGTAGGTGCCAAGGGCAGTGCCACACGCGATGAGGACTTCATCGAACATATATACGTGGCATCTATGCACAATACGATGATGTTCTTTACCGAGATGGGGCGCTGCTACTGGTTGAAGGTATACCAGATTCCCGAGGGCACACGCTCATCTAAGGGACGCGCCATACAGAATGTCATACAGATCGATCCAGGCGATAAGGTACGAGCATACATCAACGTTAAGAAACTCTCGGACAAGGAGTTTATCGAGAACAACTATATCGTGATGTGTACCAAGCGCGGTATCATCAAGAAGACGACACTCGAACAATATTCACGTCCACGTACTAACGGTGTCAATGCCATCGTTATACGTGAGGGCGACCAGCTATTGGAGGTTAAGCTCACAAGTGGTAATGCCGAGATTATGATTGCAGCACGCGAGGGTAAGGCCATCCGCTTCAACGAGGCTACCGTACGTCCTATGGGTCGTGTAAGCTCGGGCGTGAGAGCCATCAGCATCGAGGATGACAACGAGGTTGTGGGTATGATCTGTATCGAGCCTGATGCTAAGCAGGATGTCTTGGTACTCTCGGAGAATGGTTACGGTAAGCGTACCGACCTCGACGAGTATCGTATCACAAACCGTGGCGGTAAGGGTGTTAAGACCATTAACATCACCGAGAAGACAGGTCAGCTGATATCTATACAGGCTGTCACCGATGACAACGACCTTATGATTATCAATCGTTCAGGTCTTACGATACGTACCTCGGCAAGCCAAATCAGTCGCTCGGGGCGTGCCACACAGGGTGTTAAAGTCATCAACCTGCGCGAGGGCGATGCCATTGCATCGGTTACGGCAGTACCACGCACCGAGGATAACGATATGGAGGCCATGGAGGAGAACGCAACGGTTACCACCGAGGCAAACATCGAGAACAACGAGCAATAGAAAAAACTAAAACGATAATTGATTAATACTTTGTAATTATGAGAAAGTTAGTATTGATGGCTGTGGCAGTGCTGATGCTTGCAGTGCCCGCCGCAAATGCACAAAAGGTAAAGACTGAGTCGGAGTTGGCAAAGCTTGAGAAGGCAGATGCCGCTATCGCCGATGCTAAGAAGAGTGTCAAGGCTGCCACCTGGATTGCTCATGCCAAGGCTTACGCCGATGCTTATGCCCTTCCTACCAAGGAGCTTGGTCGCGGTGTACCTTCACAGGTTCTTCAGATGAACGTAGGTCAGCCGGATGCCATTATCGAGGGCGAGTTTATGGGTGCCCCATACTACGTATGTCAGTATGAGTATGTTGATGTATATGTAAATCCTCAGACCGGCATGATAGATGGCTGGAATCAGAAGAAGGCTATCAAGGATAACCTCGCCGAGACTGCTATCGCATCGTATAGCAAGGCTTTCGAGTTGGATCCAAAGCAGGCTCCTAAGATTATCGCCGGTGCAGCCAACCTTGCCAATGCTCTTGCACAGCAGGGTGATGCCCTCAACAATATGGGTCGTACTGCCGAGGCTTCTAAGTGCTTTGAGCTTGCATATCGTGCTCAGAGCATCACCGATGCTAAGGCCGGCGATATGAACAACCTCTTCAATGCCGGTATGCTTATGACAATGTACGCATCGACGCTCCAGGGTGACGAGGCTGTTGCAGCATTTAAGAAGGGCGAGCAGCTATTTAGCGAGGCTATTGCCAATGGTTACAGCGACGAGGAGGGTAACATCTACTACTACCTCTTCCACTGCTTCTATGGTCAGAAGGGCGAGAATCGTGAGGCTGCATTGGCAAGTGCCAAGGAGGCTCTTCTCACAGGTATCAAGCTATATCCTAAGAATGTAACCATCTTGGACGGCCTTATGCAGTTCTACACTGCCGAGGAGGGTGTAGGCGATCCTGCCGAGCTTACCGACATGGTTGAAGCATCACTCAAGGAGAATCCTGAGAACTACGATCTATGGTTCAGCCGTGGCCGTGTATACTACTCTTTGAAGAACTACGACGAGTGTATCAAGTCTTTCAAGAAGTGTGTTGAGCTTCGTCCAGAGGAGTTCGAGCCTAACTTCTACGTAGCATTCTTCATCATCGAGAAGGCAAATGCCGAGGTAGAGAAGCTTAACTCAAGCAGCAACCTCAGCTACCAGCTCTACGAGGAGAAGAACAACGAGATCAACCTTATCTTCGCTGAGGCTCTTCCATGGTTGGAGAAGGCTCACGAGCTTAATCCAACAGATGGCGCAACTATTGAGTACCTCAACGGTATCTGCTTCCGTTTGCGCGACAACGAGGGTATGACCGAGAAGTACAATAAGTACCACGAGCTATATGTAAATATGCGTTAATCATCGCACGATGCAACAAAAATTGGCAGTCGATTACGGCTGCCAATTTTTGTTGCAATATGTAGAATAGCTCTACAACTCCTCGATGCGCATAAGCAGCTCCGTGAAGTCAGAGTGTGCATCGGCAAACTCATCGTACGAGTGCTCGGAGTGTCCCGCTTCGGGAACATCCGATACATATTTGACAGCCACAACAGGAATATTGTCATATAGCTCGGCCACCTGACATATTGCAGCAATCTCCATATCGAAGAGGGCATATTCGATGCCGAAGCGAGCTTTAACCTCTCGTACAATATCTGCATTTACAAACGAGTCGCCCGTAAACACCACCTCTCTATCTTGGCCACGTAGCGTACGAGGGTCTGTAATCTCCGGGCAGAAGCCTTCGGGGATAATGGCATCGTGATGTATAGCACGTGAGGGCATCACCACATCACCCTGCTTACGGCCGAGCGTAGCTGCGGCAAAGCCTACCACAGCCAACAAATCATAACGCTTATCTGCCAATGTCAAGGCTCGTGACACTCCTGCCGACGAGAGAGCCTTACCTATACCCACCTCAACAAGGTCGTAGCTATGTTTAAGTGACTCGGCTCTATCCAAGGCATAACGCATAGCACGATACTCACGTGCCGTAGGCGCACATATCAACACCTGCATACTACCACCACTTTTCATATACCGAACCGATACCTAACTGCGCCGCCTCGTCTACGGTAAAGAGCGTACGCATATAGTCTGCCATAGCGGCATTTGTAGAGTCGATGGAATATAGCCCGGGATTACCGCACTGTATCTCATTCAGACCTACTATATCGTCGGTGGAGCGCAACGGAAATACCTGCTTATAGACACGAGCCAATGCCTGGCGTACATCTTCTGCCTCTACATCTTGCATCGTAGATAGGTAGAAACCTGTCTTACAACCCATAGGGCAGAACGAGACTATGCTCTTGCCGATATGTTCATCCAGACGTAGATAGTAGGCCATAAGATGCTCTATGGTATGTACCTCACCCGAGCCAAGTGGCGAGTGTGACATGGGCGCACGGAAGCGCAAATCCCACGAGCGTACTGCATACTCATCATTGATATTATATACCGAACGCAGGTATAGTCCGGCATCGAGTGTGCGATGATCGACATCAAACGACGAAACAACGTGTTCTTTCATACAATATTTACGATATTAGCGGTTTATATGCGACAAAGATAGTACTTTTTTTCGAGTGATTGCCTATCTTTGTAGTCAAAATTGGCGGCGAGGATAATTAGTCGCACCAAACTACGATATTATTATACGAAGATGAAATTTCGCACCGCAGTAAATATTCCTAAGTGGCCGTTTACGATTGACCACAGCCACACGATTGTAAGTCTCGGCTCGTGCTTTGCCAACAATATTGCAGCCTATCTTAGCCGTCGCAAGTTCAGGGTTATATCGTCGCCCACAGGCATTCTCTTCAACCCCGCATCTATTGCCAATGCCGTAGATATGATTCTCGACAGCAGGACGATACGTAGTAATGAGCTTATCGAGTGCGACGGAGTCTATCTGCACCATGATTTTCACTCCTCCATCTCGGGTTATAGTCCGGAAAGTGCCATAGCCAATATGCAGAGTGCCATTGACCGAGCATACAAAGCATTACATGATGCCGACTACCTTATCCTTACGCTGGGTACGGCTTGGGTCTATAAGCTCGCAAATAGCGGACATATCGTCGCTAACTGCCATAAGCAACCTGCCTCGATGTTTCGTCGCGAGATGCTCCGTATTGACGAGATAGTAGCCTCTCTGGAGCGTATCATATCCCGAACCAATGCGCGTATAATACTCACACTAAGTCCAATACGCCATATCAGCGATGGGTTGGAGGATAACTCCCTAAGCAAGGCCTTGCTACGTGTTGCCATAGACGATGTATGCCGTCGCCACAGCAACGTATACTACTTCCCATCGTACGAGATACTGCTCGACGACCTTCGTGACTACCGCTTCTACGGCGATGATCTTGTACACCCATCTACCTCGGCAATAGAGTATATCGCCGAGAAGTTCCTCGATGCTGCAATATCGCCTGCCACACGACAGCGTATGCAACTTATCGAGAGCGTTATGCGGGGTGTCGAACATCGCCCCAACAATCCGCAAAGCGAGGCGTATAAGGAGTTCTGTCGTCGGATGCTACGCACAATAGAGGAGATGGAGCATATCGATTTTTGCGAAGAAAAGCGACACTTTGAGCGTATGTTACAAATAAATTTGTAATTTTGTGGTTTGTTATACCATAGACAGATGATTATAGATAAGAAGAGATATATCGTAGCACTGCTACTGCTGGCGTTGATATTCATCCCGACACTCCGTGCCGAGGATAGCAAGCCTCCACGTCTGGTTGTAAACATCATCATCAGTTCGATGCGTGCCAGCGATTTGGAGAAGTACCGTAATAACTTCTGTGAGGGAGGAATAGCTCGCCTCATCGGTGGTGGCAAGTACTATACCAATGCTTCGTACGACTATATGCTCACATCGACGGCAGCAGGCATAGCCACCTATGCCACAGGCACGCTGCCATCCATACATGGCGTAATTGGCCAAAGGTGGTATAACTATGTAGACTCATCGCTCGTATCGCTTATCAACGACAGCAAGCATCATCCCGTAAAGTATAGTACGGGTAGTGGTAACTACTCACCACACCGCCTTACAACGCCCACAATGGGCGATATGCTGCTATGGTCCGACAGCGAGAGCAAGCAGATAAGCGTCGCTGTTGATGCTCTTTCGGCCATAGTCGTAAATGGCAAGGCCGGCGTCGCCTATTGGGCCGAAAAGAACAAAACACATTGGACAACATCGTCAGCCTACCTCTATACCCTACCCGAATGGGTCGAGCGATACAACGAGGCTAATAGCAACCGCTACTATATGCTTCCACGCTGGACACCTATCTACGAGGCTAAGAGCTATATCAACGATGAAGTTGCCGTTGTGGAGGATGTTGTAGGCAAGTCCACAAAACTACTTAGCGATGTCAATCTCTCGCTTGCCAACAGCGATTTAGGGCGAATGTGCTACACACCGGCAGGTAACACGATGCTCTTGGAGTTCGCCTCCAACGCAGTGGCGCAAGAGCGTCTTGGTGCAGACGACCATCCCGATATTCTCAATATCGTCCTCGACACTCCACGCTACATAGCCGAAACCTATGGTACGGAGTCTATAGAGTATGAGGATATGCTCTATCGTTTGGATAGAGATCTTTCCGAATTTCTCACATTCCTCTATGCTCAAGTAAAGAGTCCGGAAGATATTATCGTGGTGCTATGCTCCGACCATGGCACAGCACCATCGTACAACCCTGTAGGAGCAGCGGCCCGAGAGCGTTTCAACACCCGACAGATGGAGGTTATCGTTAATGCCTTTCTTGGAGCTCATTATGGTTCGGATAGCTATGTTCTCGGCTTCGCCAACAACAGCATATATCTAAACCACAGCCTTATACTATCGAAGCGTCTGTCGATAGATGCCATACGTGAGGAGGTGGCAGTATTTATGCTGCAACTACGTGGCGTGCGTAACGCTATATCTACCACGGCACTGCGTAACACGTCGTTTGCCGATGGCCGTAGCAGACTTATGCAGCGCAGCTTCTACCCCACTCGTTCGGGCGATGTTATCATCGACTTTATGCCCGGCTGGACGATAGAAGATAACTCGATACGCACATCGTCAGATGGAGGATACAACTACGACCGTTATGTGCCCCTTGTAATCTATGGTGGAGATGCCACGGCTGAGATCATAGAGCGCAGCGTATCGATATGTGAGGTGGCACCTACCATCTGCAATATACTGAAGGTAGATAGACCGTGGGCAACGGAAGATAAAGCCCTCGAAGAGTTTGACAAAACAACAAAATAACGATAACTATGATTAGTGACAAAATACAAGAGGAGATTATCGAGGAGTTCTCGATATTTGATGACTGGCTCGATAAATACGACTACCTTATAAGCCTTAGCGATACGCTACCCGCCATAGAGGCTACGAAGCGTACCGAGCAGTACCTTATCGAGGGATGTCAATCACGTGTATGGGTAGCAGCCGAGCTACGCGATGGTAAGGTATACTACTCGGCAGACAGCGATGCCATCATCACCAAGGGTATAATAGCCCTTCTGGTGAGAGTGATGAATGGACGCACGCCACACGAGGCTGCAAACATCGACCTATACTTCATCGACAGAATAGGTCTTGGCGAAAACCTCTCCCCGACACGAAGCAACGGTCTTCGTGCTATGATATCACAGATGAAACTATATGCCTTGGCACTAAGTAAAATAGAGAAATAGTTATGACACCAGAGGAGATACTTGCGGTAGAGAAACAGATAGTTCTCACGCTTAAAAATATATACGATCCCGAGATTCCGGTCAATATATACGACTTAGGACTCATCTACGAGATAAACTTCGACCCCTCGGGAACGGCCGATATCATTATGACCCTCACCGCCCCAAACTGTCCTATGGCAGATATGCTCCTGGCGGACATCAACCGCGAAGTGGGCAAGGTAGCAGGCGTAGAGAAGGTGAATATCACCCTCACCTTTGATCCGCAGTGGGATAAGTCGATGATGAGCGAAGAGGCACTGTTGGAACTTAACCTCTTGTAGGGCTATGCTACCTCACAAAAAAGTAACGAGCATTGAAGAGCTTATCGAGGGTAGGCGCAGACAGGATTGTGTTGTGCATATCAACAACATAGAGAGGTTGCGACGCTACGATATGCTCAACCAGCTCTCCTATAAGCGTCTAATGCGCAAGCACGACGACATCATACGCACACTCACCTCCGTAGATTACGATTGGAATCAGACGATGATAATTGTACTACTGCGTTATATAATGGGACAGAGCAACCGCACACAGGCCGAGCGTCTTGGCCGCTTGCTAAGCTACCATACCATTATGCGTGAGAATAGCTCGTTACAAAACCTGGAGGCATTATTTCTCGGAACAGCAGGACTGCTGGATATATATGCCGAGGACGAATATGTCACACGCCTGAATATGGAGTTCCGACACCTTATGAACAAGTACAACATAACACCTATGTTGGCCGGCGAGTGGCATCTAAGCAATATATACAACAATGCTCATCCGGTATTACGTCTTGCTCAGTTAGCCTCGTGCATACATCAGAATATGATATCAATGCGTGCTGTAAGCAGCTGTAAGAGTCGCAACGATGTATACCGACTCTTTGCCGGTCGAGCTTCACAATATTGGGTTGAGCACTTTATACCCAAGGTTGATACTACCACCATATCGAAGCGTGTAGGAAGCTTTACAAGCGACATCCTCGGCATCAACTTCATTGCTCCCATGCTCTTTGCCTATGGCACATATACCGAAAACGAGACATACCGAGAGCAGGCAATGACACTATTGGAGGAGATACCGGCCGAGAATAACCGCTATACACAACTATGGAACTGTCATTCACGTATTGCCGAAAACGCCTACGAAAGTCAAGCACTGATACAACTATCACGTGAGTACTGCGAGAAGCAATTATGTGCGGAGTGTCCTTTGGCTCACCTGCTGTTACGGCAAGCACAAGAGTAACATCACCACCCCATAAATCAAGAGTGCATAGGACAGCCTATGCACTCTTAATTTATTATTAGCTATTCTACTCCTCCCTTAGCTACTCTACTCCTCCAAGACTATCTGCACGCACTCGATGCCGACACGTCGCAGTAGTTCTATACCCTCATCGGAGCGGTATGGGTCGGCATATACCACTCGCCGGATACCCGCCTGAATAATCAGCTTGGCACACTCTATACACGGTGATGCTGTCACATATAGCGTAGAGCCATCGCAGTTATTGGCACTCTTGGCTACCTTCGTAATGGCATTAGCCTCGGCATGAAGCACATATGGTTTTGTCTTACCCATATCGTCTTCGCATATATTCTCGAAGCCGGCAGGAGTACCGTTATAGCCATCCGAGATAATCATCTTATCCTTGACAAGCAATGCTCCAACCTTACGACGTACGCAATAGGAGTTCTCTGCCCAAACACGTGCCATTTGCAGGTAGCGTATATCAAACTGACGCTGCTTCTGCTCCTTGTATCCCATAGCCAATGACGCGATTATGCCATCTTACCGTGGCAATGTTTGTATTTCTTACCTGAGCCGCAAGGACATGGATCGTTGCGACCTACCGTCTTATCAACCTTTATAGGCGCAGTCTTACCCTTATCACCCTGACCGGCGGCGGCAGCTGCTGCCATACGTGATGCCTGCAACTTATTTACATCTATCTTGCTACGCTGCTCACGTGCCGACTGCATTGAGTCGGGGTTGTTCTCCCTTAGCGGAAGATATGCTTTGTTGAGCACGGCAAGTACATCACGGTTGATATCTTCGAGCATCTTCGAGAAGAGTTGGAACGACTCTAACTTGTAGATAAGCAACGGATCTTTCTGCTCGTATGTAGCATTCTGCACACTCTGACGAAGGTCATCCATCTCACGCAGATGCTCACGCCAAGCATCGTCGATGGTTGTAAAGAGCGCAATCTTGGCAAACACGCGATATATCTCTGCACAATCTGTATCCTTACACTTCTGCAACTCTACGGGGATGGTATAGCGCAGACGGCCATCCGTAAGCGGGAAGGCGATACGCATATCCATATTATCCTTTCTGTCGGCATATATACGCTCCATTGTTGGTCGCACCGCATCTGCCACACTCTTTGCCTTACGCTCGTAGAATGCCTCCAAGTCGGCAACGATGGCATCTATTATCTGCTTTGGCTTGTATCTTTCGAGCTGCTCCTCGGTAAGTGACGTTTCGAGAGCTACCTCACGCATAAGGTCGAACTTGAAATCCTCGAACGAGCAACCCTCGTGCGCCTCGACAAACTTCACGGCATAGTCATAACGAAGGTTGTTCATGTCGATATCAATACGCTCGCCATAGAGAGCATGACGACGGCGCGTATATATCACCTCACGCTGCGAGTTCATCACATCGTCATATTCGAGCAATCTCTTACGCACACCGAAGTGGTTCTCCTCAACCTTCTTCTGCGCACGTTCAATCGCCTTGGTCATCATTCCTGCCTGAATAACCTCACCCTCCTGTAAGCCCATTCTATCCATCATCTTAGCGATACGATCCGAGCCAAACAGACGCAACAAGTTATCCTCCAACGACACAAAGAACTGTGATGAACCAGGATCGCCCTGACGTCCTGCACGACCACGCAGCTGACGGTCTACACGACGGCTCTCATGACGCTCCGTACCTATGATAGCCAAACCACCGAGGTCCTTAACCTCCTGCGAGAGTTTGATATCGGTACCACGACCCGCCATATTGGTGGCAATAGTCACCTGCGAGCGACGACCTGCCTCGGCAACGATCTGCGCTTCGAGCTGGTGCTGCTTGGCATTCAAGACATTATGTTTGATACCACGTAGCTTGAGCATACGGCTTAACAACTCCGAAATCTCGACAGATGTCGTACCCACCAACACAGGACGGCCCTCTGCTACAAGTCGCTCGATCTCGGCAATGACAGCATTATACTTCTCTCGCGCGGTCTTATATACCAAGTCCTCACGGTCATCACGTATGACGGTCTTGTTAGTCGGGATTACCACAACATCGAGTTTATAGATGCTCCAGAACTCCGATGCCTCGGTCTCGGCAGTACCCGTCATACCGGCAAGTTTATGGTACATACGGAAGTAGTTCTGAAGAGTAATGGTTGCGAAGGTCTGCGTAGCATCCTCGACCTTCACATTCTCCTTGGCCTCGATAGCCTGATGCAAGCCGTCCGAGTAGCGGCGACCCTCCATGATACGTCCCGTCTGCTCATCCACAATCTTCACCTTATTGTCAATAAGAACGTACTCGACCTCCTTCTCGAACATAAAGTATGCTTTGAGCAGCTGGTTCATCGTATGTACACGCTCCGCCTTGATAGCATAGTCGCTCAAAAGGGCATCCTTCTGCTGCGCACGCTCCTCGGCCGATAGAGAGGAGTGTTCCAACTCTGCAATACGCGCTCCTATATCAGGAAGCACGAAGAAGCCCTCCTCATTGAAACGCTTCGAAGCCACCTCATGGCCCTTATCCGTGAGGATGAGGGTATTCATCTTCTCGTCGTGGATAACGAAGTTATCGTCGGTAATCTCGTGCATACGCTTCTCGTTATCCTGCATATAGAAGTTCTCGGTCTTCTGCAAGAGCACCTTAACACCAGGCTCCGACAGGAACTTAATGAGAGCCTTGTACTTAGGCATAGCCTTGTGGGCACGTAGCAGAAGCTTTCCTGCCTCCTCCATATTACCATCGTTAAACAGACGCTTGGCCTCGGCGACATCGGCAGAAGACATCTTGCTCTGCAAGTCGTAGATATACTTTGCCGAGGGCTGGAACTCAGCAAAGAGCTGATCGCCACCCTTAGGCACAGGGCCAGAGATGATAAGCGGAGTACGGGCATCGTCGATTAACACCGAATCGACCTCATCGACAATGGCATAGTGGTGCTTGCGCTGTACCAAATCCTTTGGTGACGATGCCATATTGTCACGCAAATAGTCGAAGCCAAACTCGTTGTTCGTACCGAAGGTGATATCCGCCATATATGCTCTGCGGCGCTCCTCAGAGTTAGGTCGTGTATTATCTATACATGCCACCGACAGACCGTGGAACTGATACATAGGGCCCATCCACTCGGCATCACGGCGTGCCAGATAGTCATTCACAGTAACCACGTGTACTCCTTTGCGTGCAAGGGCATTGAGGAATACGGGAAGTGTCGCTACAAGGGTCTTACCCTCACCCGTAGCCATCTCGGCGATACGTCCCTTGTGCAGTACCACACCACCGAAGAGCTGCACGTCGTAGTGTACCATGTCCCACTTGATGACATTTCCTCCGGCAGTCCACTCGCTGCTGTATATAGCCTTATCATCCTCGATGCGCACCAAATCCTGACGCTCGGTGGCGAGGTTGCGATCGAAGTCGTTGGCAGTAACCACCACCTCGTCATTCTCGGTAAAGCGTCGTGCCGTATCCTTCATTATCGCAAATGCCTCGGGCAATATCTCTTCGAGCTTTTGCTCTATCTTCTCATCAATGCGCTTGGTAGTGTCATCTATATCCTTAGATATACGCTCCTTATCCTGCAACGATGTCTCGGCAAGTTCGAGCTTGGTCTTCTGCTCCTCTATGTGACGCTCATCCTCGGCAATAAAGTCGGCGATAGCCTTGCTCAAGGCTGCCGAGCGGGCACGCAACTCATCGTTAGTAAGTGCCGATATTGAGGGATAGATAGCCTTAATCTTCTCTACATAAGGTAAAATCTCCTTACGATCCTTGTCGGCCTTTGAGCCGAAGAATAGTTTGATTACTTTTGATAGAATATCCATTGTTCAAATATTATTTCTCGTTACTTTGCATATCAAACATATAACGTGCAAAGATACACATTTATTCATAGAGCACAAACTCCCAGCCCCACTTTTTTACATTTATCGACCTCCATATAACAAAAAAATAGCGTGTCCAAGAAGTTTTGGGCACGCTATTTATGTTAGAAGCTGTATAACAAGGCTATTTTGAAGCTGCTTGAAGGCCGAAAAAGCTGAGTTTACTTGGCGTAAATGAGCATTTTTTCAGACAAGGCAGATGCCAAAATAGCCTTGTTAGACAGTTTCTAATTTAGGGTAAAAGAGGGGTTAATATCCTCGCTTTGCCCACGTTTCACTCAGTATCGCAACGATGACGGCCTCAGCAAATACGACATACGAACCCACTCGACTCAGGTCGAGTACAAAGAATATATCCAGGCTCACAATCATAATTATAATGCCTATACCCGACAGCATACGCAGGCGCATCAGATTGTATCTTTTACGCTTCTCTTCCGACGCTGTATTATATCCCGATAGCGCCCAGTCGCCACGACCCATAAGTATCATTATGCCAATCATTATTATGACCAATGATACTATTGCTAAAATTAAAGAATATGTACTATCATCCATAATTAGCCCTTATTAAGGTGTTACCCTGCGACGATTACGGCGCATACGCATCAAAGCGATAGTGACCCTCGAGCGACGACGTATATACCTTAGTCGCAGGAAGCATACGAGGCTCGCAACCCACATAGCAAGTGAGCATAACGACACATATACCGCCTCGGAATAGTTCATATCATCACTTAGATAGAGCAACCACGGCAGAGAGCTCCATACCGTAGCGATACACGCCGATGCCCATGTGGCACGTCTCCAACAGGTGCGTGGTGCCAGACGACGATACTTCAAGAAGATACCCAGCAAGAAGAGTAGCACAGCTAAGATATATGAAATCTCCTCGCGATAAGGAATCACATCGGGAAGGGCATCAAATCCTATGGTGACGAGTACTGCCACAACAATAACCCAGTCGCCGGCCTCCATCTTACCATCATCAGGGGTTTTGCCCAGACGACGCATCGCCTTCGTCTCAATGCCTCTGAAACGAAATCGCCATATACTATATCTTCTCTTCATTGTCAAGCACCTCCTTAGCTCTCTTTTTAGGCCGAGGCTTACGCCCACTGCGACGCAATGCCTCGGCTATTATCCACTGTAACTGTCCGTTTGTCGAGCGAAACTCGTCGGCAGCCCACCTCTCCAAAGCATCCATCGTATCACCATCGATACGCAGGATAAAACTTCGTGTATTTTGTTCCTTAGCTGCCATAGCATCAATTAGTTATGCAATGTTCCTGTGTTCACTACGGGCTGCGCAGCCTCATCGGCACATAGCACCACCAGAAGGTTGCTTACCATAGCCGCCTTACGCTCCTCGTCGAGCTCGACAACCTCCTCGGTCGAAAGTCTTTCAAGGGCAATTTTCACCATCGATACAGCACCCTCAACAATCTTCTCGCGTGCCGAGATAATAGCATCCGCCTGCTGACGACGCAACATAGCCGCTGCAATCTCCGGAGCGTATGCCAAGTAGTTAAGGCGAGCCTCAACAACCTCGATACCGGCAATCGACAAACGCTCGTTAAGCTCGTCGGTAAGACGATCGTTTATCTCCTCGCCACCCGAGCGCAACGTTACCTCGTCTGTCGAGGTGTTTGTATTCTCGTCATAGGCATACATACCCGCCACCTGACGCAATGCCGAGTCACTCTGCACCGCTACGAAGTTCTCCAAGACATTCATACGTGTATTAAGGCCGGCTGCACCAATCTCAATAGGAGCATCGATGTCGAACACAGCATTGTAAGCACCATCGTTCTTAATCTTCCATACCACAACCAAACCGATAAGAATCGGGTTACCCGCCTTGTCATTCACCTTGATGGGATCGACATTGAGGTTACGGGCACGCATCGACAGCTTCTTGGCAGACATAAAAGGGTTAATCCACCAAAAACCAGTGTCGTAGAAAGTACCGCGGTAGTTACCAAAGAAGAGTAATACGCGCGACTCGTTCGGTTCGAGCATAATATAACCAAAGAGCATAATGAAGGCTGCCAAAGCACAAACAATGAGTGTAATGATGTAGAGCGTAAATGACTCTGCACCATTAGCAATTTTAACTATGGAATAGATCATACCTGCCACAAGAAGCAAGTTGAGCACTATGGCAACAAAGCCATTTAGTTTCCAACCCGAATAAGTGTAATTTTTCATAGTGATAAAGGTTATTAGTTAAACTTAAAAATTCCATATTGGATATACCGCCATCCTACGCCTCAATATCGGCTTTACGACCCGGCATACGCACCCGCCAAAACTCGGCACGCCATGGCCAAATACGCATCTTACCAAACGAAAGACCCCCAAAGAGCCAACTCCAAATTGTGTGATTGCTGTTCATAATCGAGAGGTTATATTGGTTAAACACTAATCTTGTCGGCATTGTCGTTTAATAGCCATTTTCAAAGAGAGCAAAATGATATTATTTTGATATCACAAAGATAGTGCATAATTTACCAATAATCCAAATTTTTTCGGGATTATTTTATGGATAGGCGAATGTTTTTTAGGAGAGGGCAGTGGAGAGAAAGTGATGAGGGAGTGTCTTGTACGGGAAAAAGTTGACTCATAAAATAAATAATTATGAGACGCGAAC
The DNA here is from genome assembly GCA_017504265.1 of Alistipes sp. Taxonomy (GTDB): domain Bacteria; phylum Bacteroidota; class Bacteroidia; order Bacteroidales; family Rikenellaceae; genus Alistipes. The sequence continues at coordinate 86 of JAFVRN010000033.1, read as the reverse complement.
TACAAGCCCGTTATCTGTCAGAAGTCCTAGAACTTCGTAAACTTGGATATAGTATTCCATCAATATCCAAGAAATTACCCGTCAGT
>JAFVRN010000032.1 GCA_017504265.1 Alistipes sp. | reverse complement strand
TCAAAAAAAAGCCACGAATTTGGCACGATTGAAATTCCTAAATCTGCATGTTTTGCACAGTTGAAACAAAAAGAAAACCTCTGAATTCGTTGAAATTCAGAGGTTTTCATCTTTTTGCTGTGATTCTTCGTGGTGCCACCGGGATTCGAACCAGGGACAAAAGGATTTTCAGTCCTTTGCCCTACCAACTGAGCTATGGCACCATCGTATTTGGTTGTGCTTATTTGTTGTAAGCGAGTGCAAAGATATACACTTTTTTCGTATCTGCAAACTTTTTTGCAAAAAAAATTTACTTCTTTTAACACACCATTTATAACTATCTTATTACCAACACTTAATACTTAGTTGCAAAAAAACACGAGAAAAATGGTTTATTTGCCATATTTATTGTATATTTGTGGTTGCGAAAATATTTTTTTGCTCCGACAAGCATACAATACTTAGCGGAAATAGATGGCAAAACGACAATAAAAAGATATAGCGATGACAACAAATCTTAAAACTACATTTGCCGGGTTGAAGCTTAACAACCCTATTATTGCAGCGGCCAGTCCTCTGACTGCCACTGCCGAACAGTGCGTAGAGTTAGAAAAGGCTGGAGTGGGAGCGATTGTCATTAAAAGCATCTTTGAGGAGAGCATCGCTCACAACTCACAGGAGCTATCCGATATGCTGTCACACGGCGAGGAGGTAGACTACCTCGACGGATATATTGGCGAGCAGATGGTATCGGAGTGGAAGAACTCTTTGGTAAGCATCAAGGCTGCATGCTCGATACCCATCATTGCATCTATTGCGTGTCGCAGCATAGAGACGTGGGAGCGTTATGCACGTACGGCAAGTGAGGCCGGTGTTGATGCCCTTGAGCTAAACCTAATGAACGTAGGTCGTTGCACACGTCATACTCCATATGGCGAGATAGAGCATCACTTGGCGCATACCGTTGAGGTGGTACGTAAAAACACCTCATTACCAATCATCGTAAAGTTGGCATCGAATATGACAAACCCGGCAGCTCTGGTAGACAGGCTCAAAGCATGCGGTGCAAATGGCGTAGTGCTCTTCAACCGTCCATACCCCGTAGATATTGACATTGAAAAGAGGGAGTACACCACAGGGCAGGTACTGACATCGGCATACAATCTTGCCACCCCACTACGCTGGACAGGCATTCTTTCGGCTGAGATTCCGGCGATGGACTATGCTCTATCGGGAGGTGTACAGACCTGGCAGGACATAGTAAAGGCGGTACTTGCCGGTGCTTCTGCCGTAGAGATATGCAGCGCACTATATCACAAAGGCATAGACTATGTAGCGGAGATGAAACAGGGCTTGGAGGAGTGGCAGCAGAACCACTTTGAGGAGTCTATTGACACCTACCGAGGACGTATGAACGCATCGAAGGGTCAATATGCAAAAGACCTGTTACGCGCACAGTATCTTCACTTTAAGTCATAACTTACACTCTGAGTATTAATGAAAGGCATCGTATTAGCAGGCGGAAGTGGCACACGGCTCTACCCTATTACCAAGGGTGTGAGCAAGCAGTTGTTGCCCATCTTCGACAAGCCGATGATATACTACCCTATCTCGGCATTGATGTTGGCCGGAATACAAGAGATACTCATCATATCTACACCTTGGGATCTACCCGCCTTCAAGCGTCTTTTGGGCAGTGGAAAGGAGCTGGGTATGCAGTTCAGCTACGCCGAGCAGGCGCAACCAAACGGTCTTGCCGAGGCCTTTATCATCGGACGAGACTTTGTCGGTAGCGACGATGTGTGTATGGTACTTGGCGATAACATCTTCCATGGTGCGGGTTTTGGCGATATGTTACGTCGTGCCGTAGAGCGATTGGTCAGCGAGCAACGAGCAACCGTATTTGGCTATCGTGTAAACAATCCGCAGAGGTATGGTGTTGTCGAATTCGATGACAATGGCCGAGCCTTAACTATCGAGGAGAAGCCACAAAATCCACGTTCGAACTACGCTGTAACCGGACTATACTTCTACCCCAACAGTGTTATAGATATTGCAGCCAAGGTAGAGCCTTCGGCACGTGGCGAGTTAGAGATAACGTCAATCAACCAGGAGTATCTTCGACGCAAAGAACTCGATGTTGAGATTCTTGACAAGGGATATGCGTGGCTCGATACCGGCACACACGACTCGTTGGCAGAAGCATCTATTTTTGTAGAGGTCATCGAGAAACGACAGGGCGAGAAGATAGGGTGCATCGAGGAGATTGCATGGCGCAATGGGTGGATTACACACGATGAGCTGATTGCTCTTGCACAGCCTATGCGCAATAATCAATATGGCGAATACCTATTAGGACTATGAGATATATCCACACTAAGCTCGACGGTGTAATCATCCTCGAACCCGACATTAAGGGTGACGACCGTGGTTACTTCTACGAGGTGCTACGCAAGGATGAATTAGAGGCGGCACTTGGCCATAAGTGTGACTTTGTGCAAGAGAACGAGTCGTCATCCGGAAGCTGTGTAATACGAGGCCTACACTTTCAACGAGCGCCACATGCCCAATCTAAGCTGATACGTGTGACACGTGGGGCAATACTCGATGTTGCAGTTGATATAAGACGTGGTTCTGCGACCTTTGGTCAGTATGTGGCCGTAGAGCTCAGCGACAGCAACCACCGCGCACTCTTTGTCCCAAGAGGCTTCGCGCACGGCTTCGCCGTACTACGTGGCGAGGCACGAGTAGTATATAAGTGTGACAACTACTACGCTCCAGAGGCAGAGGGTTCTATACGTTGGAACGACCCTACGATAGGCATAGACTGGGGCATAGATACCGACAATGCCGTATTGTCGGCCAAGGATATGGCAGCACCCACGATTGAGGCGTGCAACGAACTCTTCGACAATACCATAGACTATTATGCTTAATATCCTTGTAACAGGCGGTGGCGGACAGCTATCTCTTGCCATTGCTGAGGCAGCAGAAAACGCAGCGGACAACTACACGTTCCTATCGCACGCGGAGCTTGACATATGTGACCATAAGGCTGTGGAGAGTATGTTACGCAGCAAAGAGATAGATGTCGTGGTAAACTGCGCCGCATATACCAATGTGGAACGCGCCGAGGAGGATATGGATGTATACCGCATTAACCGCGATGCAGTTGCCGGGTTATCCACGCTATGTAAGAGGTATAAAACGACATTGCTACACATCTCTACGGATTATGTCTTTGGCGGCGACACCACACGCAACACACCATATCTCGAAGATGACCCCACAGCTCCCATAAACAACTACGGGCTGAGCAAGGCTGAGGGCGAGGAGGCTGTCGTGGCAAATGGCGGCATCGTGATTCGCACCTCATGGTTATACTCGCCTTGGGGCAATAACTTCGTACGCACCATAATAGGCCTTGCAACAACCGAACCTACATTAAAGGTTGTGGATGACCAACGAGGAACGCCCACATCGGCACTGACACTCGCCCGCATGATAGTAGGCCTGATAGAGAGAGGGCAGATACTCCATATGTCGGGCATATACCACTATACCGACCGCGGAGAGGCTACGTGGTATGAGTTTGCATGTGAAATAGCACGTATTTGTGATGCTTCATGCACCATCACGGCGTGCAGTTCGACAGATAGACCAACACGTGCCAAGCGTCCCGCCTATTCGGTATTGTCGAAAAGACGCATATGTACATTTGATGAGATAATACTAACCGACTGGAAAGTTGCGTTAGCCGAATGTATCACACGCATTAAGCAGAATTAGATTATGAGAAATATATTGATTACAGGTGGTGCAGGCTTTATCGGCAGCCACGTAGTGGAGCTTTTTGTACGCAAATATCCCGAGTATAGGATTATAACACTCGACAAACTTACATACGCAGGCTCATTAGATAACCTAAAATGTGTGGAGGGAGCATCCAACCATCTCTTCATTAATGGTGACATCACCGATCGTAAGGTTGTCGAGGCCATCTTCGCGGAGCATAACATCGATGGTGTTATACATCTTGCCGCCGAGAGCCACGTAGACAGGTCGATAGATGCCCCCATGCACTTTGCTGTAAACAATATACTTGGCACTATAACGCTTCTCGAAGCGGCACGTAAGGCGTGGGCAGGAGCCGAGGAGGGCAAACGTTTCCACCATGTATCTACCGATGAGGTCTACGGAGCACTACCCCTCGACGGAGGAATCTTCACCGAGGAGTCGCGCTACGAGCCACATTCGCCCTATTCGGCATCTAAGGCCTCGTCAGACCACTTCGTACGTGCCTACCACGACACATATTCTCTTCCTACGGTCATCACCAACTGTTCCAACAACTATGGAGAAAGACAGTATCCCGAGAAGCTTATACCTTTATTTATAAATAATATAATCGAGCGCAAGCCTCTACCGGTATACGGCAAAGGCCTTAACGTGCGCGACTGGCTATATGTTGGCGACCATGCACGAGCCATAGACACGGTGTTTCATCACGGGCGCAATGGTGGCACTTACAACGTAGGAGGCTCCAACGAATGGTCAAACATCGAGCTTATCAAGAGAGTGATAGCAATCGTAGACCGTGAGCTGGGGCGTAGCGAGGGCGAGAGTATGTCGCTTATACACTATGTAACGGATCGTGCCGGTCACGACCTACGTTATGCAATAGATAGCCAACTGCTGCAATCAGAACTCGGATGGAGGCCTGAAATGAATTTCGACGATGGATTGTTGCAGACCGTAAGGTGGTACATCAAGCAACGATAATACAAAAAAGCGAGAGTGAATAATCGTAGACTAAACTACTTATTATTCACTCTCTTATTATATGTTCGAAGAACTAAGCTACAACGCAAATAACATCGGCGATAGGCTATTTATAGTTGCCGCATCAAGTTCATCGGGTAGCGTTGAGCATCGCTCATATACCGATACATCCTCAGCATCGCCCGTAGCTGTCCACGTCATACTATCTGCCGATATATCGACATTGTAGCTGTTTGCCCAAACTTCATTATCGTTATACTTGCCGCTAATGATACCATCTACAAGTGTTGCACGGCTGTCGTAACGTTTCCAAGAATGTGAAGCCAGACCACGCTGCCATAGTGTCACATTACCATCCGACAATATAGATAGGTATACATCAAAATCCAGTGTCGTATCGCCACCCCACGATACCAAGTGCCAATATCCTGCTATCGAGCTGAGGTCGGCATCGGTAATATCCTCATTTCCACCTCCGCCACCTATATCCTCGGCTGCCTCTTGCGACACGCTAACGCTCTTGCTAAGAGTACCTGCCTTGACCGTAATAGTTGCCGTGATAGGCAAATAAGTCGTATTGGCGGCCGCAGTTACGGTTATTATATTTTTGCTGACAGATGTTACAAAGTGAGGATTGCTCGACTCGGCAACGATAGCATCCGTAGAGTTGGTTAGCGTAGCCGTGATTGTCTGGCTACCTCCCTCGGACTTAAAGTTCAGCGACGTAGGCGACACCTCCAATATAGGCTCCTCTTCACTACCACCGTTATCAACCTTCGTATTACGCATATCGACGCTAAACTTAGCTATATCACCGGGAACAAGCTCTATACTGCGGTTTGCAGCAATTAAGACCTCCTTCTTATAGATATCATCACCGGCGTACACCTCAACGGTAAACTTCTCACCTGAGGCCAATGTTGCGGGGAGTGTCATAAAGTATATCGGAGAGGCAGGTGTAAAACCCTTAGCAAAGGTCAAAACCATACTCTTACTTCCACTCTTAACGCTCTTTATCTCGGCATTAGGAATATCGAGGCTGAATGTTCCTGCAATGTTATCGGCAAAGGTAGTAAAGACCACCTTGTCTATACTGCTTACACCATACTCCGTGTCCAAGCCCTTTAATTGCATACAGGCCAAAGCCGTAATACGCTTAAACGACATATACATATCGGTTATCTGCTCGTCAGCCTCGACAGTCTGAGCCACAAGAATATCACCACAGCTATCGTACGAACCTACAACGGGCTTCTGCTCGGAGGCAAGCGTAACATCCGCAACCAAACCGGCAGACGAGCCGACAGCAGAGGCGTAGAGAGCATTATAGCTAAACTCCGCAGCCTTGCTATTCGATGTGAACGTTGCGGCAAACGTAGCCAGTCCATCACTATTGAGTTTAGCCTCGCTACTCTTTACCTTCGTAACCTTGCCATCGGCACTCTCATATACCCATATGTACTCGCCCGAGCTGTTCCACTTGGCCTTAGTGCCACTTGCATCGAGTGACGTACGCACATCATCCTGATCGGCGACAATGGATATAGTGACATTGCGCTGAACTGCGTCCTCTGCAAACTCCATATTATCCGAGCAGCCTGCAACCGATAGTACAGCAGATAGGAATAATAATCTGAATAGGCATTTCATAAGTTATACTTATATTTTCTAAATTTCTGATAACGCAACAATATTATTAAGTACTGCATATACAGTCAGACGACCTATGGAGCGGGTGCCGAGCTTCGTTGATATGTTGTTACGATGGAATATCACCGTAGCAACCGACACATTAAGAGCATCGGCAATCTCCTTATTTATCATACCCTTAACTACAAGAGCCAGCACATCACGCTCACGTGCCGACAGTTGTGGTTGCTCAGCCACTGAATCACTACATATGCCACGATTTACCGCTACGGGATGGCCAACAGGATGTCCTGCATGATGGATGCTTAGCAGCTGACGGACGATATGTTGCTCCGTTTCGGTAGCATCAATGGTATTGAAGCCGCTCATGGCAAACGAAGCCGCCTCACCTGTGGTGATGATAATCGTTCGCCGTAATATGGGTTTGAAGAAATCGGGATTGTGGAAGGCCACAGCATCCGACACGAAGAAGTGCGCCGTATGTACAGGCATTGCTGCACGATAGTCCTCCATCGAGCGGTAGCAAACCACCTCAATACCTGGCACTATATCCAACAATAATGAGCGTAGAGCCATTGCACTCAACGTATTTTCAATTATTATGGACATCTGCGGCATCATAGCTTCCATCAACTTTTATTATCGGATATAGACCTCCATAAGACGACCACAACCCTCGAACTCCACCTCGCAACACTCCGCAGGGATGAGTACAAGCTCACCCTCCGATAGACTCTCCGCATTACCATCTGCCTTAACGGTCATATTACCCGAAAGGGCTATGTAGATGATGAACGAGTCGAGTGCCGAACGGTCTAAAAGTTTATAGTCAGCAACATCGAGCAACGACATAGTGAAGAACTTAGAGTCTATAACCTTAACCTCGCCGCCACGCTGCAAGTCGTATGGCTTATGCAGCAGGTCTGCATCGGCCTCGAAGTCGATAGCATCCACAGCCAATGCCGTATGAAGTTCACGACCCTTACCCGTTGCATCAACTCTATCCCAGTCGTATATGCGGTATGTCACATCCGATGTCTGCTGCACCTCGACAACCTCTATACCTGCGCCAAGCGCGTGTACCGTGCCGGCAGGGATGAAGAATATATCTCCCTTCTTAACCTCTACACGGTTAAGCAGCTCTTCAAGACGCGACTCCGATACGGCAGCTATATACTCCTCGCGTGATAGCGACAAATCCTTGAAGCCAAGATATATCGCAGCTCCGGGCTTGCAGTCGGCGATATACCACGCCTCAGTCTTGCCGTAGCTACCGTGACGCTCTTCGGCAAGGGCATCGTCAGGATGTACCTGCACCGAGAGCTTGTCGCAGCAATCCAAATACTTGACAAGCAACGGGAACTCCAAGCCGAAACGCTCGAAATGCGCCTCGCCCATAAGCTCACCCATATATACCTCGATAATCTCTTCGAGGTTATTGCCTTTAAGGAAACCATTTGTCACAACCGAGACATCGCCCTTCACGGCCGACAGATCCCAGCTCTCGCCATAGAGTTTATCCTTGGCAAGACGCGAAACGGCACTACCCTTCTTCTTCAATATCGCACTACCACCCCATATACGCTCCTTGACACGGGGCTTGAATTTCAACGGATACAACATACTCTCACCAACCTTCGATAACCATCAAATTAAAATAGAGCCTCCACCGAGCTTACCACATCGTCTACATCGGGTGTAAGCGAGAATACCTTGCTCGGTTTGAGATACCACAACTCTCGGTTTGCCGTAAGAGCCTCCTCGCCGGCACCCGTAATGTTAAGCATTATGCAAGCATCCTTATCGATGCTTCCGTTCTCAACCATCTTTACAAGTGATGCAAGTGCTACTGCCGGTGCCGAGTAGATGTCAATACCCTCCAACTCCTTGAAGAGCTTGCGCATACGACGCACCTGAGCATTTGTAGCAACCATAATATCGCCACCTGTTGCCTTCAAAGCATCATACAAACCGCCGGCAAGGCCATAAGGAGGCTTACGATTAGACAACACCTTGGCATCTATAAGCTCTGCATCGCGACGTGCTTTCTTGGCATCGTACGGCAACATCTCGCGCGAATCGGCACGCCAGGCATCATACATAGGCACAAACGGCGCGTTCTGCGATACTATGAGCTTCATAAGGTTGCTACCGAAACGGCCATCCTCAATCAGACGCATATTTGCCTCCCACGCTGCAATGGCACCCGTACCGCTACCCACAGCCTGGAAATAGTAGTCCGGAATACGGCCAATGGTAGTAACCGCAGAGAGTACCGTAGTGGACATACCATCACGACGCGCAATATTCTTAGCACCGCCTTCGGCATAGAACTTCGACGATTTTAGCGCGATGTTGCTCAGGTTGATGGCATCAAAGTAGTCACCGCCCTTATCGCAAGCAATAAGCTTCACACAATCGTTGAGAGGCTCGGTAAACCACAACGCCGAGAGATTGTCCGAAGGAACGACAAGGAGCAGCTTGATGTTGTTATCCGAGCAAACCTTAGCAAAGGCTCGTGCCGTATTACCCGCCGAAGCTACCACCATAATACGCTCCTCCTTCTCGTCGATGCGGGCACATACGCTATATGCCTCGGTCTCCTTGAATGAGCATGTAGACATCTTCACACCCTTAGACGGACAATAGCCATTGAGCGTAATCCACAGATTAGATAGACCCAGATGCTTCGCCAAAGCCTCACTCTTGTAGGTAACAGGAGCTGACGACCCACTGAGAATGCGCTTTACGGGCAACCAATCACAGAACTTGTAGAAGCCGTAGTCATCTGACTTAACCTCTATCTGTTTCTGGGCATAATCAGCACGCACCAATGACGGTGTCTTACATTCCGGATTATCCAACATCCAACCCTCATCGACGAACTCTCTTGAGGTAGCTACACATTTAAGCGTGTACTTCGTAGGTGTAAAATTTTTCATATCTAAGTTCAGATTTACTATCACAATATATCGCGCAAATATACTCTTTTTTTCGCGAACATCAATAAGTAAAGATACCTAATTATTAATAATATCCAACGATGTGTGTTTATTTAAGAAATTATTCGTATCTTTGTAAGGTGTATATATATACTATATATACCCTACACAGATATTACACACCACTACATATAGGGGTTATAATAAGACAAAACAACACAAAAACAAAGGCCATACAGGCTCAACATTTTGATAACTAACACACTATGAATATGAGCAAGAAGAATTTTCTACTAATTGCACTGACCATAATTGCCGCTATATCGCTAATCGGCGTTATTTATATCATTTATAGCAACAAGTGCAGCTATCGAGAGCCGATAAAGGATACCGTAGTGCTATACCTCGACTGCAAGCAGCTTGTAGAGAAGGGAGCTGTCGAGAAGTTTATAAGCGAGCCCAACCGCCGCTTCATTGCCACGCTGCTATCTTCCGATATAGAGGGAGAGGAGTATTCGCAACAGCTATCGGAGATAGCTTCCAACCCCGACAACACGGGCATCACATTCAGCAAGCCTCTATACAGCTACATCAATGGCGATTTCAAGGATAATATCGATATGGTAGTAATCGCCGAGGTACACGACGTGGAGCGCGTAGATGCTACAATGGAGATGGTGCAGTCGCTTTTGGATAGTGAGTTCGGATACTTGCTAAACATACGTCGTGATGGTGATAACCGCATCATTGAGAGCATCGACATTTTCGGAGGCTACAACGATAGTCGTTTAGCAATTGTATGTAGTAGAAATCACAGATTACGCCTCACTCAGGAGGCACTGAGCAGACCACTTACCGACCTATCTATATTCGAGGGTCAGGATGCTGCTGCATATGCCAATATGCACACCCTGCTAACCATATTCGAGAATAATGCAACAGCCGAGATTGAGCAGTATCGTATGGCTATAGAGAATAGCGAATATGACTACGAGGCCGAGATGTACGAATACAAGATAAGTTCACTCAACGATATACTTACACAGGTACAGAAACTTAGGCCCACGATGAAAGAGGATGCATCGCTTATAGCCGGCCTACGTTTTGATGCAGGACGAGTGACACTCAGCCTAAATGGCGAGGGAGTAAACAGCAATACCGAGGTATTGTACCCCGTAGACAACAGCCACCTGAAATATCTTGATGAGGAGCTTATCGCTGTGGCAAACTATGGCATAAACGGCAAGGTATTGGCCGAATATCTCAACAACAATCTATCGTCGCAGCTATCCTCAATTACGGGTCTGGCACGTAACGACTTCAATATGGCATTCCAAATAGCACTCGATGCTCTAAGCTCTATAGATGGCGATGTTACCATCGCCCTCAACAGCTTGGACGGAGAAGAGCACAGCCACTACAACTCATACTGGATGGAGCAGGTGAAGCGTATCACGCTCGACGATATGAATCTGCTTGCCATAATGGATGTCTCGGACAGCTATATATACGATAATATACGAAGCTTTGCAGGCGGATTTCTTACTCGTGAAGAGGAGGATTCCGAGCTATACTCGATGCCTCTATCCGAGGATATGAAGCTCTATTTGGGCGAAGAGGAGAACCTCTTCTATGCCGGCATCAACAGCATCCCGACAGAGTCGCCAACACCTGCCACAGCAGCCCGCTGGATTGATAATGTCGAGGGCTGCGGAGGATATGTCGTCTTGGACATTGAGAGTTTTATGTATAGCAGCTATATACATGCGTGGTATATCAATCTAACGGCCGATATGGATGAAGCGGATGCCGAGCTATGCGACCGTCTTATCGATATAAGCGACTACGTATACCACAGCATCATAGATATATACTCAATGGAATTTGTATGGGTATTCGACGATGTTCAAACCAACTCTTTGGAGCAGATTATGGATATTGTCGCACCCTGCTTTCTCGATTTTGAGACACTTCTATAACCAAGCACAACAACGTGAACGAAATACGACTAAATAACGTAGTACCGGAGATTTTTGCCGAACGCGAAAATCTCCGTTCGGATATATGGCATCACGACATCGTCTTTGAGCGTGGCAAACGCTACCTTATCGAAGCCGAATCGGGTACGGGCAAATCGTCGCTATGTAGCTATCTCTATGGCAAGCGTGGCGATTACCGCGGTCAGATACTCTTCGACAATAACGACATCAAAAGGTTATCTATGGCCGAATGGACCACACTTCGGCAAAACTCCATCTCCATACTCTTCCAGGAGTTACGCCTATTCGGAGAACTTACATCGTGGGAAAATATCGAGATTAAGAACCGTCTGACAAACGCGCGCACCCGAGCGCAGATTGAGAGTTGGTTCGAGGAGTTGGGCATAGCAGATAAGATAGATTCACGCATCGACAAGATGTCCTACGGACAGCAGCAACGCGTAGCCCTCATCAGAGCCCTATGCCAACCCTTTGACTTTCTGTTTTTGGATGAGCCGATATCGCATCTCGATGATAGAAATGGCGATATTATGCGCGATATCATCCTACGAGAGGCGGCGCAAAGCGGAGCTGCCATCATTGTGACATCGATAGGTAAACATCCGCATATCGACTACGATAAACACTTCAAGTTATGAGACTTATCTGGAAGTTACTTCGCAAGCACATAAGCATCACGGAGCTGGCTATATTCTTCGTAGCCAACCTTATAGGTATGGTAGTGATACTCTCGGGCATACAGCTATATAGCGATGTGAAACCTATGCTCACGGGCGAAAAGAGGCTCATTGGCAACGACTATATGATTCTCACACATCCGGTTGAGAGGTTTGGAACTAACGTAAAGCACTTCTCCGATACCGAGATAGAGGAACTTGGCAATCAGCCCTTCGTAAAAAATATCGGCACCTTTCAATCATCGCAGTATGAGGTTATGGGCAGCATCGTATTCAATGGCAGCCGCCTGTCCACGATGATGTTTTTCGAGGCCGTGCCGGACATCTTTATAGATGTGGAGAGCGACGCGTGGCACTTCGAGAATGGCGATAAGAACATTCCTATTATCATTCCTCGCAACTACCTCAATTTGTATAACTTCGGGTTTAGCCAAACACAAAGTCTGCCTCAGATTACCGAAGATATGATAAAGCGTGTTGAGCTGGGCATCGAGTTGCGTGGCAATGGCAAGCGCGATATGTACAAGGGATACATAGTAGGGTTCTCGGACCGCCTTAACACCATCCTCGTACCGATGACATTTATGGAGTGGGCCAACAATCACTACGCCGCAGAGAACAACACCGATGCAACACGCCTTATTATCGAGGTTGCCAATCCGGCTGACCCTGAGGTGCAGGAGTATCTATCCAAGCAGGGGTATGTTGCAGAGGATAAACCTTCGGAGAGTGGCAAGGCACTATTCCTGCTTAAAGTATGTGTTGTGGTAATCGTATTTATAGGATTAATATTCAGCATATTGTCGATAATAATATTTATGCTGAGCATATACCTGTTACTGCAAAAAAATATCGATAAGCTAAACAACCTTATGCTTATAGGATACTCGTTAGGCTCGGTAACTGCACCCTACAATATCATTACCATAGCTCTTAACGTTGCTATATACGTGGTAAGCATCGTTGCGGTAGTCATCATACAGAGCATCTACACGAGATACCTGTCCGATATTGCCGGCTACGAGCTTTCGGCCTCACCACTTACATCAGCCCTCAGCGGTCTATGTATCATCTTAGCAATCATCTTGTTCAACCTATTCATCATACGTCGAAAGGTTAAACATATATCACGCAAGCAATGATACGCAAGGCTGCACATAGCGACATCGAGAGCATAATGGGTATTGTTGGCGAGGCACAAAGGGCCTTAGCCGATCTTGGCATAGACCAATGGCAGGATGGCTACCCTACGCAAGATATTATCACTGAGGATATAGAGACAGGCAGCGGGTATGTAGCCTGCAACGAGCAGGGCGATGTGATAGGCTATGCCGCTATTGTGCTGACAGGCGAGCAGGCCTACACACAACTCTCTGGCGATAGTTGGCACACGCCTAACCGCTATGTTGTCATCCATCGCATATGCGTGGGTAAGAAGAGCCGACGCAGTGGTGTTGCCAACAGACTCATAGATAAGGCCATAGAGATAGCTCATGCCAACGCCATCTACGCCTTTCGCATCGACACTCACAGCGGCAATATAAGGATGCGCACACTGCTGCGTAAACGAGGCTTCGACTACTGTGGCATTGTCCATTATCCAAGTGGCGAACGCGAAGCCTACGACCTTAACATCTAACCATTTAAGCCAAAGAAAATCCATATGGCAAGTTATCTTCAAGTAGAAAATATATCAAAGGCGTACGGCGACCGCACACTCTTCGAGGGTATCAGTTTCAACATCAACGAGGGCGATAAGATAGCTCTTGTAGCACCCAATGGCACAGGAAAGTCTTCGCTTTTGAAGATATTGGCAGGCGTGGAGCACTCCGACCGTGGCGGCGAAGTTAAGTTTATGAAGGACATACGCGTCGCCTTCCTCGACCAGAACACCGCGTTCAACCCCGACAACACCATATTCGAAGAGGTATATGCCCGTATGGGAGATATATCACCTGCGCTCAAAGAGTATGAATATGCCCTATCGAGTGGCGATACGCAGCGTCTGGAACGTGCCATAAATGCAATGGATGCCACAGACGGCTGGCGCATAGAGCAGAACATCAAGCAGGTGTTGTCGTCACTGAAAATAGAGCGTCTTGACCAACGTATAGGCGAGCTATCGGGCGGCGAGGCTAAACGTGTTGCTATAGCCTGTATGATGCTTCAAGAGGCCGAATTTCTCATTATGGACGAGCCTACCAACCACCTCGACATAGAGATAATCGAGTATTTGGAGGGATACCTGCAACGCTCACGTTGCACACTGCTTATGGTCACCCACGACCGTTACTTCCTCGACAGGGTGTGCAACACCATTATGGAGATTGACCGAGGTAAGCTGTATACCTATCGCGGAAACTACACCGAGTATCTCGAAAAGCGCGAAGAGAGGTATAGCAATATGCAAGCCGAGATAGACAAATCACGCAACCTGCTACGCCGAGAGCTCGAATGGATACGAAGCACACCTCAGGCACGCACGGGCAAGGCTCGTTACCGCGTAAACGCCTTCTACGACCTGCGCGACAAAGCCTCGGTAAGCCTACGCACCAACAATATAGAGATAGATGTTGCCACCTCACGATTAGGTCGCAAGATTGTCGATTGTACGGATGTAGATCTGTCGTTTGGTCCGCGTCGTATGCTCGACAAGTTCTCATATAAGTTCACTCGTGGCGAACGTGTCGGAATCGTGGGAGCAAATGGCGTAGGCAAGACAACCTTCCTCAATCTTATTTCGGGCAACTTAGAGCCCGACAGCGGCATCATCGAGCGTGGCGAGACGCTACGCATAGGCTACTACTCGCAGCGTGGCATAAGCTTCAAGCCCGGGCAGACAGTATTGGAGTGTGTACAGGATATTGCCGAGATTGTCAAGGCCTCGGATGGCAGTAGCGTATCTGCCACCACCTATCTCAACCGCTTTCTCTTTCCGCACGAGACCTTTACCAAGCGCGTAGAGATACTCAGCGGTGGCGAGCAACGTCGTCTATATCTGCTCACCGTACTTATGCGCAATCCCAACCTGCTTATCCTCGATGAGCCCACAAACGACCTCGACATTATGACGCTAAACGTCTTGGAGGAGTATCTGCACAACTTCGAGGGGTCGCTGCTTATTGTATCGCACGACCGCTACTTCCTCGACAAATGTGTAGACCACCTCTTCGTCTTTGAGGGTAACGGCCGCATCAAGGATTTTGTGGGTATGTACAGCGAGTATCGTGAATATATGCGGGAGCAGGAGGCGCAACAGCGTAGCGAGCAACGCATAACAACACCTGCCAAGCCTCAACAACAGCGCACACACGACAGCTCAAAGCGCAAACTATCATACAAAGAACAGCGTGAATTGGAGTCTATCGAGGAGGGGCTATCAACGCTTGCCCTTGAACGACAAAGGCTCGAAGCTGAGCTATCGTCGGGCGACCTGCCATACGACAGGCTTAACGAACTATCGTTACGCATCGAGGAGATTATAGCCTCGATAGACGAAAAAGAGATGCGATGGTTGGAGCTTAACGAATAAGGCTCAACCATCGCATCCATAACAACGAAGCATACCACCTACAAGCGACTATATATCGTGTGACAGTGGCGCAGGGGTAATCTCTCGCATATCAAAGTCTCCCCAACGCTCCGCAACGTAGTCAAGTAGCGACACTATCTCATCGGCATCGAATGATGTCACAAGGCGCAGGCGTGTCTGTTTGAAATCCGGCAGACCTTTGAAGTAGTTGGTAAGATGGCGGCGCATCTCTAATATTCCTACCCTGTCGCCCTTTATCTCCAACGACTTTTGCAGATGCTCCTTGGCTATCGCCACACGCTCTACGACAGATGGTTGCGGCAGCAGTTCACCTGTCGTCAGATAGTGACGGCACTCACGAAATATCCATGGTCTACCATATGTGGCACGCCCTATCATCACACCGTCCACGCCATATCTATCGAACATCTGTTTACACTTCTCGGCCGAATCTACGTCGCCATTACCGATGATTGGGATTGTTATGCGAGGGTCGTTCTTAATCTTGCCTATAAGTGTCCAGTCGGCCTCTCCACGATACATCTGCGAGCGCGTACGGCCATGTATCGTAAGTGCTGCGATACCCACATCCTGCAAGCGGAGAGCTATCTCCTCGATGTTACGCATCTCGTCGCTCCAACCAAGACGTGTCTTAACCGTTACCGGTTTATTTACAGCGCGTACTATCTGGCGTGTCATCTCCACCATAAGGTCGGGGTCACGCATCATACCCGAACCAGCACCACGTGCTGCAATCTTCTTTACGGGACATCCGAAGTTGATGTCTATGATATCGGGGTTGGCACTCTCGGCAATACGTGCCGCCTCGACCATAGGCTCGATAAGGTGGCCGTATATCTGTATGCCTACGGGACGCTCCTCATTGGCGATGTTTAGCTTGGCACGCGACTTCCACGCATCACGTATCAACCCATCAGAGGATATGAACTCCGTGTATACCACATCGGCTCCAAACCTCTTGCACATATAGCGAAACGAGGGGTCTGTCACATCCTCCATAGGGGCGAGGAACAGCGGTTGTGAACCAAGTTCTATATCTGAAATCTTCATAAATCAACAAATAGTTGCGCAAAGGTACTAAATTTTCGATGCAAATGGCGAATATTTCGCAAAGAAAACGTACCTTTGCGCCTATGAGTTATAAATAATAGGTACGTATGATTAATATCGAAGAGTTTATTTCAAGCGTCGTAACACGTGCAACAGGTGAGTTGTATGGCGTAAGCGACAACATCCAAATACAAAAGACCCGTAAGGAGTTCGAAGGTGACTACACCGTGGTTGTCTTCCCACTATTGCGTGCATCACGCAAGTCACCCGAGGCAACAGCCACGGAGCTTGGCGAGAAGATCGTAAGTGCCACACCCGAGATTAAAAGCTTCAACGTAATCAAAGGTTTCCTTAACCTTGTTGTGGATAAATCGTTCTGGGCAGCGCGCTTTGCCGAGATTGCAGCTACCGAGAACTACGGCATGGCACCAGCATCGGGACGCACAATAATGATTGAGTACTCGTCGCCCAACACCAACAAACCACTACATCTCGGACACATACGTAACAACCTGCTCGGCTACTCGGTTGCAACCATCCTTAAAGCCAATGGCCATAATGTCATCAAGGTAAACCTTGTCAATGACCGAGGTATACACATCTGCAAGTCGATGTTGGCATGGATGCTCTATGGCAATGGCGAAACACCACAGTCTTCGGGCATGAAGGGCGACCACCTTGTCGGCAAGTACTATGTAGAGTTCGACAAGCATTACAAAGCAGAGGTCAAGGAACTGATGGATAGCAAGGGACTTTCGGAGGATGATGCCAAGCGTCAGGCTCCCATAATGTTGCAGGCACAAGAGATGCTTCGCAAGTGGGAGGCTAAGGATGCCGAGGTATATGCCCTTTGGGAGAAGATGAATGGCTGGGTATACGAGGGCTTCGACGTTACGTACAAAGCTATGGGTGTCGATTTCGACAAGGTATACTACGAGTCACAGACATATTTGCTCGGCAAGAGCCTTGTGGAGGATGGTCTTAACAAGGGCGTATTCTTCCGCAAGGAGGATAACTCCGTATGGATTGACTTGGAGGCAGACGGCCTTGACCAAAAGCTTCTGCTTCGTGGCGATGGCACCTCGGTATATATGACCCAGGATTTAGGTACTGCCCTCAGCCGCTTCGAGGAGAATAGACTCGACGACATGATATATGTTGTGGGTAACGAGCAGAATTACCACTTCCAGGTACTCAAACTCGTCCTCAAAAAGCTCGGCTACGAGTGGAGCGACAATATCTTCCACCTGTCATACGGCATGGTGGAGCTTCCCGAGGGTAAGATGAAGTCACGTGAGGGTACTGTGGTTGATGCCGACGACCTTATCGCCGACATGATTGGTACGGCACGCGAGATGTCAGCCGAGTTGGGTAAGCTCGACGGTGTTTCGGAGGAGGATGCGGCAGCCATATCGGAGATGGTAGGCCTTGGAGCTTTGAAGTATTTTATCTTGAAGGTAGACCCCAAGAAGACTATGCTCTTCGATCCTCGTGAGAGTATCGACTTCAACGGCAACACCGGCCCATTCATCCAATACACACACGCACGTATCTGCTCGATACTACGCAAAGCCGATGAGGCAGGTATCTCATCTGCCGACTTCGACAAGGCGGAGCTACTCCCCGAGGAGGTAGAGCTTATCAAGCTCCTTGCAGACTACCCTGCCACGGTTCGCACCGCCGGTGAGCAGTTTGCGCCATCGGTAATTGCAGCCTACGCCTACGAGCTTGCCAAGCAGTTCAACGGCTACTATCACGACCACTCTATACTCAAAGAGGAGAACAGCGCAGTACGCTCACTACGCTTGAAGCTTGCCTCGGAGGTGGCACGCGTAATACGCTCGGCAATGTCGCTTCTTGGTATATCGGTTCCTCAGAGAATGTAATTGATAGATACATGGGTGACTAAAACTTTGGGGTTAGTCACCCTATTTTTATGGTATATGCGACTACTCTACACCATCATAGCGATATTTATTGCAACAACACTTGTCGGCTGCGGCAATACTCCGCAACAAGGCAACGAGGAGAGTGCAACATCGACCGATAATACGTCGGCAGATACAACTGCGTCACGACGATACTTCGAGGCCGATTTCAACCCTGCACGCATCTCCTCTCGCGAGGAGTATCTCGATGCCATAAATCGCTATTGGGATAACTTCGACTTTGAAGCCGACAGCCTTGTCGCGAACTACGATACGTTGAGTATCATTCAGGCCTTTGCCGATTATGTTGTCTACATTGAACCGGAGCATGCCGATTCGTTGCTACGCAACCTTATGCACCGCGCCGAGAGCAGCCGTCCTGTTCTCAACATCTTCTCCGATGTAGCTCGCACCGTACTCAATGACCCCAACTCGCCACTACGCAACGACGAGTACTACATTCCGATTCTTGAAGTGCTGATAGCCTCCCCGCTTCTTGATGAATATGAGCGTATAGCCCCTGCATATGACCTCGACATCGCCCGCAAGAATAGATTATACAGCATTGCCAATGACTTCGTATACACGCTCGCCGATGGCAGTGCGGCACATATGCACGATATCGATGCTGACTACCTACTCATTATGATATCCAATCCCGGATGTCCAAGTTGCAAGCAGCTCATAGCCGAGTTATCGGCATCGCCACTTATCAATGAGCTCATTGACTGTGGCAGCATGAAGATAATGAGCATATACCCCGATGGAGATATTGACGCATGGAGGGCACACATCGCAGATATGCCCACCTCGTGGATAAACGGCTACGATGCCGATATGCACATATCACGCAAGCATCTCTACGACCTAAGAGCGATACCTGCACTATACCTTCTCGACAAAGAGAAGCGTGTACTTATCAAAGATGGCACAAACGTAGCTCACGTCGAGTACATTATATCACAATAGCCTCTATGCAAGATTTTGTGGCAATAGATTTTGAGACGGCCAATAACAACCGCTCGAGTGTATGTTCTGTGGGTATTGTCGTCGTACGCAACGGCGAGGTCACCGAGCGCATACACAGACTGATACGCCCCGTACCAAACTACTACTCGCCATATTGCACTGCCGTTCACGGCATGACACGCCGAGATACAGACTTTGCCGTGGGCTTCCCTTTTGTATGGCGAGAGATACAACCACATATTGCAGGATTGCCATTCGTAGCCCACAACTCATCGTTTGACGAGGGTTGTTTGAAGGCTGTACACGAAGCCTATGGCATGCCCTACCCTCAATACGAATTTCACTGCACCTGTCGTGGGGCACGGCGCATATTCGGAGCCTCGCTACCAAATCACAAGCTACCCACTGTTGCAGCAGCATGCGGCTATGACCTAAATCGCCATCACCACGCACTTGCCGATGCCGAGGCGTGCGCAGCCATAGCATTAAAGATATTGTAATTTAGGATATAGGTGGATATAGCTACGATAGCTCGGCGTATAGCTCTTCGATTTTATCACACATAGCCGACCACGAGAAACGCTTGCGCTCATCGAGCATAGCCCTCGAAAACTGCGACAATTTATCGCCTTCATAGATACGTTCAAGTGCCTCGGCAACACCTTCGGCAGATGGCTCGCACACATATCCCACACGTCCATCGGGGACTATCTCGGCAAGACCCCCAACACGGGTGACAATAACGGGGGTACGAAAGTTATAACATATCTGCGTCACACCACTCTGCGTAGCTGTCTTATATGGCAACACTACGCAATCGGCCGCCGAAAAGTAGTTCTTCACATCAGCATCACGCACAAAGAAGTCGTGTAGGACAATATCGCGAGTAAGACCAAGTCGCTCTATCTGCTCTACGTATGGTTGTTTAGCCGTGTAGAACTCTCCGGCAATAAGCAACTTATGCCCATCACGACGGAACTTACTCCACGCATCTATCAATGTATCAAGGCCTTTATAATCACGAATAAGGCCGAAGAATAGCGTATAGCGCACATTCGGATCAAGACCGAGAGCCGCACACGCGGCACTGCGCTCGACACGTTCGCCAAAATTGTCGAATATGGGATGCGGCGAGAAGAGTGCCGGGGCAGAAGTATACCTCTTCAACTCGCCATGTACCTGCTCCGACATATATATAAAACCATCTACCGAGCCAAGATAGTAGCGGTTAAACAGCTTGTCGCTCGGGTGATGCTCGTGTGGTTCGACATTATCTATTTGGCAGATAACACGCGTGTGTCCATTACGACGCGCCATACGTGCCACCGTTCCGAAACAGGGAGCCATAAACGGTGTCCAATACTTCATCAGCACAATATCGGGCTTTGCCTTACGCAACTCGCGTCCTACTCTCCACCACGAAAGAGGATTTATTGTCGATAGCACTCGACGAATGTTTAGATCGGCAGGAGGGGGTGTAGTTACCGTCTGGCTCTTGCCGGGGAAGAGCAATGCGGGGTATTGCAGCGTAAAGGTAAGTATCTCAACCTTATCGCCACGTAGCTGAAACTCTCGTCCCATACTCTCCATAATCGAGGCCAGGCCTCCTCGATATGGATGTGCAGGCCCCACAATAGCTATTTTAAGCCGACGACGCTCCATTATTCGTATTAAATATCGGGATTTACATCTCCTGAAATATCCGACACAGTCGCCATCCTCAGATAAGCCGTATCGGTACTATAAAAATTGGATGCCGCAACATAAATGTGATAGGTGGTATTGGGCTCCAAATCATCTAAACGGATGGTGCGGCTCGCCATACCAGACAGCATAATGGTTGTACCGTTGGCAATGATATCATCGATTGAGGGCTCGGTATTCTCCTTCAACCACAGATACGAACAATTTGTGGCATTAATTACCGATACCGAGAACTCGAGGGTTGTCTCCGAAATCTTACCGGCAGCCAATCCTACACGCACAATACCATCGTTCTTACTCTCCTTGTTGCATCCTACGACAAGCAGCAATGCAGCAAAGATAAAGGCTGTTAATATTCTCTTCATAACCAATGCAATAAATTACTTAAACTCTATCTTTGCTCGACACAAAACCTTTCCTCCGTCCGACGACACCTCAAACTGCCACACATTATCATCCGACAGGCAACCCACCGTAAGCGTATCGCCATAGCGAGCCTCGGCAATAAAGTTAAGATCGATACGCAGACCATTATTCTTCTCGATAAGATCCAAGGGTAGCGCATCGAAGATAAGATCGATATATCGCAATGTATTGACATGACGGTTAAAGTCAATATCGCTGTATACCACAGGACGTGATGTTGTGGTCGCAGGCTCAATAGCTCGCAGACGCTGAGGCGAGGATATTGGCGACTCCTCGGCCACCATAGCCCTCTCGTATACATCCTTCAACACCGACATATCGACAACCTGACGGCTCTCCATATTGAGCATACACCACTGCGATACACCCGATGCCAAGAGTTCGTCGCCCAAACGCATACGGAAATTACGAGTTGATGAGAGTCTGTTAAACTCATTGACCCAGGTATCTACCTCGATATTATCGTACTGCTGTGGTTGTCTGTACACCTCGACAGCCAAACGTGATAGCACCCACGTAAACGACTGTCCTTGAAGCACATCTACGCCAAAACCCTTTTTATGAGCATCCTCACCTGCCACATTCAGCATACAGTCGATAATCGACGAAACAGATGCTCGTAACGTGAAGTCTACATTTTGTGGTTCCACCCTAAACTTATATGAGGTAATCTCTGCCATAATCATAAATTTACGTACAAATATAGTGAAAATATAATATTTATTGTAGATGGTCGTTATTTTTTCGACAGAAGAAGACAAAAAAAATAGATAATAAATATTGTAATTAAGCAAAAAAAGAGTATCTTTGCTTGAATTAGTAGGCTAAATAGAAAAATAGAGAAAATTTTATAACAGTAAACTTTTAATTTTTAACCAACTATGAGAAAATTCTTTATTTCAGTCGTAGCACTATTCATTGGTGTTGCGTCGCTCTCGGCTCAGGATCCTATGGCTCCTCTGCCCGCAGACCAGAATGTTCGCGTAGGTAAGCTCGACAACGGCCTTACTTACTACATTCGCCACAACGAGAAGCCTAAGGGACAGGCCAGCTTCTACATCTACCACGATGTAGGTGCCGTTCAGGAGGAGGACGACCAGCAGGGTTTGGCTCACTTCCTTGAGCATATGGCATTCAACGGTACAAAGAACCTCCCAGGCAAGCAGATGATCGAGTACTTGGAGACTGTCGGCGTACAGTTTGGCTACAACCTCAACGCCTTCACATCGTGGGATTGCACCGAGTACATGATCAAGGATTGCCCTACAGCTCGTGAGGGTGTTGTCGATACAGCTCTTCTCATCCTCCACGACTGGTCACAGTTCATCGCATTGCAGCCAGCCGAGATAGATTCGGAGCGCGGCGTTATCAAGGAGGAGTTGCGTACACGTGATGGCGCAAATCTTCGCTCGCAGAACGATATGATTCGCAACCTTTTCAAGGGTACTATCTACGAGCAGCGCAACCTTATCGGTTATTTGGAAGGTTTGGAGTCATTTGACCACACATCATTGGAGAACTTCTACAAGAAATGGTATCGTCCTGAGTATCAGGCCATCGTTATTGTAGGTGATATTGATGTAGACCAGATCGAGGCTAAGATTAAGACCATCATGGCAGACATCCCAGCGTCACCGGCTGATGCTGCTCAGAAGGCTGTTGTAATGGTACCTCCAACCGAGGAGCCTATCATCTCGGTATTCGCCGATCCTGAGCTCACACAGTCAAGCCTTATGATGTTTGCTCGTCGTGATGCTCTTCCAAAGGAGCTTAATGGTACTATCATCGGCTACTCAACAAATCTCATTATGAACTTCGTAATGCAGATGATGAACGCACGTTTTGAGGAGATCGCACAGCAGGCCGACGCACCTATCCTTAGTGGCGGCATGTCTGAGGGTAACATCGGTATCTGCCCTACTATGGATGCTACAATGTTCGTGGCAAATGCACATGAGGGTCGCATCAACGATGCTATGCGTACTGTCTACACCGAGATGGAGCGTATGCGCCGTCACGGCTTCACCGCAGGTGAGTTCGATCGTGCTAAGCAGGAGATCTTGCGTTATGCAGAGCGTCAGTACACCAACCGTAATGACGTGAAGAATGATGAGTATGCACAGCGTTATTTGGACAACTATGCTAAGGGTACACCTATGATGGATGCCGACACCGAGTGGCAGATTGACCAGATGCTCATCAACAGCCTTACAGTAAACGATATCAACCAGGCATACGCTCAGATGGTTCGTCCTAACGAGAACCTTGTAATCTTGGCTCGCTCACCAAAGAAGGAGGGCGTTGTAATTCCTACCGAGGAGGAGCTTTTGGCTATCATGGCCGAGGTTGCTGCTGCCGAGATTGAGCCTTATGCAGACAACACCGTTATCGAGCCACTTATCGGTGCTGATGTAAAGCTCAAGGGTTCTAAGGTTGTTTCTACCGACGTAAACGAGTCACTTGGCTTCACCGAGTGGACTTTGAAGAATGGTATCAAGGTTGTTGTTCGTCCTTCTACATTAAAGGCTGACGAGGTAACCATCAGCGCAACCTCTAAGGGTGGTCTTTCAATGCTTACAGACGAGGAGTTTGCAACAGGTAGCTTCTTGGGAATGGTTATGGATCTGTCTGGTATCAGCAAGTTCTCTGCTTCGGAGCTCACTAAGCAGCTTGCAGGCAAGAGCGCATATGCAAGCGTTGGTGCTGGTGCATACGAGCACAGAGTGAATGCCGGTGGTTCTCCAAAGGATATCGAGACTATCCTTCAGCTTATGTACCTCAACTTCACTAAGCCTCGCTTCGACCAGACCGACCTCGACAACATGAAGAAGATGTATGTACCATACTTCAAGAATATGGAGGTTGATCCGGGATATATCTCACAGAGAGAGTTGCTCAAGACACTCTACAACAACCATCCTCGTCGTCAGATGACCAGCTCGGAGCAAATCGAGAGCCTCAACATCGATGATTTGGCTGCAATCCACAGCAAGCTATATAGCTATGCTGATGACTTCCGCTTCACTATCGTAGGTAATGTAGACCTTAATACATTGAAGCCACTTGTAGAGAAGTATATCGGTTCGCTACCAACATCTAAGAAGGTTAAGTACGAGGTTGTAGATGATGGCGTACGCAACGCAAAGGGTGTTGTAACCAACGACTTCACTGCATCTATGCAGCAGCCTAAGGTTTCTGTTTTCTTGGTTTACTCTGGTGAGTTGGAGGACAAGGCACAGAATCGTCTTACGCTCAATCTTCTCAGCCGTGCGCTTGACTCACGCTACCACATCTCTATCCGCGAGGAGAAGGGCGGTACTTACGGCGTAGGTGTAAATGAGGGTATCGATAAGTATCCTACACAGCACTATGAGCTTATGATTGCTTTCGACACCAACGAGCAGTTGGCCGACGAGCTTATCGCAATTTGCGATGCTGAGCTTCGCAAGATTGCCGAGGAGGGTCCTTTGGCAGACGATATCGCCAAGTCTAAGGAGTTCTTGCAGAAGAACTACAACAACGTCTTGGAGAACAACGGTGGTTGGATGTCAGCTATCAACAGCTGGTATGAGGAGGGCTACAACTACAAGGATGAGTACCTCGGTATTCTTCAGAATACAACAGGTGAGGATGTCAAGGCTCTTGCTGCTAAGATTTTGGAGGATGGCAACCGCACTCTTGTTATAATGCGTCCAGAGCACGCTGAGTAAGCAGTAACGCTACCGCATTATGGGGCGTGTCCAACAAGTTTGGACACGCTCTTTATTTTAGGAGTTTACCCTACCATAATCTGTGGTACGAAAGTGGATAAATTGCAATAAAATTTGGCGATTATTTCAGAAAATATTATATTTGCAAAGCAATAATTTGATTATGCAGAAACTCTATGTCATAGCAGGATGTAATGGTGCCGGCAAAACTACGGCATCGTATACGATGTTGCCCGAGCTACTACACTGCCACGAGTTTGTCAATGCTGACGAGATAGCGCGTGGACTCTCTCCATTCAACCCCGATAGTATGGCTATTGAGGCGGGCAGACTTATGCTACGACGCATAAACGACCTTTTAGATGAAGGTTCTGACTTTGCTTTCGAGACTACCCTATCAACACGAACATATCAGAAGTTTATAGACAGAGCGCACGAGCGAGGCTACTTCGTGTCGTTGCTCTATTTTTGGCTACCCACACCCGAGCAGGCGATAGAGCGCGTTGCGAAACGTGTGAGTCTTGGTGGGCACAATATCCCAACTAATACGATATGTCGTCGCTATGAGAGTAGTATGCGTAATCTAACTAAGCTCTACATCCCCATCTGTGATTACTGGGTTATCTACGACAACTCTACTGCCGAGGGCGTAAAAAAGATTGCTTATGGGTCAAAGAGCGAAATAAAAGAGATTGTTGATCCGTTAGCTTACCAAAAGATTTTGAGTTATGAGTGAGTTTGAGATAAGAGAGCTACAAGAACGCATTGATGCCGGAATACTACTCGCACAGCGCCGGCTTATTGAACGCACACGCAAGGACAATGGTGACTTGGTGGTAGTGCGTGACGGCAAGGTTGTGCGCCTTACACCCGATCAGCTACGTCAATAACCAACGTAATCATCATAGAGGTACAATTTCCATAACGTATATTCAATAGACTATATGGGGCTATCCGACAATTATGTTAGGATAGCCCTCTATTTTGAGGCTATATTCACATATAGAACATAAAAATAGGTATATATACCAATATAAAAATGAACCATATTTATTACTTTTGTACATTGAAACGTTTATGTTTATTGTTGTCATATAATGCATATAAATATACAAGAGATACTTTACAAGCGTACAGGAAGGCGTCTTCCACGCTTCATAATATCTCCACTCGAAAAACTCATACACCAACAGGAACTGAATACACTCTTCGACAACTGCAAGGGTGTCACACCTCATGAGTTTCTAAAACGAGCATTCGAATATCTCGATATCACTTGTAGCGTACGTTATACTGCCCCATTGGCAGATGACGGACGATATATCTTTGCTTCAAATCACCCCTTCGGCGGCCTTGACGGCATGTTACTTGTAGATATGTTGCTCAACCGCTGGGGCGATGCAGGTGCCGTAGTAAACGACCTGCTTATGAATGTGGCCTATCTCAAACCACTGTGGATACCTATCAACAAATATGGTAAGCAGAGTGCCGAGAAGAGTCGTAAATATGATGAGGCTTTCGCCTCGCCCACAAAGCAGATACTAACCTTCCCCGCAGGCTTCTGCTCACGTATTGTAGATGGCGAGGTAGCAGATACGGAGTGGAAGAGCCACTTTATAAAGGATGCTATAAAGTACAACAGAGAGGTAGTTCCCGTATTTGTTGCCGGCACACTGTCAAAGCGTTTCTACCGTATATATAAAATACGTAAGTTCCTGCATATAAACATCAACCTTGAACTTGTACTACTCGTTGATGAGATGTTCCGTCAGCGTGGTAACCATATAGAGATTATCGTAGGCGAGCCCATAGATGTATCAACCATCAATGGCAATCGCAACAATGTATGCACCGAGATTCGTCGCCGTGTATATAGTCTAAGAAACAGCTAACCCATACCGCATGAAACCTATTATTAACCCGATAGATAGAGAGATACTATTATCAGAGCTTAGTAGTTCGGCCGAGTTGCTACGTACTACACGTCACGGCAATAACGAGATATACTCCTTCACAGCTGCCAGCGCACCCAACCTTATGCGTGAGGTGGGTCGTCTGCGTGAAGAGGCATTCCGCAGTGGCGGTGGCGGCACCGGCGAGGAGGTAGACATCGATGCCGACGATATGGCTACGGATGGCTACTGCCAGCTTATAGCCTGGGATCCGACAACAAAAGAGGTTATAGGTGGCTACCGTTATATTATTTGCAGCTCTTCGGAGCAGAAGCACCTATCTACGGAGCACTACTTCCGTTTCAGCCAGGAGTTCCGCGAGGAGTATCTACCCTACACCTTGGAGCTTGGGCGCGCCTTTGTCAATCCTGGCGTAGATATGCTTCGTGGCGTTTATGCTTTGGACAACTTGTGGGATGGCATCGGAGCACTCATAAAGAATAATTCCAATATTAAATATCTGCTCGGAAAGGTTACTATGTACTCGTCGTATAATATCGAGGCACGTAACATGTTGTTCTACTTCTTGCGTAAGCACTACCCCACGAGCAAAAACCTTGTCGAAGGACTACACCCAATATCTATGGACATCGACACCGAGAGTTTGAATAAGATATTTACAGGCTCATCGTTTGATGAGGATTATAAGATACTACGCGCCAAGATACGTGACTTCGAAGAGGTCATCCCTCCGATGTTCAACGCATATATCAACCTAACCAATGCTATGCGTATCTTCGACTCGGTGTACAACCCCGAGCTCGGCAATGTGTATGAGACGGGTATTCTTGTACCGATAGAGTCAATATATCCCGCTAAGTACGAGCGATATACCACGTGGTAGCGTACATCGCTCACAATAAGGCAGGTGGGGAGAAGGCTGGAAAGACAGATGGAAAACAGATAGGAAAAAGTAGAGGGATGCTTCAAGCACGCTCCTTATTTTAGAGGGGGGGGGATTTTTCCCACTGAACCCATAGAACCCACCACACTCGGGATAATCAGCGGTAAGGCCCCAATTTTTGTCAGAGTGGCGCAGTAGTGGCGCTGACACGAGAAAGGGCGGATGGGACATACTAAGCGTATTTCCCATTCGGGGCAATGATTGAGAGGTCGCAGATGACCCCTTATCACAAAAATCCCAATCAGCGGTTATACCTCAAATTTTTGTCAGAGTGGCGCAGTAGTGGCGCTGACACGAGAAAGGGCGGATGGGACATACTAAGCGTATTTCCCATTCGCCCTTTGGACTGAAGCGTCGCTAATGCGCCGCTATCACAAAAATTTACTCTATGCCTACACGCTCAAATATATAATCTACATTTTTGAGATAGTAGTCGAGAGTGAAACAGCTATCCAACTCCTCTCGGCTGAGTACTGCCATTACCTCTGGGCTCTCGGCAAGAAGCTCCTGATAGTCGGCGCGCTCACTCATGGCACGCATAGCGATAGGCTGCACAGTATCGTATGCCTGCTCACGCGAGAAACCGCGCTCGATAAGTGCATTCATAACACGCTGCGCAAAGATTACCTTACGGGTACGATAGATGTTCTCCATCATAACATCTTCAAATACTACGAGATTTTCGAGGATGCCGCGGAAACGGTTGAGCATATAGTCAAGAAGCATTGTTGCATCGGGAAGGATGATACGCTCGGTAGATGAGTGTGATATATCACGCTCGTGCCACAAAGCAACATTCTCGTAGAAGGCTGCCATATAGCCACGCATAACACGTGCGCATCCACACATATTCTCACTCGAAATAGGATTACGCTTGTGAGGCATAGCACTCGAACCCTTCTGTCCCTTACCAAATGACTCCTCAACCTCATGCACCTCGGTACGCTGCAAGTTACGAATCTCCATTGCCATCTGCTCGATACTCGATGCGATGACTGCAAGTGTTGCCATATAGTAGGCATGGCGGTCACGCTGGATAACCTGCGTAGAGATATTTGCGCTCTCAATGCCAAGATGCTCACATACATAGTCCTGGATAAATGGAGGGATATTGGCAAAATTACCAACAGCACCGCTAATCTTACCAACCTCAACACCACGTGATGCTGCTACAAAGCGAGTAAGATTACGCTTCATCTCCTCGTACCATAATGCCCACTTCAAACCGAAGCATGTTATATCTGCGTGTATACCGTGTGTACGACCAATGCAAGGTGTCGCCTTGAACTCGATAGCTCTACGACGCAACACCTCCAACATCTTCTCTATATCGTCCAAAAGAATAGCATTGGCCTGTCTAAGCAGGTAGCCATTGGCTGTATCAACAACATCGGTACTTGTAAGGCCGTAGTGTACCCATTTACGCTCCTCGCCAAGAGTCTCGCTCACGGCACGTGTGAAGGCCACGATATCGTGACGTGTCTGCTGTTCGATCTCTGTGATGCGGTCGATGCTAAACGAAGCATTCTTCCACAACTTCTCTACATCCTCCTTGGGTACTACTCCCAGCTGGCTCCACGCCTCAGAGGCCAAAATCTCGACACGAAGATAGGCATCGAACTTATTCTGCTCGGTCCACACCTTGCGCATTATCTCTCTACTATATCTTTCAATCATAAGGCAGGTTAGTTTTTATTGTTTATTACTTACTCATTCTATTAACAAATGCCTCGACGGTATTCTCCATCAAGCAGGCGATAGTCATAGGACCTACACCGCCAGGAACGGGAGTGATGGCAGCCGCAACATTCTGTGCCGCCTCGAAATCTACATCGCCACAGAGCTTACCATTGCGAGTATCGCGATTGACACCCACGTCGATGACCACAGCACCGGGCTTAATCATATCTGCCGTGATGAAACGCTCACGACCAATAGCTGCCACAAGAATATCGGCACGACGAGTGATCTCGGCGAGATTTCGAGTCTTTGAGTGTGCAACGGTTACAGTGGCATTGGCATCCAACAAGAGCTTGGCCACAGGCTGGCCTACAATATTGCTACGACCGACAACAACCGCCTCCTTACCTGCTATATCCACGCCGGCAAAGTGAAGCAACTTGATGATACCCTTGGGCGTGCATGGCAAAACACAGGGCTGCTTGAGCCATAGCTTGGCAACATTCATAGGATGGAAGGCATCGACATCCTTATCGGGAGATATAGCGGCAATAACCTTCCTTTCGTCGATATGCTTGGGCAGTGGCAACTGCACAAGGATACCATCTACCGTATCGTCGTGATTAAGTTTGTCTACCAAGGCCAAAAGCTCTGCCTCGGATATTGTATCCTCAAGACGTATAGTATTATTTGCAATGCCCACCTCGTTGGCAGCCTTCGCCTTACCTGTTACATATGACACACTACCCGGATCCTCACCTACAAGAATAACCACAAGGTTGGGGGTACGACCATACTCTGTTTTTAGCACCTCGACACGTACTTTGAGTGCCTCTTTAATTGATGTTGATAAATCTCTACCTTTTATAATCATAGTTTTATATCGTTTTAATCTAATATTTGAATGCCTTAGCACCTATATCCGAGCGGTGGAATAGGTTCTCGCACTCTATCTTTGCAACCTCGGCACAAGCCTTCTGCTGTGCCTCTTTGAGCGTTGCTGCCTCGGCAACAACAATCATCACACGGCCACCTGCCGTAACCAACTCTCCATTCTTTTGGGCTGTTCCCATATGGTATATCTTGGCATCGACGCTCTCCGTACCTCGTATAACGTAGCCCTTATCGTAGCTACCCGGGTATCCCTTCGAGGCGAGGACGATACCGAGCGTAGCACCCTCACTCCACTCCGCATAGGGTTTACGTCCCTCGGCAACTGCCATAAATAGATCGACAGCATCGCTACGCAGACGTGGCAATACCACCTCGGTCTCAGGGTCACCAAAACGTGCGTTAAACTCGATAACCTTGATGCCCTGAGGGGTCTTCATAAGGCCACCGTAGAGGACACCCGTAAATGGTATACCCTCCTCGACCATAGCATCTGCCACACGTTGCATAATGTTTGTCATGGCGTAGCTCTTATCCTCCTCCGTAACGAAAGGCAACTCGGTATATGCTCCCATACCGCCCGTATTTGGGCCTTCGTCATTATCGTATGCACGTTTATGATCCTGCGCAACAGGCATTGCAACGACATTGTTACCTGCAACAAAGCACATCAACGAAAACTCCTCACCTGTAAGGAACTCCTCGATGACAACTCGGCCTTCACCATACTTCGTATCAAGCAACATATCGCGTAGCGTAGCCTCGGCCTCCTCCATACTCTCTGCAATTACAACGCCCTTACCCGCTGCCAGACCATCGTATTTAAGCACCGTGGGCAGCGTGCCACGACGCACATAGTCCATAGCCTGCTCAAAGTCGGTAAATGTAGCGTAGTCGGCAGTAGGTACGTCATACTTCTTCATAAGACGTTTAGCAAAATCCTTGCTCGACTCAATCTCCGTAGCGGCCTGCGTAGGGCCAAATATTTTCAGACCCTCCTCGCGGAAGCGATCTACAACTCCTACTGCCAACGATGCCTCGGGGCCTACAACCGTAAGACCTATACCCTCACTCTTGGCAAAGGATAGCAATGCCTCGACATCTGTATCCTTAATTGCTACGCACTCGGCCAAAGCTGCAATACCTGCATTACCCGGAGCACAATATATCTTCTCGGCCTGCTGCGAACGTGACAACGCCTCGACAATAGCATGGCAACGGCCACCTGAGCCTATAACTAATACCTTCATGGTCGCTAAATTTTAGTGTTTGAAATGGCGCATACCGGTCATCAGCATTGTCATGCCGAACTCATCGGCACGCTTCACCGAATCCTCGTCACGAACGCTACCGCCGGGCTGTACCAAGGCTGTAACGCCATACTCCTTTGCAAGTGTTACGGTATCGTCGAATGGGAAGAAACCATCCGAAGCCAAAACCAGACCCTCGGCAAAGCCTGCGGCCTTAGCCTGCTTCAAGGCTATCTCGGCAGAACCCACACGGTTCATCTGGCCTGCACCAACACCTACCGTATGACCATCCTTAACAGCAACGATAGCATTGGACTTAACGTGCTTAACGATACGCCAGCCGAAGTTCATATCCGCAAGTTCATCGGATGATGGTTTACGCTGTGTGACACACATATCTGCGACAACCTCTCGGGTTTCGGTATCGAGCTGCTGAACAAGCATTCCACCATTTACCGATACGTATTGCGTCTGCACATCTGCCGATGGTGTCATATCTACCTGCAACAGACGGAGATTCTTCTTCGTCGAAAGGACTTCAAGTGCCTCATCCGAGAACGATGGTGCCATGATAATCTCCAAGAAGATAGGCTTCATAAGCTCGGCGACCTCCTTGGTAAGCTCTCTGTTCACAGCCACAATACCACCGAAGATGCTTACCTTATCTGCCTCATAGGCCTTCTCCCACGCCTCTTTGATATCCTTGCCAATAGCAGCACCACATGGATTCATATGTTTAAGACCTACGCAGAATGGCTCCGAAAACTCACGCGTGATATTCAACGCAGCATTGGCATCCTGAATATTGTTATACGACATCTCCTTGCCTCCGAGCTGCTTGGCCGTAGCAAGCGAGAAAGGAACACTCTTCTCAGCACGATAGAACTTAGCCGACTGATGTGGATTCTCGCCATAGCGCAGGGTCTGCACCAAGTCGAACGACGTGAAGAGCTTCTCGTTAAGACCGGCAGCACCTCTCATATAGGTAGCAATACACATATCGTACTCTGCGGTGTGTGTATATGCCGCTGCCGATAGCTGCAAGCGTGTGTCGAGCGTAGTATTACCATTAGCCTCGATCTCGGCGATAATACGAGCATAGTCATCGGGA
Organism: Alistipes sp.; assembly: GCA_017504265.1. Taxonomy (GTDB): domain Bacteria; phylum Bacteroidota; class Bacteroidia; order Bacteroidales; family Rikenellaceae; genus Alistipes. The sequence goes on along the minus strand of JAFVRN010000032.1, from coordinate 22,167 downwards.
TTACATACCACCGTCACATCGCGGTAATTCTTAGCTGCCGAACGCAACATAGATGGGCCACCTATGTCGATATTCTCTATGGCATCCTCCATACTTACATCAGGCTTGGAGATAGTCTGACGGAAAGGATAGAGATTGACACATACCATATCTATAAACTCAATGGCGTTATCACGCAATGCTTGCAGGTGGCTCTCATCGTCACGACGTGCCAAAAGACCGCCATGCACCTTAGGATGCAACGTCTTAACACGACCATCGCATATCTCGGGGAAGCCCGTAACGTCGCTGATGTTTATGACATCCACGCCACTGTCTTCGAGTAGCTTCATAGTACCTCCGGTAGCTATAATCTCCCAGCCCAAGCGACGCAGCTCCTTACAGAAGTCTACAACACCACGCTTATCGCTAACACTAACTAATGCTCTCATATTATCTTAGTATTTCTTATTTATCAGTTTGTTAATAGTCTTAACATAGAGCTTATGCTCGATGTTGTGTATAAGATTGGTAAGTTCCTCTATATCCGAACCCTCGTAAACGATAGCTGCCTGGTCGATGATACGTCCACCATCGAGCGTCTCATCGACGAAATGGGTGGTGACACCAAATATCTTAACACCATAATCAACAGCATCTTGTATGGCATGAGCCCCTTTGAACGAGGGAAGCAGCGAAGGATGGATATTTACGATACGCTGCTCGAAACGCTCCAAGAGAACCTTACCCACGATGCGCATATAACCTGCCAAGCATATGTAATCTATGCCTCGCTCCTCCAACATCGATACGAGAACGGTCTCATAGGCCTCTCTCGACTCGTAATCCTTGGGATTGAAGGCGAAGCTCTCTGTACCAAAACGCTTGGCTCGCTCCAAGACCTTTGCCCCGGGCTTATCACATACCAGCAATACTACATCAGCCTCGATACGTCCATCACGGCACGCCTCGACGATAGCCTCGTAGTTACTACCGCTGCCACTTGCAAAAACAGCCAACTTTGTACGTTTCATCCCCGTAGAAACATTAGATTATGGTTACACCCTCGCCATCGACAACCTTACCGATAACAGATGCCTTCTCGCCACACTCCTCCAAGATAGATATTGCCTTGGCTGCATCCTTCTCGTCCATGGCGATGACCATACCGATACCCATATTGAAGATGTTGAACATCTCACGGTGCTTAACCTTACCATACTTCTCCAAAAGAGCAAAGACCGGAAGTATCTCCCATGAGCCCTCCTTAACCTCGACTCCCTGTCCGGGCTTCAAGATACGTGGGATATTCTCGTCGAAACCACCACCCGTGATGTGGCTGATGCCGTGAACATCGCACTCGGCAATAACGCGCAACACCTGTTTAACGTAGATTCGTGTAGGCGTGAGAAGCACCTCACCAAGCTTACGGCCACCTATCTCGTCGTAACACTCGTTGAGTTTAAGACCGTTATCGCTAACAACCTTACGTACAAGGCTGAAACCATTAGAGTGAACACCGCTTGAAGCGATACCTATCAGAACGTCGCCCGTCTGTACTCGCTCTCCGGCATCGATAAGCTTAGAACGCTCCACGACACCTACCGTGAAGCCGGCGATATCGTATTCGCCATCGCCATACATACCCGGCATCTCGGCAGTCTCGCCACCTACCAAGGCACAACCTGCCTGACGACAGCCCTCGGCAACACCTGCCACGATAGCCTCAATCTTAGCAGGCTCGTTGTGGCCCACAGCCACATAGTCCAAGAAGACAAGAGGCTCAGCACCTTGCGCCAAGACATCATTGACACACATTGCCACGGCATCGATACCTATCGTATCGTGCTTATCCATCTCGAAAGCGAGTTTGAGTTTAGTTCCCACGCCATCGGTACCACTAACCAACACCGGCTCCTTGATACCGAGCTCCGCAAGGTTAAACATACCTCCGAAAGCACCTATATTACCCATTGAGCCACGTCGCTTTGTCGATGCGACATGTGACTTAATACGTCGAACAACCTCGTAACCGGCTTCAAGGTTTACACCGGCCTCTTCGTAACTTTTTGCCATAATCTATATTGTTTTATTATTATCTCTTATTCTGATACAATGATGTGGGATAGCAACCATTGAAGCATGCCATACACAACTCCGAGCGATTACCCGCCTTGAGCAACGACTCCTCGCTGAGGAACTCCAAAGAGTCAGCCTCGATAGCCTTGCGTGCCTCATCAATGGTATTACGTGCGCAGAGCAGCTCGTTGCGAGTAGACATATCTATACCGTAGAAGCAAGGGTTGGTAATCGCAGGGCTTGCGATACGTACATGTACCTCACGGGCTCCCGCCTCCTTCAACAGACGCACGATACGCAACGAGGTTGTACCTCGCACAATAGAGTCATCGATAAGCACTACCGACTTATCCTTAACCAACGAGCGCACCGCTGACAGCTTCATACGCACACCCTTCTCGCGCATCTCCTGCGATGGTTGGATAAAGGTACGTGCTATATATTTATTCTTAATCAGGCCCATCTCATATGGAATACCGCTGGCCTCGGAGTAACCGATAGCAGCACTGATACTCGAATCGGGAACACCGATAACCACATCTGCCTTGATAGGTGACTGCTCATACAGATAACGGCCTGTCTGCTTACGGAAGGTATGAACGTTGCAACCCTCAATATCGCTATCGGGGCGCGCAAAGTAGATATACTCCATCGAACACATCAAATGACGCTGATAACGCGAATAGTAGTTACTGCGTATGCCATGGTGGTCAATAGTGACAATCTCTCCCGGCTCTATATCCCTGATAAACTCGGCACCGATAATATCGAAGGCACATGTCTCGCTACTGATAACATAGCCATCACCGAGCTTACCGATAGATAGCGGACGCAGACCATGCTTATCACGACAAGCATAGATACGGTTTTTGGTCATAATAAGGAAGGCGAAAGCTCCTTCAAGCATATTGAGTGCCTCGATGATGTTATCAATACGAGGGTTCTCGCTATTCTCCTTCTTGATAAGGTGCGCTAAAAGCTCACTATCGGACGACGAGTGAAAGAGGCTGCCTCGAACTTCAAGGTAACGTGCCAGCTCACGGGAATTGACAAGGTTACCATTATGTGCAAGTGCGAAATCGCCCGTATAGTGGTTGAACGAGAAGGGCTGCACATTATTGGCACCGCCACCACCCGTTGTCGAGTAGCGCACATGTCCAATAGCTATACGACCTTTAAGTTTCGATAGCTTCTGCTGGTTGAATACCTCGGTAACAAGACCCTCGCCCTTGACCGTATTGAGCTTATCGCCGTCAAAGGCCGATATACCACAAGCCTCCTGGCCACGATGCTGCAAGGCATGCAAGCCGTAGTATGCGAGGTTGGGTGCATCATCAACACCAAAGATACCAAAGACGCCACACTCCTCGTGCAGGTCATCACCATATATATCTAATGAATCTTTAAGCATACCTTATTATTTATTAAGAGCACTCTTCAAACGATTGGCCACCTCCTCGTATGCCTCACGCACACGACCGAGATCTCTACGGAAACGATCCTTGTCCATACGCTCTCCCGTAGCCATATCCCAGATACGGCAGGTGTCGGGAGTAAGCTCGTCGGCAAGCACCAACTCTCCACTTGCAGTTCTGCCAAACTCTATCTTAAAATCGACAAGACGAATACCCGCCTTAGCATACAGGTCGGTAAGCAAGGTGTTGATACGCTCCGATGCAGCGTACATCTCGCCAAGTTCCTCGTATGTGGCAAGACCCAAGGCTACGGCATGATGGTCGTTGATAAGCGGGTCGCTCAGTTCGTCGGAGCGCAGGCATAGGTCATAAATCTTGTTATTGGGCACTCTACCCTCCTCGATACCAAGACGCTTGGCCATAGAGCCGGCGATAACATTACGCACTATGACCTCGATGGGTATATGCCTAACAACGCGACATAGCTGGCTGTTTTCGTCTACCTGCTCCACAAAGTGAGTTTTAACACCTTTTGAGGCAAGATAGTCGAGTATCATCGACGATATTGCACAGTTCATCTTGCCCTTATTCTCAATCTTTGCGCACTTTATATTGTAGAATGCCGTAGTATCGTCCTTGAAGCGGATGATTATCTGCTCCGGATTTTCGGTCGCATATAGCTGTTTGCTACTGCCATCGTATAGAAGTTCCAACTGCTTCATACTCCTACTTTTTAGTGAAATAATTTACAGCATTGGCAAAGATATCCTGAACCTTCTCTCCATAGATATTCTTCATAAGGTCACGCTCGTAACGCTCCGTATGTCCCATCTTACCGAGAATCTGACCGCTGCAATCGATTATACCCTCGATACCGTAGCTCGAACCATTGGGGTTGAATGGCGAATCGGTGGTAGGCATACCATCGGCATCGACATACTGGAAGGCAACCTGTCCATTGCGGAAGAGCTCCTCGGCGAGTTGCTCGCTTACCACGAACTTACCCTCACCGTGGCTAACAGCGATAGAGTGTATATCGCCCACCTCGAACGATTTTAACCATGGCGATGCCGTAGTACCGACACGTGTGGATACCACCTGCGATATATGACGGTTGATATCGTTACGGAACAACGTAGGTGACTCCTTGGTAACCTTACCCAGACGACCGTAGGGCAATAATCCCGACTTAACCAACGCCTGGAAGCCGTTACATATACCGAGCATCAAGCCTCCTCTATCGAGCAAGGCGTGGATAGCTTCGGCTACATCCTTATTGTTAAGCACGTTGGCAATAAACTTACCGCTACCATCAGGCTCATCGCCTGCCGAGAAACCACCACTGAGTGCCATAATATGGCAACGACCGATACACTCCTTCATCTCGGCAATAGATTCAAGGACATCGCTACCGGTAAGGTTCTTGAATACCGACACCTCCACTTCGGCACCGGCACGCTCGAAGGCACGTGCTGTATCGTAGTCACAGTTAGTACCGGGGAATACGGGGAGGTATACTTTAACCTTATCTACTCTCTCGCCCTTATACTCTGCAACGTGGTTCTTGCCATCGCTTATACGTGTTACACCACCCTTAGCACCCCTGTCGGCATACACCTTGGTAAACTTAACTGTATTGGCCTCCAACAACTCATCAATCGTAAGTGCCGTGCCATTAACAATGATGGCATCCTCCTCGACAGTCTTACCGATAAGCTCGGCAGATGGGAAGTTAAGCGTACGGCGGCTCTCAACAACGATTGAGCCGTACGAGTAGTTGTATAACATCTGCTCATCGCACTCCAACGCTGCACCAACTCTGTTACCGAACGACATCTTCGACACAGCCTCACCTACACCACCAAAGCCTACGGCATAGGCAGCGACAATATCGCCCTCTGCAATCTTCTTAGATACAAAGTCGAAATTACGTTTGAGCTGCTCGGTCGATGGCATATAGTTAGCCTCGGGCGTGTGACGTATTACATAGATATTGTTGCCGGCACTCTTAAACTCAGGGCTGATAACCGTACGAGCATCAACCGTGGTGATACCAAAGGCCATAAGCATTGGTGGCACATTAATGTCACGGAACGTACCACTCATAGAGTCCTTGCCACCGATAGATGGCAAGCCCAACTCAACCTGCATCTTCAAAGCGCCGAGGAGTGCCGCAAGAGGCTTACCCCACGACGTAGCCGTTGTCATACGCTCGAAATACTCCTGATACGAGAAGCGCATCTTATCGTAGCGAGCACCAGCAGCAACAACCTTCGCACAAGCCTCGACAACGGCATAGGCAGCACCGTGATAGGGGCTCCACTTTGCGATATAGGGGTTGTAGCCAAAGGCCATAATACTTGCCGTATTGGTATAGTGGTTACCAACGGGGAGCTTCTGTACCGATACCTGCGTCTCGGTGGTCTGAGTACGACCGCCAAAAGGCATAAGCACGGTAGATGCACCGATGGTAGAGTCAAACATCTCGATAAGACCCTTCTGCGATACCACGTTGTCATCCTCTAAGTTGGCCTTCATACGTGCTGTGGTGGTAACACCCTCGACCTTACGTTCGAATGGATTGCACTGCTCGACAGCACCGATGTTGATACTGGTGTAGTGCTTGGCTCCGGCCGAGTCGATGAAGTCGCGCGACAGGTCTACGACCAACTCCGAGCCATTATACATACGCATACGGCGAGTATCGGTAACGTCAGCTACGTAGGTAACCTCCACATTCTCCTCGTGACAGAGAGCCATAAACTGCTCCATATCCTTGCGCTCGATAACCACCGACATACGCTCCTGAGACTCGCTGATGGCAAGCTCCGTGGAATTAAGACCGTTATACTTTGTAGGAACTCTGTCGATGTATATATCAAGGCCGTCGGTAAGCTCTCCAATAGCGACACTGACACCTCCGGCACCAAAATCGTTAGACTTCTTAATAAGGCGGGTTACATCGCCACGACGGAACAGGCGCGACAGCTTACGCTCCTCAGGGGCATTACCCTTCTGCACCTCCGAGCTACACTCCTCCAACGAGGTGAGCGTATGCTCCTTTGACGAACCCGTAGCACCACCAACACCATCACGACCGGTACGACCGCCAAGCAACAATACCACATCGCCAGGTGTCGGACTCTCACGACGCACATTATCAGCCTTGACAGCACCTACCACAGCACCCACCTCCAAACGCTTGGCAACATAGTCGGGATGGAATACCTCACGCACGTGCGTCGTGGCAAGACCTATCTGATTGCCATAGCTCGAATAGCCTGCGGCAGCCTTTGTAGAGATGATACGCTGCGGAAGCTTACCATCGAGCGTCTCGTCGAAACTCTTGTATATATCCCCGGCACCGGTAACACGCATAGCCTGATATACGTAGCTACGACCAGACAACGGGTCACGAATAGCACCACCAAGACATGTAGAAGCACCACCAAACGGCTCAATCTCGGTTGGATGGTTGTGTGTTTCGTTCTTAAACTGCAACAACCAACGCTGCATCTCGCCATCAACATCGACATCGACAAAGATGCTGCACGCATTGTTTTCCTCGCTCTGCTCCATATCATCGAGCTTACCTCGCTTGCGCAGATAACGAGCACCGATAGTGGCAAGCTCCATAAGACAGAGGCTCTTCTGTTCACGACCAAGCTCCTTACGAATACTCTTCATCAAATCCAACGACTCCTCGAACTCAGCCTTCATAAACGACTCATCGAGAGTGATGCTCTCGATCTCGGTGGTGAAGGTGGTATGACGGCAGTGGTCACTCCAATAGGTATCCAATATGCGGAGCTCCGTTTCACGCGGATCGCGACCCTCTCTACGGAAGTAGTTTACAACCTCACGCAGGTCGTCGCTGTTCATAGCCAAGCCATTCTGCTTGCAATAGGGGGCCAACTCCTCATCTTTCATCTCGAGGAAGCCCTCCAATACGGGAACAGGCTTGACATCTACACTCTCGGCATCGGACAGCACATCGAGATTCTTCTTGCGTGACTCCACGGCATTGATAAAATATTTCTCGATACGAGCCATTGCCTCGGGTGTGACACTCTCGTCAAAGATAAGCAGACGCGACGACTTAATCTTAACCTCTGCATTGGGCTCGATAAGATGCACACAATCGACAGCCGATGCTGCACGCTGGTCAAACTGACCGGGCAGATACTCGACAGCCAAATGAGGCATACCCTCCATGTCGCATGTATCGGTAACCATATCGGTCACCACCTCTCCAAATACCGAATAGCGGCTCTTCTCCAACAACTCGTCCGAGAAACCGAATAGGTCGTATACATTGATGTAGCGTAGTCGCTCGATGTTTAATCCTAAATTTGTGTTGAACTCCTTGCGCAGAGTGTCAGCCTCAACCTGAAAACGAGGATATTTTTCAACAAAAATGCGGCGATTCTTCATAATCGTTCGAATAAGCAATAATAGTTGGGGTTAGTAGGTTATAGCTCCGATGCAAGCACCTTCTCTGTTTGTGCCTTACGGAAGGCAATAAGACGCTCCTCGAGAGCCTTGTCCGTAAGAGCGAAGATTGAGGCTGCTATGAGAGCTGCATTCTTCGCACCGTTGATAGCCGTAGTCGATACAGGGATACCACCGGGCATCTGAACGATAGAGAGCAAAGAGTCCATACCACCGAGTGCCGAGGTCTTGATAGGAACGCCGATGACAGGAACAGTAGTGAGGGCCGCGGTAACGCCTGCTACATGCGCAGCACCTCCGGCACCCGCTATGATAGCACCTATACCACGCTCACGAGCTGTGGTGGCATACTCAAACATAAGGTGCGGAGTACGGTGTGCACTGATAACTCGCTTCTCATACTCGATACCCAACTCTTCCAATGTCTCAACAGCGGCTCGCATAATATCCCAGTCGCTGGTAGAACCCATAATAACTGCTACTTTCATAATATTTTCGTGTTTTATAATTTAATTTCAAAAAATTAAACGACCGCTAACACACTAAATGTCAGCGGCCTACACCTTACCATACATTCCCCATAGCCTGCTTAATGCCCACAATACAAGCATCTTGCATAACCGACGAACGATATTGACCGAAGTGCATATGAGGACTCTGTCCCACCACATCGCACATCGTCTCAGTAGAGTTAAACGGCGTAATACCGTAACACATCTGTTCGACAAGGAAATTCATACGACAAAGATAGCATTTATTTTGTGTAAAATAAAAATCCTCATACCACTTTTTTCAACTTTTTTTTAACATTTGAATAACATTGAAAAATATCAAAAAAAGTTCCCCGAAATAGTTGTCAGATTAATAAAAAATACTTACCTTTGCACAAATTTAGACAGACTATGAAACGAACTACGAATATGGTTGCCGGGTTATCTCCTCAAGCTACCCGTTTTGCGGCGAATGATCGACGTTTCAACTGTTTTGGAAATACTGTTTATTTTAGATAATGGCGGCTATTTTGGCCGCCTATTTTTTGATATATGGATAAAGCAAGAATTATAATCAAAGGAGGCACTATTTTAGGCAGCTCTCGCCAAGGAAAGGCAGATATAGCCATCGAGCAGGAGCGCATAGTAGAGATTGCCGAAAACATTACCTCAACACCAAATGACCACGTGATTGAGGCCAACGGACTTGTTGTAGCACCGGCATTTGTCGATGTACACGTACACCTTCGTGAGCCAGGTTTCGGCTATAAAGAGAGAATAGCAACAGGCACTATGGCGGCTGCTCGCGGCGGCTACTCTACCGTATGCTCGATGCCCAATCTCAACCCTGTGCCGGATAGCGTGGAGAACCTCAAAGCACAACAGGATATCATCGACCGCGATGCCAAGATAGAGGTACTACCCTACGCTGCAATCACCATAGGTCGCAAGGGCGAGGAGCTGGTCGATATCGAAGCTCTCAAAGGTAAGGTTTGCGCCTTTTCGGATGATGGTTCGGGTGTGCAGCACGATAAGATGATGGAAGCGGCAATGACCGAGGCAGTGAAGCACGATGCAATAATTGCAGCACACTGCGAGGTGGAGGAGCTTCTGCGTGGCGGCTATATCCACGATGGCGAATATGCCCGACAGCACGGACATAAGGGAATATGCTCGGAGAGTGAATGGGGACAGGTAGAACGCGATATAGAGCTTGCCGAGAAGAGCGGATGCCGCTACCATGTATGTCACATCTCTACGAAGCAGACCGTAGAGCTTATCCGCAAGGCCAAGGCACGTGGCGTGAAGGTAACATGCGAAACCGGCCCGCACTACCTTATATTCTCGGATATAGATCTGCAAGAGGATGCACGCTGGAAGATGAACCCGCCACTGCGCTCGGCCGAGGATCGTGCAGCACTCATCGAGGGTATCAAGGATGGTACGATAGATATGATTGCCACCGACCACGCACCGCACAGCATCGAGGAGAAGTCACGAGGATTGAAGGATAGCGCGATGGGTATCGTAGGCCTTGAAACAGCCTTTGCAGCCCTCAACACACACCTTGTACGCAAGGGTATCATCTCGCTTGACCGTCTTGTAGAGCTTATGAGCATCAACCCTCGCAAGGTATTTGGCATAGAGGGAGGCCTTAACATAGGCGACAGAGCCGATGTGGTAATCATCGACACCGAGAAGGAGTGGAGAGTCGATAGCCGCGACTTCTACTCAATGGGCAAGATTACGATGTTCGACGGACGTGATATGTGTGGCGACGTGGTGATGACCTTGCACCGCGGAAATATAGTTTACGACAGCAAAACAAAATAACATAAAAACAAGATTAGATGAAACCTTTTACCAAGAAACTTGTACTTGAAAACGGCAAGGAGTTTCCGGGCTATGGCTTCGGCTCGAACCGTGCTACGGTATGCGAGTTGGTGTTCAACACCTCGATGGTTGGCTATCAGGAGATTATATCCGACCCGACCTACACCGACCAAATTGTGGTTATGACCTATCCTTTGATGGGCAACTACGGTTTTACCGACGAGGATAACGAGAGTAAGTCGGCATTAATGGGCGGTATGGTTGTTCGCGAGTGCTGCGATTCTCCCAGCAACTTCCGCTATACCAAGACTATGAACGAGGCGTTTGAGGAGCTTGATATTCCGGGTATCAGCGGCGTGGATACACGTATGATCACCCGTATCATCCGCAACGAGGGTACACAGAAGGCTGTTATCGTGGACATCGACACACCGACCGAAGAGGCCCTGAGCCTTGTACGCAACACCGAGCTACGCCGCAATCAGGTGGAGCGCGTAAGTTGCAAGAAGCGTTGGTTTTCACGTACTCCCAACCACAAGTGGGATGTAGTGGCTATCGACTGCGGTATCAAGTACAGCTTTATCCGTCAGCTAAATGCCAAGGGATGTAACGTAACGATTGTGCCATTCGACTCATCGGCAGAGGATATCCTCGCCTTCAACCCCGATGGTATCTTCGTATCGAACGGTCCGGGTAACCCCGACGATGTGGCTGTTGTAGGCAAGGCTCTCACTGAGCTACGTGGCAAGCTACCTATCTTTGGTGTAGGCTTAGGACACCAAATCATCGCATCGACTTTTGGAGCAAGGAGCATAAAGATGAAGTTCGGACACCGTGGTGCCAACCACCCCGTTAAGTGTTTGAGTAACGATAAGCTCGAAATAGTCACACAAAATCACAGCTACGCTATAGACGAGGAGTCGTTGAAAGGCACACAGTTGGTTGTTACACATCGCAACATCCTCGATAACACGATAGCCGGTATCGAGTCTTTGCACGACAAGGTGTTCTCGGTACACTATCATCCCAATTGTGCTCCTGAAGCGAGCAGCAGCTATCTTTTCGATAAATTCATTAAACTGATGGAGGAGAACAAAAATGCCTAAGAGAACAGATATCAAGAAAATAATGGTCATCGGCTCTGGTCCTATCGTTATCGGCCAAGCCGCAGAGTTCGACTACGCCGGAACACAGGCGTGTCTTGCACTCAAAGAGGAGGGTTATCAGGTTATCTTGGTGAACTCTAATCCTGCAACTATAATGACCGACACCCATATTGCCGACAAGGTATATATGGAGCCATTGACATTGGAGTATGTAGCAAAGATTATCCGCTATGAGCGTCCCGATGCCATCGTTCCCGGCCTCGGTGGCCAGACAGGTCTTAACCTTGCTGTGCAGCTTGCCAAGAAGGGTATCTTGGAGGAGTGTGGCGTAGAGATTTTGGGTACATCGTTTACCTCTATCGAAGAGGCCGAGGATAGAGAGCTCTTCAAGGAGCTTTGCGTGCGCATCGGCGAGCCTGTGATTCCTTCGTATATCACCAACACTATCGAGGAGGGTGTAGAGGCCGCCTCGAAGATTGGCTATCCCGTAGTTCTACGCCCTGCATTCACGCTCGGCGGTACGGGAGGCGGCTTTGCCGACAACGAGGAGGAGCTACGTGATATTATGCGTAACGCCTTGGCCCTATCGCCTATACATCAGGTGCTTGTAGAGAAGAGCATTAAGGGCTACAAGGAGATTGAGTTCGAGGTGATGCGCGACAAGAACGATACGGCCATCACCATCTGCTCGATGGAGAATGTCGATCCGGTAGGTATCCACACCGGTGACTCTATTGTGGTAGCCCCAAGCCAGACGTTGGCAAACAAGGAGTATCAGATGTTGCGTTCAAGTGCATTGAAGCTTATACGCGCACTCAAAATTGAGGGTGGATGCAACGTGCAGTTTGCACTCGACCCACTATCGTTCAAATACTATATCATCGAGGTAAATCCTCGTGTGAGCCGTTCGTCGGCCTTGGCATCTAAGGCGAGTGGCTACCCTATTGCCCGTGTAACGGCTAAGGTTGCAGTGGGTATGACTCTCGACGAGATACGTATCGCCAATACACCGGCCAGCTTCGAGCCTACGCTCGACTACATCGTAACAAAGGTTGCGCGCTTCCCATTTGACAAGTTTAGCGATGCTTCGAACGAACTCGGCACACAGATGAAGGCTACGGGTGAGGTGATGAGCGTTGGCCGCACCTTCGAGGAGGGTCTGCTCAAAGCAGTGCGCTCGTTGGAGACAGGCGTATGCCACATCTACCACAAGAAGTTTGACGCAATGTCGGTTGAGGGCATCCTCGCATATATTCGCAAGGGCACGGACGACCGTCTATACGCTATTGCAGAGTTGATACGTCGTGGCGTAGATTTGCTACACGTATACGACAACACCAAGATTGACCTCTTCTTCCTCGAGAAGCTCAAGAATATTGTCGAGATGGAGAAGGTCGTAGAGCAGAACCCTCGTAACAAGGAGGTACTATACGATGCTAAGCGTCTTGGTTTCAGCGATAAGTATATCGGCAGACTATGGAACATGACCGAGTCGGAGGTATTCCTTCTTCGCAAGGAGCACAACATCTTCCCGGTATACAAGATGATTGATACGTGTGCTGCCGAGTTTGAGTCGGAGGTACCATACCTATATTCTACATATGAGCAGGAGAACGAGTCGGTGGTAAGTGATCGCCAGAAGATCGTTGTACTCGGCTCGGGTCCTATACGTATCGGCCAGGGAGTGGAGTTCGACTACTCTACGGTACACGCCATCTGGGCTATACGTGAGGCAGGATATGAGGCCATCATCATCAACAACAACCCCGAGACAGTATCTACGGACTACACCATCAGCGATAAGCTCTACTTCGAGCCTTTGACTGTCGAGGATGTGATGAACGTCATCGACTTTGAGAAACCTACGGGTGTTGTGGTATCGCTGGGCGGACAGACCGCAATCAACCTTGCGAAGCCATTGTCGGACCTCGGAGTGAAGATTATTGGTACGGGTATCGAAGCCATCAACAATGCCGAGGACAGAAAGTGCTTCGAGGCCATTATGCGCCGTGCGGGTATTCCTCAGCCCGATGCCGAGGCTATCACCGATATCGAGCGTGGTGTAGCTGCCGCCGAGCGCATCGGATATCCCGTATTGGTACGTCCAAGCTATGTTCTTGGTGGCCGTGCCATGCAGATTGTCTCTAACGAGGAGGCTTTGCGCCACTACTTAAAGACAGCTGTAGAGATCAACGAGGATCAGCCCGTACTCGTAGATAAGTATATTATGGGTAAGGAGTTGGAGGTAGATGCCATCTGCGACGGTGAGAATGTATTTATCCCCGGCATTATGGAGCACGTGGAACGTACAGGTATCCACTCGGGAGACTCTATCAGCGTATACCCAACATTCAGCGTAAGCCAAAAGGTCAAGGATACCATCGTGGATTACACCATTCGTCTTGGCAAGGAGATTGGCATACGTGGTCTTTATAACATACAGTTCATTGCCGACAGCAATGATATGGTATATGTCATTGAGGTGAATCCTCGTTCGTCACGTACCGTACCATTCCTCTCGAAGGCTACGGGTGTAGCTATGGCAAAGATTGCGACAAACGTAATGCTTGGCCACTCGTTGCGCGAGCAGGGCATAGATGTTATCATTCCGGAGGAGAAGAAGCGTTGGTATGTAAAGACTCCTGCCTTCTCATTCGCAAAGATTCGAGGTGTCGATTCATACCTATCACCCGAAATGAAGTCTACGGGTGAGGCTATCGGATACGACAGATCGCTACGCCGCGCATTGTATAAGTCGTTGCAGTCGTCGGGTATGACCATCGCCAACTACGGTACTATCTTCGTATCTATCGCCGATGCCGACAAGCCTAAGGCACTGCCTCTTATCCGTCGTTTCTATGAGCTCGGTTTCAACATCGAGGCGACAAGTGGCACTACGAAGTTCTTGCGAGATAACGGTATACGCACCCGCTGTCTGAGAAAGCTCAGCGAGGGTTCGTCGGAGATCTTCGAGTCGTTGCGTAAGGGACACGTAAACTATGTTATCAACACAATAGATATCAACCAGCATAGCGCACGCCTTGACGGCTACGACATACGTCGTTGTGCCGTCGAGAACAACGTGACAATATTCACTGCTTTGGAGACAGTAAGCGTACTGCTCGACGTATTGGAGGAGATAACGCTGGGTGTATCAACAATCGATGCTGAATAATGTATAAAAAGGGAGAATATACCATTGTAAGTAACACACCTCTGACACCTGCGGTATTCCGTATGGTGTTGGAGGGTGATACCCAATATATAACACGTTCGGGACAGTTCATCAATATCGAGCTTGAAGGCAAGTATCTACGTCGTCCTATATCGGTTTGCGACTACGATGAGCACACCATCACCATTATATATAAGGTTGTAGGACGTGGCACCGAGCAGATGAAGATGCTACAGGTCGGCGAGAGGCTCGACATCCTTACGGGTCTTGGCAACGGCTTCTCGACAGATAACAATGCTCGTCGCCCGCTACTTGTTGGCGGTGGCGTAGGTGTACCACCTATGTACAACCTATGCAAGAGGCTGATTGCCGAAGGTAAGCACCCTATGGTTATCCTCGGCTTTAACACCGAGAGTGAGATATTCTACTACGAGGAGTTTAAGGCCTTAGGCGTGGATGTATTCGTATCGACAGCCGATGGCTCGGTAGGTACAAAGGGTTTTGTGACGGATGTCATCAAGGAGAAGGGTCTCGACTTCGACTACATATACAGCTGTGGCCCACTGCCTATGCTCAAAGCATTGTACGATGCTACGGATGTAGCTGCCGAATTTAGCTTCGAGGAGCGCATGGGATGTGGCTTTGGTGCTTGCATGGGTTGCTCGTGCAAGACCAAGTATGGCAATAAGCGTATATGCAAGGATGGTCCTGTACTTAAACGTGAAGAGATAATATGGTAAAGCACTACGATACATCGGTCGAGCTTTGCGGCGTGAAGCTCGACAACCCCATAATTCCGGCAAGCGGCACCTTTGGTTTCGGCCGTGAGTTTGCCGACTTCTACGACTTGGATTGCCTCGGAGCGATATCGTTCAAGGGTACAACACGTGATGCACGTTTTGGCAACCCCACACCACGTATTGCAGAGTGCGAGGCGGGCATGATAAACTCGGTAGGATTGCAAAATCCGGGTATCGATAAGGTTATCTCGGAGGAGCTACCCCACCTACGCTCGATATTTCACAAGCCTATAGTAGCCAACATCAGTGGCTTCTCGTTGGAGGAGTACGAGGAGTGTTGTGCTAAGATAGATAAAGAGGAGCAGGTGGAGATCATCGAGGTTAATGTATCGTGTCCTAATGTGCATAACGGAGGTATGAGCTTCGGCACACAGCCCGAGTCGGCAGCCGAGGTTACACGACGTGTCAAGAGCGTGACGACAAAGCCGGTATTTATCAAGCTCAGCCCCAATGTTACGGATATTGTATCCATAGCACGCGCATGCGAGGATGCAGGTGCCGATGGCATATGTCTGATTAACACGCTGCTCGGCATGCGTATAGACACTATGCGTCGCCGACCTGTCATCGCCAATAAGATGGGCGGCTTCTCGGGAGATGCCATCTTCCCTGTGGCTGTACGTATGGTATATCAGGTGGCCAATGCCTGTCATATTCCGGTTATGGGATGCGGTGGCGTAAGTAGTGCCGACAACGTGATAGAGATGATGATGGCCGGCGCAACTGCCGTGCAGGTGGGTGCCGCCAACCTCAAAAACCCATATGCCGCAAAGGATATAATCGAGGCCCTGCCACGCGAGATGCAACGCCTTGGCATAGAGCGACTAACAGATATTATAGGAATTGTAAAATAGATAAGGTATGAAACGAGATGTAATTATCGCCTGCGATTTCAGCAGCAAGGAGCAGACACTCAACTTTTTGGATAAGTTTACCGGCCGTAAGCCCTTTGTAAAGATCGGTATGGAGCTATTCTATGCCGAGGGTCCGGAGATTGTACGCACAATCAAGGCTCGTGGTCACCGCATCTTCCTCGACCTTAAACTACACGATATACCAAACACCGTGAAGAAGGCTATGTCCGTACTCCGCAACTTGGATGTCGATATGACTAACGTACACGCAGCCGGCACGATAGATATGATGCGTGCTGCGCGTGAGGGCCTCACACGCGAAGATGGTACACGACCACTGCTTATTGCCGTTACGCAGCTCACCTCAACATCTGAGGAGCGTATGCAGAAGGAGTTGCTTATAGACGCAACTATCAACGATACCATCGTTAAGTATGCACAGAACACCAAGGAGGCCGGCCTGGATGGCGTGGTATGCTCTCCGTTGGAGGCTGCAATGGTTAAGCAGGCGTGTGGCAGTGAGTTTATGACAATCACACCGGGCGTACGCTTTGCCGATGGCGAGGTAGGCGATCAGGTGCGTGTAACAACACCGGAACGTGCACGTGAGATTGGCTCGGACTTCATCGTTGTAGGTCGCCCTATTACGGCTGCCGACGACCCTGTAGCTGCCTATGAGCGTTGCTTAAAGGAGTTCTGTGGTGAATAGAGCGAAACGTATTTACATATTAAGTTATTAATCACATAAAACACATAAACTATTTATGGAAAAGAAGATAGCAAAAGACCTACTCTCTATCGGCGCAGTATTTTTGCGTCCCGAGCAGCCCTTTACATGGGCAAGTGGTATCAAGAGCCCTATATATTGCGATAACCGTCTTACTCTCACCGCCCCCGAGGTACGTAACCACGTAGAGGAGGGTCTTGCGGAGCTTATCCGTAAGCACTACCCCGAGGTAGAGGTACTTATGGGCACATCTACGGCAGGTATCGCACACGCAGCAATTACAGCTACCATCCTCAACCTTCCAATGGGTTATGTTCGTTCAGGCTCGAAGGATCACGGCCGTGGCAACCAGATTGAAGGTAAGCTCGAAAAGGGTCAGAAGGTAGTAGTTGTCGAGGACCTTATCTCAACAGGCGGCAGCTGCATCGAGGTAGTAGAGGCCTTGCGTAGCGCAGGTGCCGATGTACTCGGTATCGTAAGCATCTTCACATATGGTATGCAGAAGGGTTTGGACCGTCTTGCTGCTGCCAATGCCAAGAACTACTCTTTGTCAAACCTCGACGCATTGGTAGAGGTAGCAGCCGAAGAGGGTTACATCAAGGCCGATGATAAGGAGCGTATCCTAAAATTCAGAAGCAACCCCTCTGACGAGAGTTGGATTAAGTAATTAGAGGTCAAACTATAACAATAGCTAAGATGAAGCACTTGATAGACCCCACTGATCTCTCGGTACACGAGATTGCCGAGATTATTGCACTTGCAGAAGATATCATCGCAAACAGAGAGCAGTACAGCGACGTATGCCGCGGCAAGAAGCTTGCGACGCTCTTCTACGAGCCAAGTACACGTACACGCCTGAGCTTTACATCGGCGATGATGGAGCTTGGCGGTAATGTTATCGGCTTTGCCGATGCCCGCTCTTCGTCGGTATCCAAGGGCGAGACGGTGCAGGATACGGTGCGTGTTATCAACTGCTTTGCCGATATTATCGCTATGCGCCACAAGGTGGAGGGAGCTCCCCTTGCCGCAACCGAGGTATCACGCACGCCTATAATCAATGCGGGTGACGGCAGCCATAGCCATCCTACACAGACACTCACCGACCTGCTCACCATCAAACGAGAGTTAGGCACACTCAACAACCTGACTATTGGTCTTGTGGGAGATCTGAAATATGGCCGTACGGTACACTCTCTGATAAAGGCTATGACGCGCTACTCGAATACCCGCTTTATCCTTATCTCGCCTCCGGAGCTTGCTCTACCCGACTACATCAAGCGCGATGTATGCGACCGCTTCGGCATAGAGTACCGTGAGTCAAACGATATAGAGAGCGTTATCGGCGATATCGATATACTCTATATGACGCGAGTACAGCAGGAGCGTTTTACGGACCTGGATGAGTATGAGCGCGTTAAGGATTGCTTCATACTCGATGCAGCCAAGCTGCGTGGTGCTAAGGAGCATATGGCAATACTTCATCCGCTACCCCGCGTAAACGAGATTGCCATTGACGTAGATAGCGACCCGCGTGCCGCATACTTCCGCCAGGTGGAGAACGGCAAATTTGTACGTATGGCACTTATTCTCAAATTATTGGAGTGGCAGAATAATCCTGAGAAGAATTTTGACCAACACGAAGGTCAGGCGATTGCAGGTTGCAAGTGTTCTAATCCTCTGTGTATCTCAAATTTGGAGCCTGTACGTCCACGCTTTGAGGCATCGGCAATTGAGAGTGGCACTATTCGCTGTGTATATTGCGAGTCGAAGGCAGAGTAGACGGCACAGCAAAACGATTGAGGGGCTAACCGCTTAGGTCAGCCCCTCTTTTGTTTGGTGGTTGCAAAGACCACCATACGTCCAAAACTTGGAAGTTTACTTGTTGCAAACCTCGCTAAGCTCCTCGAACAAGGCAGCATAGCTTGCTACCATATCACGACGCAAAGCAGCATAGTGTTTCTTTACGAGGGAACGATTCTTAGGCTCTGCAGGGTTGTTTGCCTTGCAATATAGAAGGTTGCGCAACTCGATGCTCTTCTGCATTAGTTCAACGATTGACTCCTCCTTGTTAGGCTGCACAAATGCTGCCATCTCGCAGTCGAAAACGAACTCCTCCAAACGGTAGTCAATCTCCTTTTTAAGTACTCTTAGATTTGCCATAATATCTCTTTTTATAGATTTTGCTAAATGCAAAGATAAGAAAACGATTTATCATATGCAAATATTTGTCAAAATATTATCTATACCACAAACTATTGTTTCGTTATCTTTATAATCTCAAAAATTGTTATTAACTTTGCTATTGCTAAAATTTGTATGTATGACAGCAAGACCTTGTCCCGAATGTGGAGGTTTGGTAGCCTCGACAATCAGCCACTGCCCACACTGCGGGCATCAACTCGGCAGTGATATGCAACACTCAACGACCGAGGGTGAAAACCCACATAGCAGCCTTGCTCGTGTGGTAATAGCCATTATACTATTCTGGCCATTCGGCCTGGTATCGCTATACTACTACATCAAGTCGGACGACAGGTGGGATTGTGGCAATAAGGCCGGTGCGGAGTTATATGGCAGATACTCACGACGTTTCGCTAAGTATGCTATATATGCCGTACTTATAGCGTTTGTTATCGGTATCTTCTTCCCCTTCGTATGCTTTGGCATCTTCTCATAGTATGATTATCAGGGCCAACTGCAAAATAAACCTCGGATTGCGTGTCGTGCGCAAACGAGAGGATGGCTACCACGAGCTACAAACCATTATGCTGCCCGTCAAGGGGCTGTACGACATCGTAGAGGTGCAACGCAACGAGGGTAACGAGATTGCGTT
Organism: Alistipes sp.; assembly: GCA_017504265.1. Lineage (GTDB taxonomy): Bacteria > Bacteroidota > Bacteroidia > Bacteroidales > Rikenellaceae > Alistipes. The sequence continues at coordinate 2,423 of JAFVRN010000032.1, read as the reverse complement.
TAGCCAATGTGGCATTACGGTAGACTGTCCTCCCGACAAGAACCTCATGGTACGTGCCGCACGCCTAATGCAGGAGCGTTATGGTGTAGGGGGCGTGCGCTTGTCACTCGACAAGCGTGTACCTTTTGGAGCCGGTCTTGGCGGTGGCTCGTCGGATGCCACAGCAGTGATAATGGCTATCGACACATTGTATGGTCTTAATCTCGACAAGAGGAGACTTGCCACACTCGCGGCGGAGCTTGGCAGCGACACCCCATTTTTTGTATACAACACCCCACAGTACTGCACCTCACGAGGCGAGGTAATGCAACCTATTGATATAGATCTCGAAGGATTATGGCTTGCCGTGGTAAAACCCGATGAGGGGGTATCGACAGCAGAGGCATACGGTGGCATATCGCCCAAACAACCCGACGAAGAGCTATGTCACAGCATCACAGCACCTATCGAGGAGTGGCAAACAAGAGTAGTAAACGACTTTGAACATCATATATTCAAGGCACATCCGCGTATTGCCGAGCTAAAAGAGCAGTTGTTAAGCAGTGGCGCGCTATATGCTTCGATGTCGGGTTCGGGATCTGCGCTATTTGCGCTATATCGCACAAGACCATCGTTGCAGTTTTCAGACCCTATATTCCTGCACGTAGAGCAGTTATAGCTCAATGCCAAGACCTACGTAGAGTAGAGTCCAAACCACAAAACGGCCGCACTTACCCACGAACATCCACAATGCAGATGGGAGAAAACGAGCCTTGTAGAAGCCCAAGACTATCGCAAATATATCGCCTACGAAGGGTAGCCATGTCATAAGAGCCAAGAGTGGTCCCCACCGCTCTACCTTGGCACGATGCCGCTCGATGGTGTCGTGCTTAACCCTGAACCAGCGTTCGAGCCACTCCAACTTGCCGAGCCACCCTATCCAATAGGAGGTGAGTCCTCCAATCCAGTTGCCCATGGTGGCTACAACGACCGTAATATAGGGGTCGCCACCTGCAAGCAACATTCCGACGAGAAGCACATCAGAACTGAATGGGAAGATTGTCGCAGCCAGAAAAGAGCCTACAAAGAGGCCTATATATCCATATTCGAGAAGTGATTCCATAGCCAATATTTGAGCAACAAATATAATACTTTTTTGCGTGAGGTGAGTCCGATGCCACATAATTTTCGTAATGATGAAAAAAAAGTGGATAGAAACGCACTTAATTTGTAAATTTTGTGTATTTTTGTTGATGATTCTCCGCATTAAGCATAAGCAGAGAGCTAACACACTGAAACCTAAAAGAAATAACTAACTATAAACTATTCAATGAAGCGTATTTTGGTTTTGGGTGCCGGCGGTCAGATTGGATCTGAGTTGGTGCCATATCTTCGCTCAATCTACGGTGCATCAAATGTAGTTGCTACCGATGTAAAACACAACGCCGTATTGGCCGAGGCAGGCCCATTTGAGGCTCTCGACGCTCTTGATGCAAAGCAGTATGCCGAGCTTGTCGATAAGTACAAGATCGACTCTATCTTCAACCTCGTAGCACTTCTTTCGGCTACCGGCGAGAAGAACCCTCAGCTTGCTATGCGTATCAACATGGGTGCTTTGGAGAACTCTCTTGAAATCGCACGCGAGAAGAAGTGTGCCGTATTTACTCCAAGTTCTATCGGTGCTTTCGGTGGCGACTTCCCTCGTGATAAGACTCCACAGGATACCGTGATGCAGCCAAACACAATCTATGGTGTATGCAAGGTTACAGGCGAGTTGCTTTCTAACTACTACCACTCACGCTTTGGTGTTGATACTCGTTCGGTACGTTTCCCCGGTATCATCTCTAACGTAACACTTCCAGGTGGCGGTACAACTGACTATGCAGTAGAGATCTACTACGAGGCAGTTAAGGGTAACAAGTTCATATGCAACATCGCTCCCGACGTATATATGGATATGATGTATATGCCTGACGCATTGCGCGCTACGGTAGAGCTTATGGAGGCTGACCCTGCAAAGCTCAAGCATCGTAACTCGTTCAACATCGCCGCTATGAGCTTCACTCCCGAGATTATCCGCGAGGTTGTCGAGCGTCATGTACCCGGTTTCCAGATGGAGTACAACGTAGACCCTGTTAAGGATCAGATCTCTCGTAGCTGGCCTAACTCTCTCGACGACAGCTGCGCTCGTGAAGAGTGGGGATGGAAACCTCAGTGGGATTTGGAGTCTATGACAGTTGATATGTTGGAGGCTGTACGCAAGAAGCAGTTGTAATACATCCTATAATCACAAAAATCAGAAGGGGCGTGTCCAACAAGTTTGAAGTGACCCCAAAAGTTTAGACAAAAAACTTTTGGGGTTTCTTTATGCGCAAAAAGCACGATTATGGAGCATTGCTCAAATATATGAGGATGCTCGAAGAAGGTTATTCTATTCGTTACCT
>JAFVRN010000006.1 GCA_017504265.1 Alistipes sp. | reverse complement strand
TTCTCGCCATTACCGATAAGATCTACGCGCAACCAGCCATAAACGTTCTTCATCTGAATAACATCATCCTCGTCGTAGGCTACCATCAAATTCTCGCCAACAGCGTAGCTATCCTTCGCGTAGTGCTGCGTAGCAAGCAGCATTGCTTCTACCTCAGAGGTCGCTACATCATACTCGTAATCCTTATTATATGGATATAGCGCAACAACATCCATCGACTCGTCTGTACGCTTTGTGCCTGATACATACTCAAAGATACCCACTCTATCGGCTGTCTGCTCGGACAACTTCCACTGCTGGTTATGCTCCGAATGATAGAAAACCGTGAGCAAATCGCCATCTGTCCACCTCGTCTTGCCTCCCTTTAGCTCTACTCGTGTAGCATCATCGGCAAAACCAATCGTCAATCGCTCAGGGGTTGGCTCGTAGATGTTGCCTACCTCTTCTATACCCTGGGTACACGCCACCGATACTACAGTGGCGAATACAAATAAAAATATCCTCTTCATATACCTGTTTTATTTTTTTATCTCTTATTTTACTATTTAGCGTCACCTGCTGCGACCATAATGCTTGCAATAGCCGAATTACCATTGCCAAACACTACAACAAGCTTTGCCACGCCCTCAGCATCGGCAGCCGCATTATCCACATCTGCCTTAGTGGGAGCATTAAGCTTGATGGCGAACTTACCAGCCTTAACATCGTGCTCTACATCGCAAGTCCATCCCTCGGGCATAATAAGCATATAATCCGTAGCACCCTCAGCTGTTGCCACCAACTCAGCACTTGCACCGTAGGCTACATTAACCTTATCCGTATCGAGAATGATGCGATTGTTCATACCCACCTTAGCCTGACTGCCATCAGCAAATGTAAGGATGCAATATAGGGCAACGGGGTTACCCTCGCTATCCTTCTGCCATGTAGAGTATACCACCTCTATATCGGCGATAAGGCTATCTGCCTTAGATTCATCATAACCGGTTACAATCCAGTTCTTGCCACCGTCAAACGACACCTCAATAGCATTTGTCTCATCATTGATACGAGTTTGTGGGGCTGCCTCCGATACAGGGACCTTCTCGCCATCAACCTCGATAGCGACGGCCTCACCCTCGGCGTTATACTGTGCCCAATACAATACGCCATCCTCGCCCTCGATAACGGTAACAAGGTTGGCAGGGACACCTGCACCCTTAGGATAGATAGTAAGCTTGCTGTCGTTCGACAGTGTTAGCACAACGGTACCATCCTCCGATGTTGCTACGTTAGTAATAGTGATACGACCATCAAGAAGCTCCTTGATAGTATTCAACTCACTCTCGACCTTCTCTTCCAAAGCGGCCAAATCGCTCTTCACCTGCTCTATCTCATTCCACAACTGACTATCGTCGAACTCGGTAGAGCAACCTGTTGCACCAAACAGCATTGTTGCAGAGATGACTGCACATGCAAGAATGTTACGGCAATTAATAAATGTCTGTTTCATAGTATTGTGTTTAATTATTTTCGTTGAATAATCGGTTATTACTCTACCTCCTTCTTTTGAGTCGGGTCGTAGACGAATGGAGCATGGAAGTTTCCATCCTCATCCATCCAGGTGGTATAGATAAGTGTTTCGTTCTTTATTCCTCGACAGAAATTATACACACCGGGGATATCCTCCTTAACCTGTGCGGCATACTCATTATTGTCGGGGAAGTTGTCGTGGTCTGTATCAAGCTCGTTACCCCAATACGAAGCAATATGACAATAGCCGTTTGACGAGTATTCGCAACGCTTGCCATAGAAACGGGTTGCCACATTCTCAATCTCGCTCATCTCGATAATGTGGGCAATAAGTTTCTCGTCTGTATCAAGACCATTATCTGTAATTTCATAAGGAGGCATAGCATACGAGTATGCCACATAACCCTCCACAGGCTTAATATACCAGTCGAAGACATAGAAGTCACCGGCCTCGGAAGGCTTACCCATCTCCAACGCAGGCTTACCCGTAGCCCAGCCGGCAGCATCCTTGGCTATAACATTATTTACATCCATCGTAGGCTCTATATCGAGCAACGCGGCATGAGAATAGATACCGTTGTCATCGACAGCCATTACCATGAGCTTACTCTTAGGATAGCATACGCCATATAGCTCGATAACGCCATCTGCACCTGCCTTGTGTACATACGATGTAGATACATAATCTACGATGAAGTCCTCGGCCTTGGTTACAGTCTCGCCACATAGCTTGATCCACTCCTCGCTCCTCTCCGAGAAGCATACATAGGCATAGCTCTTAGCTCCCTCGCATGTAGCCTTAACCGTAGTCTTGGAAACATTTACACTGCCCTCGATTGCAAGACTTACGCTCAACGCGTTATACTCCACCGTCTTGGTAGCATAATCCTTTTTGAAGAGTTTTCCGATCACTCCATCCTCATCCACGGCCAATGCAACCAACAAGAATTTATCGCCCGGCTGCGCATCGCTATACTTAACAACTACAGACTCCGTGGTGTTATATGCCTCGCCTTTTGAGAGCAACATATCCACATATGCTTCATCATTAGCATAATCGTTCCACTCCTCCTCCGGAACAAAGGCGTGATATAGATAGATATGTCCTGCGGTATCGAGCTCGACCGAAATAGAGCGACGCTCGATAACCTCATTCTTGGCATCAATCTCCAAATCACCACCCTCGGTAAAGGCCTTGGTGGCAAACTCCCAGCTCTTTACATCATCTGCTGTAACCTCCTCTGCACTCTCAATAAACCAGATGGTATATTTTGTACCCGGCTCGAATGGATCGCCCTCCTTACCGAAGAACGTCAATACCGAACCCGTGTAATCGCCATCACCTTTAAGGTCAAAACCGTTATCTATGTACATCTCGTAGGTATCTACACAAGATGATGCTGAGAATTGGCTGCTCTTATTGATACCTATCACATATCCCTCAGAGCCCTTAACCGAGAGCTGCATAGTAGCATCGAAGAACGATGTCTCGGTAATCTCGAACGAGAGATCGAGCATAGACTGCTTTAGGATATAGTTCTCAGTGGTCACATCGGCACTATCGACAACTTCGTTGCCTCCCTTGGTCTTGGGCACTGCATACCAGAAGAGGTACTCTACATTTGGCTTAACCTCGGCACAAAGTTCCGACACAGGCACCGTAACAGTACCCGCCTTCGCAAACTCCACGCTATATACCTCCGACGATGTAGCACCACCGAGCACCTTGTTACTCTCGGCCACGATCTTCTCCACATTGTAGGCACTCTTCTCCACAAGTCCGCAAAGAACCAGATCAATAGTGCCACCTGCGGTGATAGAGATTGCATCCACGGCAACAGATACCGATATAGGTGTTCCCGACAAAACGATACTTGCAATGGCTGCACTACCATTATCGAATACGACATATATCTTGGCTACACCCTCGGCAACAGCCTTACCCGCCTCAATATCGGCTTTGAGTGGCGAGATGAAGGTCAGCACAAACTTACCCTCCTTGGCATCGTGCTCTACGTCGCACTCCCAACCCTTTGGCAATGTAAGAACATAATCGACAGCACCCTCAGCACCGATATTCAACTCGGCACTGCTACCATTAGATGCCAAAAGCATATCTGTATCGACCATAAGACGAGTGTTGACAGCGACATTTAGCTTGCTGCCATCGGCCAACGTAATAATGCAGTATAGAGCCACGGGATTACCATCGCCATCCTTCTGCCATGTAGAGTATATAATCTCAATATCGGCAATCAGAGCATCAGCCTCAGACTCTGTATAGCCCGTTACAATCCATGTCTGACCGCCATCGAACGACACCTCGACCGCATTACTCTCCTCATTTAGACGCGTCTGAGGAGCCTCACCCGTTACCGAAACCATCTCGCCGCCAATCTTGATAGCGACAGCCTTGCCATCGGCATTATACTGTGCCCAATAGAGCAAGCCATCCTCGCCGGTGATTACGGTAATAAGGTTCTTGGGTATAGCCGCACCTTTAGGAGGCAAGCTAAATTGCGTATCGTCCGAAAGGGTAACAAGCGTACTACCATCGCTTCTCTTCTCAATTTTGCTTACCGCAAGGCTACCCTCGATGAGCTCCTTGATAGCATTCAGCTCACTCTCAACCCTCTCTTCGAGAGCCGCCAAATCACCCTTGATCTGCTCGATCTCCTCACGCAACTGTGTGTCATCATAGGGGGTAGCGCAACCCACCACACCCAACAACACCAGTGCAACGACCATAGCATTTAACAAGATGTTACGTTGTTGAATAAAAATTTGTTTCATAATATTGTGTTTTGTGTTATCCGCAATCTACCGGCGCATCATATTAGCCTTTGTTATAACATACAAAAATAACTAAAATTTTCTAAACAGCAATAAACAGATGCAATAATATTCCAATATATCGCACATATGTGCATTTTTATGCAGTTATTTATTATTCAGCGGATTATAGATATATTGGCACACGACAAACGGGGCTGACAAAATTGCTTTTGTCAGCCCCGATAACCAAATAGCGTGAATAATTGCCGCTATCTATGCTATCTCTTAAACTCGACGATAAGTGCCGAAGCGGGAGCAACCTTACATCCCTGCATAACGACCGCCTCGCCGCTTACCACATCAGTACCCACCTGAATATCGGCAGCAATCTCGGCATAACGCTCCCAGGGTATCGTACGCTCTACCGCGCTGTTGTTTACATAGACAAAAACGATCTCCTCATCGTTATAACGGAAGTATGCATAGGTATTGTCGCGATCGACAAAGTGCAACGTGCGGCCATTATGGATTACATCCTTCGACTTTCTCCAATTCATAAGATGGCGCGTATAGTCATATACATCCTTGGCATCGCCCACACGTCCCGACTCCTCGAAGTAGGATACTTCATCCCCTTCCCAGCCACCCGGGAAGTCGATACGAAGCGTAGGATGGCCCTTTGAGCGATCCGACGAGCGGAACATAAGTTCATCGCCATAGAGCATCTGTGGCATACCACGCATCGTACATAGCAATGCTGCGACAATCTTCATACGGCGGACATCGCCCTCGACAACATCGCCTATACGGTCGGTATCGTGGTTACCTGCCATAATCATCATATTGCTAAGATCGTGATATACAAAGTCGTGCGACAGGACATCGTAGATACGTATCATACCAGAGCCCCAGCCACCCTTGTCGCCACCTTCGGCCATAGCTGCACGTATAGCATCGTGTAGCGGGAAGTCCATAATGGATTTGAGATGAGAGTTGAAGCCATCCTTATTATTGTTGCCGCCCTGCCAATAGGCCAACTGGGGTATCGACGATGTCCACACCTCGCCAACAATATTGAAGTTGGGATACTCCTCCATAACAGCCTTACACCACTCGCTCATAGGCATCTTCTCATTATAGGGGTATGTATCTACACGGAAGCCATCCAAGCCAGAGTACTCTATCCACCATATCGCCCACTGCTTGAAGTAGTTTAGCAGATAGGGATTATCAAGGTTCATATCGGCCATAGTACGATCGAACCAGCCACTCTCCATCTGATACAAATCCGACTTCGAGGCGTTGAAGTCCATATTCGTTGAGAAGGTCCAGTTGGACTGCGTATAGCTATCCCACTGGTGAGTCCAATCCTTGAAAGGTTGATCATCATACCACCAATGCGATGTAGAGCTATGGTTAGGCACAATATCCATAATCACCTTCAAATCTCGTTTATGGCACTCATCGACATAGCTCTTGAAAAGTTCGTTGCTACCATAACGAGGGTCAATGCGATAGTAGTCGCTGCACGAGTATCCATGATAGGAAGCACCATTCTCGTCGTCGAGCAACAGCGGCGTAGACCAAATCGCCGTAGCACCAAGATCGGCAATATAGTCCAAATGGTCGATAATACCCTGAATATCACCACCGTGACGACGACCAGGTTTCTTTCTATCTACCTTCTCGACAGTATCGTCGGTAGAGTCATTCGAGGGGTCGCCATTTGCAAAACGGTCAGGCATAATAAGGTATACGAAATCGGCCGTCGTAAAGCTCTTACGATAGCGCGAACCCTCCTCACGATCGGCTATATCATAGTCATACTCATACGTATGACGGCCATTAGTAAAGCACAGTTTATATCTGCCTGCTACGGCATCATCGGCGATAGCGACATCAACAAAGAGGTAGTTAGGACTATCGGCACGATGTACGGCACGTACCTCCACACCCTGACCCTTAGGAGTAATATCCACATCGAAAGCCGAGATGTTATCTCCGTTTATCATAAGCTGCAATGGGGTATTCATTCCCACCCACCACGATAAGGGCTCTACATGTTTAATATCGAACTTTATTTTTGCAGCAGTTGCCGATGTAGCAAGCAACAGCAGTACTGCTCCCAATGCGAAAAACCTTCTCATACTATTTACTACTTTACTAATATTTGATATGCCCACGGCATTATATCATACTCACAATGTTGTCGGAGTTCTACGCGCTTACCCGTAAAAGCATCACGATAGCTACCTGCATAGATACCCGTATGGTAGTCTGCGTGAATTGTATATGGCGAGAGATTCAATATGGCAACCACGCGGCTACCCTTAACCTCACGCACAAAGGTCATAAGACAATCCTTGGCGTTGTTCTCAATCTCAATCATTTCGCCACCACGCTCTCCGGCCATAAGAGCAGCCTCACGATGTTTCAGACTACATAATGCTCTATACAGCTCCGTGACACCATTCTCCTTATACTGCGAGGCAGGTATAGCATCACGCTCGAAGAATTGGAACGAATGGTCGTAGCCCACCTCCTGACCTGTGTATATCAGCGGCATGGTAGATGGCATAAGGAAGGTTAGTGCCATCATCACCTCCAAAGCACGACCGAAACGCGTATACTCCGTGCCATTCCACGAGTTCTCGTCGTGATTCGACGTAAAGCTCATACGCATAGCCCACTTCGGATACTTAGCTCTCTCGGAGTGTATTGCATTACGCAAATCCCACACACGGCGGCCACCACGTGCAATATCACACATTATATGGTGTATGTTCCACTGATAGCTCATATTGAAGGCATCTGCAAAGAGGTTATCCTCCTCGGCCTCGGCCAAAAGGAATATATCGGGCCTTACGGCGTGTAACTCACGGGATACCATTTGCCAGAACTCTATCGGCACGAGCATTGCCATATCGCAGCGAAAGCCATCTACGCCAAAGTTCTCGACCCAATATCGCATAGCATCCACCTGACCTTGCCACACCTCCTTATTGGCATAGTTCAGTTTGGCAGTATCGGTCCAGTCCCAAGGCACGAGAGGCACTCCGTCGGCATCGCGTTCATACCAATCGGCAGGCTTCTCGCTAACCCATCGAGCATCACGTGCCGTATGGTTGGCAACCCAGTCAAGCAGCACCTTCATACCCAAAGAGTGCGCAACGTCAATGAACCTGCGCAGGTCATCGTCGTTACCGAACTCAGGGTTCACTGCCGTATAATCCTTTATCGAGTAGTATGAGCCAAGCTGACCTTTGCGACCCTCTTCGCCAATGGGATATATGGGCATCAGCCATATAGCATCGATACCCACCGAGCGCAGGAAAGGCAGTCGCTCGACAGCTGCCAGCAACGTTCCCTGCTCGGTAAACTGTCTTACGTTAAGCTCGTATAGCACAGCCGAATAGCTCCACTCCGGATTCTTTGTCATAATATTAACCCAACTTACTTTTAATAGAGGTGCCATCTACACATGACACCCCCATCAAAACATTATAAGCTACTGACTACTGTGCAAGTAACATATACTGCCAAGCACCAAGCTCGAGAGTCTCGTTATCGGCAAATGTAACGGTTTTACCGCAAGCTCTTGTGTACTCACCCGAAATAGAGCTGTCGATAGTTACAGTTGCAGGCTCTGCCGAGAAGTTGAAGATGCAAAGCACCTTGTTACCCTCCTTCTCACGTGTGAAGGCCAAGACATTCTCACCAACGCCCTCGACATATACGATAGGAGCTACATTCTCGCCTGCTGCCAATGCCGCATTGTTGTGACGGAAGGCGATAAGACGCTTGTAAAGGTCACGGTACTCCTTGCCATAGTTTACATCAACAAGCTCGACGATAGGATCCTTCTCGAAGAACTCCAAACGGCGATTAAGACCTATCTCCTGACCTGTATAGATAAGAGGCTGGCCCTGTGGCAACACATATGTAAGTGCTGCGAAGGCCTCAGAGGCATCACCCATACGTTCAAACTCGGTACCTGCCCATGAGTTCTCATCGTGGTTCGAGGTAAACATAAGACGCATAGCAGGCTGTGGATAGTTCTGAGCATCGCGAGCGATATACTCCTTTAGGTCGGCAACGCTCTTAGCATCGGTTTTGATAGTACCATCGCCGGCAACATTCTTAGTCTCGCTGCCACCCTTAGCCATAGCATTCATCATATGGTGGAACTCCCAAGCATAAGAGGTGTCGAAGCCACACTCGTGCAACCACGAAGCCTCGCCCTCGGCCAAGAGATATACATCGGGGTTAATAGCCTTTACCGCAGCCCAGGCATCAGCCCAGAAGTCGGCAGGCACCTTGTAGGCTACATCGCAACGATAGCCATCCAAACCGAGTTCAATCCAGTAGCAGAGCGCATCCTTCATTGCAGCACGCATCTCCTGATTCTCGTAGTTGAGCGATGCGATATCTGTCCAGTCGTACTCTACGATAGGGAGGTCGGTAGCAGGATCGATCTTATACCAATCCTTCTTACCCTCCTGCCACCACTTTGCATCACGTGAGGTATGGTTGGCAACCCAGTCAATTATAACCTTCAAACCAAGGTCGTGAGCTGTAGCAAGGAAGCTCTGGAAGTCCTCCAACGTACCAAACTCGGGATTGATAGCCTTATAATCTACAATCGAGTAGTATGAGCCGAGTGTACCCTTACGGCCATCAACACCGATTGGGCTGATAGGCATAAGCCATACTATATCCACGCCCATAGCCTTAATCTCGGGGAGATACTTCTCGGCAGCGGCAAACGTACCCTCGGCAGTAGCCTGGCGGATGTTAAGCTCGTATACAACCGAGTTATACTTGTCGAAAGCCTTATCGGCCACCTTCTCGTTGCAGTTGCAGTAGCAACCTACCAACATCGCTGCAAGAGCGATAAATGCAAAAAATCTCTTCATCGTATTTGTTGTTTTATTATTTGTTAGCAACCATATATCCATATGCAGGGAGGGTAACCTTCAACTTACCATCACCCAAGCACTTTATGTCGGCACCTGCCGTAGCAACAGCCAGGCCGACCTCGTCACACGACACGAAGGTAGGCAGCTGAACATCTACATCGCATGACTTATCACGTACGTTGATAGCAACCAACGACCACTCACCCATATAGTGGCGGAGGAATACCCACGCGGCATCGTCGGCATATAGCGTACGATAGTCACCATACATCAACGGCATAGACGAGCGACGCTCCTTGATAAGGTCACGCGTTGCAGCATACTCAGCCTGCTGATACTCGTTATCCGCCTCAAAACGCATCATATCGCGGTTGTCGGGATCGTTAGCACCCGGAACACCATACTCATCACCTTGATAGATACAGGGAACACCCGGAACAGTTGTGATGATAGCTTTGAGAAGCTTCAAGCCGGCATGACCCTTATCCATATCGCCTACTACCACTTCACGATGCCAACCCTCGGCCTTATCATCCGGGCACCAAAGCGACATATCGCCACCTGCCAACGAGATGAAGCGAGGCTTATCGTGGTTGCCGGTGATGTTACCCATGGTATGATGTGAGCCGTAAGCGGCCTCCGACTCCTCGACAGTACGCACAATATCGAGCATAGAACGATTGGTATCGACAATGACATCGCGTGATGTGTGGTAGAGGTTGAAGTCGAACTGCGAATCTATCATACCCGTCTTAACGTACGAGCCGATAAGCTCTACCGAGCCGTAGGTCTCGCCAATCTGCCACAGATTGCGGTCGGGCATAGATGACTTCATCTTATGTGTAAGCATACGCCAATAGTCGAGTGGGATATGTTTACAAGCATCATGACGGAAGCCGTCAAATTCGAAGTTACGTACCCAATGCAATGCCGAATCGGTCATAGGCTCGCATACCTCGACACGCTCCAAGTCGAGCGTCGGGATATGCTTATCGAACCACGTCGTAAGACGCTGCTCATCCCACAAAGCGATATTCTCACGGCCATCAGGCAGGATGAGATCGGTTGTCCAATCGGGATGCGCCTGCAATACGGGAGAGTTGATATGCAAGTGGTTAGCGACATAGTCCAAAATGACGTTCATCTGGTTGTCATGAGCCGTAGAGAGCATCGAACGAAGCTCCTCCTCTGTTCCGAAACGCTTATCAACCACAGTGCTATAAATAGGCCAATAGCCATGATAACCCGAGAACTTGGTATCGGGATTTACGTTCTGACCCCATGCGTCATATGGATTTTGTGTGATAGGCGAGATCCAAATGGTGGTAATACCCAAATCTGCGAAGAAGCCATCCTCGATCTTCTGCTCAATACCCAGAATATCGCCACCCTGGTAGTCCACCTTATCCAACACCTCCGCTGAATTGATCTTCCAGTCGTTCTCGGTGGTACCATTATTAAAGCGGTCGATCATCAACGAGTACAATACCTGCGACTGGTGATCCTTACGCTCAATCTGCTTTGCATCGGTCACAACAACACCATACTCCAATGGTAGCAACACATCGTTGAAACGTCCCTCATCCGATGCAGCAAAGATACGCAACTGCGAACGCTTATACTCCACAGCCTTCTTAGGGATGGTTACATAGATTACGTTGTCTGCAACCTCGACATCTGCCACTCGCTCATTCTGCCACATAGCCACAGCCTCCTTGACATCCTTCTCGGCAACCACCTTAACACGTCCATGCTCCATACCTACCGTAGACATATAGCTGCCTTCGGTATCACGCTTATCGCCAAGTACTACGATCGAGAGTTTACTCTCACCATGCCATACATCGAGCGTCGCAACCAATGGCTCTGCGGCAGCCTCCACAGAGAACTCCGACCAGTCGGCAACCAAAGGCGTAAGCTGCAAACGTGCATCGTCGGTAGAGACCTTATCGGCACCCACCCACTGAGGATAGTAATCCGTAAGATAGTGGGTTGTAACACCACCTTTGACTGTCATTGGCACGACAGCCATACCATTACCGAGCTCGAACTCGGCCTTCTGCTGCTCAACGCAACCACATAGAGCCGATAGCGACAGAAGTAAAATCGAAAGGGTTTTGAGTTTCATAGTATTTGTGTGTATTAGTTTATCTCTTATGTGTTATATCCATCATCCAATCTATACCCTCGTGGAGGTTATTCGCGTTGGTAAAATCCCAATACGAATTATTCTCCCACGTAGAGCCGTATCCCCACTTCGCAGGGTAGGTATACAGTCCGAGGCCGTGACCCTGCTCCTTACCCTCCAACTTATCGGGCAAAGACTCCGTACCCCAAGTAATGAGGCCTATACCGCCACCGGCCATAACATCCTTGGCCAAGGCCGTAAGCCATGCACGCTGACGTGCCGGAGTGTAGTTAGCCTCGTTTGTGGCATCGTTCCAGTCGGGATAGTTATACGAGTTATCACACCAATCGCCCATCCACTTGCCATCCACCGTACCTGTGGTAAAGGAGTGTGCCGTCTCCAATATCATCAGCGGCTTGCCATACTCCTTACGCAGATACTCGCCCATAGCCTTAAAGCTGGTATACGAGCCCATAGTATGGCCTATATTGCTTCCCGGATACCACGACAACGCTATGACATCGTAGTTAGTAACACCATTCTCGGCAAATGTTCTTAGATAGTCTATCTTCGCAGGATTGGCGATATGCAGTGCCGAGAGTATCTCCACCCCATTATCACGAGCGAAGTCTCGCACAGCACGATGACCATAACAAAGCAGACGGGCAGTGCGGCTTGCATCGTGTGCGCCATGGAGCAGGAAGCCGAGGTTTACCTCGTTGCCAACGGCAACAATACGTGGTACGATGCCCTCGCTGTGTAGCTCCGACAAAGAGCTATATACCCAATTATAGAGCTCGCCACCAAGCTCGGCCTCCGACAAACTCTTCCAATCCTCCGGAATATGGTTGTGCGAAGCCGACGTATCGCTATACCTGTCATAGTCGGGTTTTAGTGTGAGCATTACATTCAGCCCCTCGGCCATAGCTCTCTTTGAGTCACTCTTCACACGGTTCATCTGCTGCCAATCTATGGTCACATCACCGACCTTGGCAAAAGGCTCTCTATCGAGCTGTAGACGCACTATATTTGCACCATGCCTCTTAACCGACTTATAGGGGTCTGTGACCTCGCCTGCCTCACGATACTCCAAGCCTAAATCCTCGAGATATGAGGCAAACGACATCGTTGTACCCACGAAAAATTCCGACACCTCGACATCCTCACTACCCTCATCCTCGCCCTCATCCTCGCCCTCATCCTCAGTTTCATGATCAGGCGGCGTAGGGATATCCTGTTGCAGGAGATCATCACCCGTGCACGCACACGCGAGAATAAATATAGGCGTTAGGAGTAATAAGATGCGTTTCATTTCTCTTTATGTCGCCCTCTTGTTGGGCTATTAGAAGTCGGTGGGCCGATCAAAGCCCACCGACCAACGGTTAAACCTTATAGGTTATTTGAACTCAGAAACTGTGATTGTAGCAGCAGTAGGATCGTAAACCAATGTTACGCAAGTAGCCGCACCATTGAGGTTGATGTTAGCACCACCTGCCTCGGCTGCAAATGCAGTATCCAAAGCGACAAATGCACCACCAAAGTTCTCAGCCCAATCGGCATCCTTACGAATCTTGAACTCACCATCGGCCACGAAAGGTGCTGACTTCCAAACCGAGCCATCGTTCCACATAAGAACGTCAGCATCCCAGTTAGAGCCGCTTACCTGACCTACAACACCCCAACGACCAGCGAAGAGCTTGTTTACTGTGATAGTAGATGCGTTGGTATCGAGAGTTACAACTACCCACTTGCCGGCCTCGGCACCAAGTGAGATGTTATCGCCACCGGCCTTAGCCTCGAAAGGCTCGCCAAAGGCTGTAAACGTACCACCGAAGTTATCGGTCCAATCGGCGTTAGCACGGAACTTGAAGCCACCCTCACCGGCAAAAATGATAGCTGTGTAGACACCGGCCTCACCCTCGAATGCCTTGTAAGTATCGGCATCCCAACCGTTAGCCAAAGCGTCACCGATAAGACCCCAGCCCTGAGCTGCATTCTCAACGGTAATCTTATCATTTACAGAGTCGTAAACAACTACATAAGTACCGGCCTCAACCTTGATGTTATCGCCACCGGCAACAGCGTCGAACGCCTCACCCACAGCTGCAAAAGCACCACCACGGTTGACAGCCCAATCATTGTTGAAGCGAAGCTTGAATTCACCCTCGAATGATACAACAGGGCTGTAGAAGAGACCTGCATCACCGGCATACATATAGATATCGTTCTCCCAGTCGCCGGCAACACCGATAAGACCCCACTTACCAGACTCCTTAGTAACAGCAGGAGTATCAGGATCCTCAGGCTCCTCTGGTGCAGTAGCCTGTGTATCCTCAACCGTGCCGTAGTTCTTAACATTGAACTCAATGAAGCCCATTGCAGGGTTGAAGTATACACGATACTTACCGGCCTTAACAGGAATATTGTCGCCACCATTAACGCAATCAGCACCCCAGTTAAGAGTCCAATCTGCATCTGCACGGAACTTAATCTCGGTATCGGCAGTAGCCTCGATATCGGCATAGAAGCGAGTCCACTTAGGATTGTACTCCATAACGATGTCGCTATCCCAGTTGCCATTCAAGCCGATAATACCGATCTGGTTAGCACCCCATACCTTTTTAAGTATCAACGATGTCTTATCGAACTCGAAGCCATAGAAGCGCATTGCATAGCGCATAATATCCTGTGAACCACCACCAGAGATAAGCTGAATAGAAGCAGGCTCGTCAGCAGACTCAGCCTTAACCTCCTCACCCCAGTTGCAGTCATCCTGCCATCCGGCAATACCTGTGAGCTTGAAACCGGTGTTTGCAAGAGATACACCATCGGCATCAGCGAAATCAATGACACCCGAGTAAGTAGTGCCCGATGCAGTGTAGTCGAAGAGGAACTGTGTCTTGCCATGATCCCAACCACAGTAGTTACCGATTACCCATACATGGTCATACTTCTCGGTAGGCAATACCTCGGCATTGTAGGCTGTGAAGTCAGCAGCAACAACGTTTGAGTAGCTCTCAGTACCGCTTACAGCAGCACCCTTATCGGTGTTAAGGTTAGCATCGATACGGAAGTATACGGTAGAAGCAACACCTGTATCGGCACTAAGGTTCAACATTGCAGTGTTAAGATCCTTCTGAGAGAAGGTGATAACGCCGTCGGCGAAAGTTGCATTCACCTTAGTCTTATTCTCCATCGTCTCAACGAGGTCGATGTAGAGAGCCTCGGCAGTGGCTGTTGCAACACCGAAGTCAGCCTTGGTGTACTCGACGGTGATGTTCTCACCATCCTCGGCTAGCGTTACACCCTCGATTGCACCCAATACGGGAGCTACAACATTACCGGGGATGAACTGAGCCTCGATATGCTCCTGCGTACACGATGTTGCTACAACCGCAGCAAGAGCCATTATGCTATATAATAACTTTTTCATCTTTCTGTTAGTTTTATATGTTAGACTATTCTAACTATTAATAGCCCTCGTTCTGAGTAAGCTTACCGCTGGCATTAACGTCAGCAGGAGGCAATGGGAAGAGGTTGCGGTGTGCAGAAACTGCCTGACCCTCGTATGTAGCACCCTTGTACTCCCAGAGATAGTCAGCAGTAGTGAACTGTCCGTAACGTACCAAGTCCTGGCGACGGCAGCCCTCCCACATCAACTCACGTGAACGCTCATCCAAAACGTCCTGCAAATCGTATGACGAAAGCTTAGCAACACCGGCACGCTCACGAACCTTGTTCAATGCAGCAAGACCATCGGTTGCTGGAGCACCACCACGCTGTGCGCACTCAGCCAACATAAGATATGCATCAGCCGAACGGAACAATGGGAAGTCGGTATCTACGAAACCGTTTGCCTGTGCAGTAGTACCGTCATGATTTACGTTGCGGAACTTCATAGACTTGTAACCGCCAGAGGTGAAGGTGAAGATATCGCTGATAGTAGTACCATAGTCTGTGAAGAACATAGCACGTGTATCACCCTCCTCATAACGCTCCGAAACCTGCTTGGTAACCGACAAACCGCCCCAACCAGAAGAGATACCCTGAGCAGCAGCATCCATATCACCACCTGTACCGGCGAAGATAAGGAAGTTTGTACCACCATAAGATGTAGTGTTGATGCCATCGTGAGGAACAGCAAAGATAATCTCGTTGGCTGCACCATAGGTAGCATTAGCTGTAAAGAGGTGGTTATCGGCAGCAAACAAATCGGCGAAGTTGGCGTGCAAAGGATAGTGAGCGATGATATCGTTACACAACTTTGCGCACTCCTCGTAGCGAGCCTCACCGGTCCATACCTCGGCATTGAGGTACAACTTAGCAAGAATCATCTTAACAAAACCCTTGTCGCAACGGCCATAGACATTCTGACCCTCGGCAGCAAGAGCATTACCCTCGATAAGCTCCTTACACTCCTGCTCTACCCAAGCAAAGAGGTCGGCACGGTTAATCTGTGCAGGGCCCTCAGAACCTACTGAATCGTTCTCAGTAGAGAAAGGTACGTTACCGAACATATCGACAGCGTGATAGTATGAGAGGGCACGAAGAGCACGCGCCTCAGCGATAAGAGCCTCCTTGTTCTGGAACTCTACACCTGCCACGTTGGCATTGACCTGACGGATAAGCTCGTTGCAAAGACCGATCTGATAGAAGATACGGTAGTACATCGCAACGATAAACTGGTTAGATGCCTGCCAGTTCATATTGTGCATATCGGGCAGACCGGTATCATTCCAGCAGCATGTAGCCTCGTCAGTGGTCAAACACTGCAAGTTGAAGTAGGCACGAAGATACTGGCCGAAACCACCATCTACACCATTGATATCCGGACCGCCATTGGCACCATCCGATGATGAGCAGGCAAGACCCTGATAACACTTAGTAAGAAGCGCCTCGAAAGCAGCCTCATCGCACAACACATCTTCGGGAAGCTGTACGTTAGGATCGATAGGAGTTACGTCCAAATCATTAACGCACGAGCTTAGGCCGAGTGCAAGCACTGCGGCAAAAGAGAACATTAATACTTTTATTGTTTTCATAATACTTATGCGATTTTAGACGATTAGAAATTAAACTTCACACCAAGAATGTAGGTACGTGGACGTGGATACATATTGTTGTCGATACCAGAGTAGATCTCAGGATCGATACCCTTGTAACCAGTAAGCGTAGCTACGTTCTGTACAGTACCGAATACGTCGAGTGTAAGGTCGCGGTCACAAGCGTTACCCAAGTTGAAACGATAGCTCAAAGTGATGTTATCGAGCTTGAGGAACGATGCGTTGCGTACGTAGTAGTCCGAAAGATACTGACCCGAGTTACGGAAGTTGGTAACAGGAGCAGTAACAACACGGTTGTTAGTGAAGTTGTTTGTCCAAAGGTCGGTCAAGAGCTCGCCGTTTGACGAAATGTTGTCGTAGACGTAGTTGCCGATATTAGCGTGAGCCGATACAGCAAGTGTAAGAGCCTTCCAAGAGAGCTGAGTATTGAAGCCGATAGTTACATCGGGAGCAGCCTTCTTGTATACATACTTATCCTTCTCGTTTACAACACCGTCCTCGTTGCGGTCTACGTAAAGACCCTCGATAGGAAGACCATCCTCATTGTAGATCTGCTGATATACGTAGAATGAGTTGGTTGGCTGGCCTGTCTGGTGTACCTGACAAGTACCACCTACACCACCCGAGTAACCACCGGTATCAACACCATAGTAGCCCTCAGCCTCATCATCCGATGTAAGACGTGTAATCTTGTTCTTGTTCCAAGCTGCGTTCAAACCGATGTTCCAATACCAATCCTTAGTCTGGATAGCAACTGCGTTGATCTCAGCCTCAACACCGATATTCTCCAAGTCACCGATGTTTGCATTAAGATAGTTGGTAAGGTTAGCACCGGCAGGAACAGGCGTAAAGTTCAAAAGGTCCTTAGTCGCACGGTAGTAGAAGTCTGCGCTGAATGTGATGCGGTTATCTACGAAACCGAGGTCGATACCTGCGTTGTAAGTAGTAGTTGTCTCCCACTTCAAGTCGGCGTTGTAACCGTTAGGCTTGATAGGATAGATGATGTTACCCTCGCCATAGCCACCGAATGGATAGTATGAACCGAGTGTATTGTTATAATATGTAGGAAGTGCATCGTATACACCACCAACATCCTGCTGACCTGTCTGACCGTAGCTCAAACGAAGCTTCAAAGCAGAGATATTGTCATTCTCCTCCAAGAACGACTCGTTCTTGATATTCCAAGCCAAAGCTACTGATGGGAATAGACCCCACTTATTGTTGGCGAAACGCGATGTACCGTCGTTACGCAAAGTAGCCGTGATAGAGTAACGATTTGCATAAGAGTAGTTTACACGACCGAAGAACGATACGAGGAAGTACTCCGACATAGAGGTCTTAGGCTCTGACAGATAGTAGTTAGAAGCATCAGGCGAGATAGCCGTATTGTTCATAACATCCCAAATACGATACTGCTCATTGAACGACTCGTTGTAGTAGTGCTGCCAAGAGTAACCCGCCATAATGTCGAATGAGTGGTCACCCCAAGTATGAGCATATGCAGCATAGAACTCCAAAGTCTTATCCATACGCTTCTGTGAGTAGTTGGTGTGGTAACCCGAACCTGCCTCAGCCGTAGCGTGCAATGACTGCTCTGCACCCGGAGCTACATCTACAGTACCATTAGAGTTGGTGTAGTCCATACCGAGGTTAAGGTTAAGACGAAGATCCTCCAAACCGTGAATCTTATAGTCGATCTGGGCATTACCTACGAAACGTTTGGCGTTAGATACGTCGTACTTGTCCTGAAGCATTGCAACAGGGTTCTGGTTAGCCATAGTGTTATGGTTACCATCGACACCGCGCCATGTGTAGTAGCCATTGATACCACCCTCCTCATCAGAGAGATATACCGGCTTGGTTGGGTCGAACTGAACGGCCTGAGATACAGCACCTGTATTAGCAAAGCGTGTATCCATAATCATACCCTTACCATTGAGGTTGATTGTGAGGTGGTTGTCCAACAATACAGGGTTAAGGTTTACCGATATTGTGTGACGAGACATATTAGATGTCTTCAAAGTACCATCCTGATTCAAGTAACCGTAAGATACGCGGTAAGGGAGGTTATTCTTCTCACCCATCTTGATATTACCTGTAAGCGAGATGTTACCCTCGTATGACTGAGCCAACTGATAGATCTCCTTCTGCCAATTGGTGTTGATGTAGTTACCGTTAGCATCCTTATACTTTGTAGCCGAGCGATAAGCGTCGGTATCCTGAGTACCATAGTACCACTCCAAAGTCTGGCGCATCTGGTCACCTGTCATAACATCTACATACTTAGCGTTCTGGCTCAACGATGCTGTGAAATCAACAGCTACATGAGGAGCACCCGAATCATACTTAGAACCCTTCTTGGTAGTGATGATGATGACACCGTTAGAAGCTCGCGAACCGTAGATAGCGGTAGCCGAAGCATCCTTCAAAACGGTAAACGACTCGATATCCGATGGGTTGATTGATGCAAGAGGGTTAGCTGTACCCGAAATACCAGAGTTTGATACCGGAAGACCGTCGATAACGATCAATGGGTCGTTCGAAGCGTTAAGTGACGAACCACCACGAATACGAATTGTTGCAGCAGAACCAGGAGCACCATCACCGGTGGTGATTACCACACCGGCCGACTTACCGCGAAGCAGGTCGGTAGGAGATGTTGCAAGACCCTTGTTAGTCTGATCGGCCTTAACGGTAGAGATAGAACCAGTCAAGTCGTTCTTCTTAACAACACCGTAACCGATAACCACAACGTCGTCAATCATCTCAGAGTCCTCCTCCATAACGACATTCTGCAACACGCTTGATGTTGCTACCAATTCCTGAGTCTTATAACCGATGTAGCTAATTACAACGATCGACTCTTCACTGTTAACTTGCAGTACGAACTGTCCGTTAACATCGGTGGTGACACCGTTTGTCGTGCCCTGCTCGATAACAGCAGCTCCGATAACCGGCGTTCCGGTAGTATCAACTACCACACCTTTGACCTCGTATTTGCTCTGGGCAAACACTTGGGCGGGAACCGCCATCGCTAAGATAGCAAGACCCAAACACATAGTTAAGAATTTTCTCATAGTGTTTTTAGTGTTAGTTAATAATAAAGTTAATAAAAATATGTATAGATTTGTTCGATTCTAATCGCACGATACTATTCCGACTTCTTGGTTGATATGCCAAAGACCGCCACCGAAGCCAGCAACAGAGCGATACCCGCTACCACAAACATCACAATCTGTCCGCTCTGCACTCCGTTGATTTTATCGCCGCCGAAGGTCACCAGGAACATACCTCCCACCAACGAAGCTACTATCTGAGGCAAGCATATCGTACCGTTGAACAGACCCATATACGAGCCGAGCGACTTACCCGAGAGCGAGTTGGTAAGCATTGCAAACGGAAGAGCCAGCATAGCCGCCCACGCACAGCCGATAAGCAGGAACGATACGAAGAGCATATACTGGTCGTGAATAAAGTAAGCAGATATAAAGCCCAGCGCACCAAGTAGCAAGCTGATAGAATAGGCCACCTTGGCACTGCGGAACATAGGTATAACCATAGCCCAAAGGATTGAGCCGATAGCCTGCACAGCAAACAAAACGCCTGTCCAATCGCCCGCAGCCTGATACTCAGCCGAAGCGACATCTATCGTACCCCACACATTCTCAGCAATACCTCCCGTGGTATATGTCCACATATAGAGGAATGCAAACCAACAGAAGAACTGCACGAGTCCGATCTGCCAAAAGGCCTTAGGCGCATGCAGAAGAAGGTGTACAAGATTTGTGCTCTCCTGCTTGTCCTGCTCCTTGATGCCGTGGAATGAAGCATACTCCTCGGGATTCATCTCTTTAACCTTGGCACCGGTATAGAGCACGCAAAGGATGAGGATAAGTGCTCCGATATAGAACGACCATGTTACAGATGCAGGCACAACACCCTCGGGCGCAACATTGCTGATACCAATCCAAGTGAATATATATGGGAAGAGATAACCCACCAACGAACCGGCATTACACAAAAGGCTCTGTATAGAGTAGGCCTTTGTCTTTTGCTCCTCATTGACCATATCACCCACCATCATCTTAAAGGGCTGCATAGCCATGTTGATAGAGGTATCGAGCAACATCAACATCAGCGCACCAAAGGCCAATGCAGCCTTGACCGTAAGATTGAAACTACCCGCATTGGGCAACAACGCCATAACGATGATGGCAACTATCGCTCCCACATAGAGATATGGCTTACGACGGCCAAAACGGCACCAGGTCTTGTCACTCATAGCTCCTACGATAGGCTGCACGATCATACCCATCAACGGAGGTAACACCCAAAAAAAGCTCAACGTGTGAGGATCGGCACCGAGTGTCGCAAAGATGCGGCTGATGTTTGCACTTTGAAGCGCGTATGCAATCTGCACACCAAAGAATCCGAAACTTAGATTCCACATCTGCCAAAAAGAGAGGTTAGGCTTTTGCATATTTCTTAAAAATTTTAATAATCGTTCTTATGCGTGTTTCTAAAAATTTTTAATAACTGTATAGTTATAACGTTACAAATTTTACTAAAAAAATGCAAATAAACAAATCAAATATACCAAAAGGGATGAAACTAATGACGAATTGCATTTTTTTGCTCCCGAACGGTATCTTTAGTCAAGACTAAAAGCAGATGCGCATATGACGCATACGACAAAAGATTACCGTAAATAGCAATATTATCCTAAATTACCACAGGCCTTATACTTATAACACAAACATAATCATTGAAATAGCTCTACAAGAACGATTTTATAAACTAACAAAAAATCACTCTTTTTGGACATAAGCTTTTATCTTTCATTTATTTTTACTAAATTTGCATAATTATACACCAAACCGTACAATGAGAGCTTCTGCACAGGGCAACATCTTGATAGTACTGATATTTGCACTACTACATTTCGTAGTAGCCGTAGTCAGCCGAATGCTCGACTACTATGACGATATTCCCCTAACCATACTCACAATAACCATGGTTATCGTGGTGGCAATACGTAATAATGCACGTGTTGAGATGATGGCCATAATAACCTTCGTTGTAACACTGCTTGGATTTCTTATCGGCACATGGCTTTGGGAGCCGCTCAGCATAATTATCGGCAACCAATATATAGCTCCTGCCATATCCACATTCCTGCTTACGACGGTCTTTGGCCTTGCGACAGACTACATAACGCGACGCAACAAGCGTTTCAGGAGCTACAACCCCACGTGGCGACCATCGGCGGGTAACATAATCACTGTGGCAATATCGATACTCATACTCCGAATGGCCTATGTCGTGATGTTCCGAGCAGGCCTCTTTACGGAGGGAGTGCTACTTAGTAACATTGTTGCAATTTTGAACAATACCTGGGCGATATTGACAATCATAGGAGGCAACATCATTATTACCATGCACCTATCATCGCATATCCAAAAGCACCGTACCAGAAGATACAATATTGTCCTGCTGCTACTCTTTGCCGTGATAGTCATCTCGATAGCCACATCGGCACTCCTATACTATGACATACCCCACTTTGAATATCAACGACATAGCTCTGGCGAGTTTATACAATTATTCTTCTCCGCGCTGCTCATTGACCTGCTTATCGCGATGATATGCGTACTCTTCCAGCTATCGATGTACTCCAATCAGGAGCTGCGTTATGAGCGTGAGCAGAAGCATCGTAGCGAGTATCAATACGAGCGACTTAAACAGCAGATAAATCCACATTTTTTGTTTAACTCTCTCGGCATCCTCGACTACCTCGTTCAGGAGCACGAAACAGAGCGTGCAAGTGCCTTTATACGCAAACTCGCCAACATATATCGCTATATGCTCAGCAACGACCAGAAACCCCTGGTAAAGCTCAGCGAAGAGGTTGAGTTTACGTCGATGTACATAGACCTGCTAAACGAGCGTTTCTTGGAAGGAATGATAATTGAGATGGAGATAGAGCCATCGATGCACAATCGCTATGTCGTACCATGCTCATTGCAGCTACTCGTGGAGAATGCCACAAAGCACAACATCGTATCGGCCGATAAGCCGTTACACATCTCGATTAGCACCGATGGCGACTACATCGTAGTCCGCAACAACCTGCAAAAACGAACTCACGGACAGCCGTCTACGCATCTTGGTCTTGCCAACATACAGCAACAGTATCAAGATATTACGCACCGTGACATAGATATAGAACAGAGCGATAGTGAATTTATAGTAAAATTACCAATAGTATGATTAAAGTGCTAATTGTAGAGGATGAGATCCCTGCACAAATAACACTCAAGAAACTTATTGATAAGTGTTGCCCTGACAGCCGTATAGTAATGACTCTCACCTCGGTACACTCGACCATAAAGTGGTTTGAAGAGAATCCCGATGGTGCAGACGTGATATTTATGGATGTGGAACTCTCGGATGGAATATGTTTCGAGATTTTCGAGCGTCTTAAAATCTCGGCACAGGTTATCATCACCACTGCCTATGACAACTATGCCATCAACGCCTTCAAAATAAACAGTCTGGACTACCTCTTAAAGCCTATTATGGAGGATGATTTGTGCCACGCATGGGAGCGTTGCAAGGAGCGCATCGAGAGCCGACATGAGCCAAACATCGAGGCACTGCTCGACATCGTATCGCGTGCCGGAAACAACCCCGATAAGGAGTATAAAAAACGCTTCATAGTTAAAGCCGGCGAGAAGATTGTGATAATTCCGGTGGATGACATAGCCTACTGTTTTTCAGAGGATAAGAGCACTTATGCCGTATGTCGCAACGGAGCGCGACGTCTACTCGACTACTCGCTGGACACGGTACAGGAGATGCTCGATCCGAAGCTGTTCTTCCGTATATCACGCAGCTGCATCGTATCGATAAACTCAATCGAAAACATATCGAAACATCTTGGCACACGCCTAAAACTACAATTAAACCCGAAGGCCGAGGACGACGTGGTTGTAAGTCGCAGCCGCACATCCGATTTTTTGGAGTGGCTTGACAATAATTAGTTTGTTCATCGGGCATCTTTGAGCGCAAAGTTTCGCATCGGCCCGAATTATGCAGGAAGATAGTGTTGGAAGTGGGCAATAAAACAAAGTTTTAGTCTGTTTTTGAAATAAAGAGCCTCGTTATTCTCTTTATCTCAAAAAAAGTTGTACTTTTGCATCCGAATTTATAATTCGCAGACAGAGATAGCAGAAACGAAGCGTGCTTCGAGGTTATATTTGACAATTAAAAACAATCGCAATATGAAGTATTACAAGTTGTTATTAATGTTTATTGCCGTAATCCTGGCAAGTTGTAACGCCCAAGAGCGAGTACTATACTTGCAAGATGTTACAGACGGCTCGGAGATCGAGATTCCCGATAACTACATCATACGCATCAAGCCACTCGACCAGATTACCATCGTAGTAAACAGCACTGATCCCGAGTTGGCAGCACCGTTCAACACATCTACGGGATATAGCAGCATCAGCGGTTTGAGTACAGCATCGAGCTCTACCACTACAAACAACTTGCAGTCGTATACCGTAGGCGAGGATGGCTACATCGATATGCCTATACTTGGTCGTATCGAATGTGCAGGTCTTACACGTGAGCAGCTTGCATCGAAGATTACCAAGCTCATTATCGATGGCGGATATATTGCCGACCCTAAGGTAAATGTCAGCTTCTCACACCTCTCGATATCGGTCATCGGCGAGGTTAGCGCCCCCGGACACTTCTCAATTCAGAGGGACAAGATTACCATTTTCGACGCTCTGGCCATGGCAAAGGATTTGACCATCTATGGCGATCGTGAGAATGTAGCCGTCATACGCGAGAAGGATGGCAAGCGTATTATCACCAAACTTGACCTACGTTCAGCAGAGATATTCAACTCGCCATGTTACTATCTTGAACAGAACGACATAGTGATTGTAAGTCCCAACAAGTACCGAGCAGCCACATCCGAGATCAACCAAAACCGCTCGTTCTGGATATCACTTACCAGCACAGCCATTTCGTTGGCTACGTTGGCAATCACCATTTTCACCGTAACAAAGTAATAAACGAAAAGAGAGAGATAAGCTATGGCAGCAAATACTGTTACTCCCGAACAGCAAGACAAAAATAAGTTGCAAAGAATAACCTTCTATGATGTGCTGCGAATGGTGCTATCCAACTGGTACTGGTTCGCACTATCCATCACGCTTTGCTACCTGCTTGCCGCCTTCTACATTCACCGTACGCCACCTATCTATCAGCGCACGGCGACTGTGCTGGTTAAGGATACCCGTAAGGGTGGCGGCGCGGAGCTTACCGCATTCAGCGATATTATGGGTGGCATAGGTCGTAAATCGGTTGATAACGAGCTATATATCTTCAAGTCACGTCACCTCTCCGAGCAGGTTGTCAAGGAATTCGACCTTACGACACGCTATACCACGACCATCAAAATACGCACCTACGATCTATACGGACAGGAGCCTATTTTGGTAAAGTTTCTGACAGCAAGTGACTCAGACGATGGCGAATTCAAGTATCGCATAAACGAGGATGGTACGGTAAAGATTTTTGAGTTTCTACCCGACAATGAGCTATTCTCGACAACAGCATCACTCAGCGATACGTTAGCGACACCTCTCGGTGACATAGCCCTCATTCCCACACCATTTGCCGAGCAGTATATCGACAAGGATATTACCGTTACCAAGATGCCGCTGAACGAGGTCACCGAGATGTATCGTCGTGCCGTAAACTGCAATATTGCCAGCAAGCAGTCGTCGATAATCACCATGACGATGAACAACGAGGTACCTAAGCGTGCCGAGGATGTCATAAACGGCATAATCGTCGCCTACGACAACGATGCCATCAACGACAAACGTGCCATCTCGGATCTGACCAATAAGTTTATCATCGAGCGTCTCCAATCACTTGGCGAGGAGCTACGCTTGGCCGATGAGCAGATTGCCACATACAAGCAGGACAACAATATCTACAACCCCGAAACCGAGGCTACGCTCAGTGCCAACGAGATTATACGCCTCAATCAGGAGGAGCTGTCGTTGGAGGCCAATATCGAGATGGCCAACTACATCTTAGACTATGTGCGCAACGATCGTTCGGGCGAGGGTCTGATACCTGCCTCTACGGTATCGCTCAGCGGTGTGTCGGCGGCACTCGCCTCACAAATCGACTCGTACAACAGCACGTTGATGAGCTATCGTCGCTTGAAGAGCGAGGCTTCCGGGAGCAACCCTGTGGTTATCAATATGGCAGCCGACATAGCATCACTCAGAGGCTCTATCATCACCTCATTGGAGTCACATATCGAGGGTCTTAAACTGCAGATTGAGCATCTTAACCGCGAGCAGCTCGCAGCCAACTCACGCATGAGCAACTCGCCGTCGGTAGAGAAGGAGATGCTTACGTTTGCCCGCCAGCAGAAGGTTAAGGAGGAGCTATACATATATCTTCTCACCAAGCTCGAGGAGAATGCCTTGACGGGAGCTACGGCCGAGAGTAACGCTCGTGTTATCGACCACGCCTACGGCAGCAACCGCCCTATCAGCCCCAACAGGATGTTGATATACCTCATTGCTCTCTTCTTTGGTGCTGTCATACCCTATGTCATACTCTACCTGAACGAGGTACTCAACACCAAGGTGCGTTCACGCCGCGAGATAGAGAAGATCATCAGCGTACCATTCCTTGGCGATATACCACGCTTTACGGGCAAGGCCGAGAATGGCATTGCTGTTAAGGAGGAGGGACGTGACCCTATCTCAGAGGCATTCCGCATCCTTAGAACCAATATGAGCTTTATGTCGGTGGACAAGAAGTTGCAGGTGCTTATGTTCACATCATCCATACCGCACAGCGGCAAGACCTTCGTATCTACCAATATGGCCGTTACGTTGGCTATCTCGGGCAAGAAGGTGCTGCTTATGGACCTCGACCTACGTCGTCGCACACTCTCCAAGCAGCTTGGACACCGCAACGACCGTCGTGGCTTTACATCGTACATATCGGATAAGATTTCCTCTGTCGATGCATTGATATCGAAGAGCACTCTCCACGACAACCTCGATATGATATACGCAGGCCCTCAGCCACCTAACCCTGCCGAGATGCTTATGTCTAACCGCGTTGAGCAGCTCTTTACGGAGCTACGCCAGCGTTACGACTATATCATCATCGACAGCACACCGGCTATGGCTGTTGCCGATGCTATGATTATCGATCGTCTGGTAGACCTCACCGTATATGTCATACGTCAGGGCAACCTCGATCGTCGCCAGCTTCCGGATATCGAGCAGCTATACGTAGATAAGAAGTTCCACGATATGAGTATCGTCCTCAATGGTGTTACTCAGCGTAAGAGTTCATATGGCTACGGTTATGGCTACGGCTACGGCTATTCCGATATGGAGGAGCAGACACCATGGCAACGCCGCTGGGAGAGTATTAAAGCACTGTTTTCAAAAGATAATTAGCAAGAATAATGGGCAAGGATAATTCACTCATCATCGCCGTAGACTTCGACGGCACGTGTGTCGAACACGACTACCCCGAGGTAGGTATGGATGTAGAAGGTGCCGTAGATGTACTACGAGAGCTAAGAGCCAAGGGCCACCGACTTATCCTATTTACTATGCGTTCGGGGTCGAAGCTCGATGCTGCTACCCGCTGGTTCAAGGAGCGTAAAATCGAGCTGTGGGGCGTAAACCGCAACCCCGAGCAGAAGGATTGGACAGACTCGGTCAAAGTATTCGCCGATATATATATCGACGATTCAGCCTTAGGTTGTCCCATTATGTTTGTCGATGGAGCACGCCGACCAATGGTTAATTGGACCAAGGTACGTGCGCAACTCGAATACGACGGAGTGTTATAGAGATAAAGTCATCATATAACCATATCATAGGGCGTGTCCAACAAGTTTGGACACGCTCCTTATTTTATAAGTTGTACAACAAGAGCTGGCAGGCTGGAAAAGCGGAGTTTACTTAGCGTAAATGAGTTTTTTTCAGACAAGGCAGATGCCAAAAGAGCCTTGTTAGACAGCTTCTCTTGTTGTGAGGTCGAATACGCAACGCTAATACCAAATGTTGCAAATAGTCCAAATGTAAAAAAATATGCAAATTACCTTCAATAAAAGTTGCATAATTATCAACAAATTCGTAATTTTGTGTCGTTATAGCTAATTGCCGAACTATCCGTAATATGCTGCAAATAAGCACATACATAGGCTCTTACGAGCTATTTTGCATAGGGGGGGGATTTTAACACCTTCTCACTCAGATAGTTACGCGCACGCACGCATAATCCATACACATAAAAGCTGTCACACTCCGCCACCCATTGGCGGATGATTTGGTGTTGCCCTACATCGTCGATGTCCCGAGCAACGCCTTTTCGTATTTCTACGCAATAGAATACTAATTCACATTTTACACAATTAACTTAATCAAAATTTCTATGAAAAAACTTTTAGCTTTGGCTTTGGTTGTCTTTGGTTTGGCAGCCTGCCAGACGGAGCCCGAAGGCTTTGACGTTACAGTCAATGGCGAGGTGCCCGTAACAGTTACAGTCGATTTGGCCGACGCAGTGGGCACTCGTGCCAACAGCGCAGAGGGCGCAATCGACAACGGGGTAGTTGATTCTCCAGACTACACTCTTCGTTATGCTTTGCAGGTATTCAACGAGAATGGTACTGCGTCAAAGGCTATCAAGTACAAGTATAGCGAGAATACGAGCGTTGCTTTCGACCTTCGTCTTGTTCCTAACCGCAACTACAAGTTCGTTGTTTGGGCAGATATCGTTGATGCGAATCAGCCCCTAACCGAGGATGTTAAGTGTGACGACTTGCACTATGCTATTGGTGCTGACTTGCGCAACATCACCCTTAACAACAGCATCATCGCTTGGGAGGCTATGGACGAGACTCGCGATGCCTATACCGGTGTTTACAATGCTAATAATTTCAATGCTGCGC
This sequence comes from Alistipes sp., assembly GCA_017504265.1. GTDB lineage: Bacteria > Bacteroidota > Bacteroidia > Bacteroidales > Rikenellaceae > Alistipes. The sequence goes on along the minus strand of JAFVRN010000006.1, from coordinate 62,983 downwards.
AGAACATCACCATCAAGCTTACACGTCCTTTTGCTAAATTGCGTGTGGTAACTACCGATATCGCAGAGCTCTTCGACGGTGTTGTTCCTGCCCAGGCTGTGGCTACCTACACTACAAAGCACCGCACTTCGTTCGATGCTTTCGCTCAGAAGGCCGGCGATGCAGAGTTGTCAAACGTTCAGCACACATTCACTATCGCAGGATACAACGAGGGTGATGCCGATACTATTAATAACAAGACCCTCTTTGTAGACTACTTCTTCGCTGCCGATCAGGACGACGTTGTAAACTTCACGCTCGACGTTAAGGAGGCAAACGGCACAACAATCAAGAAGAACACCTTCAACACACCTATCCCTGTTAAGCGTAACTTCCTTACAACTATCAAGGGTAACGTTCTTACCGAGGGTAACAAGATCAGCATCGATATCGACGACAACTTCGGCGAGAATCAGGAGAACCAGGAGAACTGGGGTACTATCAGCAGCCAGGCTGAGTTTAATGCTGCCGTAGCAGCCGGTGGACTGTATAAGGTGATTAACCTTATCACTCTTACAAACAGCGGTGCAGGTACTACAGCCGTAAGATTTGCTGCTACACCTGCTGCTGTTGAGACCGTTATCGACCTTAACGGCTACACTATCACTGCTAAGAATACCGGCAACACGGCTCTTATTACCGTAGCGGATGATAGCACTCTTACATTCACCGGCGAGGGTAACGTTGTTCTTTCAAGCGATAGTACAGGTGCTCTTATCGACAATAACGGTACTGTGAATATCGAGGGTGGTACTTTTGAGAACGAGAACACAACCGGTAACGTATCACTTATCGATAACACCGGGGGTACGACAAATGTAAACGGTGGCGATATTGCAACAGACAATGTGATTGCTGGTGGTACTATAAAGACTACTTCCCAGCTTCTTGCTGATTTGTTTGCAAATGGTGGCGAGCTCACATTGGGCGAGAATATTGAGATTTCAGAGCCTCTTTTGGTAACTACTGCAAATCCTATTGTAATCAACGGTGCTAACAAAACTCTTACATCTTCTGCAGCTCGTGCTATCCGCGCAACAGTTGATAATGCAAATATTGTAGTTAACGACCTTAACATCGATGTTACAACTGAGCGTGTAGGCACTAACGATATTCGTGGTATTAGCATCGATATCCTAACAGGAGTAGAGCTTACCCTTAACAACTGTTCAGTAAACTTTAGCCACCCATCTGGAAACGACTATGCGTACGCTGTAAATGTAACAGGTGGTTCAAACCACAATGTAACTATTAACGGTGGTACATACAATGGTGCAAATGTGATTAATGTACGCGGTGCAAATAACACCATCGTTGTTAAGAACGCTACACTTACATCTTTGTATCCAATTAGAGATATCTATGGTGCATGTATTTGGGTATTACAGAAGCAAAACTCGTCAGTATACGCAGAGGGCAACACATTCAATGGTGACAACGCTCTCGCATTCAACCTTGGTACTGGCACAGCACTTGAGGAGAAGAACAATACTGATAACACCAAGTATGTTGTTGCAAATGTAAATGGTGCATACTACTACAATATCGCAGAGGCTATCGCAGCTGCTGAGAATAATGCAACAATTACGGTTTTGCATAGCTTCGACTGCACTGTAGGTGCGACAGTTGATACTGGCAAGACTTTGACTCTTGACCTTAATGGCAAGACTGTTGAGGGTACTGATACTATCACTGGTAGCTTCGGTCTTATCACCAACAAGGGTAACCTAACAGTTAAGAATGGTAGAATCACCCTTAAGGCTGAGAACAACCGTGGCTGGAATGCATACTCATCAGTTATCTCTAACAATCCTGGTGGTAATCTTGTTGTTGAGAATGTTACTATCGAGCACCTCGGTGGTACCGATATGGCTTATGGTATCGACAACCTTACAAACGGTAAGGGCACAAGTGCCATAACCTACATCAATGACGGTGCTGTGGTTAAGTCAGTATATCGTGCTGTTCGTCAGTTCCTCAATGGTGTAGAGGCGACCAACGAGCTTTACATCAATGCAGGTGCGAAGATTGTGGGTGAGAATAAGTCTGTATGGCTTCAGGATCCAAACGCGAACGCAAATAGCGGTAAGATTGTTGTCGAGGAGGGTGCTGAGCTTTATGGCGATGTATATCTCTCTGTAACTGCCGGCTCAACAGAGTGGCCTGTGAAGGCATCTATCGCAGATTCGGCTGTTAAGGGCGAGGTTCTAACGAACAATGTTCCTGAGGGCTACGATGTTGTATTAGAAAACGGCGTATGGACTGTTGTTCGCTCAGTTGCTAAGATTGGTGAGACAGAGTACACTTCATTGCAGGAGGCTGTTAATGCAGCGCAGAATGGCGATACAGTTCTATTTGTTGCAGATGTAGAGCAGGAGGATGGTGTTATTATTACAGATAAGAATATCACTATTGACTTGAATGGCAATACATTTACAGTTTCTAATGGTGCAAATACCAATAATCGTAACTTCAAGGTTAACGGCTCATCTGTAGTAACCATCAAGAATGGTACTATGGTAGCAGCGGGCAACTACTCTTCTGGTGCTTATGGTACACTTCGTACAGAGGGTACTGCAAATGTAACTTTGGAGGGTGTAAAACTATATAACTATCGTGGTAATGGCCTAAATGTAAAGGCTTTGTCTGGTACTACTGTTACTGTTAATGATACTGAGATTTACTCACAGTATGGTGGTGGTATTGAGTCTGCTGGTGGTATCATCGAGTTGACCAATGTTAAGGTTGAGCAGAAGGGTATGTACACTGCTCCTTATAACTCTATGGCTATCTCTGTAAATGGTGGCGGTACAGTGACTGTTAATAGCGGCACTTACTCAACTGAGTGCATTACAGCAGAGGAGGCTTACAATCAGGGTACATCACACGGCCCTTGGTGTGCCGGTGTTCTAAACTCTGGTGGTACACTTATCATCAAGGGTGGTACATTCTCAAATGACAACTTCGGTGAGAATACTCTTGCTACTGCTGCTCGTGGTTTGCTTCTTGCTGATACAGGTGCTAACATTCAGGTTCAGGGTGGTACTTTCAACGCAGTAAAGGCAATTGTTGATATCCAGAACAACTTGGGTGATGCATCAAAGAATCCATCTGCTACAATCTCTGGCGGTAATTTCTCTGCAAACCCACTAACTTGGGAGGGTCTTATTAAGGTTGCAGCTGGTTACAAGGTTGTAGAGGAGAACGGTATTTGGACTGTTGTTGCAGAGTAATCCACTACAATAATCTATATATTTTGCGCTCGGCTCTATGAGTCGGGCGCATCTTTTATATTATTGCAGGGCAATGCCCTGCCCTCTGCTTTGCAGAGGAAAGAGTAGTTCACGCCTGCGGCATTAAAGGGTAGTTGAAGGGTGGCGTTGCTTTTGTTTTTGCAGAGCGTGGCCAACATCGAACGAGCAGCTATCGGCATTATATGGCTCCGAGAGCCATATAATCCCTCCCCTGGTATCTGCCATTGCTACACTTCGTGAAACGCACCTTAGAGTGGTGACCATCCTCCTTTACATGGTATACGCCAAGAAACATATCGGCAGGGCTATGTGCACATAGCCCTGCCGAACTTAGAGTGTTGTCTGCATACTATAGCTCCTCAACGCCAATGCCCGGTATGAAGCATGCCGGAATATTGAACTTGCCATCCGGCTGTCGCAGGACAACTACGATAATATCGCCACCGTGGGTGTTATCGTATGGTAGAAGGCTATAAATTTTTGGATCGTGCGAGTCCACGTCCGTATTCTCGTAGCGGTAGTCGGTATCGAGTTCGGCTACCTTCCTTGAGCCATACAATGTGGGATAGTCTGCAAAGTTATCGCGTATTTTCTCTGCTATCTCCTCCCTCTTGCAGCCGCCAAGACGATATAGCCACATCTGATCTATCTCGCCCGTAGGGTTGCTGATACGAAGTGTAACACTGATGCGCTCCTCATCGATATATGGTGTTATCTGCACGTCACTTGCTGTGAGTGTGACGCTTGTTGTGCCGTCGAATGGAGGATCGTTAATTAGGTCGGGCTCAGGCTCAGGTTCAGGCTCATCGCCGCCGCCAATATCGCCACCGCCGCCAATATCATCGCCGCCATTGTCGATAGTCTTGGCTGTCGTGTAATACTCGGTAGATAGTCCCGAAAGTTGTGCCACGTTTACCATCTCGCCGGCCTTGCCCTCGCCATCGATAGCTACGGCATACATATAGTAGTCGTCGCCGGGGTGGTATATGTCGATGGTAATAGCTGCCATATTGCTGGATACGTCATACTCCTCGCGGAAGTTTTGGTAGTCGGAAGCATCCATAATCTGAACCATATGGTCGGCGTAGGCTGCATGGTCGGTAGCAGGTGCTGCATAGAGGCGAACCTTAGTTGCATTATCATCGGTATATAGCGTGATGTCGAGTTCATCGACACTACTCTGCGAATAGATATAGGCATCTTCGATCTTGGCAATGCCCGACAGCGATGGCGACTTTGTGGTAAATACCTTGTAGCAGATATTTATCGTGCCGGCCTCGGAAATGGCAATGGCATATGCCACATATTTGGTATCTATGTTAAGGTTCTCGCTAAGCAGATACTCCTTATCCTCGCTTACGGGCTTAGGAAGAGCATTTGCTACACTCAAAATATAGGCCTTACACTCCTCGTCGCTCTTACCCTCGAAGCTGAATGATTGCTCGGCAGAGGAGGACGTGTAGTCGAGATACCCCACAAGCAGCTTGCTGCCCGCAGGAGCTTCAACACTTGCCTTAGCCCAGGTTTCTCCTATCTGTTCGTCACCCTGTGTGAGTGTCAGGCCAAAGTCTTCGCCTATGGTGGCAGCAGGAATGACTGTCGTAAGGGTGTATACATCGTTTCTGCCATTAGCATCTTCTGCATATACGGCAATGGTGTACTCCACCTGCTGGTGCAATACTATGCCCGAAGAGCTCTCGGCCGTAGCAAGCGAACCACGTTCTAGGTCTTGCTCGGTAAATGTGCGGCTCTCGGTTGCCGTATTGTACGGCATAAATGGGTAGTTGGCATCGGGGTTGAGCGATGCGAGAGCCTGTGTTACGAAACGCTCCTTATCGTAGTTGGTGCTCATCATAGCTCCTGCCGCATAGTGCTTGCAGTGGTCGGCCATGCTAACCTCGACACTTATGGTAAATGCTGTCAGCTGCTTGATGCTGAGCGATACCAATGGCTCGAGAATAGGCATATCATACTTCACGACGACGCTCTTCTGCTCGCCATTTCCCACAATATTCTCGGCAACAAAGATAAAGTTATACTCCTTGTCGTACTCTATGATGCAGCTTACCGTGCGAGCCTTGTTATCCTCGAAATGCTCATACTGCTCAGTCTCGGCATCGCTATGCTCACCCCAATACCATGTGTGTGTCGTAGCCGAAGGCGTTACCTCGAAGCTAAGAGTCATACTCTCCTCGTCGAACTGAGCCTCGCCAACCTCTATCGTAGCAGCCTCGGGCTCGAAGTATGCCTCGGCTGTCGCCTCCTCGCTCTTACCCGAAATATTCTCGGCATAGGCGCGTATCTCATACTTCACGCCCCACCGGTAGTCAAAGCGTATGATGGTCTCGCTGTTACCATCTACGGCCTGCCACTCGTCATCCTCTGCACCCTCGGCCGTAGCCTTCCAATACCACTTTGTGGTGCTTGCCGATGGGTATACTGTAGCCTCGGCCTGCATGCTCTCCTCGTTTAGCGTAACCTCGCCTATTGCCACTACGGCAGCATCGGGCATCGGGCAGAACTTCTTGGTATCAACCTCACTCTTGCCGCCCTCATTCTCGGCATATGCCGAGATGGTATACTCTATGCCATACTCCACGGTGCGTTGCAGCTCGTCGGCAGCAGCACCCTCAACCTTGGTGTAGTCGAGCTTCTCGCCTTGTGCCTCAATCTTCCAATACCAGGCAGCAGCATCGGTTGATGGTGCAATAAGCACTGTAAGAGTCATACTCTCCTTGTCGAACGATGGCTCGTGTATGCCTATTGTCGGAGGGTTGGCCGGTGGTGTCACCTCGGGCTCCTCTTCGCAACTGTATATTACCACGATAGATAGCACGGCCATCATCGTAGCAAGCAATCTGTTATACCACTTCATAATATATAATTTTAGTTGTTAGTATCAAACTCGGGTAGTGACTCCACACGCTGGTAGATAACCACCTCGTCGCTGTTTTGTGACTGCCATATCATCTTATCGCCCGGGGCGACTATTACCACCTCGTATGTGCTGTTCCAGTCGCCAATGCCGTAGTCGTAGCTGCCACTGAGGATATATTTACCCCAATCATCCTGCGATATGCTGTAATCACCGGTGGTATGCTTGACGTACATCGTAGATAGATTGTCGTATATGTCGAAGCGACGCTCCGAGGCAGTGAAACTTACGTAGCAGAAGGTCGCGGAATCGAGTTCCATATCGTCAATCTGTTGAGCCTGCCATATACCCTCAATGGTTGAGTAGGTTACGGCTATGGTCTCGACATCGACTCTGACATTATTCTCGTCGTTGTCGCAGCTCGTGCCGAGTAGTGCCAATGCACCGAGTAGTGCGATGGTAAGTAATCTTAGCTGTTTCATATGTTGTAATTCTATTTTTTCAGTGTCACACGTATCATCCTATCTACGGGTGATGCCTCCACACCCTCAATTATAAGTAGGGTAGTAAGTTCTTCGGTTGCGGCTAAGTCGCCGCTAAAACTTACTACGATGTCGCCCTCCTCTTCGGGCCTCAATATCTCCGGCTCGGTATGCAGACTTAGCCCCTTGATTGTGCTATGTGCCGTGATGCGTAGAGGGCTGTCGCCACCATTTATGCAGGCTATACGTTCGCTGCGTGTGCCCTTGGCCGATAGGTTGTCGAGGGTCAGTTCACGCCGGCTTAGATGCAATGCTCCCATTGTAATATTGAGGTGTGGCCAGCGTGATGTAGGCTCTATGCTGCCTTGTAGGCTCAGCCTCATACTCGGATGTATGCTATCCAACGAGGTGTATACCAGTAGATAGACTTCAAAGTCGCCACTGCGTCCCGCAGGGTTGAACTCTACGTCGATATCAATGCTCTTGCCTGCTGCAATGCAACTCGATGCGTATTCTGCCGTCAGACAACTGCACGACGGTCGCAGACGCGTAATGGATATATCCTCCGCAGAGAGGTTATACACTCTGTATGTCGCCGTGTGTCGTCTGTTGTCGCCGACATGTCCGAGCATCACTATCTGTTCGGTAGACGATAGCCGACCCTCGCCTTTTGATGACAGCGTGGGGTGTACCAACCCGTCGAGTGCCGAGCGTGACAGCATAGGTATATCCTGTGCTGCAACACTCAGTGTCGTAGCAAGCAATAGTGTCAATATGTATGTAACACCTCGCATCACTATTTGCACACATATTATTATATTAGAACCATCCGTTCTCCGAAGCACCGCTACGCACCGTGACAGTAAGGCGATATTCACGCTTATTGCTACATACTATCGTCAAGGTAGTCTGTCCTACACTCTTTGCCCTAACCGTAAGCAGGTTATCGTGTAGGTTGGCTGTGGCCACCTCCTCGTTCGATAGTGTTATGCTGCTTGCCTCGTCGTCGATATACTCTTTAAGCTCGAGCCTATGCTCCGTGCCTGGTGCTAAATATAGGTTCGGAAGACGCATATCGCGGCCACTGCCCTCGATGGCTCGTAGCAATGCTCCGGCATCGGTCAGACGGCCCATCTTACCACGATACTCTTCAAGTTGCATCTTCATAGGTGTCGCACCTGCCGAGTTGTGGTTCATGTAGTATAACTTCTCGCCCACGAAGTAGGACTCTATATCTCGTGCCGTGCTATACATCAGCTCTCGGAACTCATCTGCCGTGAAGTGTCGTTTAAGTTGCTTGGCATAGGATAGTCCGAGGGCTGCGACACCTGTTACGTGCGGACAGGCCATCGATGTACCCTCGTAGTAGCCATAGCCGGCTATGCCGTTGAGTACGAGTGTTGAGAAGATGCTACCCTGCTCCATGAGCACGCCATTTTCGTCGAAGATGTTATCCTCCTTGCCAGGTGTGCCGTAGTACTCCATATCGCCACCGGGTGCCGAGAAACTTACATCCACGCCATAGTTTGAATATGAGGCAGGAGTATAGTCGGCAGCCAGTGCCGCGACAGATATACACTTCGAGTAGGCCGCAGGGAACGACGACTGCGCTGCATACTCATTTCCCGAGGCAAATATCGCAAGACCTCCATCGATCACGCCATTGGGCGAGCCTGCATTGTGTATGAAGTAGTCGAGCGACTCCTTCTCCAAGGGATAGGTCATAGCCCACTCCTCTTCGGTGGCAGGCCCCGGGGTATATCCCATGATAAGGTTGGCCTTCGAGGAGTTGTAGCCCCACGAGCACTGCATTATCACTGCTCCGTTGTCCGCAGCATACTTCATGGCGCGTGCCTCCATAATGAGTGTCGCCGCATTCATGCCATCGAAGAGCTGGCAGGTCATAATCTTTACGCCGCCCTTGCCACCGCGGCCACCGGCTATGCCCGATACGCCTATGCCGTTGTCATTTACAGCGGCTATCGTGCCGGCAACGTGTGTGCCGTGACCCGTACTGCCGTTCGATGTCCATGAGGTTACAGCCGTGTTACGCACGAAGTTATATCCATAACGGTCATCCTTATATCCGTTGCCATCGGCATCTATGCCGGCATGCAGCTCCTCGCCTTCGTTGATCCATATGTTGTCCATAAGGTCGGGATGACTCCACATAACAGCCTCGTCGAAGACAGCTACGATTATATCCTCATCGCCCGTACATAGCTTCCACGCCTCCTCGCAGCCGGCATCACATCCTGCTACGACACCTGCCCATGGCTGTGCAAACGAGTAATCGCCATGATTTATGTAGCACCATTGGCGGTACATCTCCGGATCGTTGAAGGGCATGTCGCTACTGCGTGTAGTGCGGGTAGTGTAGCTATCAGCTTCGGCACAACTTATGAAGTGCGGCTTGGCAGTGGGGTTGTAGCTACGCTCTATATGGCGGTTGTATTGCAGTTTGTCTATCTCGCCAAGTTTGGACAATTGCTCGTAGGCACGGCTCAAATCCTCCTCGGGGTTGAAGCGTACGATGTACCATAGGTGCAATCCCGCCTCACGCGTACGCTCCTCGGTGCGCTTGTCAATGGGGAATACTCGCTCGAAGGAGTATGCTCCAAGGATGTCGAGTACCTCGTCGGTCGAAGGTATGCCCGAGCGTGTGGCCTCGCCTCCGGAGCGTGTAAACGTCGAGTCGAGAATATCCTCCATCTCTGCCGAGAACTTAATTATAATCTCGCCCTTGTTGGCATCGCACCACGCCTCCATGCCTTTGTCTGGCTCGGGGCTGATAACGATGCTCTCCATATCCTTTGTGCAGGACAGCATGACGAGTGCCGACACAACCGGTAGTATATATACAAGATACTTGTTCATAGCTATAACTCTATTTCGTCGTTAAACTCAAATCGTCCTCGCATCAGCGGATACTTCTCAAAGTAGTACTCTTGCGACGAGGGGGTGTTGTCGAAGTGAGGTACGTTACCCTCGCTGTCGTAACTGCTCTCCTGCTGTGGATATAGGAGTATATTGGTGTTCCACTCCAAAAGTCGTGGGTGGTATAGTAGCCAGTCGGGGAGCTTGCCTGTGAAGAAGTTGAGGTTGAGCGTGAGATGCTTCATATTGGGCAGTATACGCGCTAAACCGCTCTCAACAGCCCATAGCAGCGTATCGCCACGCTCCGCTATATCCTCACTGCGGTAGGGCTCAACACCATCCACGCCCACCTGGAAGTCAGGGATCGAACCCTCGATGTAGTTATACGAGAGAACCAACTCTTCGAGAGCATCCCAGCGCAGCAGTCGTCGTAGATCATTGCTGCGTCGAGTATCGATGTGCATACCTATACCACTCTCATACGAGCTGCTGTTACGTAGGTCGCTTGTCGATACACGTCGGTTGCTTGCAAGGTTGAGTGATGTGAGTTCAGGGAAGTTCTCGGGATTAAGTTCCTCGGGTATTGCCACCAGATTATTTGAGTTCAGGTCGAGGATTTCGAGCGTATCCCCCAGCTTCGTAAAGTTCTTGGGTAGCGTGGCAATACCATAGGCTGCAACACGCAACGCTTTAAGGTGGTCAAGGCTACACACCTCCTCGCCCATCTCTATCGATTTGAGCATCGTATTAACATTGCCGAAGAGTGACAGTGTTTCGAGATATTTCAGATACTTAATCTCCTGAGGAATACCTTCTTCGGTATTGAAGTAGCTTAGCTCCAAGTCGCGTACACGTCCTATGGCCGCTGCTTCGGGTAACCCTTTGTCGGTAGCCTCCCATAGGCGCACACAGCTCCAATTACTCATACTCTCGGTAGACGATATGCCGTTGTTACCCCAACATTCGAGCTTCTCGTAGATGGTAAGTATGGCAAGTGAGTCGCCCTCGCGGTTATCCTCGATAAGGGGTGCGGCCTGCTGACGTACCGTAATCACGGTAGGCTCTGCCGGCTCATCCTCGCTGTTGCGCGCTACGAGGTGGATGTATGCCACGCGCTCCTTAGCTTCGGGATTCATCTTCCAGTTGAAGTGTAGACGTGTGCTGCGTGGACGTGCTCCACGGTCAAGGGTTATGGAGTACTCCTCTACCGTGAGCCAATCCTCGCCGCTGCCATACTCGGGTACTACCTCAAAGTCTACGTTCGTCACAATCTCGGTCTCAAACCAGCGGTCTGCACGATTTGCCGAAGCCGATATGCTGTACTCCTCCTGCTCGGGTGTTATGTGCTTGGCATATCCCTCCTGGCTTACCGCCACTTCGCGTAGCAGCTCGCCGCTTGCCGAGAAGCGAATATGCGTTGTGCGGGTATCGTTTACAAGCGTGGAGTCAATCTTAACGATACATTTCACCTCGCCACGACCATTTGCCGGAGATATCATCACCCACGGCTCTGAGGCTACTGCCGTCCACTCCTCGCCCGAGCGTATCGCAATGTTAAACTCGCCACCTTCGGCCTTGGCCTCGATAGATGAGGTGTCGGCATCGAAGCCCTCGATAATTGGCGTGTCGGGCGTACAGGCTGCACCACAGACCAACACAATGCCAAGTAGTGCTACGTATATGTTGTATATCTTTTTCATAGTCGGAGTAGTTCTATTTATTCGAGGTTGAGAGCATCGCAGCCTCTGATATCCTGTGTCGAGTCGTATATAAGCTCGTAGTAGCCCATTTCGATATATGGACATACCTCACTCAGGTCTATCGAAATATTGGGATTATCCTTAATCTCGAAGAGTAGGATATAGGGTGAGATAACATCGTCAATCTTACGTAGGTCGTTCGAGCCGATGTAGAAGGCTGTCATCTTTGGGCATGTCGAAAGACCCGTAGGCCACTCTCGAAGAGTGCGGTTGCCGGCATCGTCACGTTGCTGACGTATGCTCATCACCGTAAGCGTGGATATGGAGAGTGGTGCGTAGGGGAACTCCGAGAAGCAGTTGCTCGAGAGGTCGATACCATAGAGGTAGGGTAGGTTCTCGGCACTGAAATCCTCGTATGGCAGTTCGCTTAGCTTATTGAAACTAAGGTCAATAGTGGTAAGGTATGAACTGTAAGGACCACTCATAGCACCCTTCTCGATACGACGCATACCATTTCCCGAGAGCATAAGCGTCTCGATGCGTGATCCCGAGTCGAGGATGGCTGCAGGTAGCTCTTCGAAGCGGTTCATTGCAAGGTTCAGTGTCGAGCTGTTCACACCACGCCAGCTATCGCCGTTTTGTAGTGACGATATGTTGTTTCGCGAGAAGTTGGCTGTGAGTATGGTATATATCGAGCGCGCCGAGAAGATGTCGGGAAGTTCGCTAAGAAGGTTGCCACTGCACGAGAAGGTCTCCATCTGCGATAGCCCGCAGAAGTATCCATCATCGGCGGCTTCTATCTCCGTGATACGGTTGTTGTCGAGGTATATCGTCGTTAGCGGCACCTCCTTGCCGAAGGGGTGTACACGCTCCAAGCGGTTATTGGTGCAGTCCAACAATCCGAGCTTTGTCATACGCTTCAAATAGTCGTGCGACGGTGTCTCTACGAGATTGTTGTAGCCAAGATAGAGGATTTGTATCTTATCGCCTGAGGCACCATCGATGATAGCCTCCCAGTCGGACTTCAACTGTTCGCCTGTGATATTCTTGTTCAGCGACAGATTGAGTGACTGTATGTTGGGCAGGTTGCACAACATATCGAGAGGCAGACGATCCAATTTCGAGCAGTTGTAAATCTCCACATCGGTAAGAGCCGTAAACTCCGACCAGCTCCACGATGCGCTCTCCTCGCTATACTTCGAGTCGGACGCAGTATCTACAAGAAAACGCTCGGCGGTAATGGGTGAGTTGGCTATAAACAGCTGTTCGAGTTTGGTAAGACGCATAATGGCGCGTGATATGCCTGTGATGCCATTTGTCAGGTTGCCATAGGCGACATCTTTTAGGCCGATACGTCCCGAGAGTATGGGTTGCATATTGGGGTCGCTGTTTATTACACGCTTCAGCTCTGAAGATAGTGCTTCACGACCATCGTATGCCAACACCTTTTGGTGGTAGTCCATGGCATCTATGCGCTCTCCGCTTGTCGAGCTGTCATAGCCACCGATAAGCTCGTTGTGGTTGCCCAAGTAGAGTAGTTTAAGCTCGGTAAGCTCTCCTATCGCCTCGGGCACTTCGCCACGTGCGCCAAAACCCGATATGTTGATAGTCTCGACACGACCATCGCCACTCAGTGTAACACCCGGCTGATTACCCCACATATCTATATCGCAGTTGAAGTTCCAGTTTGTGCCCGCCTGATACTCTTCGCCGTGGAATGTCCAGTTTGGGCCATCCAATGCCAGCCATATCTCCTTTAATGCAACATAGTCGAGGATGTGTCGTGCCGAGAGTGATAGCACGATAGGTACCTCTACATCGCTCGTCACGGTGTTGTCCTCGACGCTAAACCCTGCACCGAGTTCGGTGATAGTGGCCGCTTCAAGGATGTTACGCCCACGAGCATCGGAGTATGTCGTATAGCCCGTTATGGCATAGTCACCCGCCTTTATCCATAGCGTAGTATCGCACGTAGCATAGGCCGTTTCGCGATTACTGTCGGGATATAGGCTCTCGTCGGCCGAGCCCTCGGCAAATGTCTCGATATACTCTACCGGAAGCTTCTTGAAGGTGGTTATCTCCTGCGTGAACTTATTACGCACGGTGATGTCTACCCTCCTAATCGACGAGAAGGAGTAGTCGCCCTCGGCGCGTGTCAGCTCCTTGCCAAGGCGGAAGGTTACCATGCCTCGCTTCACCGACTCGGTAGCGATATTGTGCATCGTAAGGCCGTTGTGCTCAACGATAAACGAGCCTGAGTTTCCGCCTGTAAGCAACTCCTTGTCCATATTGTCGTAGAGGTAGTAGCCGATGATGTCGTACTTGCCTACAAGCAGGCGCAGCTTCTCGCTACGTACGCCCCACTCGGCTGTGATGTCGTCGTAGCTGCTCAGTGGCAGTGTCTGCGTTATGGTCGAGCCATCGTGCTGCATAACCACGGTGAGCTTATGTGCATCCGATAGCCGGTCGAGGGTAGCACCCGCACGACTCTCGGCCGTAGCAGCCTCGCCACTCTTTACCACCTTGAACTGTACGTAGCCATACTCGGCCGTAACCATAGCGTTGTCGCTATTGTCACAACTTATGACAAGAAGAAGGGTGAGCAGCAGACTGCATAGTATTATCATTCTCGGTTTCATTGCATATCGCTTTATGAGATGTTACATTGCGGGAGGTGTTACCACCAACAGCTTCTTGGCCTGGCCATTTACCTTGAAGAGAATGTGTACATCGTCGGTAAACTCCACTTTTAGACCGTAGAGATGTGCCGCCATCACATCATCCTTATTCTCGCCAATCATATAGTTGGCCGTCTGGTTGGTAAGCTGCGCACCACGATAGTAGAACTCTGTGGTCGCCGTACCCTGCTCACAGCTGTCGGTATCCCAACCCTCGATGCGCGGATCGATGATAAGACCCGGTGACTTGCCGTCGATAGGGTTGGGGAAAGGACAGCTATATGCCTCGGCTACGTCGTAGCTTGCCATAACCTCCTCGTCGGTATAGACCGAGCAACCTATCTCGTAGGTGGTAAGTGAGTGGTATACATACATTCCGTGGTAGGGATCTACCTCGTCAAAGTTGCGCTGAGTAAACTCTATAAGCACATACTGTAGGAAACTGTATCGCAACGTAGGCAGGTTGATGCCCGAGGCGTTATCCATCTCGAAGAGGTTATCATCTATATCGCCTCGTACCTGATTGTATATGGCTCGAGGTAGAGCCAGCACAAGACCGTAGCGGGTATCGGTAGCGATATCCACACTAAGACTCATACCCTCTTTGTTGAAGTGTATCCATTTGGCATTATCCTTATAGCTTGGGATACCACGATCCACAACCTTCTCGAGGCATATGATTTCGTAGTCGTCGTTGAGTGCCGTAATTGTATATTCCAGCTGATTTGAGAACTTGGTAACAACGCCTGTGGCATCGTTTGTCTGACGGAATGTGCAACCGTCGAGCGATACCTCCCAGCCGAAAGTGCTATCCGTTGGTCCTACAAATGTGAGCTTGTCGTTACCCATACCTTTGAACGTGATAGGTATGTTGAAGATATGCTTTCCGGACTCGTCCGAAAAGATAACCTCGTAGCCATCCTCCTCGCTTATAGGATACTTCTCACGCTCACCATCGTTGATGATACGTGCCATAGACTCGGTAACCTCGCCGGCAACGCCCGTCACCGAGCCACCGCTAAACTCCACCCATGATGGAAATTCTACGGCTGCAAATGAGAAGTTGGCCTCGATGCGGAACGGTACGTAGTCTACGTATCCAAGTTCGATGGCATCAATAGGCGTATCGGTAACATCGTAGAGACGCAGGTATAGCTGGGCGGCACTGCGCACAACCTTGACGATGGCCGCCTGCTGCTCATCGACCTTCATGGTGATATAGGCTTCGGTAGGTTCGCTCGATATATCCAGGTCGCTGATACGTAGTGTGATAGTATGAGTACCTGCGTTACCCGAGATGTCTTGTACCTCGCCGGCAGAACTTAGGAACGTGCACCACAGGGCATTCGACGACAGATGCCACGCCTTGCTTGTAGTAAATGTAAACGTGGGGCGGTCACCTGCGCTACACTCGATGGTCTTGATGTCGGGGAAGATCTGTATATCCTCCTCTGTGCCATTCTCGCACGATGTTGTGGTAAGCAGAGCTACGGTGCATAGTAGCCATAATAGATTGATGTTGAATAAGTTTTTCATATTGTCGTGTTTTTATCTATTTCGTTACGTTATACTCTCTATGCTTAGAAGCCCTCGCGCATAATGCGTTCAGCCTCGTCGTCCGATATCCATTCAAATATATTGACGTATACGCCTACGGTACCCACCTCCTCGACATACATCATCGCATATTGCAGTGCGAAACGCTCACACTGCCCATAGTATGAGTCATATCCCATCGGTGGTGCCATCATCAGCTTATTGTTGCCGTAGATTGTGCCAAAGGCCTCGCCCGTAGAGCTTATAACCTGTGCGTCGTACTCCAATGAGGGGTTCAGACGCTCTTCGGTATTAAAGCGTATGCGTACGTCGTAGCCGTCATAGAACATATCTTTGACGACGATGACATTCTCATCCTCGGCATCCCGCTCCGTACGTACCAGACGTGCATCGGAATTCATATATTGCATAAGCCACGTTGAGGTAATCTTGCAATAACCCGTAAAGGCATCCATATTCACGGGACAGCACTTATGTAGGTGCACCTCGGCATCGATACCATATATGTCCCATTCCAACTCTTCGTCGATGACAAGACGCAGAGTGAGGCTCAGAGGCTCGCCCACAGCGATATTGTCAGCCTTGCCACAGATACGTACCGATGTGGTAAGCTCACCTGCCTTGATGCAAAGCGTATTAGACTCCAACTCGTAGTGAAGACCCTCTACGGCACTGCTCTGCGCATCGACAATCTCCACGCCGAGTACTCTGTCACCTTCTGCCGTGCGTGTTGCCGATACCGGAATTTCGAACCACTCCTGATTATCTATAACGCCCAGATCGTAGCTCTCCTGCGAGAAGATTATATGGTCGGGACCATCGTACGTAGGGTACTTCGTCTGGCACGCTGCACAAGTAAGCAAGGCTGTTGCTACGGCCAAGATAGATGTTATTCGGTTGCTTATCATAGCTTATATCGTTTACGGCTATTTGTTACTATCGTTAGGTTCGATCATCGATCCCGGTGATTCGAGTTCGTGCTGAGGTATAGGCCATACGAAGAGTGGGTTGTCGGCCTCGATGCGTAGCGAGCTGCCGTTATCCAACGACTCGCTCTGAGGCTTACGCTCGAAACCCTTATGCCAGCGTTTCAGGTCCATAAGGCGGAAACCCTCCATATATAGCTCCTTGACTCTCTCCTCCTCGATAATCGTCATTGCATTCTTCTCGTTGAGCGATACGCCGCCACCAAACGACTGGTAGCGAGCCTTGCGCAGTGTGGCAATATCCTCACCTGCACGTGCATAATCGCCCTTTTGAGCATACGCCTCGGCACGTATGAGATACTGCTCGGCGAGGCGCAACGGCTTAGGCATCGAGGTGTGCAGAATGTAGCTGTTGTAGAAGTTCATATTGCCGAAATACTTAACCAGCAGTGGCCATGTGAGGGCGTGGCTGTAACCTGTGGTATAGCTGTAGAAGTAGTTGCCATAGCGCAAATCGTCGGCATCGTATAGGTTGAGTACCCATTCGGCAGGAACATAGTCCGGCTTCATCGTGTTGTAGTCGTAGTTGAAGAATATCTGACCCAGAGCCCCGCCATACGAGTTGATGGTAAATCCTACCTTCCAGATAATCTCCGTAGCATCGTCATACTGCCACATATAGGTAAAGTAGCTGCTCGACGAGCTGATCATCTCGGTGGTAGACGATAGCACATAGAATCCGCTGTCGAGGAGCTTCGACGAGTACTCTATCGCTGCATCGTAATCCTTCATATAGAGTGCTACGCGGGCACGCAGCGCGTAGGCAGTGTACTCGTTGAAATATACGGCATTATAGATATTGCCGCCAAGTGACGCTTCGTCGATGTCCATACACTCTATGGCCGCATCGAGGTCCTCGATAACACGATCGTAGGATGCCGCCAACGAGGCACGTACCATAGGCTCGTCGGTGTTGTACTTCGTTACGAGTACCACGCCGGGGAGCATCTCAGCCTCGGCTCTACTCTCGTAGCTCTTGCAGAAGAGCTTGATAAGCTCGGAGTAAGCTAAGGCGCGTGCGAAGTATGCCTCGCCGCATATCTGTCGGTACTGTTCGAACTGTGAGTCGGTAGTCAGCGTAGTCTCGACACGTGGTGCATATTCCAAAAGGAAGTTGGCACGAGCAATGACATTGTAAAGGGCAGCATAGGTCGATGTAATCTCACTGTTGGTAGCGAGGATATCCCAGCGCCATATATTTCCATAGATGTTGGTGTAGCCATTGACGGCATATGCCATATCGCACTGAATGTCGGGTAGCAGTGTCAAATAACCGCTATACAGAGCACCACTCTTGAAGGCATCGTATACGCCTATGGCAGCCTGATCCAGCTCTTCGAGAGTATTTATTGCCTTGTCGGCAGGTATTGCATATTCGGGATATTTATCCAAGCACGATGTCGTAGTGGCGGCTACGGCAACGAGTGTCACGAGCGTAACTATTATGCTGTATATCTTTTTCATCTTTGCTTGCTTTGAGGGTTAGAACGTTAGGTCAATACCGATAGAGTATTGGCGCGACATAGGATATTGTGCCTTATATACGTTGCTTGACGACTCGGGATCAAGACCCGTAAATGCCGTAAAGGTAAATAGGTTCTGTGCTTGCAGATATATACGTGCCGATGTGAAGAAACGTGACTTTTTAAGTAGCTCGTTCGGCAGCGAGTAGCTGAGCATCATATTTTTAAGGCGCAGGAACGAGGCATCCTCCAAAAAACGAGAGTCCATCTGTGGAGTTACGCCATAGCGAGGTATATCGGTTATATCGCCCGGCTTCTTCCATCTGTCGTAGAGCAGTCTGCGTGATTGGTTGTAGGCCGAGTATAGTCCGTTGCTCTCCTCGAAGAAACGGTCGTTGTTGAACATCCAGCGGTCTGCGACCCAGCTAAACTGCGCCGAAAGGGTCAGCCCCTTCCACGAAAGTGTCGTGCCGAAGCCTCCCTGCCACGGTGCTATGTAGCTCTTGTCAATCATCACCTTATCGCCCTCGCTGAACTCGGTGGTAAGCTCACCATCCTTTGTCAGCCATAGGGCATCACCATTGGCGGGATTGACACCTGCATAACGATTTATGTAGAACTCGCCTACGGAGTGACCTACAACAAGCTTGGTGCTGGTCGATGAGAGCTCATATTCGTCCAGACCATTGTACAGCTCCGTAATCTCGTTGTGGTTGTACGATGCATTAGCCGAGATATTCCATACAAAATCCTTGATGCGCAGGAGGTCTACATTTAGTGATAGCTCGATACCGCGATTGACCATAGCTCCTATATTATCCCAACGGAAGCCTTCGCCCTTATCGGCATACGATACAGGCACGCTCATAAGCATATCTGTTGTGAGCTTGTTGTATAGTTCGATATCGAGGTTTATACGATTGAGAAATCCGAGGTGTAGGGCGAGGTTCGTTGTCCACAGCTTCTCCCAACCGAGATTCTCGTTGCCACTCTGCAAGGGGTAGATACCCATATTGTCCATATAGTTGGCACCACCGCCGACAAGCGCGAGGTGGTCGTAGTTCGGAATAGAGGAGTTGCCCGATGTTCCCGTGCTGAATGCCACCTGCGCATTCGACAGCCAATCTGCACCCTCTAAGAAGGACTCTTTGCGAGCATTCCACATAAGACCCACCGACCAAAATGCCGCCCAGCGACCGCTACGACCGAAGCGTGACGAAGCGTCCGTACGTACCGAGAAGTCGGCATAGTAGCGGTCATCGTAGCTATACTCGCCACGTCCGAAGAACGATAGATAGCTGTATGCATCGGTCACATCACCCCAGCTGATAACGCGTGAGCCCGAAGAGAGGGTTGTCAGGAAGTCGTTATTCTGTCCCTGCGCTATGGCCTGGAAACCCTCGTAGCTGTAATCTACACCCTCGTGGCCGAGAAGTATGTTGAGCGAGTGTAGTCCGTTGAAGGTCTTGCGATAGTTGATGGTATTGGTTATGGTAAGATTGAGCGTGTTGTATGCGGCACGTCCTGCCACGCCGATACCGTTGTTGGGAGCATAGCTCGGCATAGACTGCATAAAGGCTGTCGAATTGGTGAAATCGGCACCGAACTGCGAGCGTATGGTGAGATCGTCGATAGGCTTGATCTCGGCAAATACGGTTGTAAGCACCTTGTATTTTTTGTTCAGTTGCCGGTTGTTGGCCATCCACTCCACGGGGTTCTGTCCTGTACCTTTCCAGCTGCCATCACTCTCCGAGGCTATCGAGCCATCCTCGTTGTAGGGGTCCCAGTAGGGTAGCATAAAGCGGCTGGCAGATATGGGCGAGTAGAGCGCATATTCTCCATCTTCGGCCTGCTCCACCTGCTCGTATACGGCCATTGTATTTGTTCCTATACGCAACCACTTCGAGGCGCGTACGTCGGCATTTGCACGTATGTTGTAGCGGCGGAATGTCGAGCCGAGGGCTATGCCATCCTGATCGTAGAACGAGCCGGATACGTAGTAGTTTATCTTCTCCGTAGCACGGCTTACCGATATATCGTAGTTCTGCAGTAGCGCATGGTCGTTGAATACTACGTCGAGCCAATTGACATCTGTCTGGCTTAGTACCTCGTAGTTTTGCCCTGCGGTCAATCCTAACTCTTTCTCGAATGCGATACGCTCGGGGGTGTTCATTAGCTCCCAGTTGCCGTGGGCAAGCTGCGAGATACCCACCTGTGTGCGGAATGTTACCTTGGCAGCATCCATCGCCGTACCACGTTTTGTGGTGATTACAACCACACCATTGGCGGCACGTGCTCCATATATAGAGGACGATGAGGCATCTTTGAGTACGGATACCGACTCGATATCCGAGGGCGATATGGCATTAAAGTCGGAACTCGAAATAGGTACGCCATCGAGGATGAATAGTGGGGCAGTACCCGAATTTATCGAGTTGGTACCGCGAATCTGGAATGTGGCAGCCTTGCTTGGCTCTCCCGAGTTGGATAGCACCATAAGTCCGGGGCTCTGTCCTTGCAACGCTTGGTCGAAGCCTGCCGCGGGGACACTCTCCAACTTGTCGGATTTCACCGTAGATACCGAGCCTGCTATAGTGCCCTTCTTTCGCACTCCGTATGCCACTACGACAACTTCGTCGAGAGTCTGGTTGTCGGGACTCAGTGCCACGTCGTGCGTAATTTCGGTAATGCCGCTTGGTACGCTCCACTCTACGGCCTGGTAGCCTAAGTATTGGTAGATGAGTGTAGTGCCCTCATCCACGCTTATGCTGTATTTGCCGTCGAGTGACGATGTTGTACCCGACGCAGGTCCCGATATGATACTCACACCGATAAGTGGCATACTATCTTCGGCGGAGGTTATTGTTCCTGTGACCGTCACCCTGTTTTGAGCTGCTACGCCTCCGGCTGTGAAGATTAGAAGCATTAGCGATAGCACTCTTATAGAAAAACGTTTCATTAGAAATGTGTTTATTGCGTGTGTTAATATGCAAATATATGCAAAATTTTCGAAATATTTAATAGTGTATTATAATTTGTCTACAAATTACGAAATTTGTTGCATATTTATGCTTTGACATTTAGTGCAATATGGTTATTTTAAGTGATGATTTGGGGTTAAAATGGAGATAAATAGATGTGAATTGGCAAAAAAAATGCAGGATTGGTATTTGCCCAATAAACGAGGACCGCCCTGAATTTATCTACTATTTTGACCAATAAGCCAAATATTGCGAAGCAATGCAAGACAAAGTCTTGCCATAAGCCCTCCTTTTCAAAGGAGGGTTTGGGTAGATTGTATATATAACTGAGGACATCAGTCCTCCCCCTGCTACCATAAAAAAAGAGGAAATCCGATTTGGATTTCCTCTATGGTAGCGGGGGGAGGACTCGAACCTCCGACCTCCGGGTTATGAGCCCGACGAGCTGCCAACTGCTCTACCCCGCGATGTATCGTCAAATGGTCTGCGACCTATTTTCCTATATTTGCGACTGCAAAGATAATACAAATATTCTTTATACGCAAATATTTTTTGAGATATATGTGATATTTGCAGCCGGCATCTTGGTCTATCAGGTTGATATATAATTTATTACGCGAGTAATTTTTTTGTGCTTCACGAATGTGTGTGAATCTACAGTAGGCTGAATAAAAAGTCCGTTTAGCTCACCTGTTGTGATAGACGTTATCTGCGCCATTTGCTCCATCCCCCCCCCTAAAAAAGAAGGAGGGGATGACTAATACGGATTAGTCGCCCCCTCCTCGATATAGCTTCTCGATAGATTAACGATAGAAAATCGACGAGATAGACTTATAGTTGTGAACACGCTCGATGACATCTGCGAAGATCGGAGCAACGCTCAAAACCGTAAACTTAGAGAGATCCTCGCCCTCCTTCAATGGAATAGTATCGGTGGTGATGACCTCCTGGATAGCACTCTCATTGATACGGTCGTAGGCCTTACCCGAAAGCACAGGGTGGGTAACGGCAGCACGCACGCTCTTAGCACCTCTCTCCATAAGCATATTGGCAGCCATACAGATAGTACCTGCGGTATCAATCATATCGTCTACGATGATGACATTGCGACCCTCAACCTCACCGATAGCAGTCATAGAGCCGACAACATTGGCCTTAGCACGCTCCTTATGTGAGATGATGATAGGTGCCTGGAAGTGCTTTGCATATGATGAGGCACGCTTAGCACCGCCCATATCGGGTGAGGCGATAGACAGATCGGGGATGTTGAGCTTCTGGATGTATGGCACAAAGATACCCGATGCGTAGAGAGCATCCATAGGCAGGTCGAAGAAGCCCTGAATCTGGTCGGCGTGAAGATCCATAGTCATCACACGCTGAACACCTGCTGCGATAAGCATATTGGCAACAAGACGTGCGGTGATAGGCACGCGTGGGCGATCCTTACGATCCTGACGGGCCCAGCCGAAGTAGGGGATAACGGCAATAACCTGATGAGCCGAGGCACGACGTGCAGCGTCAGCCATCATAAGAAGCTCCATTAGGTTGTCCGAAGGTGGAAAAGTAGATTGAATGATAAATACCGTGCAGCCACGAATAGACTCGTGGAAGCAGGGCTGAAACTCACCGTCGCTGAACTGCAACACGTCAGAGTCGCCAAGCTTGATGCCATACTCGGCGGCAATCTTCTCGGCGAGGTAGCGAGAGCCTCGACCTGCGAAGAATTTGATTTTGTGAATCGCCATAATATTTTATTAAAGTATAGGTTTGTAACTTTTATACAAAAGTAAAGCAAATAAGCCGAAATAGCAACTTTTTTGCACGTATTTTATAAATTATTTGCCAGGCACTCCTCAATGAATGAGAGTATATCCTCGCGTCCCTGTCCCTTTTCGCTCGACGATATGAGCATCGGCGGTAGCTCCTCCCACTGCTCGGATAGTGTTCGTTTGTAGGCTGTTATGTTGCGGTTGAGCTGTGCCTGTGATAGCTTATCGGCTTTGGTGAAGATGATGCCAAAGGGGATGCCATTCTCGCCAAGCAGTTCGATGAAGCGAAGGTCTATCTTTTGCGGTTCGAGGCGCGAATCGACAAGCACGAAGAGGTAGTGCATCTTCTCGCATTTGAGAACATAGTCGGTGATTAGTTTCGAGAACTCGCCACGCGTACTCTTCGATACACGCGCATAGCCATAGCCGGGTAGGTCTACCAGATACCAGCTGTCGTTTATGAGGAAGTGGTTTATCAGGCGTGTCTTGCCCGGTGTGCCCGACACCTTTGCCAAGCCTTTGATGCCGGTGAGCATATTTACCAGCGATGACTTACCTACATTGCTGCGCCCGATAAAGGCTATATCTTTGAGGTCGTCCTTCGGTACTTGCGATATGCGCTCCGAGCTACACTTGAATTTTGCTTTTATTGTTATTGCCATTCGTGTCGTTATTTTGGGCAAAGATAACGATTTTGTCGATATGTCGTTGTGCAATGTCGTAAATTTCGTATCTTTGCAACGTTATATCGATGCTAATAACCATACAATAATTATGAAAAAGGAGTGGAATGATGTTCGTGAGTTTCACGAAAAGTTTGGTCATCCTGTGGCTGAAAGCCCTGTGATGATAGATAAGAAGCGTGCGTTGTCGCGTGCTAAGTGGATGCAGGAGGAGGTTGCCGAATTTCTTATCGCCGAGGACATCTACGAGCAGGCAGATGCTATGATCGACCTTATGTACTTCGCCCTCGGCACAATGGTCGAGATGGGTTTGGAGGCAGACGAACTATTCGATATCGTTCAACAGGCAAATATGGCCAAATTGTGGCCTGATGGTAAACCCCATTACAACCCCAAGGATGGCAAGGTTATCAAGCCTGAGGGGTGGGAAGATCCTGCGCCAAAGATCAAGGCATATATCGACCGTGTCATAGCATCGAAGTGTGCTAAATAGTTCATTCAGTGTCGCTAATAGATTATCGTTTGCGACAAAATATGTTGCAAGGGTTGGTGTGACAGGCATACGCTGCATACTCTCTGTTGCAGAATAGGAGTGAGGGCTGTTAAGGCTCTCACTTTATGTTATATAAAAGGGGGTATTCGTTGAATTTATTTTTTCAATGGGTAACTTTACCATAACTTTGCGAATATTTATTGAAAATAGGTATTAAATAATTTATAGTTTTATGAACATTATCAGCAAAATTCTCCCCTCAATAGTTGCTGTTGCATTGGTTGCCTCGTGTAGCAAGATGCATGACGAGCCATTGGTGCAGCAAGACCGCGAGCAGGAGGTGGAACTTGCAATCCCCGTGGCCTCGACACGTACGATGATAGGTGCCGATGGTAAGACCACCAATTGGGTCGTGGGTGATAAAATCGCTTTGTGGGCAGAGAAGAGCGACGATGCCGGCAACTTTGTTGTTGAGAACGCTACGTTTATGTTGCGCCACTTCTCTCCGACCTACGACAAGGCCGTCTTCTCGGCAAAGATAGCCGATCTGCCACCAGTGGATAACTACGAGATGCAGCGCTACAACTACTATCTATGTTCGCCACTGCCCAACTCGGTAAACGGTACGGAGGTTACCTACAATCTGCCTGCTGTGCAGAGTGGTAAGTATGAGGGTGGCTACGATATTATGGTAGCACGTCCTGTCAAGGAGGAGTTGTCGCTAACCTACTTCGGACAGACCGAGCTTAACACCTCGTTTATGCACCAGATGCACGCCTTGAAGATTACTGTGCCTAATGGTAATAATCTCGATGGCAATAAGATTCGTAGTATCACGATGACATTCCCTGTGCCTGTTGCAGGTGATATCACATTCGACGTTACCGATCCTGATTCTATGCCTATCTACACAAATACGTCGAATACGATTACGGTTGAGAGCGAGGCAGGTTTTAATATCGGAGATACAATCTGGGTATTTGTACTCCCTGGCAGTGTGACCAGCACAGACAATATAAGATATTATGTGCGTGGTGAGCGTCGTCGTTCAAACGAGGTAAGCTATCAGCGCGATATTAACATGGAGCGAGGTCACGTAACGCCCATAACTATGTCTGTGCCAGAGATATATCCTTACTATACAGCTGTTCATTTCTCTATCGACCAGAATAATTTGGGCGAGGATTTCAACTACTTTGATATCTACTCTTCGACTGGTACGCATATGGGACAATTCCAGCGTAATGCCAACAATAAGTATACGGTTGATTACGAGGGTGAGTTTGATGCCAATGTGTATGATAATAGCAATTGGCGTGTAGTATTCGATTCGGAGCATGCTGTTGTTGAGACTACTATCAACTTAGGCGATGTCACAGCCTATACGGAGCATACACGATGGATGAATGTACCATATCTTTTATATGAGAACTTTTCACAGCTCAATCCTACTTTTGAGTATAATGATGAACGTGTTTCGAATTTGATGGAAGCTGCGGGTCATCTGTTGAATGATTATTTGCCGGTAGACGGTTGGAATGGAGCTCACATTAAAGGTGTTGCAGGTCAATCGGTACGCGTTAATGTAAGACACCAAAGTACATCAGGTGTAACTCGCTCTAGCGGACGTTTGGATACCCCCTCTATGGGTCGATATGGATTAAAGGCCGATGCTGAGGTGAAGTTGAAAGTAATGTTCGATATGGGTGCATATGTTAATTCTGGATACAGCAGCGATAATGGTATGTACTTAATGGCCGGAACGCATATTCAATCTGATGAATCTGCCATAGATGGAAAGGTGGATACCAAAGCATTTGGAAATGTTGACAATGATGATACTCGTATACCTAGTTTGTTTCAGGAGGTGTGTTTGAAAACGGGAACATTATCTGCAAACTATGGCGATAATAGTTTTGCTAGTAGCTTCCCTACTTATAGTTTTACGGCTGATAGGTGTACGTCGGCTTCACGTTTCTGCTGGGTCCCTTGTTGTTTGCAAACATCGTGGTTTTGGTCTAATAATGCACATTACTACCTATATTTGGACAATATCAGAGTGCAGATTGTTAAGTAATTATCTTGGAATAATAATAATGATAAATAAACAATAAGCTATGAAAAAACTATTTACTATTGCATCGCTTGCAGCTCTTTGCTTGGTATCGTGTGCCAAGGAGAGTGCAGGTGTAGATGCGCAGGAGGGTGGAGAGGTTACCATCAGCTGTGTGGCAGATGGTGATGTAACTACCGAGCTGACACGTGCCGAGGAGGTACAGATTGATTACACTAAGCCCGAGCTTAAAGATTTCAGCTTGGTGATCGATGGCCTTACAGGCTTCGAGGGTGTATCGCTTGACGCTTACGACAAGAGCTATGCCTCGGTAGAGGAGTTCAATGGCACTTATCTGCCTCGTGGTAACTATACCGCACAGGTAAGCACCGGTGATGTGAACAACGAGGGCTACGATATGGTGGCGTTGGTAAGCGAGGTGGTGCCTTTCGAGGTTAAGCCACGTCAGCTAAACGAGGTGACTATCAACACCCGTATCCTCAACGCCTTGGTGAAGGTTGAGGTTACCGAGGCCTTCAAGTCGTACTTCTCTAACGGCCACAGCTTGAAGCTTACGACAGCCTTGGAGAATGAGTTTGATGTTACGGCGCAGAGCCAGCCAATATTTATCGCTCCAAATAAGTTCACACTATCGGGCACTGCCACAAAGCAGGCCAACCAGTCGGGTGTGGAGCAGGGCGCAACGGTAAGCTTCGAGAAGGAGTTTACGACGGTTAATGCCCGTACACTCTACAACATCGTAATGGATGTGGACAATGCAGGTGAGGCAACCCTCAAAATAACTCTTAACGAGAAATTAGTAGAGGATGTCACCATTGACGGCTTGGCAGGCGAGCTCAATCCTTGGGCACCAGGCAACATAGATAACAAATAGTGCGTAAAAAAATAAAAACATAGATATATGAAGTCACTTTTTAGAATGATAAGCGTAGCAGCACTCGCAGTGCTTACGCTTGCTGCGTGCCACAAGGATAAGGTGGTGTATACTCCCGAGGATGGCACGATCGATGTAGATAATGTAGGTTATCTTGCCCTTGGTGCTATGGAGGTGTCGGTATTGGAGGATACCGAGAATATCGCCAGCGATGCATCTTCGACACGTGCCGTGAATATCGACGACTTTAAGGTAGAGATATTTAAGCAGAAGGATGACAACGCATGGAATAAGGTGGATGAGTTCCTTTATAGCAATCGTAAAGAGAAGCTTGAACTCGAAGCCGGCAACTACCGTATGGTACTTTCGCTCGGTGAGCGTCAGAAGGCCGCTTGGGAGGCTCCTGTATATGGTGCCGAGGAGGAGTTCACTATCGTACGTGGCGAGACGGTGACAATCGAGGAGATTGTATGTAAGCTTGTAAACATCAAGGTTACCGTATCTTATTCTGCCGATATCATCGATCAGCTCGATCCCGCTCTTACAACGATGACCGTATCTACGGGTACTCCCGAGTTGGTATATGCTATGACCGAGACTCGTGCAGGATACTTCCTGCCTGTCGATGATGCCGAGACTACAACGCTTAACCTTACGTTGACGTGCTATTATAAGGAGGGTGAGAATGCCGGTAAGCCGATCACCATGACAAATATGATTACGGGCGTTAAACCGGCACAGTGGCGTAAGATCAATATCGTTATCCAGCACGCATCTGACGGTAACGCAACCATTGGCATTGTTTGTGATACGTGGGTATACAACGAGAACGTAGAGTTCGCATCGTCGTCATACTTGGCCATGGAGGAGATTATTCCGGATGATATCGGTGCTCCTGTAATCTCGTTTGGCGAGCACGATTTCAACAACGTATACGAGCTTAACGACTCGATGTTCGATGCTAACGGCAACTTCAAGAGCAGCATCAACGTAGATGTTACGGCAAGTGCCCCTCTTACATCACTTGTGGTAGAGGCTTCATCGGATAACCCCGAGTTTGTATCTACATACTCGGCAATGGTGGATAAGAAGATTGATCTTTGCACAACTACGAAGAGTAATGCTGCATTGGCACTTATGGGCTACTCGAAGGTTGCTGCCGATGCTACTACTGCTCAGTTGCAGTTTGGCAAGCAGGCAAATATTATGAAGTCATTCGAGGGTACTCACACCTACACCATCACAGCCGTAGATAGCAAGAATCGTACAGCGACCGCTACACTTATGGTTAAGTATGGCGTGGGTGGCGGTGTAGTAACCCCTGTTATCGAGTGGGTAGGTTACGATATCAGCCAGATGCAGACTATCGACCCTTTAACCGACACCTGTATGATTAGAGTGACTGCTCCGTTGAAGATTAAGGACTTTATGGTTAAGATTGAGTCGTCAGTACTCACAAAGTCCGAGCTCGAAAGTCTCGACCCACCATTGACCGATGAGTTCAGCCTTGTAAACGACACGACCTATTTTAGTGCATTGACCAATTTCGGCTTCCCCACCGGAGATGCGGTCTATGGGCAAACATATATCTCTGAGGATAATTTGAATATATCGAAGTTCCTCGGTCTGTTGTCAATGCTTGGTCCTGGTGATCACAACTTCATAATGACTGTTACCGATATGGAGGGTAACACAACTGAGGAGACTATCCAGATGCACTTTGAGTAATTTTCTACATTCTTTAATTTGAGGTAGTTATGAAAAAGATATTATCATTGTTGTGTATGGTGCTGCTTGTGGTATCGTGCGCAAAAGATACAGAGTATGGCGGAACAGGCACGGAGGGTGCAATGCGTTTCAGCATGGCATTGCAAGCAGATGAGGTGTCGGCCGATCAGAGTATCGTAATCAAGATATATGCTAAGGTGGGCGAGGAGCTCAACTTGGTGCGTCGCTACACCTCTTTGGCGGATGTGCCTGAGAAGCTGTCGTTGCTTGCAGGTGACTATGTGGCTAAGGTAGAGGTGGGCGAAGAGGTCGCTGCATCGTTTGATGCTGCAGATAAGTACTACTATGGCGAGCAGCCATTTACAATCAAGGCCGGCTTTGTAGAGCCTGTGGCCGTAGAGTGTAAGTTGCAGAATACTATGGTTGCCGTAGAGTACGACTACACCGTGGATGCCACATTTGAAGATGGCTATACCACTACGGTAGCTATTGCTGAGGAGTATGTGGAGAAGGATATCAAGAGTGGCAAGACTCCTGCATTGGTTTTCGCCGAGTCTAAGACCGGTTATATGCTTCTTCCTGAGGGTCAGACAACACTTGTATGGCAGTTCGAGGGTATCAACCCCAATGAGGTTGGCTCGGAGCTTCCCGATGGTAGCGTAACGGCTGATGGTAAGCTTACCTTCACGGGCGAGATTAAGAGTGTGAAGGCTGGTGCTCGTTACACCATCAAGTTGAAGTATTCGCCTGATGCTCCTGGTGCTTTGGGTGGCTTTACAGCCGTTGTGGATGAGATTGTTACTGAGTATCAAGACAATATATCGTTCAGCCCCGATCCTACCATCGTTCCCGACGGCGTTAATGTCGATGAGGTGCAGTCGGCTATCGGTGCTAACCACGTCTATAAGATTTCAGCACTTGCTCCAATTAATAAGATTTCGATTATCTCGGATGGCGAGGAGTTTAACGTGCCATTGACACCATCGACAAGTGCATATAAGTTTAATTCAACTCCGATTGTAGGTGTCACCGCTGTTCGGACCGATGATAAAGGTTGTAACTACGATCTAACTATCACCGAGGAGTTCTTCGTAAATGTCCCCGGCGGTGTGAGCCCTGTTACCATCTATGTTGAGGATAGGGATAGCGGTCACAAGAGCATCGAGGTATCATACCTCAATCAGGGTGTTATGCTTTTAGATCCATCGGACTTTACTGCAGGCTGGAATAACACTATTGTATTCCAGGCCGAGGTTCTCGATCCTATGGCTGCCGATGTTAAGATAGCTTACCGCAAGCTTGGTGACGAGGCGTGGAGCTATGCAGCAGCTACTAAGCAGGGTGATAGCAACATCTATCGTACGGCTGCCGTATCGGTAGCAAACCCTGAAACGGAGTATGAGTATATGTTGATGTTCGGTGATGTGCAGAAGGGTAAGATAGTAAGTGATACAACTCCTGCCGGAGCGCAGTTGCCAAATGCAGGCTTCGAGGAGTGGGGTACACAGGATGGTTACATCGTACCATACCTTGCCGGTGCTGATCCGTTCTGGCTTACGGGTAACGAAGGTGCAAAGATGGCAAGTGCGGTCCTTACGCAGTCGTCTACAGATACCCGTCCCGGTTCTAAGGGTAGAACATCTGCATACTTGAAGTCGCAGAAGGCTGCTGTGATGGGTATAGGTAAGTTTGCCGCAGGTAACCTCTTTACCGGAACGTTCTCATTGAGTGGTATGGATGGTACTGTGACCTTCGGTAGAGACTTTGCCTTCAATGGCAAGCCAAAGAGCCTTTCGTTCTGGATGAAGCATAATGAGGGTGTCATAGATAATGGTAGCCAGGCATCGGGTAACGATCTCTGTACCGTAATGTTTATAATCACCGATGGTAGCACATATGCTGTGAATACCAAGGATAGCTCTACGTTCTTCACTATGGATGATTTGGCTACGATGAAAGGTGTCATAGCATACGGCTATTATCAGACCCGCGAGTCGAATAACGAGTGGACGGAGTATACCGTGGATGTAATATATCGTGAGGATATGAAGGATGTTACGCCACAGAAAATCGTCGTTTCGTTCACGCCTTCGGGTTATGGTGACTACTTCTGCGGTTCTACCAAGTCGTGGATGTATGTCGATGACATTAAGTTAAACTATTAGTAATTGGCGGGGTGGCACTCGATATAGGGTGTCATCCCACGCCTCTTTTCGTTGAGGGGCGTTTATACAACCAATCATAGATGAAGAAGATAATAATTACCCTTATGGCGATGTGCGTCACCTTTGGTGTTATGGCACAACGTTCCGAGGGCCAAGTAACAGCAGCCGATAATTCGTCGGAGGTGGCACAGGTAGAAGATGCCGTAATTGCCGAGGATGCTGCTGTGCCTATGCCCGTGAAGCTTACGCCAAACGAGGCACGTAAGCTGCGAGGTGTATCTACCAACGACTGCTTTGTGCCACGTGGACAGTGGATATTCGGTGGTACTGCATCATACTCGACACACCGTAACGAGAACTACAAATTTCTCGTTATCGACAATATCAATTCCGAAGGCTACTCGGTAAACGTATCGCCCATGATAGCCTATGCACCATGGCGTAATATGGCTATCGGTATCCGTTTTGGTTATGGCCGTTCGCTGCTCGCCATAGATAGCGCATCACTGAGCATAGGCGAGGAGGGTGCCGGAGTAAACCTCAATGTAGATATGTATCATCAGATTAAGCATACCTATACCGGTTCGCTCTTTTGGCGTCCATATATCCCTCTGGGACACACCAACCGCTTTGCTATCTTTGCCGAGGTGCAGCTCAATCTGTCGGGCTCGCAGGGTCGCCTTGTTGCCGAGGATGGTATCATCGACGGTATGCAGAACTATCGCGGTACCTACTCTAAGTCGTTTGGTGCATCGCTTGCATTGCAGCCCGGTATCGTAGCCTTTGTTACCAACAATACAGCCTTGGAGCTATCTATCGGTGTCTTCGGTATCGGCTATGAGCGTACCAACCAAATTAAAAATCAGATCGAGGAAGGTACCTTCCAGTCGAGTGATATGAATTTCAAGGTCAATCTCCTATCTATTGGCTTTGGTATATCGTTCTACCTATAAACCCGCAGCACTATGAAGAGATTTATACTATTTATGATGGCTGTGGCGTTTACAGTAGCTTCAGCCTCAGCTCAGCAGGCCGACAGTGGCACAGCTACGGATACAACCGATAAGGTAGCTGCTACAGCGGAGCTTGATACTAAGAAGAAGGATAAGTCGCAGCGTTTCCTCCCAACCACTCGTCGTATAGACCGAGGTGTTGATAAGAATAAGTTTGTCTATCGTGGCGAGGTGATGCTCGGTTTGGCAGCATCGTATGGTACGATGGATGCGGCAGATGCCGACCTTATGCTTTTGGTCGATGATATTAACTTTGGCCTGAACCGACTCGCCATCATGCCATACGTGGCGTATGCATATCGTGATAACCACTCGATAGGTCTTCGCTTCGGATATGAGATGCTACGTGGTGACCTGGACAACATCAACCTCGACCTGGGCGCAGGTAGCGACCTGTCGTTCGGCCTGGGAGGTATAGGCCTGGAGAACGAGAGTTTCTCGTGGTCGTTGTTCCATCGCAACTATATGGGTTTGGATCGTCGTGGCATCGTGGGTGTCATCCTCGAATCGGAGCTTTTGGTGAGAACAGGTACATCGAGCTTCTATATGATGAGCGATGGCGAGAAGAACCTCTCCAATAGCCGCAACTTTGCAGCACGCCTCAATTTCAACCCCGGATTGGCTGTATACGTCTTCCCTGAGGTATGCGTGACAGTTACGGTAGGTATCGGCGGCCTCTATTATAACAATGTGCGCCAGGAGGATCTCCTCGGCGAGGTTGTAGGTCGTCGTGATCGCTCAGGTTTGAAGTTCAAATTCAATGTCGCCGATATACAGATTGGCATCGTTGCTCATTTGTGGAACAAAAAGAAGAAATAGCCTATGTCAAGAGTTATCAAATATATTGTAATGCTCCTTATCGCGGCTGTGTCCGTTGTGGGATGTATTAAGAACGATCTTCCCTATCCTGTTGTCAAGCTCGATATACTGTCGTTCAAGGCCGATGGTATGAAGTCGGCAGCTGTCATCGACGCTGCGGCGCATACCGTGGATATTGAGCTTTTGGAGACAACGGATATACGTAAGGTAAACATTACGGAGGTAACCTTTACCGAGGGTGCAGAGTGCAATGTTAAGTTCCCCGGAATATACGATATGCGTCAGCCTATCTATCTTACGCTCTCGCAGTATCAGGACTACGATTGGACTATCACCGCTACACAGCAGATGGAGTACCGTTTCCGTGTTGAAGGCCAGATAGGTGAGTCGGAGATAGACCCCGTAAGCCATATAGCTACTGCCTATGTGCCTATCGATACCGATATGAATAATATCACCATTGTAGATGCTAAGTTTGGTCCGGAGGGTATCACTACCTACTCACCCGACCCACTTACACTCACCTCGTTCGACGATACCGTACGCCATGTCGAGGTGGCATACCACGGTGATATCGAGGAGAATTGGACGATACGCATCATCCCTATCGAGCTGGAGGTAGAGCTTATCAGTGCCGATGCGTGGGCTAAGCGTATATGGCTTAAAGCCATGGGTCGCAGCGGCTCGGACTTGGGATTCCGCTATCGTGAGAATGGCACAGAGGAGTGGATTACGGTAGAGAACATCGCTGTCGATGGCGGTAGCTTTACTGCCTGCATCGAGGGTCTTAAAACCCTTACCAGCTACGATGTCGTAGCCTACTCTGGCGAGAATGTCACCGATATAGTTACCGTAACTACCGAGGATGTATACGAGCTCCTTAACGGTGGCTTCGAGGATTGGTCGGTAACAGATGGCTGCGTATACCCATACGCCGAGGGTGCAGCTCCATATTGGGGTACGGGTAACGATGGTGCCAAGATTGCAGGTACTACCCTCACCGAGCCTACAGAGGATATACGCCCGGGCTCTACTGGTAAGTATGCAGCATCGTTGCAGTCTAAGAAGGCTGCTGTGATGGGTATCGGCAAGTTCGCCGCAGGTAACCTCTTCTTGGGACGCTTTGGCGGTCTTAAAGGTATCAATGGCTTGGTATACTTCGGTCGTCCTACCACTGCACGCCCTGCGGCACTGCACGGCTGGGTTAAATACAAGCAGGGTGTTATCGACGAGCTCGGCGCAGTACCCGATGCACGCCCCGATATGAAGATTGGTGATAATGATGAAGGTCAGATATTTATAGCTGTTGGCGACTGGACTGCCGAGGAGTATGGTGGCGATGCAGATAGCCCTGTCTCTGTTGATACCAGCGATAAGTCTACCTTCTTCAATATCAAGGGTAAGAATGTTATCGGTGCCGGAGAGCTTATCTTTACCGAGTCTACCGATGGCTGGATAGAGTTCACTCTACCTTTGGAGTATGTCTCTACCTCACGTATCCCGACACATATGATTATCGTATGTACGGGTTCGCGTTTTGGCGACTATTTCACAGGCTCTACCGGTAGCTTAATGTTGGTTGATGATTTAGAGCTCATCTACTAATTTTTGTGATAAGGGGTCGATTGCGGCCCCTAACAAAAAATGGCGACAATGGGACGTACGCTCAGGTACTACCCATCGTCGCCATTTTTGCCGAGTGTAGCACTCGGCACCCTTCTGACAAAAATTTGGGGTTTAACCGCTGATTGGGATTTTTGTGATAAGGGATCATCTGCGACCTCTCAATCATTGCCCCGAATGGAATGTACGCCAAGTACTATCCATCCGGGGCAATCTCTTAATCGAGGCCACAGCTAACCCCTTCTGACAAAAATTAGGGGTATAATCGCTGATTATCCCGAGTGTTGTGGGTTCGGTGGGTTCAGTGGGTTCAGTGGGTTCAGTGGGTTCTATGGGTTCTGTGGGTTCTATGGGTTCTGTGGGTTTTATGGGTTCTATGGGTTTTATGGGTTCTGTGGAAAAAAATTCCCATCTAATATCTGCTTTTCTGAACCTTTGCTATTTTGAGCCTCTTTTTGCTCGTATCGCAAAAATAGGTATCTTTGTAATATGAAGTACAGATTAATTATATTTGATTTCGATGGTACGCTATGCGATACCCGTCAAAATATCATCATTGCCTTTCGTGCTACGATGGAGCGTCTTGGTCTTGAGCAGCGTAGCGAGGCTGCGTGTGGTGCTACCATAGGTCTTACGTTGCGTGACGGCTTTCGTGAGTTATATCCTACGTTTGACGATGCAGAGATAGACCATTGTGTAGATACCTACCGAGCTATCTTCGCTGAGCGACGTAAGGAGCTTATGCCTAATCTGTTCCCCGGTGTTAGTAGGGTACTCGAAGAGTTGTGCAGGAGAGGATATATACTCTCAATAGCCTCATCGCGCCTTACCGACTCGTTGCGTCTGTTTATGGATGCACACGACATATCTCGCCATTTTGATTTTATAGTAGGCTCGGACAGCGTAGAACGCCACAAGCCCGATCCCGAGCCGGTGTTAATGACCCTCAAGGAGTTGGGATATAGGCCCTCTGAGGCCTTTGTTGTAGGCGATATGCCTGTTGATATAGCTATGGCGCACGGTGCAGGAGTGAGTGCCTGTGGTGTCACCTATGGCAACGCGACACGTGATGAACTGCTTGCAGCAGGCGCGGAGTATCTGATAGACGATATCGAAGAGCTACTCGGCGTACTTCCATAACATCTTGCTTACCCTTATGCCCTGTTTTATGCTGATACTCCTGCAAATAGGAGCTATGTTGCAGGATGAGGTAACCTCTTGCTTAACTATTTTTTGGTAGTAATAATCCCCAAATTTCCCATAAATTAGCGATTGCGCCCCTCGTCGTAACCATATACCTTTGCACCTGTAAATGAGTGTAATTATGGATGCGCAGAGAGAAGTGAAGAGATGGGGTCGATACCTTATACTATTAGTGGCTATACTACTACCGAGAATCGATCTCTCGGCAACCGAGCCACCTGCAAAGGCTATAACCACCATCGAGGGGCGCGTTACAGATAGCGACGGTGTAGCAATACCCTATGCAACGATATTCGTCGAGGGTACTACAAGTGGTGCGGTGACGGATGCCGAGGGGCGTTACACGTTGAGTATTCCCACGGGTGAGCATCGTATTGTTGCCTCGGTACTCGGTTATGAGGAGTATGCCGAGAAGGTGAACATCGCAACGGCAGACCACTACGAACTCGACTTCTCGCTGAAAACCCTTGCTACGGATATAGACGAGGTTGTTGTCACGGCTTCGGGTGTGGGGTGCATCAAGCGTTCGGCCTTTAATGCTGAGGCTGTCGATACCCGCGAGATGCGCAATACGACCAAGAACCTTGGCGATGCGTTGTCGCGTGCCCCCGGCTTAAAGCTCCGCGAGTCGGGTGGTGTAGGCTCGGATATGTCGCTTATGGTAGATGGCTTCTCGGGCAAGCATGTCAAGATATTTATCGATGGAGTACCACAGGAGGGTGTGGGTAGCTCATTCTCGCTAAACAACATTCCGGCGGGGTATGCCGACCGTATAGAGGTATATCGTGGCGTTGTCCCCGTAGGCTTTGGTGCTGATGCTATCGGTGGCGTGGTAAATATCGTTACCAACAAGTCGCGCCGCCGCTGGTTTGTCGATGCCTCGTACTCCTATGGCTCGTTCAATACACACCGTTCGTCGGTGAATGCCGGACAGACTCTTGATAATGGCTTTATGTGGGAGATAAACGCCTTTCAGAACTACTCGGACAACAACTATATGGTCGATGCTCCGGTAGAGGATTTCGCGACAGGACGTATCGAGCGTGATAAGTTGGAGCGTGTGGAGCGTTTTCACGACAACTACCACAACGAAGCTGTCGTGGCCAAGCTTGGTGTGGTGGGTAAGCGTTGGACCGACCGCCTTGTGGTGGGCTTCACCTACTCGCAGATGCACAAGGATATACAGACGGGTGTGCGTCAAGAGATTGTCTATGGCGAGAAGTTTCGCTATGGACACTCGCTGTTACCCTCGTTGGAGTATCTCAAGCGCAACCTCTTTGTCGAGGGTCTAGACCTCACAATCACGGCGAACTACAACCGCAATGAGACGACGAACGTAGATACGGCGCAGTATAAGTATAACTGGCGTGAGGAGACTAAGCGTCTTAACTCGCCCGGAGAGCACTCTTTCCAGCACTCGCGTGCCGATAACGACAATTGGAATGCTACGGCAACGCTTGCATATCGTCTCGGTCGCAAGCACCACTTCACCCTAAACCACGTATTTAACGCCTTCCGTCGTGAGAATACCTCGCTGCTTGCCCGCGAGGAGATGACCGATGCCATAGATAAGCAGACGCGCAAGAATATCACCGGCTTTCAGTATCGTCTCTCGCCCTCGAAGCGTTGGAATGCCTCGATTTTTGCCAAGTATTACGCCCTCTATACCTCGGGGCCTATCGCTACCAACGATAAGCAGACCGAGTTTATACGCTCGACACGCAGCGAGGATGCCTTTGGCTACGGCGTGGCGGGAACATACTTTATAACCGAGGGTATGCAGGCTAAACTGTCATACGAACGTGCATACCGTCTACCTACCATCGAGGAGCTATTCGGTGACGAGGACTTGGAGATGGGCGATGTCGGGCTACGTCCCGAGAGTAGCGATAACCTCAATGCGAGCATCAGCTACAACGCCAATCTTGGGGCAGATGGTCGTCATGGTATATTTGTCGAGGCCGGCCTTATCTGGCGCAATACAAATGACTATATTCAGCGTAATATAGTCGATATGAGTGGCGGTAAGTCGGCGGCGACATATATAAACTATGGCCGAGTAAAGACGCTTGGCGGCAACCTCTCGCTGCGTTACTCCTTTGCGAAGTGGTTGTCGGTGGGTGGTAATCTGACATATATGGATGTTCGTGATAATATGCCTATAGCCATAGGCACAACCTCGATGCCCAACCTCGGCTATGGTGACCGTATGCCCAACATTCCATACTTCTTTGCCGATGGCGATGTAACCTTCACGTGGCACGACTGCATAGCCAAGGGCAATATGCTGACGCTTACCTATGACAACCAATATCTGCACCACTTCTATTACTACTCGTCGCGAATAGGTACAAATCGTGATGACTATATGGTGCCAAACCAATTTTCGCATAATCTGTCGCTGAGCTATACGATAAAGGGCGGTAAGTACAACATTTCGGTGGAGTGCCGTAATTTTACGAACGAAAAGTTGTACGATAATTTCAGCCTTCAAAAGGCGGGACGAGCCTTCTATGGCAAGCTGCGTATAGCCTTCGGTGGAAGATAACCCCATGGAGATGATAATTGTAAAATTTAACAGATAACATTATGATTTTTAAGACTTTAATTAAGATGACGATGGTCGCAGCAATGGTCGCAGCGACGGCTTGTGAGAGTGATAATGTGCCAGAGGGTAACGAGCAAAATCCTCCGGTGTCGGGTGCTGACTCTGCCTATGTTATAGCTTCGCAGGGCACATTTTCTAACACCACAACCAATGCACTTCTAACAGCAGCATCGCTCGAGGAGGGTACAGTGGGTATGGAGAACGGCTTGGTCAATGATGGTGCAACATATTGGGTGTTCTATGGTGACAGCTACCTCTATGGCCTTACCTATAATCAGGGAAATGCCGGCACTACGCGCTCCTATATTCTCAACGAGGACTCGATGCTCGAGGCGCGTCCTGCGGAGTATGCCGTGCGTCGTTTCACTACATACGGCATCTACGACAAGTATATCATAACCACCTCTACGGGTGATGGCCCGACGGAGTGGGCCGATGCTAACGGCTTTATCCCCAAGTCATTCCTTATCTCGTATCTCGATGTTAAGGCCGAGACATACGCTACCAACGATACGATGAACGAGGCATATCTCTCGGAGAACTTCCTGGGTAATGGCGAGTATGTAACGCTTGCAGGTATTGAGGAGAGCGAAGGTAAGATTTTCGCAGCAGCAGTGCCTATGGGTCTTAGTCAGTATGGTGTTAAGGCCGACGGTGGCAAGTGGGTGCGTGAGGGCTACGGCGACTTGGTGAAGCAAGAGTCGGGTGGCTCGGGCTCAGGCTCTTACAAGGAGGGCGAGTTGCAGTGGACACAGTATCCCGATGAGTGCTGGGTGGCAATCTTCGATGACGAGACGCTGACCTCGAAAAAACTGATTCGCACCGACAAGCTCAGCTATGCCTGTGGTCGTAATAAATCGCAGTACTACCAGATGACGTGGGTAGCAGATAGTGGCGACATCTACGTATTCTCGCCTTCATATGCCAAGGTTATGGCCGACGAGCGTCAGCAGACGAAGCTCCCTGCAGGTGTTATGCGTATTAAGCGTGGCACGGAGGAGTTCGACCCCGACTACTACTACAATATCGAGGCTATGACAGATGGTCGCTCATTCCTGCGCACATGGCCTGCGGGAGGGGAGAAGTTCCTGATGCTCATGTACGATTCGCCGCTTACGCCCGATAAGAAGATGACAGCCAACCAACTCGGTATATTCGATGCCATCGCAGGTAAGTTTACCGCCGTGACAGGACTCCCATCAGCCGATAGTATCTCGGGATTTGGAAGCAGCCCATATGTCGAAAATGGCAAGGTATATATCACGGTGACAACTACGGACAGCTATCCTGCAATCTATGTTATCAACACCGAGACGGGTGTCGCAACGAAGGGTCTTACTATCGAAGCAACACAGATCAGTGGTGTCGGTCGCCTGAGTATGATATAATAGTTAAAACCTACACACAATGAAAAAGCTATTCAAAGAGTTACATAAGTGGCTCTCGATACCTCTTGGCCTGCTCATTTCGGTGACCTGCTTCTCGGGTGCGATGCTTGTCTTCGAGACGGAGATTAGCGAGGCTCTGCGGCCGCACTACTATCGTGTGGCGGCCGAGGGTGAGCCACTCGCCATAGATGAGCTTATTGCTCGCGTAGAACCTACACTTGGCGAGGGTCAGGAGATTACGGGAATCACGATTTTCGAGGATGCCGAGCGTAGCTACAAGGTAAACCTCTCGCAGCCAAAGCATGCGGCAACATACGTAAATCAGTATAGTGGCGAGGTTCTCGGCAGCCCCGAGCGTCTTGGCTTCTTCCGCACGATGTTTCGTCTGCACCGCTGGTTTATGGATAGTAAACCTACGGATGGCGGAATCTTTTGGGGCAAGATGATCGTGGGCGTATCTACACTGCTTATGGTCGTGATCATCATCACGGGTCTAATAGTCTGGATACCAAAGCATCGTAAGTCGCTTGCCAACCGTATGACAATAAAGCTGCGCAGCGGCCGTCATCGCCTTCTTTATGACCTGCATGTCGCGGGCGGCTTCTATGCCGCGACACTACTCCTGGTCATGGCACTCACAGGCCTTACTTGGTCGTTTACATGGTATAGAGATGGCCTATATGCTCTTTTCGGTATAGAGCAGAGCGAACCTAAGGGTGGCGGTGAGGCGCATAACAAAAGTAGAGTGCATGAAGATGTGGCCCTCGCTGCTTCACCCTACCTGCACTGGCAGCAGGTATACGAGAGCGTTGCCGCCGAGTGTGATACCGCCACGCAGATAACCCTTGCAAAGGGCTCTGCCTCGGTGAAGTATGCGCAGTGGGGCAACCAGCGTGCTTCGGATAAGTACCTCTTCGATAATGCTACGGGCGAGATGATGGGCGTGAATAGCTATGAGAGCTCTTCGAAGATGTCGAAGATGCGCGGCTGGCTCTACACGCTGCATGTAGGCTCGTGGGGTGGTCTGTTCACGCGCATCATGTGGTTCTTGGCAGCTATGCTCGGAGCAACATTGCCGCTCACGGGCTACTACCTATGGATACGACGTAAGATTGTAAAGCATCGAGCCTGCTCGGAATGCCGCGACAGGTGTAATTGTAAGTAGAGCGGTGTCGGCTTGTGGCTGCGTTGCCATACCATTTAAGGTTCTTCCTATCCACCTCTCTTGAAAAGCGAGAAGATTTATGAAAACTTTTTGTTAGGGGTTATAATGGTAAGCCTTATTTGCGGAATTAGCAGTGGGCTGTAATTTGATGCCATAAGGGGTTAGATACGGCTTCGATAAAGAGAAAGCCCGAATGGGAAATACGCAAGTATATCCCATTCGGGCTTTGGATTGAGGGGTCATAGATGACCCCTTATCACATCAAATTAGTTCATTGCCTGCTGGATAGCTACTGCAATAGCTACAGTTGCACCCACCATTGGGTTGTTACCCATACCGAGGAAGCCCATCATCTCCACGTGTGCTGGTACTGATGAAGAGCCTGCAAACTGAGCGTCAGAGTGCATACGACCCATAGTGTCGGTCATACCGTATGATGCAGGACCTGCAGCCATATTATCGGGGTGCAATGTACGGCCGGTACCACCACCCGATGCTACCGAGAAGTACTTCTTGCCGGCCAACGTACGCTCCTTCTTATATGTACCTGCTACGGGGTGCTGGAAACGTGTTGGGTTGGTAGAGTTACCTGTGATAGATACGTCTACATCCTCCTTCCACATGATAGCTACACCCTCGCGTACGTCGTCAGCACCATAGCAGCGCACCTTAGAACGAAGACCGTCAGAATAAGGAATAGTAGCTACCTCCTTAACCTCGCCCGAGTAGTAGTCGAACTCGGTGCGTACATATGTAAAGCCGTTGATACGTGAGATGATCTGCGCAGCATCCTTACCCAAACCGTTGAGGATTACGCGCAATGGGTTCTTACGTACACGGTTAGCCATCTCGGCAATCTTAATAGCGCCCTCGGCAGCTGCGAATGACTCGTGACCTGCAAGGAATGCGAAGCACTGTGTCTCTTCGCGCAATAGACGTGCAGCGAGGTTACCGTGGCCGATACCTACCTTGCGGTCCTCGGCTACCGAACCGTTGATACAGAATGCCTGCAAGCCCTCGCCGATAGCCTCGGCAGCGTCAGCAGCATTTGTGCAACCCTTCTTAATAGCGATTGCAGCACCTACTACATAGGCCCACTTAGCGTTCTCGAAGCAGATGGGCTGAGTCTCCTCGCACATCTTATAGGGGTCGATGCCCTTCTGGTCGCAGATAGCCTTAGCCTCCTCGACCGACTTGATACCATATTGTGCAAGCACAGCGTTGATCTTATCGATTCTGCGCTCGTAGCTCTCAAATAATGCCATAATTCTTACAAATTTAATGGTTAATAACTAATGAACGCCCTCGGCCTACTCGTGACGAGGATCGATATACTTAACTGCATCCTTGAAACGGCCATATGAACCCTTAGCCTTCTCCAAAGCCTCAGCCGGCTCGATACCCTTCTTGATGAAGTCCATCATCTTGCCAAGGTGTACGAACTCATAGCCGATAACCTCATCGTTGGCATCCAAAGCCATACGTGTGCAGTAACCCTCGGCCATCTCAAGGTAGCGGGTACCCTTAGCGTTAGTACCGAACATAGTACCTACCTGTGAGCGAAGACCCTTACCAAGGTCCTCCAAAGATGCACCGATAACAAGGCCACCCTCCGAGAATGCTGACTGTGTACGGCCGTATACAATCTGCTTGAAGAGCTCACGCATAGCGGTATTGATAGCGTCGCATACAAGGTCGGTGTTCAACGCCTCGAGGATAGTCTTGCCGGGGAGAATCTCCGAGGCCATAGCTGCTGAGTGAGTCATACCCGAGCAACCGATAGTCTCTACCAATGCCTCCTCGATGATACCATCCTTAACATTCAGCGTAAGTTTGCAGGCACCCTGCTGTGGTGCGCACCAGCCAATACCGTGAGTAAGGCCAGAGATATCCTTGATCTCCTTAGCACGTACCCATTTGCCCTCCTCTGGGATAGGAGCCGACTCGTGGTTGGCACCCTTTTTCACGCAGCACATCTGCTGCACTTCGTGTGAGTAAATCATAGTCTTAATTAATTTTTAATTATTGTGTATTATTGTCTGATTTATCGTTTAGCACAAATCGTGACAAAGGTACGAAAATTAAACGGATATATCAAAGCGAATTCGTAAATTTATTTAATAATAGGGTGGGCATAGAGGTTTATCACACTCATTGCCCACCCTAAATTGGTCGGATAACAGCCCAAATGCCGGCTTTAACCCAAAATATATTACTTAAAAGACCACTCTCAGGCCAATCTGCATATGCCAGCGTGAGGCGATGTCGTCGGTGGTATACTCCGCGCCGGTAAACTTATACACAGGGCGGTAGCCTCCATCTGTGGCGACAAGCTCGGTGATGGTAACCGGAGATAGTGCCCAGTTTGATGTGCGATGTACTGCACCCCACGAGCGTGATATAAGGTTGCCGAGGTTGATGACATCGAGCGATAGCTCAACATGTCGCTGGCTCTTCTTGTCGAAGTAGAACGACTGCGCAACGTGCAGATCAAGACGGCTGACAAAAGGCAACGAGTGTGAGTTGCGCTCGGCAAACTCGCCGCGATGACTCTTCAAATATCTGTCTGCCTCGATATAGCTGTCGAAGGCTGCTGCAGAGCTATCATCTGCCCACAACATAGAGCCCATCTCCTCTTTCGTAGGGATATAAATCAACATATTACCACGATACGTATCGCCATTCTCATCGGTCTTGCCTCGTGCATATGTCAGTGAGTAATGCTCGCCTGAATAGCCGTTATAGAGCAACATTACGTTTGTGCCAAAGAGTCCATAACGACGTGAGTATGAGAGCGAAGCGACAACCTTATGTGGGAACTCATATACCGAGCTGCTGAGTGTCGGCGAGTTGCTATCAACCGTATATGTGCGACCCCAGTTCGATGATGATTGCGCCGAGATGCCATCGTTGATGCTGCGTGATACGGTATAGGTGTATGCCGCCATAAATTCGAGTCCCGGAAGCTGCTCTCGGAAGTTGTATTCAAGACGTGCGGTTGCCGACCACGAGTAGCCGCGCTGTGTATTGCTCAGGCGGTATACTGCCGAGTATGCCGAGGTGTTGGGCGAGTAGTATGTAGCACTACGTCTATTGTCGCCTCCGACATATAGGCGTTGTCCCTTATCCTCGGCTGCTAAGTTCTCTACGTAGATATTGTTTATGCCTTTCGTGTAGTCGGCATCTGCCTGAAATGCCCAGCCTCCAAGAGTGTATCGCGCCGTGGCAGCAACGCGGAATACCTGTGGGTAGCGGAACTTGCTGTCTACTAAGTCAATGGCGGGGTTGCTGGCGATGCCTACCGACTCGGGGTTGAGGCTGAATGCAGGCGTATCGTTGTGGTTTGTGACGGTGACACCCACGCT
The DNA here is from genome assembly GCA_017504265.1 of Alistipes sp. Lineage (GTDB taxonomy): Bacteria > Bacteroidota > Bacteroidia > Bacteroidales > Rikenellaceae > Alistipes. The sequence goes on along the minus strand of JAFVRN010000006.1, from coordinate 19,121 downwards.
GCGCATACCGTTGTTTTGGTAGCAGTTCGCGAGCCATACAAAGGGTATGCGTCCTGTATATATGCCGGCACTGCCGCGAAGTGTGAGGCCTTCGTTAAGCCACTCTATGCCAATGCGTGGTGAGAGGAGCAGCTGTGTACGTGGTATATCGCCCGTCTTTGTGCCGTAGGTCGAGACAAAATGGCCATTGTTAAACTCTTCGTTGGCCTGTGGTGTGTCGAACATAACGGGCATATCAACTCTCAGACCATAAGTCAGATGCAGGTGTCGTGCCAGCTCCACCTCATCTTGTGCATATAGTGCAAATTGAGCCATTGTCATAGGCGGGTTGCGCTTGCCGTCCAAGAAGTAGTTGTAGGCATACTGCGTGGCGTGTCCTCCTGATGTTCCGTTATCGGCCAAAAAGTCGTCGATAGAGGCATATGTGTATGTGCCCTGCGCATTGGCCAGATAGAGGTTGTCGGCGCGGTAAATCTCGTTAGCTGTACCTACGGTGATGGTGTGTCGTCCACGTGTCAGCGTGAGGTCGTCGCCGATGATAAATATATTCTGAGAGAGCATATTACAACCCGAATATGGGTTTGTGCCGATAGTCGCAGAGCCATTTCCGCGCTCACCGAGCGAGTTGATGATGACGGCGGGCAGACTCTCCTCTGTCGTACGTCCGTCGCGTAGCAGCGTGTAGCCTACACGCAACGTATTCATCCCCCAATCGTCCGACGAGTTAAGCTCGGCGACAAGCGAGTGTGTGCGGTTGATATTGGTATACTCCGAGCCGGTAAAGTAGAACGACTGAGCCGAATTTGACGAAGCATCGGCATCGGCGTGAAGCATGTTGTAGCGTAGCGAAAGTCGGTTATTGTCGTTGATATTCCAGTCGAGACGTGCTACGGCAGAGCCTGTTAGTGCCAAGACGTTATGCTCTCCGTAACCACCGCCATCGTAGCCTGTCAGACTCTTGTAGTGTGTCGCTATGCGCTCAGCCTCATCGAGTGTAAGTGCGCTGACACCGCTACTCGGATGGTTTGTCGAGGGTGTTATATTGCGATTGAACTCGCCGGCAAGGAAGAAGAATAGCTTGTTTTCGACAAGCGAGCCACTCAGCGTAAGGCCGACAATTGAGGTCATCTGCTCGGATAGATGTCTGCGCTCTTCGACATCTCGCCCCGGTGTTGTGCCGTAGAAACGCTCGTTGTTGAAGTAGGTGTAGGCCGATCCTCTAAAGCCGTTGTCGCCGGAGCGTGTTACAGCGTTTATGCCACCTCCGGTAAAGCCGCTTTCGCGCAGGTCTATGGGTGAGGATGAGAGCTCCACAAGGGCCAGGGCATCGAGCGGTATGGGGTTGGCACGTGTTAGCGAGCCTGTCATACCTGTGGTGCCGAGTCCGTAGATGTCGGCAGCGGATGTTCCATCAATTGTAAATGCGTTATAGCGAGTACTTTGGCCCGCTAAGACAATACCTCCGGCCGCAGGGCTTACAGCTCCCGGCATAAGGCGTGTGAGGTCGTATATGGAGCGGTCTACCGATGGAATTAGCTCCATTGTTTTGTTCGAGAAAGTCATATTGCCGACCGTATTATCTACCGAGCCGATGACAACGATGTCCTCCACGTCGAGTGAGGCCGGTTCCATCTCGGCATCGAAAGTGGCGATAGTTCCAAGGCTTAGTTCAATGTCGGCATAGGTCACACTTCGGTAACCAAGAAATGATATGGTAATGGTGTAGGGGCCACCCACGCGCAGTCCGCGCAGGGTGTAGATACCTTCCGAGTTGGTTGTAGTACCATACTCGGTGCCCGAAGGAGTGTGGTACGCAACGATTGTCGCGCCGGGCAGTGAGTCGTCGTTTGTTGTTACGTGACCTCGAATAGAAGAGGTTGTAACCTGAGCATTCGCCACTGTTGCCATAAGCAGCAGTGCGATGCCTAAAAGCAGTCGCTTCATAAGTTGTGATTTAGGGACACTATTTATGTGTCAGGTTAGAAAATAGGTTCGGCACAATCGCTCATATCGGTTGTGCGGTGCAAAAGTAATAAAAATTTGTTATTGTCAAGATTTTTTTATCATTTTGTTGCATATTATTTTTGTTCATAAAGTCAAATAGAATAATTGGTAGGTACAATTACTCTTATGAAATCAACGAAATTTGGTTTTTTATAAACTAAACACCCGCATTAAAATCCATATGTGTGGTGTAAAAGTGTGCGCTTTACGCCATTTATGCAATTATTTTGGGGATTATGTACATTCTAACGAAAAAAAAGTTAAGGAAATTTTGCGGATTGCAATTATTGGGTTATCTTTGTGCATTAACTTTACGCGAAGAATGAAGAAAACTTTTTATAGAAAACTTTATTAATTAAAACTAATGCTTATGGTTAGAAAAGTTGTACTATCAGTGATTACGGTTCTGACTTTTGCGTGCTTCGGAGCATATGCGCAGGGTCAGCGTGTTACCGGTACAGTGACCGATGAGACCGGTACGCCGGTCATCGGAGCAGCGGTTGTAGTCGAGGGAACATCTCGCGGTACTACTACCGACGTTGCCGGTTATTATGAGATTGCAGCTCCTGCTGATGCCAACCTGGTATTCTCATACCTTGGTTTGCAGGCGCAGACAGTTGCTGTATCTGGTCGCTCAACGATCGACGTTGTTCTGCTCGCAGATTCTGAGCAGATCGAAGAGGTCATCGTGCAGGCGTTCGGTACTGCAAAGAAGGAGGCCTTTACGGGTTCTGCTGCTGTCTTGAAGTCAGACGAGTTGCTTAAGACTCAGTCTTCATCTGTTGCCAATGCCCTTGCAGGTAAGGTAGCGGGTCTTCAGACTACGCAGGGTTCAGGTTCGCTTGGTTCGCAGCCATCTATCACCATCCGTGGTATCGGTTCAATCAACGCAGGTAGCTCGCCTCTTTGGGTTGTCGATGGTGTACCTTACGAGGGTGACCTTAACAACCTTAATATGGCCGATATCGAGTCGATGACCGTATTGAAGGATGCCGCATCTAACGCACTTTATGGTGCTCGTGGTGCCAATGGTGTCATCATGGTGACTACAAAGCGTGCTAAGGCCGGTGATGCTCGCGTAAACTTCGACGCTAAGTGGGGTGTTAATATGCGCGCGCGTCAATTATATGAGTATACCAAGGAGCCAGGTCAGTACTATGAGATGCACTATGCTGCATTGAAGAACTACTACATGGACAATGGTTATGACGCAGCTTCGGCTCACCAGATTGTAGCAAATGATATTATTGCTCCAAATGCTACAGGTAGCTTGGGTTACAATGTTTATACATTGCCTGCCGGTCAGACCCTTATCGGTACAAACGGCAAGCTTAACCCTAATGCAACTCTTGGTCGTAAGTTCACTTACAACGGTCAGGATTACACCGTGCAGCCAGACGACTGGATGGATGAGTTGTACGACCCATCATTCCGTCAGGAGTATAACGTAAGCATCGCAGGTGCTACCGAGAAGTCTAACTTCTTCGCATCGTTCGGTTACTTGGATAACACCGGTATTACCGACGGTTCTGCAATGCAGCGTTGGACAGCTCGTTTGCGTGCTGATTATCAGGCAAAGAAGTGGTTGAAGGTGGGTGCTAACATGAGCTATACTCGTTTCAACTGGGATGGTGCTTCAACATCTAATGAGGGTGATGGTACTACTGCCGACGTATTCTCTGCTGCTGCCGATACAGCTCCTATCTATCCGGTATACATCCGTGATGGCGAGGGTAACATTATGAAGGATGAGCACGGCTGGGACTTGTACGATAATGGTAAGGGTAATGTTTGGGGACTTACACGTTTCTCAGGTTCTGAGGCTAACCCATTGCAGCTTATCTGGTTGGATGAGTCTAACTCTGAGGGTAATGCATTCTCTGTAAACGGTTTTGCTGACTTTATCTTCATGCCGGGCTTGAAGCTTACTCTTAATGGTTCGGTTACTATTGATGAGACCCGTTCTACAAACATGAGCAACCCATACTATGGTCAGTTCGTAACTAACGGTGGTGTTGTATCTAAGGCACACCAGCGTGTGTATAACCACAACTTGCAGCAGTTGTTGAACTACAACAAGAGCTTCGGTGCTAACGATCAGCACAATATCGACCTGTTGCTCGGTCACGAGACCTACAACTACCGTACATACTCTTTGTCGGGTGCTAAGTCTAACATCTTCAGTACTGACAACCTCGAGCTTAACGGTGCTGTTGTCGATATGAACTCTGTAGGTTCTACATTTGGTGAGTATGTAAACGAGGGTTACTTCTTCCGAGCTCAGTATGAGTACGATGGCCGTATCTACGCATCGGCATCTTACCGTCGTGATGCATCTTCACGTTTCCACCCAGATCACCGTTGGGGTAACTTCTGGTCGGCAGGTATCGCTTGGATTATGAGCCGTGAGCAGTGGTTCAACGCTCCTGTTGTAAATATGTTGAAGCTCAAGGCTTCGGTAGGTTCTCAGGGTAACGATAACATCGGTATGTATCGCTATACTGACCTATATTCAGTGACTAACGATGGTAACGGCGGTATCTCAGTTATCTTCGGTGCAAAGGGTAATCCTAACATTACTTGGGAGACCAACACCAATATCAACGCCGGTGTTGAGTTCGGTTTGTGGGGCGATCGCTTGAGCGGTAGTGTTGATGTATTCTACCGTTTGACATCTGATATGTTGTTCTCAGTTCCTGTAACTCCATCGCTTGGTTACTCTTCATACTACGACAATATCGGTGATATGTCAAATACCGGTATTGAGGTTGTATTGAATGGTGATGTTGTTCGTACTCGTGACGTTGTTTGGTCTATCAATGCAAACGTTACTTGGGTTAAGAACAAGGTGTTGAAGTTGCCTGAGTCACGTAAGGACCTTACTGTTGATGGCTATCCAGGTTTCGTAAGCGGTAGCGGTTTCATTGCTGAGGGTCTTCCTTTGAATACATACTTCATTCCTGAGTATGCAGGTGTATCGGATCGAGGTGAGTCACAGTGGTATCAGGTAGATCCTGAGACCGGCAAGACAAGCACTGTTACCGACTACTCTTTGATTCAGAGTGATAACAACTCTAAGAAGCTCTTCGGTACATCGTTGCCAACCGTATTCGGTGGTTTCGGTACTACTTTGTATGCTTATGGTTTCGACCTCTCTGTAGCATTTGACTATCAGCTTGGTGGTCAGGTATACGATGGTGCTTATGCAGGTTATATGTCATCACCAACCTCTGCAACTTCTGGTAAGAACTACCACGTAGACTTGTTGGAGGCATGGTCACAGGACAATAAGGGTTCACAGATTCCTCGTTTCCAGTTCGGTGATCAGTATACTACATCTACATCTAACCGATTCCTTATCAGCTCTAACTACTTGAATATCTCGAATGTTAATCTTGGTTATACCTTCCCTGCAAAGTGGTGGAACAACAAGATCTCTAACCTTCGTGTATACGTAGCTTGTGATAATGTATATTACTGGTCTAAGCGTAAGGGTCTTGACCCACGTGGTACCGGTAACGCTCACTACTCTCCTATCCGTACTATCTCGGGTGGTGTAACCTTGACATTCTAATTTTAATATAAAGGAACTAAGATTATGAAAGTAAATAAGATATTTAAGATGGCAGCCGTAGGCCTTTGTGCTCTTGTTGCGCTTAGCGGCTGTATTAGAGAGACGTTCCCTAAGGAGGGTGTCATCACTGAGGGCCAGCTTGTTGGCGGACAGATTGATCCAATCTTGAAGGGTATTCCATCGGGTATGTTGTCATACGTGTCTGGTTGGGAGCACACAGACTTTGGTTACCATTCAGTTGGTTGTTACAATGATCACGCTTGTAAGCTTATTGCATGTAATGGTTGGACAACTGGTCTTCCAGCAGGTTATAACCGTTTCTATGCGAGTGCTTATGGTTGGGGATACTCAGCAAGCTCGGCGTTGGCGTCGCATGTTTGGTATAACTACTATCCTCAGATCAAGACATGTAATGATTTCATTGTTATGTTTGGTGAGGATGAGAACGCTGCAGCTCACGTAGGTATCGCTAAGACATACCGTGCGTTGTTCTATCTTGACCTTGCTCGTATGTTCGAGCCATTGTATGCTGAGGCTCCAAACAACCCTAACTATGAGGCAGGTGTTATTGAGGCTCAGGCTCTTACAGTGCCTATCGTAGACGAGAACTTCACCGAGGATACTGCTAAGGATAATCCACGTGCTACTCGTGAGGAGATCTTCAACTTCATTTTCGCTGATTTGGCAGCTGCTGAGGAGGCATTGGCAGATTATAAGCCTACATCTCCTACAAATCCTTCATTGGCCGTAGTTTATGGTCTTTACGCTCGTGCATACCTTTGGTTGGGTGGTTTCGAGGATGGTCTTTCGGGTGCTCTTCCACAGGGTACAGATGCTTATAAGCTTGCTGCTGAGTATGCTCGTAAGTCTATCGATGCTCACGGTGGTGCTATCATGTCGGAGTACGAGTGGACTAACCCTACAACAGGCTTCAACTCTATGGCTTCATCTTGGATGTGGGCATTGGTTCAGTCTACCGATACTATCATCAATAACCTCTACCAGTTTGCTGCTCACATGTCGCCTGAGGCTACATATGGCTATGCTCCATTGTCACACCCAGGTGTTTCGACTGTAGCATACGATCGTTTGAGCGACACAGACTTCCGTAAGAACCTCATTAAGGGTCCTGAGACTACTTTCGCTGAGTTCGCACCTTACACGCTTATTACTACCGAGAGTGAGTTTGACAGCTTTGCACCTTATACATTCTTCAAGTTCCGTCCTGCACAGGGTGAGCGTGTAGACTATATGGTTGCCGGTTCTTCTACACTTCCTTTGATGCGTTGCGAGGAGATGTACTTCATCGAGATGGAGGCAATGGCACACTACGACACTACTACTGCATGGCAGAAGCTCTATGACTTCATGGCAACTCGTGACTCAATGTATGCTTGTATGACACAGGATCTCATTGACGAGATTATCTTCCAGAAGGGTATAGAGTTCTGGGGTGAGGGTATTGTCATGTACGATATGAAGCGTTTGGATATGCCTATTGATTCTGCATATCAGGGTACAAACTTCGATCCAGATGCTCGTTTCAAGACCAACGGTCGTCTTGCTTGGTGGACATATTGTATCCCACAGGGTGAGACACAGATCAACCTTGGTATTCAGTGTAATAACCCTAACCCATCACAGGCTTGGGATCCTGTCTTGCCAACTGAGGGTAACTAATTAAAAGGAAAAAGAGTATGAAAAATATTAAGTTTATATATCTGCTTCTTGTTGCCGTTGGTGCGATGGCATTTACAGCGTGTAACAAGACTGAGTGGACTCCCGGCGAGGCTGATGTAACGCTGGGTGTATACTTCCCCAATGATGTAGTTACAACCTACCAGGTTGAATCTACTGAGACTGCTATCACTTTGCCTCTTATGCGTTCAAAGTCTGAGGAGGATGCAGTTGCAACTATCCGTGCTAACGATGAGAGCGGTTTGTTTGACGTTCAAGCAACGGTTCCTTTCGCCAAGGGTGAGACAGAGGCTACTTTGTTGATCAAGTTCGATGGTAAGGAGCTTGTTGCAGGTACTACCTACAACATCTTGTTGCAGATCTCTGGCGAGTGTGCATCGAAGTATGGTTACAGTGAGATTACCATAAAGGTTAGAGTTCCAGAGCCATGGAATGACCTTGGCCAGGGTATCTATATCGACGACTTCCTCCGTGTGCTTTTGGAGGACGTGCCAGCAGGTTATGGTGCTTATGTTCCTATGCAGCAGCACGCTGAGAATCCTAATCGTATCCGCGTCGTAAACCCATTCTCTATGGATGTTGTGGGTTACATGTGGGGTGGTGTTCCCGGATTCCTTGTATGGGATGACGAGGAGGACGTTTACTTCGAGTTCGACGTAACCGATCCTGATAACGTGTTGATGCCTGAGAACCCTGCATATCTTGGTGTTAAGGCTAACTTCACTGATGCTGGTGTACTTCCTTTGTACTTGTATGTAATCGAGACTGAGGAGGGTGGCTATGCTGCTCCTATTACCTACAAGGATGGTATCATCACATTCCCAAAAAACAATATCGTATTGGCTTATCCTTACGAGGGTGGTCTTTCAGGTTGGGAGGCTAACTCTGAGGGTATGACTCAGTATATGATGCCTGGTGTTGAGATTACTGACTATACTCTTATCGCAGAGTATGCAGGTATGATCGTATCTGCCGACAACAAGACATCATCTGCTATCATCAACTTCACTGTTGGTGCCGATGTTGAGTCGTTCAAGTTCATCGTTGTTTCAGGGGCTGTTGAGGATCTCGATGCTGTTGTTGCTTCTATCAACGACGGAACAGCTGAGAATATCAACGAGGGTGATGCTGAGAATAGCACATTTGAGATCGCTTTGGAGACAGGTACATACACTATCGTAGCTGTTCCTTACTCTGAGGGTGCTCCTGTGGGTGATGTTGCTACAACATTCTTCTACTATCCTGGTCTTGGTGGTAATGGCGGTGGCGAGGATAAGCCAAAGGTTGAGGCTGAGTTCGTTGTTGATGCCCTCGAGAACTTGGTAAGTGAGGAGAAGAAGGAGGAGATTGCTAAGACATATCCTGCAGAGTACTATATGGGTATTCTCCTCAATATTCCTAATCCTCAGGAGGTAACAGGCATGCGTTTCTACTATGACTCGGTTGAGTATGTTCACGCTGCTATCGAGGATGGCTCTAAGGTTAAGTCTTATGAGGAGGTTGTTGATAACTATGGTGACGATGTATACGCTTGGATCGAGGGTATCGAGGATGGTAACATCCGTATCCTTCGTGCTCTCGCCGGTACTAACTACTGCTTTATCTTTGCGATTGATACAGTATATGGCGAGACTCAGTACTACCACGTAGATTACCAGATGCCAGCTTACTCAGGTGAATTTGCTATTGGTAAGTATACTATGACTGAGGGTGAGTTCAGCACAACTCTCAACATCACTCCTTCTATTCAGCCCGGTGCAGTATTTGTTGAGTTTGCCGATATACCCGGATTCAGCTTCTATGGCATATACGATGAGGATATGACCACATTGTCGTTGGATGGTATGGCATACGGTTATGAGTCATATAAGTCTCTCTTCAATATGGGTCTTCCTCTTAACGAGGATGGTTCATACCAGGTTCTTGTATGCTCTGACAGTGCAGAGTTTGATAAGGCAGCCAAGGCTATCGTATTTGGCTTGACAGACAATGCTCCATCATCTCTTAAGAACTACTTTAAGAAGTTCCGTGCTGTTGAGGATGGTAATAGCCTTGAGTTCGATAGCGATTACTATACATTCACTCCTGCTGCTGTGATTGCTCCTGTTGCAGCTCCTGCATCATGCTCGCTTTACAGCGGTGCTGAGCTTAAGAGCATGCCGGTTGCATCTGAGAGCTTGAAGGTGGAGGTTGCTCGCAAGACATACTCAGCTACTGAGTACAACGGCGACTTCGAGCGTACATTCGTTATGACAGGTAAGTTCGCTATGCCTTTCTAATCGATGTTTAGCTAACGCTTGGGCGACTCGGTCTATTCCGAGTCGCCCTTTTTGTTTTCTCTTTGCGGAGTTTTACCCCTGCTATTTACCTCGTATTTCCTTTATATTTATATATGTATATCGAATATTTATGAAAATCGGTGGTTATATGTTAAAAAATTAGTCAATTGCTGTGTTGTTTGCGAAAAATGATTAACTTTGCACTTTGAGTTAGTGTGATTACATGGACTGACAAAACTTTTAATTTTAATAATATGAATAAGGGTAAAATTCTGTTGTTTGCCTTGGCTATGTTTGCCGCAGTATCTTGTGTAAAGGATACGGTAGACGAGATGCCTGCGCCCAGCGTGGATATGGCAGTTGCCAAGAAGTTAGTGAACTCGGCTGATGCAGCAATTGCCGGCGAGTTGCTTATCTATGTTAATGAGGAGGTTGCAGAGACTCTGATGAATGGTTGCTCTGCGACACGCTCGGGCAATATGGAGCTCGATGCTTTGGCTGAGGAGATTGGAGCAGTGGAGATTAAGCCTGTATTTAATTTGGCGGTAAATACCGAGCGTAAGATGGCTTTCGGCCTTCACCGCTGGTATAAGGTGTCGTTCGAAGAGTCTCAGGATCTTGAGAGCGTGGCATCCAAGTATGCCGCAATGCCTGAGGTTAGCCGTGTTCAGTTTAATACACGTTTGGTTAATCCTCGTTTGCAGGCAATGCCTATTAGCGAGTCTGAGGTTCAGACACGTGCCTTGGATATGCCATACAATGACCCTATGTTGCCTTTGCAGTGGCACTACGACAACCGTGCCGATGTAAACGTCTATGGTGCTAACGAGCCTAAGGAGAATGCCGATATCAGTGCGTTCGAGGCTTGGAAGTATACCACAGGTCGCAAGGATGTTATCGTAGCCGTTTTGGATGAGGGTGTATACTATGAGCATCCCGACCTTGCCGCAAATATGTGGGTAAACGAAATAGAGCTTACCGGTAATGAAGGTGTGGATGATGATGACAATGGCGTTGTAGATGATATTTATGGTATTAACACATTTACCGGTGATGGTAATATCACTTGGAACGCCTCGGATACGGATTGTGGTCACGGTACGCACGTGGCAGGTACCATTGCTGCAGTAAACAACAATGGTATTGGCGTGTCGGGTGTCGCAGGTGGCTCGGGTAATGGTGATGGTGTGCGTATCATGTCGTGCCAGATCTTCAGAGGCGAGGAGAGCAGCGGTATCGATGGCTCGGCTAAGGCCGCTGTGTATGCTGCAGATATGGGTGCTTGTATATTGCAGAATTCTTGGGGCTATGAGGAGTTCATGTTTAAGTCAGACTCTGAGTACTCTGGTTATAACGGTGTCGAGTATCAGGGATTCATGTACTTCAAGTCGATGTCCGGTTGTTCAGCAATGGATGGCAATGTAATTATATTTGCTGCGGGTAACCAAGCGCAATCTGTTGCCAGCTATCCCGGAGCATACAACGAGTTTATCTCGGTAACATCATTTGCATTCGATGGTCTGCCAGCATACTACACCGACTACCATAGCGGCTGTAACGTATCTGCACCTGGTGGTGAGCTATACTTGACAACAATCAATGGCAATCGCCAGTATACGGATGCCGGTTGTGTCCTTTCGACAGTACCTGCAGATGTTGGTGATATGTTTGGTAATCCATATGGTACCGATTATGCCTATATGCAGGGAACATCTATGGCTTGTCCTCACGTATCTGGTATCGCAGCATTGGTTCTCTCGTATGCTTTGGATAACGGTATCCAGCTTACAAATACACAGCTTTGCGAGATTCTTACTACCTCGGTAAACGAGATGGACTCGCAGCTGAAAGGTACTAAGGTACACGGCGAGACAGGTGGTCAGATAAATCTCTCTACCTATAAGGGAAAGATGGGTACGGGTCGTATCGACGCTTTCCGTGCCATTATGAACGTGCGTGGTACAACCTGCGTTCCTGCAACAGTAGGTGTTGAGTTGGAGGTCGATATCAACAAGTATCTCGGTGATGGTAACCTTGGTCTTAAGGTGGTTAAGGATTACACCATTTCGGAGGCTGATCGTGCAGCTCTCGGCATCACAGGTGACACCATCTTCGGTGATAAGCTGATCCTCACTTGTACCAAGCCCGGCTGTGCAATAGTAAAGGTTGGTGTTATTGCAGGCGGCTCGTTCGTGGGTGGTGGCCAGACAACCGGCGGTATGCTTATTGAGAAGGAGATTGCCATCATATCACGTGTGAACAACGATAACGGTGGTTGGTTGTAATATTTGTTGAACCTAAATTTATTGAGAGATATGAAAACATTGAAGATATGGTCGCTCGTGGCTATGTTGTTTATGGGTCTGACCGCTTGTGATGGAGGTGAAGAGGATGTACCACCTGTTGCCGGCATCGATAAGATTGTCAATGAGTGGGTGTTGTCTACGTGGGGTGGTGCAGATGCTCCATTTAAGGTATATATCGACTTCAACGACGATAATACATATGAGATGTATCAGTTGATTTATGGTGACTACTACGTTAAGTTTAGCGGAATGTACCACATCTCGGGCGATATTCTCACAGGCACATATGATGATGGTAGCATATGGAAGTCGGGATATAAGGTTACATTGTTGAACGATGGCAAGGTGCTTACACTTGATAGCCAGGAGGATATAAGCATTCGTAGCGAATATGATGTTACGGTAATTCCTGAGGATGTTAAGTTGGAGGCCTCTACAACCCGCACTGTCGATGTAGAGCCATTCTTGTAGCGAGTACATTTGCAATAATATTAGACAATGCGTAGGTGCACACATGTCACCTACGCATTGCTTTTGTATGGTGTGCAGGATGCAATAATTTGATAAGGATAGTGTTACAATGGCGCAAATCTATTGCAGTTTGAAAAAAAATGTTTAACTTCGCACATTGGTACTAATCCTATGGCGTTGTAAAAACTTTAACAACTTAATACTATTATGAACAAGTGTAGATTTTTTGTGGTTTCATTGGCCGTAATGCTTCTTGCATCGTGTATGCATGATACGGTAGATCAACCCGTAATGTCCTCGGAGGATACATTGATAGCTCGTAAGTTTGTCAATACTTCGGAGGCGGCAGTATTGGGCGAGCTGGTAATCTATGTCGATGAGGAGAGTGTAGCTCTTCTCGAGGGTGCCGAGTCGGCAACACGTTGCGGCATATCGGAGATAGAGACTATCGCTACGGAGATAGGTGCTGTTGCTATCGAGCCGGTATTCAATATGAAGGTCAATGCTGAACGCAAGCGTGCACGAGGTATGGATAGATGGTATGTGGTGAGCTTCCCCTCGGATGTCGATCTGAATATGGCAGCCAAGCGTTTTGCTGCGGTGGAGAGCATCGAGCGTGTTCAGTTCTCTACACGTGTCGAGCGTCCTACCGAGCAGGCCATAGAGCTCGACTATGCAGATGTGATTGCGACAACACGTGCCGCTAATATGCCCTTCAACGATGATATGTTGCCTATGCAGTGGCACTATATCAACAATGGCGATAAGCAACTCTTCCCAACTATTGTTGCGGGCGAGGATATTAACGCTGCTGCTGCGTGGGAGGTGACAACGGGTCGCCCCGAGATTGTCGTGGCCGTGGTTGATGAGGGTGTGTGCCATACGCATCCCGACTTGGAGCCCAACTTCGATGTAAATGAGGCCGAGCTTAATGGTAGCGATGGTGTCGATGACGACGGTAATGGTTATGTAGATGATATCTATGGTTACAACTTCGTATCCGATACAGGTCGTATCATCTGGGGTCGTCCTCACGACTCTGGTCACGGTACGCACGTTGCAGGTACTGTAGCTGCCGTAAACAACAATAACCTTGGTGTATCGGGTGTTGCCGGTGGCTCGGGTAATGGCGATGGCGTACGTATCTTCTCATCACAGATCTTCTCTGGTAAGGATGAGCTTGGTGTTAAGGGTATCGCTGCGGCTATTGAGTACTCGGCAGATCGCGGAGCCTCTATTTTGCAGTGCTCGTGGGGTGTTGAGCCAGGACAGATAGCCAACGATACGGCTTTCGCTACGGGTAGCGTATCGGTAGAGTACGAGGCTTTGGAGTACTTCATCGAAACAAAGAATTGCGATGCATTGGATGGCGGTTTGGTGGTATTTGCTGCAGGTAACGTTGGTAAGGCCTCGGCAGGTTACCCCGGTGCTTATAACGAGTATATCGCAGTTACTGCATTTGCTCCGGATGGTCTGCCGGCATACTACACATGCTACGACCGTGGTTGTAACATCTCTGCCCCAGGTGGTGAGTACTATATGATAGCTCCTCCAAGCACATACAGTGAGAAGGGCTTGGTGCTCTCGACACTGCCCGAGGGTAAGTACGGCTACATGCAGGGAACATCTATGGCTTGTCCTCATGTGTCGGGTATCGCTGCATTGGCATTGTCATATGCTTTGGACTTGGGTAAGAGCTATACCGTTGATGAGTTCAAGACACTTCTTCTTACCTCGGTAAATGAGTTCGACTCGGTGCTTACTGGCTTTAAGCCAAATTATTCGGGTGGCAATATGAATCTTACAACGTATAAGGGTAAGATGGGTACAGGTAAGATTGATGCCTATCGTGTTCTTATGGGTGTACGTGGTACGGTGTCTATCCCACTTCCGGTAGGACAGGAGGTGATTCTCGATTTGAATAGATACCTCGGCGATGGTCAGGTATCGTTGAAGACATTGTCGGAGTATACCATATCGGATGAGACTCGCGAGCACCTCGGTATAGTAAACGACGCTATACTTGGTGGTAAGCTTATCCTCACTTGTACTAAGCCGGGTGCCGGCTCTATTACGGTAGCCTTTGTTGCAGGTGGTACCTCGGTGGGCGGTGGACAGCTTACAGGAGGTATGCGCATCGAGAAGGAGTTCGCGCTTATAGCACGAGAGAACCATGTGGCCAACGCAGATGGCTTTGTGGATAATGCCGAAGGTTGGTTGTAGAATATTGAAAACATCTAAAAGAAAGATAGCTATGAAGAATTTTAAGATATGGTCATTTGTGGTGCTTGTGCTTATCGCGATGACTGCGTGTGAGAATGGCGGCGGAAAGAAGGATAACAGCAAGATTGTCGGTGAATGGCGTATTGAGAGCTGGGATAATATGGAGCCTTCGTTCGATGTATATATCGCCTTCAACGAGGATGGTACGTTTGATATCTACCAGCAGGTATACTCTCTGAACTATGAGTATTATGGCGGCAGCTATGCCTTGGCAGGCGATGTGCTCTCTGGTGAGTATGCCGATGGTACAGCGTGGGCTACGACATACACCGTGTCAGTATCGGAGGATCGTAGCCAGCTTACGATGACCAGTCAGGAGAGCGTGGGTGTGACGAGCGTATACTTCAAGGAGAGCATCCCTGAGGAGATTAAGGAGGAGGCAGCACAGACACGAGCTCAGCTTGTAGAGGAGCGTCTGTTCTAGTAGATCTCATAAAATAGTATATAGGCCGGCTAAACGATTTAGCCGGCCTATATGTTGAAATAGATAGCTATCGAATTATATCTTGGATAGTATCTCGCGTGTTATCAGCTCTGTAGCTCCGCAATTCTCCTCGGTATAGGCCTTGGCCTTGTTGCGAAGATTCATAAGTAGCATCTTGTCATCTCTGAGTGGCGCGAACCATGCTTTAAGCTCCTCGCTGCTCTCTATAGATGTGGCAACGCCTATATCGACCATATCGCACGCCTCCTTAAACTTGTGATATTTGGGTCCGAAGGCTATCGGCAGACCAAACGTGGCCGCCTCCAAGGTGTTGTGTATGCCGACACCAAAGCCGCCGCCAATATATGACCAATCGGCATATCCGTACACCGAGGATAGAATACCTACGGTATCGAGGATAAGTACCTGCTTATGTGATAAGTCGGTGCTCTCGTCGCACGTTGTGTAGCGAATAGCACCTCCGTCTATTGCGTTGATAAGCTTGGTTATACGCTCCTCGTTCATTTCGTGAGGGGCTACGACGAAGCGTATCGAGGGGTTATCGTTGATAAGCTCTATGAGCAGCTCCTCGTCAGGGCCCCATGTCGAGCCTGCTACAAATAGAGGTGCCGAGCCTTTGAACCTCTCGATGGTGGGTATCTGTCGTGCGGCACGTGCTATGGCTGCAACACGGTCAAAGCGTGTGTCGCCCGCAACAACAACATTGTCGAAACCCAACTCGTGGAGCAACTCCTGCGAATAGCCCTTCTGCACATACAGTGTGGTGAAGCTGCGTAATGCTTTACGCCATGCACCTCCCCAGGGGCGGAAGAATATCGAGTCGCGGCGAAATATGGCAGATACTACGTAGGTGGGAATATCTCGGTTGCGTAGTTCGGTGAGGTAGTTATGCCAAAACTCATACTTGATAAATACCGCAGCTGCAGGACGAACGATATCGAGGAAGCGTCGTGCATAGCTGGCACGGTCAATGGGAAGGTAGTATATGTAGTCGGCACCGCTGTAATTCTTGCGTATCTCGTAGCCCGATGGCGAGAAGAATGTAAGTAGTATGCGTACATCGGGTTGCAGCTCTTTGAGTCGCTCGATGATGGGTCGTCCCTGCTCGAATTCACCCAACGAGGCCGCATGTACCCATATAATCTTATCCGAAGTCTCTATCTCGGAGCGCATACGTTCGAAGATGTTGCGTCGTCCGTTACGCCATTGTTTGGCCTTGGGATTGCGCAGTGAAGCTACGGCAACTGCCTGCTCGTAAAACCACATAGATAGATTGTAGATGCACATTTCCTCTAACTTTGATGTTATTATAGACGCAAAGATACGAAAAATATCACTATGCGTGGTCACAGTTCCGGCAATAGTTTCATTTTTTTGGTCTATTCATACACGTTGCAGGCCGATTAAAGTGGTAATCGGCCTGCTCTGTGTATCATAGTGTCGTAGTCTATAGTATATGTTCTGTATACTCTATCGTATGATGTCCGTGGTCATCAACCGTTATGGCAATTAGGTCGAATTGCAACAAGTGACGCAGGCGGTGTACGGCAGCATAGTTCATGGCAGCACGTCTTAACGAGCGACGCTTGCGTTCGTCTATGCTGTCGTATGGTGACTGCCAGCCCCCGAGCTTACGGGTCTTGACCTCCACAAAGTGTATTGTGTCCCAGCGTTGCGCAATGATGTCTATCTCGTAGTGACCTACTCTCCAATTGCGTTCTACAATGTAGAACCCCTGCTCACGAAGCCATTCGGTGGCGATCTCCTCGCCACGATTGCCAATTATCGTTTGCAGACCACTCATCGTCGTTACTTGCCACGCTTGATAAGGAACTCGATATTCTCGCCCGGCTGTACTTCGTATGTCAGCTGACCCTTGCGGAATATACGCATAGGACGGCTGCCGATAAGCTCTATGCTGTTGTCCACGATGCGTAGCATGCAACCCTCACGCAGACCTACCACATAGCGGCTGCGATTAGCCTCCAAATACTCCAATATGCGCTGCTCGCGTGTCTCACCTGCATGGCCCTCGGGGTTGGCATCAAGATAGTGAGGATTGATTTGGAACGGTACAAGACCGATGGCGCGGAATGACTCCGGTTGTACGATAGGCATATCGTTTGTCGTGCAAATCGTAGGACAAGTAACGTTGCTGCCTGCCGACCAACCTACATATGGAACTCCCGCCTTCACGCGACGGAATATCATATCGAGAAGCTCCTCCTCCTGCATCTTCTTGAGCAGTGCGAAGGTGTTGCCGCCACCGATTACGATGGCTTCGGCATGACGTAGGAAGTTGCGCTTGTTCAACGCACGATGAATAGAACATACCTTGATGCCAATCTCGTTGAAACGCTCCTGTACCTTACGCTCGTATTCATCGTACGAGAAGGTAACGGCTGCATAAGGTATAAAGACAACCTCTTTGACACCCTGCAAGGTCTTTGCAATCTCTTGAATAGGGTATTTCAAATAGGCCTCACCTGCATTGGTGGAATTGGAAATTAATAAAAGGTTCATAATTTATTGGTTATTAATAAGTTAATATATGTTGTTGCAAAGTTGTCAATAAAAATTTTGCGTGATAATGTCAAAGATAATAAAAAAAGTGTTATTTTTGTACCGTCCTTGCGAAAAAAAGTTGTTTAAGGACTAAAATTACAGTAGATAATTAATACTACTATAATGTTTAACTAAAACTTATTTATTATGTCAGAAATTCAGTCAAAGGTTGTCGAGATTATCGTTGACAAGTTGGGTGTAAAGGAGTCAGAGGTAGTGCCTGAAGCAAGCTTCACAGCACACCTTGGTGCAGACTCTTTGGATCAGGTAGAGCTTATTATGGAGTTTGAGAAGGCTTTTGATCTTCAGATTCCTGATGCTGACGCTGAGAAGATTCAGACTGTCGGTGATGCTATCAACTACATCGAGGCACACAAGTAATAGACTTAATATAGCATATAAGTAAACCGAGAGCTGTGATGGAGTTGCGTAGAGTTGTGGTTACCGGTATAGGTACTATCAATCCGTTGGGAAATTCTATTGAGGAGTATTTCCGCAATCTCGAAGCAGGTGTTAGTGGTGCAGCACCAATAACACATTTCGATGCCGAGCAGTTCAAGGTGCGCTTTGCTTGTGAAGTTAAAAATTACGATTGGGCTCAATATTTCGATCGCAAGGAGGTACGTAAGTATGACCGCTTTGCGCAGTTTGCGCTTATTGCTGCTGCCGAGGCTGTCGCCGATGCTAACTTCGGAGAGGATGTAAATCGTCGCCGTTGTGGTGTTGTGTGGAGTTCGGGTGTAGGAGGTATTGAGACCTATTTCGATGAATGTATGGACTATGCCAAGGGAGGAGGTCTCCCTCGGTTTAGTCCATTCTTTGTTCCTCGAATGATTGCCGATTTGGCTGCGGGACATATCGCCATGAAGTATGGCTTTATGGGTCCCAATTATAGCGTAACGTCGGCTTGTGCATCCTCTAATCATGCTATTATCGATGCCTTCAACCTTATCCGCTTGGGCAAGGCAGAGGTTATTGTTACGGGTGGTGCGGAGGCTCCTATTATCCAAACGGGTGTGGGTGGCTTCAGCTCTATGCAGGCACTCTCTACGCGTAACGATGATCCCGAGCATGCATCACGACCGTTTGATCGTGACCGTGATGGCTTTGTTATGGGCGAGGGAGCGGGAGCTTTGGTATTGGAGGAGTATGAGCACGCTGTGCGTCGTGGTGCGAAGATCTATTGTGAGGTTGCCGGCGGAGGTATGTCGGCCGATGCGCACCATATGACAGCACCTCATCCCGAGGGTGAGGGTGCTATATTGTCGATGGATGAGGCATTGAGCGATGCTCATATGTCACCCTCGGATATCGACTACATCAACGTTCACGGTACTTCAACACCTCTTGGCGATATTGCCGAGTTGAAGGCCTTGGATGCCGTATTTGGTGAGGGACTTAACAAGATAAGTATCTCATCGACAAAATCTATGACGGGACATCTTCTCGGAGCTGCGGCAGCCATCGAGGCACTCGCCTGTATTATGGCAATCACG
>JAFVRN010000023.1 GCA_017504265.1 Alistipes sp. | reverse complement strand
CCAAATTTTTGTCAGAAGGGTGCCGAGTGCCACACTCGGCAAAAATGGCGACGATGGGTAGTACCTGAGCGTACGTCCCATTGTCGCCATTTTTTGTTAGGGGCAGCAATCGACCCCTTATCACGAAAATTTCTGTCAGAGTGGTGCAGTAGTGGCGCTGACACGAGAAAGGGCGGATGGGACATACTAAGCGTATTTCCCATTCGCCCTTTGGACTGAAGCGTCGCTAATGCGCCGCTATCACAAAAATTTACAATTTGTTGAGCTCAATCTCAAAGTCAGCCAAAACATTCATATAGTTGATAAATGCCTCGTATGCCGAACCATAAGGATTGAAGTATGAGTGAACATCGCCATCTGATAGCCACTTGGTAGCCATATAGTAGAAGTGGTCTGAGTTCTGCATGAAGTGCCATACATAGTCGAAATCCTTGTTCTTGGCCTTCTTGATACGTGGCGCAAGAGCATAGAGCTTGCCGAAAGCCTCATTCTGAAGATCGTTACCAAGCCATGCAGTGACATCACGCTCCTCGTCAGCCCACGACATAGCATGTGGACAGTGTAGGACAGCTACGGGCTGCAACTTCTTGGAAGCCTCACTAACGGTAGCAAACTCGATACCGTGAGCAAGAAGTGCCGCAGGCAACGCCTTCATAAAGTCGAAGATACCCGTAGAGGCCTTCTGGTGCTCACCAAAAGTCTCGTAATCCATAAATAGGTTTACTACATCGCCGGTCTCAGAGGCTACCCAGCCAGCAAACTTATCTGCCGTGAGTGGCCACTCACCCCAACCCTCATTCGAGAAACGGAAGGCGATATCGTCCGATAGCTTATAGTTGCGGAGCAATAGGCGGAGTTTGTTGTCCACAGCATCGGTATATACGAAGTTGGGTGACTTCCAACCGAGGATATGCTTTGCACCCTCGGCCAACATTGTCTTAAAGCCCATACCCTCGACAACCTGTGCTATGCTGTCCGAGTAGATAAGCTCGGTATTGCGAAACGCCGTAGGCTTCACGCCGAACTCCTCCTTAAGCATTGCCGTGTGCAACTTCACCTCCTGCTTAAACTCATCTGTCGAATAGAGCGACGATAGCGAGTGTGAATAGGTCTCGCCAAGGAACTCTACACATCCCGTCTCGGCCAGCTTCTTGAACGAGTCGAGAACCTCGGGTGCATATGCCTTGAACTGCTCAACGGCCGAACCTGTGATTGAGAACGAGCACTTCACAGCACCCTTATTCTCTTCGATAAGGCTGAGAAGAAGTGCATTCATAGGCAGATAGCACTCACGAGCAACCTTCTGCATAATAGCACGGTTGGTGAAATCATCGAGATAGTTGTGGTCGTTGCCCATATTGAAGAAACGGTATGTCTTCAAACGCCAGGGCTGATGTACTTGAAAATAGAAACAAACGGTTTTCATATATCTACTTTTTATTATTTATTACACTTCTCGATAGCCTGCTCATATACTGTCTTAATCTTGGCAGCAGCATTTATCCATTTAAGGTTATTAACCTCATCCATACCCTTCTCCGAGAACATCTTAGCAAGAGCCGGATAGGTTATAAGGCCGTAGATTGAGTCAGCCATAGCATCTACATCCCAATAGTTTACCTTTACAGCATAGTCCAAAACCTCGGCTACACCACTCTGATGCGAGATAATCGTAGGCACATTCGAGCGCATAGCCTCAAGTGGCGAGATACCGAAAGGCTCCGATACCGACGGCATAACATAGACGTCGGATAGCTGGAACATCTTCTGCACATCGTCGCCCTTCAAGAAGCCTGTAAAGTGGAAACGATCCGAGATGCCGAGCTGCGCGGCACGACGTATACAATGGTTCATCATATCGCCCGAACCGGCCATTACGAAACGTACGTTAGGCACACGCTGAAGCACCTTGGCAGCAGCCTCGATAAAGTAGTCGGGGCCCTTCTGGAAGGTGATACGGCCAAGGAATGTCACAATCTTATCCTCAACACCACGCTTAGGCAACGGATTATCATTCTCGGCAAACTGCACAGCGTTGTGTACCGCCACCACCTTTTCGGGTTCGATGTTATACTTGTTTATCACAATGTTACGCGTGAGGTTAGATACGGCGATAACCATATCTGCTGCCGCCATACCTGCCCGCTCAATCTCGTAGACACGCGTGTCTATATTATCGCTCGACGAGCGGTCGAACGATGTAGCGTGCATATGCACTACCAGCGGCTTGCCCGACACTCGTTTTGCCGCAATTCCTGCGAAGTAGGTCAGCCAGTCGTGCGCATGGATGACATCGAACTGTCCTTCGAGCTGCTGTGCCACCTCGGCAGCAACAACGGCATAGCGTGCAACCTCCTCCATGATATTTGCGCCATACTTACCCGAGAAGGTATAACGTTGCGTCCAGCTATCGCCCTTACGCTCCCAGAACTTCTTACCCGTGCGCTCATATCCCTCACGATATGTAGCCCACTCCTCGGGCGAGATGTAAGGCACCATATTCGAGTCGATATGTATGAACGAAATCTTACGCATTATATCATCTGCACCCTCGATGCTTGAATCGCAGTAACGTGCCTCGATGTCGCTGGCATTGACAACCTTAACAAAGCTCTGATCCTCGTCACCCGACGCCTTGGGCATCACGAAGATAACCTCAACATCGTTGCGAGCCAGACCTTGGGTCATGCCATAGCAGGCTGTACCCAGACCACCGGCTATATGGGGAGGAAACTCCCAACCGAACATCAATACTCTCATAGCTTATATATTTTTACGTTTTACTTCTTCTCACTCTTCTTTACGCACTTGCGAACCTTCTTCTCGGCTACTGCTTGCTCCGCCTCGCACTTCTTCGTACAGCTGCGCTTGGCCGTGCTCTTACGTGCCGGCTTCTTAGCTCCATACCTCTCCACAAGTTCGTTGATAAGCAAAAGACCGCCTACCGATGCTGCGTGCGATACCGAGCCACGAGGATTATATGCAGGGTCGCCCTCGAAACGCTCCGAGATAGAACCTACGCACTTTGTCTGCAACTCTGCATCAAAGGCATCGAGAATACGCTTGGCATCGTCAAGATAACGCTCGCCACTGATGTCGAAGCAGGCCTTAACATAGAAGTAGAGAGGCCATACCCACGCCGAGCCATTACGCGATGCCAGATCCTGCGAACGCTGATCCTCAAGGTAGCTGGGCTTGTAATATGGATTACGTGGCGATAAGGTACGCAGACCACGAGGCGTGAGCAGATGATCACGAATGGTCATTAAGCTACGCACAAGCTGGCTCTCATCCAACATCTTGAAATCGAGGCCACAGGCAACAGCCATATTGCAACGTATATATTTGTTCACCTCATCGTAGTTCACATAGTCGGCAAGGTATCCCTCCTCTTCCAACCAGAACTTCGAGATAAATGCACTCTGCGTCTTGGCCGGCATATCCTTCCACTCCTTAACAAACTCCTTATCACCCTGCTTCTTGGCAAGCGACAACAGGTAGCTTACGGCATTATACCACAACGCCTGCACCTCGACAGGGTAGCCACGACGTGGCGTGAGCGGACATCCATCGACAATGGTACCCATCCACGTTAGCGGACGCTCCGACGATGCCCATATTAGGCCGTTGTCGTGGAGCTGCACGTCGCCATCAAATCCTCGACGATAGGCCTCGACAATACTCTTCATCACCTCGCCGTAACGCTGCCATACCTCCTTGGCCCCGATATGCTGCTCCAACTGTTGCAACGTATAGAAGAACCACAATGGAGCATCCACGGCCACGCGTGCCGAGCCGTTGCCGGCAAAGTCGCCATCCTTCATATCACGCACCAGCGTGTCGAGAGCCTCGATACAATCCTCCTTGTATCCCTGCGTGAGGGTGATACCCGGCAGCGACACAAACGTATCACGTGTGAACGAACCAAACCAAGGATAGCCTGCTATGACCTCCGTACGATTTTCGGGACGACGGATAACGAACTGACGAGCCGAGTGGTTCAGACAGCTAAGGAAATCAATCTTGTGTGTACGACGAGCTATCGAAGCCTCGTATACCGCCGAGATAGTCTCGGGCGAAGCCATCATATCGGTAGCTGCCGAGAATATGACACTCTCGCCCTTTCTTATCTTGAACTCGAAATATCCCGTGGTAAGCAGATCCTCATGACCCTCATATCCACGCAATATCTCCTTGTGATACTCGAAGTTGTAGTACCAATCGGGAGCAGGGATAAACTCTGCATCCTCCTTGCTCAGCTGCATATACAACCATGGGAAGCCCTCGTAGAGCTTACACTTCACACCATATGGTATGGGGTATGCTCTGCCGTCGGCCTCCATATTTGCCTTGGATAGTGCATGCTTGTCACGGAAGGCAAGCAATGGGCGCAGACGCAGCGTTGTGTCGGAGTGAGCATCGACCAACGTATAGCGAATCATAAGTTGAGTACGCTTATGTATCCACAACAACTCCTTGCGCAGTATCACGCCACCCACACGATATGTTATGGTAGGCGTTGGCGTGTACTCGAAGTCGGTGATATACTTATGGCCACGTGGCTCATAAGCACCATCGTAGCGGTGCAACGCGAGATTAAACGACTGGTCGTGCTGAACAACCGTCTCATCGAGCGACGATAGAAGCACATAGGTCTTGTCACTTTGGTCGATAGGTGCGACCATCAAGCCATGATATTTGCGAGTATTGCAACAGACAATCGTAGTACTCATATAACCTCCACGACGATCCGTAGCAAGCATCTCACGATCAAGCGAGTACTCCAAATTACCCAACTCACTCTTATCGAATGTTAGTCCTGACATAGTGTTGTATGTATTTATTATTCAAATTGTAATTATATGCGAAATTGCACACCTCAACGTGCTGTATATCAACATATTAATACGCACACGTCAAAGCGTCAGATTGAAAAACACATTTTCTGCATAGTAAAGTTACAAACTTTTTTTTGAATATGCAAAAAAATATCCTCCAATCTACATTTTTGCACCATATCTGTTATACGAACAGAGCCTCTATCACGGCATCCGACAGAAGGAAATGTTCGGGGGGAATACGAAGATAGGCCTTTTCCGATACAAGAGTACCGCTATCGAGCCACGCTGCCGCAGCACGCCTTATACGCTCGCTATGTGCCTCGCCATAGCAATCTGCTATATGGTCAAGATTGATACCCTCGGCCGTACGCAGCGAAGTCATAACATATTCATTGAGATGCTCCGATGCGCGTAGCACCTCCTCGTCATAGCGGAATATACCCGCAAGATACTCCTTAACCGTTGATATGCACCAACGGCGGTTATCGCCCGAGAACGAATGTGCTCCGGGGCCCAAGCCCAAGTATTCGACACCACGCCAATATGCCGAGTTATGTTTAGCACGATAACCCCGCTTTGCGAAGTTTGACACCTCGTAGTGTTCGTAACCTGCATCGGTAAAGGCCTTATGCACCGCTGCAAACTCCGCCTCGGAGACATCCTCGCCAACGGGAGTATACTCCCCACGACGCGCAAGGAGTCCAAGACGTGTATTTGGCTCTATAGTCAGATGGTATGCCGATATATGTTCCACGTCCAAAGCTATGGCACGTCGGAGGGTATCATCCAGAGCGCGCCCTCCATACCCATCAATGCCGAAAATTATATCGACGGATATATTTCTTATACCTGCCCCACGCAACAACGCCACGGCACGCTCTGCCTGCCTGCCATCGTGTCGTCTGTTCATCAGCCGAAGAGCATCGTCATCGAACGACTGCACACCAAGGCTCACTCTATTTACCGATGTCTTGACGAGCTGCGATACATACTCCTCGGTTATATCATCAGGATTTGCCTCAATGGTTATCTCATCCACACCCGAGCAATTGAATAGTTCGCGAGCCTTATCGATTATCATCTCTATCTGCGCAGGATGCAGCAGTGACGGGGTGCCACCTCCGAAATAGATGGAGGTTATATCCCTATCGACAAGATAATTGCTCCTTTGCTCCATCTCTTGGCATAGAATTGGCGGAATGTGGGATACATTATCCACTGCTCCTATGCGATAGAAATCGCAATACGAGCATATTTGCCTGCAAAATGGAATATGAATATAGAGTGTCGCCATACGAAGAACAAAGTTACAAAAAATTTCTCGGCATAGCTATACTTCTCATCAAAAATAAGTATCTTTGCGTTATCAATAATCATAAAATACGGGATTATGAAATCAATCAAGGAGTTATATCGCATTGGCACAGGCCCTTCAAGCAGCCACACCATGGCACCACGCCGTGCTGCCGAGATCTTTCAACACCGCAACTCCAACTGTTCGAACTTTCGAGTGACACTATACGGCTCGCTTGCCGCCACGGGCAAAGGCCACCTTACCGACGTGGCCATCCTCGAGACATTGAAGCCACATGGCTTGGTAGAGATTGTCTGGGAGCCTTCGATATTCCTGCCTTTCCACCCCAACGGTATGCGTTTCGAGGCACTTACGGCAGAGGGCGAGAGACTCGACGACTGGACAGTATATAGTGTTGGTGGCGGTGCCTTGGCCGAAGAGAACAACACCCCTATCGAGAGTGCCGATATATACCCGCTCACCAAGCTGACCGATATATTAAAGTGGTGCAGAGATAATGGCCGCACCTTTTGGGAGTATGTCGAGATGTACGAAGGTCCCGACCTATGGACATTTCTATCGAAGGTGTGGCGAGTTATGCGTGAAGCTGTCGAGCGCGGCATCGAGACCGATGGCGTGATACCTGGCCCACTAAACCTGTCACGTCGTGCCATGCGCTACAATGTACGCGCTTCGGGATATAAACAGAGCTTGCAGTCGCGAGGTCTTATCTTCTCATACGCACTTGCCGTGAGCGAGGAGAATGCCTCGGGAGGCCGTATCGTCACAGCCCCCACGTGCGGCTCGTCGGGCGTTATGCCGGCTGTGTTGTACCACCTATGGAAGACACGCGAGTTCTCCGAGATGCGCATCTGCCGAGCATTGGCAACAGCAGGACTTATAGGCAATATCGTTAAGCACAACGCCTCGATATCGGGTGCCGAGGTAGGCTGTCAAGGCGAGGTGGGCGTAGCCTGCGCTATGGCCGCAGCTGCCGCCAACCAGCTATTCGGTGGCACACCTGCACAGATAGAGTATGCCGCAGAGATGGGCTTGGAGCACCACCTTGGTATGACATGCGATCCGGTATGTGGCCTCGTACAGATACCCTGCATCGAGCGCAATGCCTACGCTGCAGCACGCGCCTTGGATGCCAACCTATACTCGATGTATACCGACGGACATCACCGCGTATCATTCGACCGTGTTGTAGAGGTTATGAAGCAGACGGGACACGACCTGCCATCGATATATAAGGAGACAGGAGAGGGAGGTCTTGCCAAAGATTTCATGTAACGACAACCGACTGCAAAAAAAGAGTATGGGTTGCTACGATAGTGCAGCCCATACTTTTTTAATAGTTTCGACAAGGTGTCGATAGAGATTTTCAAGCGTAGCACTCACCTCGTATATCGTATTCATACGCTGCTGCCATAGGCGAACCATATCGCGTAGTGCCACGATATATATCACAACGGCCACAGCCATATTCACGATAGCTACGAGTAGCAACGCCCAGTGAAGAGCCCCGAGCAACTCGGCGAGCCACACTACAAATGCTGCATTAATACACAGCAGCCCGACGAGGGCTGTCACGGCACATACTATTATCGGCACGTGGACTACCGCTAAGTGTTACTCGTCGGCAGCCTGCGTGTTGCCACATTCGCATCCCATGCCGTGAGCGTGACACATATCGGCCACGGTCTCGTTTACGGCATTGCGAATCTTACCACGCAACTCCTTACCGCTCTGAGGTGCAGCGAGCATTGCTATGGCAGCACCTACAAGAGCACCGCCAAGGGCATACATCAAGCATAACGATTTTGTCTTCATAACGCAAAAATTTTATGGTTTTGAATAGAAAGTACACCCTGTAGATGACAAACACCACGCCAAAGAGTGGTGTGCTATCTATTTTTTAATACCTTTGCATATAAATATAAAACCTATGCCACAACAAACCCTTACAGCCGCATTTACCGGACACCGCACCTATGACCACTCTGCCGACGACCAACTCTGCGATACTGTAGAGAGTCTGTACAACGATGGTTATCGTCACTTCCGCATAGGCATGGCCGAGGGCTTCGACCTTGCCGCAGGCGAAGCTGTACTGAGGCTTATGGACAACCACGATGATATTTGCCTGGAGCTGTGTATACCCTACCCTAATTTCAATAGAGGCTTTGGCATAGAGGAGAATAATCGATACAACCTCATCATCTCCAAGGCAAGCGTAATACGCTATGCAGCAGATAGTTACCACAAAAGCGTATTCAGCCTGCGCAACAATATGCTCGTAGACCAGGCCGACACCGTCGTAGCGTGGTATAGCTCAAAGAGGGGCGGCACACACTACACCATAAACAGGGCACGACGATATGGCGTGCGCATCATCAATCTATATCCCGATCCACAATTTAATATTTCGTTCTAATTGTCCAAAAAGTGTCAATTTTGACCACTTCTATGCACTGCAAAATAGTTATTTAAGTATTTGTACCACCTTCTCAAAGATAAAAATAGCGTACATTTGCGCCAAAATTATTAAACAGAAAGCATATGAAGTTTAAGTACCTATTGTTGGCCGCAGCGATGTTTACATGCACTACATCGGCAATGGCTCAAAACGACACTGATAGCGAGGTTGCAGCCCTCAAAGAGCGTGTCGCAGAATTAGAAACAAAAGAGCAAAAGAGTAGTAAGTTCAAGGCCTTCGCCGACAAGCATCTCAACCTCTCGGGTTACCTTCAAGCCGGCGTACAATGGACCGAGAACGCCGATCCATCTACTACATTCTACATCCGCAGAGCACGTGTAAGCCTCTCGGGTAACTTCCTCAAAGAGAAGTTCGACTACCGTCTTCAGGTAGATATGGCAGGCTCACCCAAGATTTGTGACCTCTACATCCGCTACAAGCCACTCAACGCCCTCAACGTACAGCTCGGACAGTTCAAGCTCCCATTCTCGCTCGAGAATGAGCTATACGGCCCTACAAAGTTCGAGTTTATAGAGTACTCATACCTTACAACATATATTACACGTAACAATGCCAAGTATGACGGCATCTCGGCTACGGGTCGTGATATGGGTCTGCAACTCTATGGCGGTTTCATTCAAAAGGATGGTTTCAGCATCATCAACTACAACGTAGGTGTATTCAATGGTTCGGGTATCAACAACAAGGACAACAACTCGTCGAAGGATGTTATCGCTCGTCTTATCATCAAGCCTATCAAGGGTCTATCTATCTCAGGATCTTATATGTATGCCGAGACCAAGTTTGGCGATGACAACTATATGAAGAGCCCTCGTTGGTCGGTAGGTGCTATCTATGATGTACGCCACTGGATTGCTCGCTCGGAGTTCGCTCAGGCCAACTTCGGGGGTAATACCACCAACGCTTTCTACGCCTTGGCCGGCTACCATTTCGAGCGTCCCTGGTCGGTAGTTGCCCGCTACGAGTTCATCAACGATGAGCTTGATGTATTGAACGAGGATCGCATCACGCTGGGTGCTGTATACAAGCCATTCAAGTTCTTGCGCTTGCAGCTTAACCTATCGTATACGATGAACGATATTGCGCCCGAGGCATACCGCAACACTATGGGTGCCAACCTTATGGTATCTGCTATTTTCTAAACCGAAATATATAAAATAAGTATATTATGAAGAAGTTTTTAACCGAGGACTGGGTTGTTACCTTCCTCAGTATCCCTCTACTTATCATTGCCGGTTTGGCATCCTATCTACCAAACAACGGATTTAAGGTTTCGGCCGACCTATCGACAGGTGCTGCATGGATCGATATCGCAATATTCTTCGCTATCGCCCTCTGCTTGCTCTATATCGGCAACCGTCTGTTGAAGCGTCCCACCAAGGGGCTTATACCCTCTTACGTAGTGGTTTTCGCCATTGCCTTGCTTGCGCAGTGGATTGCAAAGATTGACGCTGTGAAGTACTACGGCTTCGAGGCTGTATTCTTCTCTGTTATCTTCGGTCTTATCATCCGCAACCTCTTCCACATCCCCGAGTGGTTGAAGCCCGCTATTCAGGGTGAGTTCTTCATCAAGATTGGTGTTGTATGTCTTGGTGCTACGGTACTCTTCTCGGATGTAATGAAGTCGGGTGCTGCCGGTCTTATTCAGGCTGTTGTCGTTGTAGGCATCGTATGGTTCTTCGCCTACTGGCTTGCCCGCAAGTGCAAGGTTGAGCAGGCTACAGCCATGACCCTGGCCAGCGGATGTTCTATATGCGGTGTATCGGCGTGTATCACAGCTGCAGGTGTAGCCGGCACGGACAAGAAGCAACTTTCGTATATCATCTCGGTGGTGCTTATCATCGTTGTTCCTATGATCTACCTTATGCCTTGGTTGGCAGGTATTGTAGTGCCTATGTTCACCGACGATCCCGTTATCCAGAAGGAGATTATCGGTGCTTGGATTGGCGGTACTATCGACACTACCTCGGGTGTAGGTGCTTCATCGGAGATGGCCGGTGACATAGCACAGAAGACAGCTATCGTGGTTAAGGCTACACAAAATGTGCTTATCGGTGTTGTCGCCTTCTTTATCGCCCTCTATCTTTCGGCACGTAGCGAGGGTAAGAAGGGAGCCCCATCGCTCGGTATCGTATGGGAGAAGTTCCCCAAGTTCATCCTTGGCTTTGTTATTGCCTCGGCAGTGTTCAGCATTTTGCAGTCACAGGAGCTTCTTACGCTCGATGCCAAGGGTAAGATTATCGAGACATCGATGGCTAAGACCTTCTCTACGTTCTTCTTCTCGCTATCGTTCGTATGTATCGGTATGGATACCCGCTTAAAGGATATTATCTCTAAGGAGAACCGCAACGCGCTCTACGCCTTCCTTGGAGCGCAGACCTTCAATATCATCGTTACTATGCTCGTAGCATGGTTTATGTTCGGCATTGTCAAGCCTGCCCTATGGCCTACCGAGAAGCAGACGGTAGCCGTTGAGCAGCAGGCAGAGGTCGTTACACTCCCCGAGAATATCACTATCGAGGAGCCTGTTGTTGCAGAGGAGATCGCCTTCGACGAGGTTGTAACCGAGAAGGGCGAGTAATCATTCTACACCAAATATGACAGGGCGTGTCCAACTGAAGTGACCCCAAAAGTTTAGACAAAAAACTTTTGGGGTTTCTTTATGCGCAAAAAGCACGATTATGGAGCATTGCTCAAATATATGAGGATGCTCGAAGAAGGTTATTCTATTCGTTACCTTCACTTGAAGTATGGAAT
>JAFVRN010000005.1 GCA_017504265.1 Alistipes sp. | reverse complement strand
TCCATTGTAAAAAATTTTGAATATTAATCGTTAGCTCTAATCTCAAAGGTATTGTTTTGAAATTATCTCATAGGAGATAGATAAAACTTTAGCTGCTCAAAATCTTCAAAGAACTATATTCTAATTTTCATCAGAACTTTCACTTTCAACCCGCTCAAAATTTAGAGCGGAAAAGCGGTGCAAAGATAAAACATATTTTTGAAACCACCAAATTTTTTTGTGATTTTTTTCAAAAATATTTTTCTAAGAACCTTTTTTGCTTATCGCCGTTTTAGAGGCGAAAGCGGGTGCAAAGATAAAACACATTTTTGAAACCACCAAATTTTTTGTGAACTTTTTTCAAAAATATTTTCTAAGAACCTTTCACTGCGCTCTCAGAGCGGTTTCCCTTTCTGATTGCGGGTGCAAAGGTAATGCTTATTTTTTATTCTGCAAGTATTTTATAAAAAAATTTATAAAAATTTTCATTTTTCTCGAAAAACTGCAAACATACCTATATTAATATATATAAAGGGAGGGAGTTGCAGGGCAGAGCCCTTTGTGTTGCAGGGCAGAGCCCTGCCACTGCGAAGCAGTGTGGGTCAGATGGGTTAAATGGGTCCAATGGGTTAGATGGGGATTTTTCACCGAACCCACAGAACCCACAGAACCCATAAAACCCACGGAACCCATAGAACCCACAAAACCCATAGAACCCACAAAACCCACAAAACCCACCGAACCCATAGAACCCACAACACTCGGGATAATCAGCGGTAAGACCCTAATTTTTGTCAGAAGGGGTTAGCTGTGGCCTCGATTAAGAGATTGCCCCGGATGGATAGTACTTGGCGTACATTCCATTCGGGACAATGATTGAGAGGTCGCAGATGACCCCTTATCACAAAAATCCCAATCAGCGGTTAAACCCCAAATTTTTGTCAGAGTGGCGCAGATGTTGCGCCGATAAAGAAGTTGGCTCGGATGGATAGTACTTGGCGTACATTCCATTCGAGCCAACGATTGAGGTGCGACAGATGCGCCGCTATCACAAAAATTTACTTTTTGGGAGTAGCCTTAATCTTAATCTTAGTGAAAGCCTTGACAAGGGTCTCATCATTGGTCTTGGCAGGATCATACTTTACGGTAACGGTCTTTGACTCTACATCCACCTGTACATCCTTAACGCCCTTCTCATATGGGATAGTGTTAGTAACCTTCTTGGCGCAGCCAGCACAGTCGATATCTGTAACAAATACGGTCGTTACAGTCTGCTTCTCGCCCTTCTTAGGCTCCTGAGCATTGGCTATGCCAACGCTGAATAGTGCTACGAGGCACATCAAAATAATCTTCTTCATAGTAGTTGGTTTATTATTATAACGTCTCTTTCGGATATCTATTTTCTATTAGTATAGGTTCAGGCGCAAGCCGATATAGAACTTACGTCCCATAAGCGGTCCCCACACCATTGATGAGTTGAAGCCAGGATCGAACGGCGTGTCACCATCAACGATTATAGGCGCAGTACCGTGGCCGTTATGTCCCTGCATATAATTAGCTATATTCTCACAACCGAGATATAGGGTAAGGTTGCTTATCTTGTAGCTTACCTGCGCAAAGAACATAGGGTATACGGGCGAGAGTTCAGGGTTGTTCTGCGCCTTTTCGAGATCACCATTAAGTTCAGGCAGACGCATAGGACCGTTGAGCTGCGCCGTAGCATCGAATACCCAGCGACCAACAGCATATTGGATGTTGATAAGACCCTTATAACGTGAGGTTAGAGGACGCTCTACGAGAACCTGCTCTCCGTTACGCTCCAAGGTCATCTTGGCATTGGTATAGCGGAATGTGGCGAAGAGGTCGAAGCCACGGAAAGGTGTCCAGTTGAAGTCCACCTGATAGTTATCCGTGAACGAGCGGCCTGCGCTGTTGTAGATAAGGATAGAGTTGTCGGCAGTCTCCTGATCGAATACCATAGTGTTGAAGAACTGCGAACGGAAATAGTCGAAACTGATTGTAGCCTGGTCGTCCTGTGCAAGGCGGAAGGTCTGCGCAAGGCTACCACCCACGGTCAAGGCCTGCTCCATATCGTCACCACCGGCAACAAAGCCATCTGCAAAGCGGATGTCGCGCGAGGTTGTCATCATCCAAATATTATCGGTGATAAGATTCTGGCGACGCGAACCCATACCTGCCGATGCACGCAGCGTGGTGCGTGGCGTGATGCTCCAGCGTATATGTGAGCGCGGCGTGAGCAGAAAACGACGGTTATTATCAACATTATGTATATAGTAGTCACCATCGACAGCGGCATAGTCACCTCTAAGGCCTACTACCAACGAGAACTTCTCCTCGATATTGTATGTATACTCCGCAAAGATACCAGGCTCGTAGGTCATAGCCTTACCCATCCATACCGGATTCTTGGTAGCGGAGATATCGGTGCCACGCTTTGGGTTATTCTGCATATAGCCGTTATCCATAAGGCGTGCATAGAACGATGCTCCCACGTTGAGCGATGAACGCTGCGTGAAGTAGTGCGCATAGGTAGCATTAAGGCGGAAGGCATTTTCGACAACATCGACATCGTTAAGGCCGAAATATGAGTCGGTGAGGTAGTTGTCGTAGTCGGCAACAAAGGCTATATTGTTCTGCACAGCATCGGCAGGATCACCCGTGAAGGTGCGCTCATAGCCAACAGGAATACCCGCCTTGATATAGGCATTGATGTTTCGGTTGTGTATCTTTGAGCCATAAAGCGAGCCAAAGGGATCATTTAGCATATCGTCGTACATATCCTTCTTATAGCCCATCTGACCACCTACACGGTTCTCGTTCACCACCTTCCAACCCCAGCGGAGCTGCACACCTCCTGTATTCTGCCACAACCACTTGTTGGCCACGTTAATCTGATTGGCACGAGGCATATCTACGAAGCCATCTTTGTTCATGTCGTGTGTGGCGGTGTCCAACGAGCCGTGAGCCATTATCACTGTCGAGAGGCTCTTATCCTTGGTCAAGGGTATTGCCGACGAGACGTTAATCTCGGGACGAAGCTCCGAGTCGAAATAGAGATTGAGGAAGAAACGCTCATCATCGGTAGGCTTACGGTGTTCGAGGTTGATCTGACCGGTGATAGCCTCATGACCTGCCGTCACCGATGCCACACCCTTAGATACCTGGATAGAGTTAAGCCACATACCGGGTGTATAGCTCAAACCATATGCCGCACCTGCACCCTGCATAATAGGTCGGTTCTCGTCAAGAATCTGGGTATATGTTCCCGCCAAGCCCAACATCTTAATCTGACGAGCACCCGAGATAGCGTCGCTATAACCCACTGTCACCGATGCTGAATTCTCGAACGACTCTGCCAACGAGCAGCAAGCCATCTTACACAAGCCGGCAAACGATATCTGCTCCTGACGTGTGATGCCGCCGGTCTTGGCATAGTTTCCACGCTGCTGTCCCTCGACAACGACCTCGTCGATACCTACGGCCGAGGGTTGCAGCTCGATGGTGATGTTGTTCTGGTCTCTGTCCTCGATAAGCATCTCGACAACATCGTAGCCGAGATAATCGACAACAAGTGTCTCGAAGCCCGACACGCGCTTAAGCGAGAAGGTGCCGTCGAGCGTAGTCGTCGCGCCCGCCGTTGTATTCTTCCAGTAGAGCGATGCGCCGATTAGGGGCTGGCCATTCTCGGCATCGATGACCTTACCCACAAGTGTACGCTGTGCAGATACCGCAACAGGTAGGCACAACATAAGGATTAGTGATATAATTATCGTCTTTTTCATATTCTTCTCCGTTTTGGATTGTAAATCAGGTTAGCACAGTATATAATAATGGCTGCCACACGGAGTCCGCATGACAACATATTAGGCCAAAACCGGAGGGGCACGCAGTGCCTCACAAGATATAAATTCGGGGGGTAGTGGTTGAGTACCAATATCGTAGCATTGGCTGAGTACTTGTCCTTCGACAGGCGATAGCTCGCCACATGCTACGGGTATAACTGCCGGCAGCAGCATAAACAGGCCGGTAAGCATACGCGAGTCGCCACGCTTCTGACCTGACAGATATGTCGTGTAGTTATCCCCTAAAACAGGGTGATGATGATCGCAACAAACATGGTTAAAGGAGAGAGCTCCACAGTCACACGACTCCTGGTGCGTACATACCTCATGGCTATGGTGCTGATGGTTGCACGTGAGGATAGACAAGGATGAAAGCAGTGTGGCAGTGATGTATATCACTACCATCAACATTGCATATATGCGCTGTCGTAACTTCATCCTACATACCGGTGCATGCCAAGGCATGGCCTCGCTGCACAACAAAAGCTCTAATCCTCAATAAGACCGCACTCTTCGAGTTTATCCACCCAACGGGCAGCATCTCGATGTGCTATCTGATCGTCGATACCGTAGTACTCCTCCAAAAGCTGAGCTACAGTATTGACATCGAAGTTCTTACCCTCAACTGCTCTCCACAAATAGAGTGCACTTTCGTTAAGCGAGATGATACGTGTAAGGTCACTAAATGACGCTCCCTGCATAATAACAACGTGCTCGCCGGCCATCTCGCGGACTTTGAACTGCTCTTTAATCTTCATCTATTTATGCAATATTACGACGCAAAGGTAACAAAAATTCTGGAAACGCAATATTTTTTGTATATCTTTGTGCTATGAATGAGTTGTCACACAAAGATAGCACACCCCCTATTGACGAAGTCCTTGCCAAGTGGTGGGGTTATAGCGGGTTTAGAGCATTGCAACGAGAGATTATAGACTCGGTGCTATCGGGTCGTGACACCCTCGCACTGCTGCCAACGGGTGGCGGTAAGTCGATAACATATCAGCTGCCGGCCCTCCTACTTCCGGGGCTGACCATCGTCGTAACACCCCTTATCGCCCTGATGAAGGATCAGGTAGATAAACTACGCCAACGCGGTATATCTGCCGTTGCCATACACTCGGGCATGGACTCACACCGCATAGAATTGGCTCTCGACAACTGCACCTATGGCGATGTCAAGCTGCTTTACATAGCACCGGAGCGTCTTGCCACCGAAACATTCAGAGTACGCCTACGTCGCATGAACATAAGTCTTATCGCCGTAGACGAGGCTCATTGCATATCGCAGTGGGGCTACGACTTCCGTCCGAGCTATCTGCGCATCGCCGAGCTTAGGGAGTATGCTCCGCATGCAACCTTCCTCGCGCTTACGGCATCGGCCACCGCGCTTGTTGCCGACGATATTATGCACCACCTCGGCTTCAAACAGAGACATATCCTACGCAGCAGCTTTGCCCGTCCCAACCTCGCCTATGCCGTACGTACGGTGGAGGACAAATATGAGCAGTTGCTACGCGTCATAGAGAATGTCGAGGGCAGCGGCATCATCTATATGAGGTCAAGAGAGGGGTGCGAGGAGCTTGCCAATAGGTTGCAGAAGGATGGTGTAAATGCCAAATTCTACCACGCAGGACTACCCTCCTTGGAACGCTCTATGCGTCAGGATGAGTGGAAAGAGGGGAGAGTACGCATCATCGTGGCTACCAATGCCTTTGGTATGGGTATCGACAAGAGCGATGTCCGCTTTGTGGTACACTACTCGATGTGCGACTCGTTGGAGGCGTACTATCAGGAGGCGGGGCGTGCCGGACGTGATGGAGAGCGTAGCTACGCACTACTATTGGCATCGCCCGATGACAGCTCACGTATAAACCGTATATTCGAGGCACAATATCCACCCATCGAGGATATAAAAGATATATACGTGCGCATATGCAGCCACCTCCAAGTTGCCATAGGCGATGGCGAGGATGCATCGCTGGTATTCAACATCTACGACTTCTGTCATCGTGAACATCTCTCCGTGCACCGTGTTATGGGGGCTCTCGACATACTCTCCATAAATGGCTATATGTCGCTTTTGGACGAGAACGACAACCCCGCCAAGCTGATGTTTGCGTGCAGCCGTGACTCGCTATATAAGTTCAACGTCGGAGGCAACGATATGGATAGGCTTCTGCGCACCATACTGCGTATGTACAACGGCGTGTTCAGCACCTTCCGCTCGATAGACGAGCTGCATATCGCCGCCACGGCCGGCCTCTCGGCAGAACGCGTACACGAGCTATTGAGGGTACTGTGGCGCATGCACATCATACGCTACATACCGGCCACACGTTCGGCTATGATACACTTGCCGTGCGAGCGTCTGCCCATAACCGATATATATATATCACCCGAGAGCTATCATCGTCGCTATCAGCTATGTCGTGAGCGTTTCGAAAATATGATACACTATACCACGCAGGATGAGCGTTGTCGCAGCGTGGTCATCGGAGAGTACTTCGGCGATACGGAGAGCAAGCCCTGCGGTATATGTGACATATGCCTCAAAAAGCGACGAGAGGCAAAGGCCAATAGTGGCACAACCACCGCAGCAGATAGGGTTGTGGAGCTGTTGCGCAGCGAGAGCCTTACGGTGAAGGAGGCGGTAGCCAGAGTTGGTGGCAACCCTCAACATATAGTCGAAACTATTGATAAATTGGTGTGTGAAGGTAAAATTTTGGTTTCAAAGGGGTCGAAACTAAAAATTATTGAGTAACTTTGTCGGATGTAACCTCCGAGCGAGAGGTTCGCTAAGCGAAAATTTGTTGCACAATGGCATTTCTATCAACCATAGATAACGACAGCGTGGCGGCACTGCCTACCGCTCGCTTCGACGGACGTATAGTCATCGTCGATAGCGAGGAGGGTGTAGATGCTGCATACGAGGAGTTGTCGAAGCACAACATCATAGGCTTCGACACCGAGACACGTCCCTCGTTTCGTGCCGGTGTGAGCTACAAAGTGTCGTTGCTGCAACTATCCACACCCGATGTCTGCTTCCTTGTACGCCTCGGCCGTGTACGCCTGAGCAACAAGCTACTTAAAATACTCGGTTCACAGCGCATATTAAAGGTGGGCGTAGATGTTGGTGGCGATATACGTGCCTTGCACGCCTTGCGACACTTCCGCGCAGATGGGTTCGTAGACCTGCAACATGAGGCTGTGCGCTGGGGCATTGAGGAGAAGAGCCTGCGTAAGCTCTCGGCGATAGTGCTCGGCAGACGGGTATCGAAAGCTCAACGACTAAGCAACTGGGAGGCCGAGGTGCTGACCGAGCAACAGAGGGAGTATGCCGCAACAGATGCTTGGGTGTGTATCAAAATCTTGGAGGCGTTGCAGCAGCATAAGGCCGAAGGCAAGCTACATATCATCTCTTCGACAGATATAGCCACACCCGAGAGAGAGGAGAAGAGATACAGAGGTCATCGCCACCACAAGCACAGAGCACCTGAAAGTGGCACAGAACAAGGAAAGAGAGGATAAGAGAGATAAGAGTTATATGAGTAAAGAGCAGTCAATAAGCACCGTAGTACTACGTCGTGGTAAGGAGGAGTCGTTGGCACGCCGCCACCCCTGGGTATTCTCGGGAGCTATCGAGCGTATCATCGAGGGCGACAAGCCGTTAGCCGAGGGCGATGTAGTGGATGTTGTCACAAAGCAGGGCGAGTTTATAGCACGTGGTCACTACCAGATAGGCTCCATTGCCGTACGTGTATTATCGTTCGAGCGTGAGGCGATAGATGCAGAGTGGTGGAACCGCCACATAGCACAGGCCAAGGAGCTGCGCGATAGTCTGTCGATGACGCATAACGAGCATACCACCTGCTACCGTCTGGTACACGGCGAGGGCGACCTTCTGCCGGGTCTTGTGGTGGACATCTACGGCAGTACGGCCGTTGTGCAATGCCACTCGGTGGGTATGTACCACTCACGTATGGCTATTGCCGAGGCCATACGTCAAGCCTACGGCGAGAAGATCAAGGCCATATACGACAAGAGTTCACAGACGCTGCCGTTTAAGGCCGAGCTGGGGGCTATCGACGGCTATCTCTGGGGGCGTAGCACCGCCGATGACGGCATAGTCTTGGAAAACGGCTTGAAGTTCAAGGTCAATTGGGAGGAGGGTCAGAAGACCGGCTTCTTCATCGACCAGCGTGAGAACCGCGACTTGGTACGCCAATATGCACGTGGCCGCCGTGTGCTTAACACCTTCTGTTATACGGGAGGCTTCTCGGTGGCAGCACTCGCAGGAGGCGCACGCGAGGTGGTATCCATAGACCTCTCGGAGCGCGCCGTGAAGCTCGCCGAGGAGAACGTAGAGCTTAACTTCGGCAGCGAGGCAC
Organism: Alistipes sp.; assembly: GCA_017504265.1. Lineage (GTDB taxonomy): Bacteria > Bacteroidota > Bacteroidia > Bacteroidales > Rikenellaceae > Alistipes. The sequence goes on along the minus strand of JAFVRN010000005.1, from coordinate 43,829 downwards.
CGCACCGTGCCATCGCCTGTAATGCCGTTGAGTATCTGAAAGATATAGACGATGACTACGACCTTATAATCCTCGACCCACCCGCCTTTGCCAAGCACCATAAGGTATTGGGCAATGCGTTGCAGGGCTACAAGAAGATTAACGCACGTGCGTTGCAGAAGATACGCCCGGGAGGTATTCTCTTTACCTTCTCGTGCTCACAGGCTGTAAGTCGTGACATCTTCCGCACCACGATATTTACAGCGGCGGCCATAGCCCGTCGCCGTGTGCGCATCATAGGTCAGCTAACACAACCTGCCGACCACCCTATAAATATCTACCACCCCGAGGGAGAGTATCTCAAAGGTTTGGTCGTATATGTGGAGTAAAAAACTATTATAGCATGAAACGAGTAATGGTAATGTTGGGCGGAATGCTGCTGCTATCCGCCTGCACTAACAACGAGAAGATTACAATCAGCGAACAGCAGGCTGCAAATGCCGCCTATGACCTCAGTTACGACCTCGCAACAAAGGTTATCGAAGCAGAGAGCTACGAGGAGTTCCGCGCCGCACGCGAAAATTTAGAGGCCCATCGTGATGCCTTCCGCCGAGATATTGGTGGCGAGAACTACCTTATATTTATCGAAGAGTGCAACGTGATACTTAACGAAATCTAACGACCATGAAGAAGAATACGAAAAATAGGCTTGCAGCCATATCGGCATATACGCTCCTTGTTATCGTCGTACTGCTACTATCGACACGCGAGAGTGGCGTTACCATCACCTCGCCCGAGAAGGATGCAGCACGCATCGAGGCTATGGCAGCTACGGTACGTAGCGAGGCCGACCTACGCGACATCGAGCTGCTCGCCACGAAGTATGAGATAGCCTACCAGCACAGCTTAGGGGGTGCTGTCGCCCTACATTTCAAGGCGTTGGTAGAACCTACGCTTATTGCCGCAGGAGAGCGTCGTGACGAGATACGCGCCGAAGAGGAGTATCTCGCTCAGGTAGAAGATACCTTCGACTCATCGCTCGACGACCTTGACAAGGCGTGGAGCATGTCGCTTGGCAGCATCGAGGAGATTAACGCCGAAATTGAGGCCAACAACAAGCAGATAGCAGGTATTGAGGCCGATATCGAAGTTAAGAACAACCGCAAGGAGAGCCTTGCATTGGAGATTGTCGAGGCGGGGTATCCCGAGGATATGCTCACCGAGCTTGGAAATATAGAGAACTCTATCGTCGAGCTCGAAGCATCTGTAGCCGACATCAACCACCAGAACGACATCATACGTTTGGCATACCGCCTGCAAAAGGGAGAGGAGCTTCCCGAGAGCCACACACCCGCCAATGTAGAAGAGAGTGTCGAGGAGGGTATTACGGTTAGCATCGAGCCTCTTGTCGAGGTATTCTACGACATAGAGTAGCTGCATAATGAGGCTCTGTTACACGATACTGCCCCTCATAATTGCGGGATGCAGCACCACTCAGACAACCAAAGACGACACCACGCCCTCGGCGCAGGTGTCGTCTTTGACCGATATCCCTACCATAAATCGCGACTCGCTCTTGGACTATCTCGCCATACGCTACGATAGGCTCACCGAGGAGCGTCGTCAGGCCTACGCCACAAAGGATAGCACACTGCGAGCGCAACGCCTGATGCTAAACGATAAGCACTCCTCCGACTTCGCCGACTCGCTGCGTTTCGCAGTTAGCCTGCCGAGCGACGGCCGCTAACGGCCACGTGCGGGCAACACAAATTCCACCTCCTTAAAGGCGTACTCACGCACCACCCCGTCATCGTGCTCCAAGCATAGCTCGCCCGATGGTCGCACATCACGTATCACCGCCTCGAAACGCTCGCCCGAAGGATAGGCGTACGTATGTCTTTGGCCAAAATGGTACATAGCTTCGCGATATGCCTGCATAACACCCTCTTTATCACCCTCTTCCAATCGGCGATACCAAACCTTCAAGTTCGACATAAATTGGTTGAGCAACGCCTCTCGCTCCACCTCGTGACCACACTCCAAAATAACGGATGTGGGGTTGGGGAGGTCATCCGGGAAGTTCGTCTGATTGACGTTAATACCTACACCTACAATCGTACGTTCGATGCGCTCCACCGAGAGCGAGTGTTCGATAAGTACGCCGACAATCTTCTTATCTGCGGCATATATATCGTTTGTCCACTTTATGCGGCACACGATGCCATAGGCTTTAAGCGTATCTACCAGAGCCAATGCCACAACCTCCGACAACAGAAACTGCTCGACGATGGGTAGGAAGTGCGGGGTGAGCACCACCGAGAATGTAAGGTTCTCGCCCTTGACGCTGTGCCACGTATGTCCACGCTGTCCACGGCCACCACTCTGATACTCTGCCCAAACCACATCGAAGTGCCCGTACTCGGCACTATGCGCATCCTCGTTGGTCGATATGGTATATTCCTTACGATATATCATTTGCTCTATTGTTAAAGTATCGTTAAATATGTGGGGTAAAGATACTAAAAATCCTGTAAAAAGGGTTATCTTTGCAGTGTTAATACAGATGTTAATATGAATATTGCAACAAAGATTATAACAACCTCCGTGGCCATAGCCTGGCTACTTGCAGCCTGCGGAGGTGTTTCTCACTCGAAGAGCGACACACCGCAATCGGACAACGAGGATAAGACTGTGATGGCAGCACTATACGACTACCGCATAGTCGCCGAGTATCCTCACTCCACACTAAGCTATACGCAGGGTTTGCAGTATCACGATGGCGTGATGTGGGAGGGAAGCGGCCAGGAGGGCGAGTCGCACCTTATGACCATAGATATGAAGAGTGGCAATCGCCATATTCTCGCATCACTCCTCGACACAGAGTTTGGTGAGGGTATCACCATACACCGCAACCACATATATCAGCTTACGTGGACCTCGGGCAAAGCCTATGTATACGACCTCGATGGCAAACTTATCGACACGAAGAGCTATCGTGGCGAAGGCTGGGGTATTACCAGCGATGGCGAACACCTCTATATGTCGGACGGAAGTTCTACGATACGTCGCGTAAACCCCGACACGATGCGTACCGAGGCCTCGATATGTGTGACATACAACGGACAGCCTCTCGACTACATCAACGAGTTGGAGTGGATAGATGGCTACATCTGGGCGAACATATACCTCACATCGTCTATCGTACAGATAGACCCCGAAAGAGGTGTTGTGGTGGGATACATCGATCTGCCGGAGCTACACAACAGATTGAAGAACAACCCCGAAGCCGAGGTGCTTAACGGCATTGCATATAATCCCGAAAACGGACACCTCTACGTCACAGGCAAGGATTGGAACACCCTCTTCGAGATAGAGGTAATCAAATAGAGTAAAACCAAAAGAGCTATGAACAATACCACGGAGCGCATAAGCGAGCTTCTTAAACGACATATCATCGTTGCCGATGCCGCCATAGGCACCTCACTTATCGGCACACGCCGTGACCTCTGTCCCGATACGCTTAACATCACCGACAAGGAGCGTGTAGAGGCACTATACTCAGCATCTATTCAGGCAGGAGCGAGAATTATCACAAGCAATACGTTTCTCTCCGACCCTTTGATGCTCAAAGAGTGCGGCGTGGAGTACAGCACATCGGAGCTGGTGACCGCCGCCATAGAGATAGCCCGCAAAGCTGTCGAGCAGAGTATGAAGGAGGTATTTATCGCCGGCTCGATAGGCCCATCGACACGTAATATATCGCTGGCCATAGACCTTAGCGAGGAGGAGCTGCGAGCATCCTATCGTACACTTATCGAGGCACTTGCAGCCAACAAGGTGGACATCTTCCTTATAGAGAGCATCACCGATGTGCGTAATGCCGAGATTGCTGCCGAGCTATGCCACGATATTGCACCCGACACCCCGATTATCTTTTCGGCCGTTCTATCGAAGATAGGAGGTCTGCTTATCTCGGGACGTACCATCGAAAAGTATGTTGCCGACGTGGAGAGGTTCAATCCTCTGGCCATAGGTTTCAACTGCTCGTCGGGAGTACGTAGCGTCGTGGATAACATCGAGCTGCTTACACGCTACACCTCACGTCCGACATACTGTTCGCCCTCGGCGGGTATGCCCGATAGTCGTGGCCGCTATGCCGAGAGTAGCAAGAAACACACCGAGACACTGCGTACGGCCGCCGAGCGGGGTTTGCTCAGCATCGTAGGCGGATGTTGCGGCACTACCGCAGACTATACACGCAGCGTGGCACAGATGGCACGCCATTACAAACCTCGTAAAACCGAATAACGATGACCACAATCGAGTTCCGTCGCATATTGCATCGCCACCCCGAGCTCTCCTTCAAGGAGTATGCCACGCAGCAATTTATCTTAGAGGCACTCACGGCCGAAGGTATCGAGTGTCGCAAGATTGCCAACACAGGGGTGCTGGCCAAGATTGAAGGCAAGCGAGGCAACCTCCGTCGTGCCGTAGTTCTACGTGCCGACATTGATGCACTGCCTATCGAAGAGCTTAACGACGTGGAGTTCCGCTCCGAGAATAGCGGCGTTATGCACGCCTGTGGTCACGATATGCACGCCGCAGTGCTTTATGGCGTATTGAAGGAGCTTAACCGTGAGCGTGACTTTGAGGGTACGCTGTGGGGTATATTCCAGCCTGGCGAGGAGCTTAACCCCGGAGGTGCATCCTTAGTGCTTGCGGAGAATCCCTTTGAGGGATACGAGGTGGCAGCCGTCATTGGCGAACACGTGGATGCACGCCTCGACGTGGGCGAGATAGGCATCTGCCCCGGAGTATTCATGGCCTCGAACGACGAGTTGCGCTTTCGCATCACAGGACGCGGAGGCCACGCCGCACGTCGTAGCGAGATAGACGATACGGTAACGGCAATGTGCGATATGGTTATGCGCACCACAGCCCTAAACAGCCCCGATAGTGTGGTGTCCGTGGGACGCATCACGGCCGAGGGTGCTACAAATATCATCCCCTCGGAGGTGCGTACAGAGGGTACTATGCGCACCTTCGATAGCCAGCGACGTGAGCATATACACTCTCTGCTTGCGAGCAACGCTCAGGCCATAGAGCAACAGTATGGCGTTAAGGTGGAAGTGGATATAAGCCGCGGTTACCCCAATGTTGTAAACGATATTATGCTTGCCTACGAGGCGATGATAGTGGCTACGGACGAAGGTATCAGGGTACGAGAGCTTGACCGCATACCCATGGCCGAGGATTTCGGCTACTACACCGAACGCTACCCCTCGCTCTTCTTCCGTCTGGGTATCGGGGCCCACTCGGGAGGGTCGCATACCGCCACCTTCTGCCCCGATGAGGCGGCACTGCCTATTGGCGAGAAGATGATGCGCCGTATGGCACTACACATCCTCAACAAGTAACAACTTAGAATACAATGGCAAAAAGACGAAATAAGAGAGGAAACAACCGTGATGAGCGGGCTTCGTTCATCGTGGATATGTTCCGAGAGTTCCCCGACACGAAGTTCTCGCTCAAGCACCTCGCAGCAGCATCGGGAGGTGCCGACCGTGATGGTCGCACCATGACCTTTGCTATAGTGCGACAACTTATCGAGGATGGCTATGTCGAGGAGGTGTCACGTAGCAAATATCGACTATCGCGCTCGGCACTACCCCGCTACGAGGCTACCGTTGTAAGTGCCACGCCGAGTACTCTTTATGCCCACGTAGAGGGGTTAGATAGCGATATATTTATCGCACGACGCAATGCTCGTGGCGCACTCGATGGCGACCGCATATCGCTTGTGGTGGCACGTAAGTCGCGTGATGGCGAGTTGGAGGGCTCGGTTGTCGAAGTATTGGAGCGTAGCAAACGTCCCTACGTAGGTACAGCGCAGGTCACTACCAACTCCATATTTGTGACCCCCGATAGCCGACGTTTGGGCACCGACATATATCTGCCTCGCAAGCTATATCCCGAGGTTGAAGAGAACGACAAGCTATCGGTTAGGGTTGTGGCATGGCCCGAGGGCGAGCGACTGCCACACGGAGAGCTTATTGAGCGTTTGGGCAAGGCGGGCGAGAACGATACCGAGATGCACGCCATTCTTGCCGAGTTCGACCTGCCATACCACTTCCCAAAGGAGGTGATAAGAGCTGCCGAACAGATCTCGGCCGATATAAGCGATGCCGAGATTGCACGTCGCCGCGATATGCGTGACCGCACCACATTTACCATAGACCCTGCCGATGCCAAGGATTTCGACGATGCCCTGTCGATAACGGCTGTTGGCGAGGGTATATGGGAGATAGGCGTACATATAGCCGATGTAACACACTATGTGCAGCCGGGGTCGTTGGTCGATGACGAGGCTATGGAGCGTGCCACATCTGTATACCTCGTAGATAGAACCGTACCTATGCTTCCCGAGAGGCTGTGTAACGAGCTGTGCTCGCTACGCCCGCACGAAGACAAACTCTGTTTCTCGGCGGTATTTACCATCAACGACAATAGCGAGCTGCTCGACGAGTGGTTTGGACGTACGGTGATACACTCTGACCGTCGCTACGCCTACGAGGAGGCACAAGAGATTATCGAGAGTGGCAAGGGTGATTTTGCCTCGGAGATAGTGACGCTCAACCGTCTGGCACAACAGCTGCGCAAGGAGCGTTTCAAGCATGGAGCCATAGCCTTCGAGCGCGACGAGATACGTTTCCGTCTCGACGAGAAGGGAGCACCCATAGGCGTATACACCAAGGTGCAGAAGGAGGCCAATATGCTTATCGAGGAGTTTATGTTGCTTGCCAACCGACGTGTAGCGGAGTTCTGCGCACACCGCATATCTAATGGACGCAAGGTAGCCCGCCCGATGATATTCCGTGTACACGACGAGCCTTCGGAGGATAAGCTGGGTCGCTTCCGTGACTTCGCCCTGCGTTTCGGTCACTACTTCAAGGCGACAAAGGGACGTGCCATAGCTCGCGAGATGAATAAACTACTCGGTGAGATTAGCGGATCGCCCGAGTCGAACGCCATCACCACACTTGCAGTGCGCAGCATGGCCAAGGCGGTATATACGACAGATAATATAGGCCACTACGGCTTGGCCTTCCCCTACTACACACACTTTACTTCGCCCATACGTCGCTACCCCGATATGCTGGTACACCGCATCTTGGCATCATACCTCGCCGGCGAAAAACGTAGCGATAAGAAGAGCCTTGAAGCCCTTGCACAGCACTCTACCGAGCGAGAGATAGTGGCCTCGGATGCCGAACGTGCGAGCATCAAGTATAAGATGGCCGAGTTTATGAAGGATCGCATCGGCGAGGAGTTCGATGGTGTGGTATCGGGACTTACCGACTGGGGTGTATATGTCGAGCTTAATGACACGCATGTCGAAGGCATGGCCTTTCTGCGAGATATAGACGACGATGATTACTACTATTTCGACGAGGCCCGCTACGAGGTCGTAGGTCGCTCGTCGGGAAGACATCTCACGCTCGGCACGCCCGTACGCATACGTGTCAAGGGTGTGGATATGGGACGCCGCACGTTGGACTTCAAGCTGCTGCTAAACGACTAAACACAATGCTATGAGCAACATAGATAACATATTAGAAAAGGCTCTTGTGCGTGAACCTCTTACACGTGAGGAGGCATACACGCTATATGCCGATGCGCCGTTGCAGGTGCTGGCAGGTGTTGCCGACACACTGCGACGCAGTGCTGTGGATGACCCTACGGTGGTGACCTGGCAGATAGACCGCAACGTAAATATTACGAATGTCTGTAAGTCGGGTTGCCGCTTCTGCAACTTCCACTGCAAGCCTCACGAGGAGGATAAGGCCTATATAACGACTATGGCCGAGTACCGCAAGAAGATAGACGAGGCTCTCGCTCTCGGTGCCGACCAGCTGCTGTTGCAGGGCGGTCTGCACCCACGTCTCGGCATAGAGTTCTACGAGACACTCTTCCGACAGATAAAAAAGGAGTATCCCTCGCTTCGACTCAATGCCCTCGGCGCTCCCGAAATATCGCATATAGCTCAACTCAGCTCACTTAGTACGGTCGAGGTTCTCGAACGTCTCAAAGCGGCAGGCTTGGATACACTACCCGGTGCCGGAGCCGAGATTCTGTCGGACGATGTACGCAAGCGCATATCGCCCGCCAAGCCATCGGCACGTGAGTGGGTGCGTGTTATGCACGAGGCACATAAGCTCGATATACCCACTACGGCAACTATGATGTATGGCCACGTGGAAAGAGCCCAACAGCGCATCGACCACCTTATCACTATACGTGACTTACAGGCCTTGAAACCGGCCTCGTCACGTGGCTTTACAGCCTTCATACCCTGGGTATTCTGCCCTACGGGGACGGAGCTGGAGAGAGAGGGTATTGCCCCGCGCTTCTCGGCTACGGAGTATCTGCGCATTATCGCCATGAGCCGTATCATCCTGCACAACATACGCAACATACAGGCCTCGTGGCTTACGGTAGGAGGTGAGGTTGCCGAGATAGCTCTGCATAGCGGTGCCAACGATATGGGGTCGATAATGATCGAGGAGAATGTGGTATCGTCGGCAGGAGCTACCACCCGCTTCGACAGAGAGGCGATGCAGGCCACCATACGCCGTGCCGGTTTCACACCCCGACTACGCAACCAACTCTACGAGTATAGAGATTAGCCCCCGAATGGGAGAGTGATATGTTTACGCCTCGGCAGAGTCAAGTCCGCTTGAACTCTGCCGAGGCGTAGCAACTCAAAGAGTATTACTTGATAGCTTCTCCCCAGGTCGTGGCTACCTGACGACTATCTCGTCGGTAAAGAGGAAGCCGCTGTAACGACTACGGTGCGCCTTGTAGCGTATGTAGCGGGCCTGTGCCTCACCCTCCCAACCGAAGCTCTTGAACGAAGGCAGTTCATCGACAACCACTTCGTGCTCTATATCGGCTATCTTCGTATAGTTCTTGCCATCCTCGGATATGGCAATCTCGACCAGACAAGGCATAAATACACCCGGGCCGCATATCTGCATAAAGTCGGCAGCTATGGAGTGTATTGCCGTCACCTCCTCCAAATCGATGATGACATCCACACCGCCACGACCCAAGAAGCCCTGCCAACGGCCATCGGCATATGTCCACGTACCACGCTTGCCATCTGTCAGCGTGGCATCGCCGGCAGCAGCATACTTCGGAGCATATTGGTACGATGACGGCATCAGATACTCCACACGCTTACCACGTGCGAGATGCTCTACATCTGCCTTCGACTCGGGGCGGTTACCTATCTCGTTTTTCAGATCAAATGGCGAATACCCCTCCTCAATCATAGCATCTACTATTCTTATGGCACGCTCCCTAAACTCAGAATAGTGCATAACATCGCGTTGCGACCATCCAATCTCGGCTATGGCTATGGCACGTGGCCACAACATATGCTCGTAGTGCTCGTCGGTCACGATGAACTCGGCCCAAAGGTTGGCCTGCACGCCCAAGACACGTAGAGCTACATCGGAAGGCATAGTGTCGGGAGTAGGGTTATAGGAGTATACCCTCTCCAATGGCAGGTAGCCACCGATGCTCTCGGGTTGCGAGTATGGGGCATCCTGCGGAGCATCTATATAGCAGTAGCCGTGTGGCGACATCACCACATCATGTCCTGCCGCTGCCGCAGCAAGACCGCCCTCCTCGCCACGCCACGACATCACCGTAGCATTTGGGGCAAGACCGCCTTGCAGTATCTCATCCCAACCGATAATCTGGCGGCCACGCTCGTTGAGCCACATCTCGATGCGGTGTATCATATAACTTTGCAGCTCATCAACACCTGCAAGCCCCTCTTCGGCCATACGTCGCTTGCAATCGTCGCACTGCGCCCAATCGCCCTTGCCGGCCTCATCGCCACCAATATGTATATACTCCGAGGGGAAAATCTCGATAATCTCCGACAGGATGGTCTGCATCATCTCAAACGTAGCCTCCTTGCCTATGCAGAGGTCGCCTTGGCGAGGATTCTTATTCGTACACGCAAGATGCGGATATGTGGCTATCACCTCGTCAGAGTGGCCGGGCATCTCTATCTCAGGGATTATGGTTATATAGCGGTCGGCAGCATAGGCCACCAACTCACGGGCATCCTCCTTGGTGAGGTATCCGCCATATGCACCCTCTGTGCCCTCCGTCACATAGCCACGCTCGCCATACCACCACTCCTTCCAGGTTGCGGGCTTACGCCACGCTGCAAACGACGTAAGCTCGGGATAGGCATCTATCTCTATGCGCCAACCCGCAGCATCGGTAAGGTGCAGGTGCAGGCGGTTCATCTTCAAGCGTGCCATCATATCTATCTGTCGCATAAGGAACTCCTTGCTACGGAAGTGACGCGATATGTCGATAAGTACTCCTCGATACGCAAAGCTCGGCTTATCCTCGATATGGCAGCAGGGCAGCGGGTCGTACTGCTCGACAATCTGACGCAGAGTCTGCAAGCCGTAGTATAGTCCTGCACCATAGGTTGCCGTGATGGTCACACCACTGCGGTCGATGGTCATGGCATAGCCCTCCTCGCCAAAATTTCCATAGCCAAATCTCAGGCGGAGGTATCGACTCTTGGGCTCTTTATATACGCGCTTGACGGCGACACCCACCTGCGACGCAGCCGCTTCCAAACGGAGATAATCTTCGGCTGTAAACTCGTCATTCTCTTCAATATATAGTTTCAATCCCTTATCAATATCGAGTTCACCCTCCTCCCACTCGAAGAGGAGCGGAGCAGGGGTGATGGGATTGGGTTGCGCCATAGTTGTCGTGGCAATAAAAAGGGTTGCACATAGCAACATACAGATAGTTTTACACACTCTCATAATTCATAAATTTATGCAAATGTAGTGAAAAAATTAGAGATTTTAGCCAATTTCCCTAAAATAGAATCTCCAAATATGTCATTATTCAAATATAAAGTGTATATTTGCACCGTGTGTCAAACCTAAAAACTATTATATTTATGACAAAGATTGACTTCATGACAAGCTACACAGCACCAACCATCCGTGTTGTGGAGTTTGAGGTTGAGCAGGGTTTCAGCCTCAGCAACGCAGACGTAACTCTTCCCGATTTTGAGGATGAGAACGCATTGTAAACACTTAAAAGAGAAGAGTAGTATGAAGAGATTTATTTTTATCCTTACAGCTTTCGTTGCAATGACATTTGCAGCGTGCGAGACTGATACAACAGAGACAGTCTATGACCTTGTTGCCGTAAGCATTGTTGCCGATGCTGACGACGCCACTCGTGTTGCCGTTGATGGCAAGAGCACCACTTGGGAGGTTGGCGATAAGATTACAGTAGCATTCCTTGGCAACGATACTCGCTATACGACATTTACCATTGAGTCTGAGGGCGACATCAGCAACAACGGCAAGAGCGCGAAATTCTGGGGCAGCGTTCCTAAGGGTAGCTACGAGACAGTTACGGCTATCTACCCCAATGTTGAGATAAGCAACGAGGTGGTACTCAGCCGCACTGCCGATGACAACGTATATATGTCGGCACAAATGAGCAACGTCACTATCGACGACAACACATCGCTATCGTTGGCCTTTGCACATCTTATGCACAAGGTTGATTTCAACCTTAGCCTGGCAAGTGGCTACACCAGCAACCATCTTGCAGCCGAGGCTCTTACCATCAAGATGACTGCCAAGAGCGGAGATAACCCCATCGAGTTTATCGAAACCGCTTACTTCTCGGTTGATGGCAACTTCACATCGGAGAAGACCCGCACAAGCACTATCGAGGTAGATGTTAAGGGTAAGGAGGGCGCAACATCGCTTAGCTGCTCTACTATGCTCTTCCCTATCCCTACGGAGAAGAGCGACGTGACACTCGCCTTCGATATCTTTGTAGGCGAGGAGAAGTGCTACGAGATTACCAAGCAGAAGTCTGCACTCAAGATGTCAAAGGGGAAGGTAACCACCATCTCATTGGAGCTCAGCAGCGATAACAATATCAACGATATGCCTATCGAGCTTACTGCATCAAAGACCACAATCAAGGCTAATGGCGTTGATAGCGTAGCTTTCACCGTTAAGCAAGGCAACGAGGATATTACCAGCAAGGCTACAATCTACATCAACGATGGCAAGATGATGAGCAAGTCATTCCAAACCACAGAGCCAGGCACATACAAGGCCTATGCTAAGGTTGGCAAGAAGCAGTCTGAGACCATCACCATCACCGCTGAGGAGGTTACAGGCTCAGGTATTAGCACTGTCTTTGCCAAGGGCGTCACACTCTCTTCGGGTTGGTACGATGTAAACAAGAAGGGTAAGGGCGATAATGGCGACATCAATATGTGTTGGAGCGCAGCTTGCTCAAATATTTTGCAGTGGTGGCAGGATGGATACAAGGCTGCCGGCAATACGCTGCCTGCTGGTTGCCCTGACGGCCCAGGTAAGAAGAGCTATCCTAACTTCGGTCCATACGAGTTGGAGATAATGGAGGTATTCCACTCTGATTGGGATAACTCAAAGGGTGGCGGCTGGACAGACCGCGGTGTCGTTTGGTACTTCGAGGGTAGAGATGCCTATAACAATATCAGTAATGGTGCTACTATCATCGATGCTAACTCGGGTGGCTATTTCAAGAGCGTTTTGGAGGATATAAAGTCTAAAATGTATTCAGGTTATGCCTATGGTTATACAGGTGAGATCCACAACGGCGCAGGTTGGATCTACAAAGCGGGCACATGGGAGACAGCTGACATCGGTACCATATCAACACAGTTCTCTAACCGCATAGTAGAGGGCTTTAAGACTGGTATGTTCGGTTTGGCAATCGTACAAAGCCCAACATTCCAGAGCAGTGGTCACAATGTGACATTGTGGGGATATGAGATTGACAACTACACCGGTCTGGTTACAAAGCTATATATCACCGACTCGGATGATCTGTCATCTGCTTTGCAGGTATATAGCGTGACATTCGACGACAGCATCAAAGCGAAGATCAGACTCAGTCGCAGTGGAGCTCCGGATTGGTATCCTATGTCACTATATCCCGTGTCAGCCTACAATTCAGCTAAATAGTAGGTCTGTCTGAGGAGTAAATAGGGGGTTGTTCGATAAGTATTCGGACAATCCCCTAACTTTTTGTCCCGATACACCGCCTAAAAATCATCACTCGTATCATATTTAGCATTAGTTTTTAACACACCCTTTTCGCATTTCACATTTATTTAGTAACTTTGCACCAAATATGTGATTAACTAAAAATAATATATATGACAATAGAACTCAGTGAACAAGAACAGTTGCGACGACAATCGTTAAAGGCGTTGCGCGAGTTGGGTATCAATCCCTATCCCGCAGCACGATACGAGGTAACAGCAACAGCCCGTGAGATTGCCGAGAACTACGACGCCGAAAAGGGAAACTACTCGGAGGTATCAATAGCAGGACGTATTATGAGCCGACGCATAATGGGCTCGGCATCGTTCTTCGAGCTACAAGATGCAACAGGTCGTATTCAGGTATATATACGTCGTGACGATATATGTCCCGAAGGCGATACAACACTATACAATACCGTATTCAAGAAGCTGCTCGACATAGGCGACTTTGTCGGTGTGGAGGGCTTTGCCTTTACGACAAATACGGGAGAGTTATCGGTACACTGCCGTAAGTTCACAATACTATCTAAGTCGGTACGCCCACTGCCCGTCGTTAAGCAGAAGGATGGACAGACGTTCGACGCTCTGACAGACCCCGAAGTACGCTACCGCCAGCGTTATCTCGACCTTGTGGTAAACCCTCACGTCAAGGATACCTTTATCAAGCGAGCCAAGATAATGCAGACCATGCGCGACTTCTTCAACGAGCGTGGTTACTTAGAGGTGGAGACACCTATATTGCAGCCTATACCGGGTGGTGCATCGGCACGTCCATTCATCACACACCACAACGCTCTCGACATAGACTTCTATATGCGAATAGCTACGGAGCTATACCTGAAGCGTCTTATCGTAGGTGGCTTCGATGGTGTCTATGAGTTTGGCAAGAACTTCCGTAACGAGGGTATGGATCGTACGCACAACCCCGAGTTTACCTGTATGGAGATATATGTAGCCTACAAGGACTATATCTGGATGCAGGAGTTTACGGAGCAGATGTTGGAGCGCGTGGCAATGGCCGTAAATGGCACAACAGATGTGGTACTCGACGGCAGAACTATATCGTTCAAAGCACCATTCCGCCGTGTGACGATGACTGATGCCATACGCGAAAAGACAGGCTATGACATCACAGGACAGAGCGAGGAGCAGCTACGCGAGGCATGTAAGCGTCTTAACGTGGAGATTGACGACACGATGGGTAAGGGCAAGCTTATCGACGCTATCTTTGGCCAGTACTGCGAGGGAGAGCTCATTCAGCCTACATTCGTGACGGACTACCCTATCGAGATGTCGCCTCTGTGCAAACGTCACCGCGACAACGAGGAGCTTACCGAGCGTTTCGAGCTGTTTGTAAACGGTAAGGAGCTATGTAACGCCTACTCCGAGTTGAACGACCCTATCGACCAGTTGGAGCGTTTCCAGGAGCAGATGCGACTATCGGAGAAGGGCGACGACGAGGCAATGGTAATCGACATGGACTTCGTACGAGCTTTGGAGTATGGTATGCCTTCGTGCTCGGGTATGGGTATCGGCATCGACCGTCTGACGATGTTTATGACAGGCGAGACATCTATTCAGGATGTATTGTTCTTCCCTACGATGCGCCCCGAGAAGAAGGTTGTAGCAGATGCCGAGGAGGTATATACCGAGGCAGGCATCCCCGCAGAGTGGGTAGCCGTAGTGCAGAAGATGGGATACATCACATTGGAGGCATTCGAGAATACCGCAAAGACAGGCGGTATGAAGCTATTTAACGACCTATGCGGCTTCAACAAGAAGAACAAACTCGGACTTGCCACGGCCGAGATCAAGGCGTGGATAGAGAGCCATAAGGAGTAAGAGAAAATCGATAAACAATATGACTATGAGAAAGAAGATTGTAGCAGGTAACTGGAAGATGAATACACTCCCCGCCGAGGGTGTGGAGCTCGCTAAGGGCGTAGCGGCAGGCCGCAAGGATGTATGCGACTGCGTGACACTTATCGTATGCCCTCCATTCACACACCTTAGCTCTGTAATAGAGGCCTTGAAGGGCTCAAACGTAGAGGTAGGTGCTCAGGATTGCGCTACCGAGACAAAGGGTGCTTACACCGGTGAAGTTGCAGCACAGATGATAGCTGCGCTTGGTTGCAAGTATGTTATCCTTGGTCACTCTGAGCGTCGTCAGTACTACGGCGAGACATCGGCAACACTCAACAAGAAGATGGCCGAGGCCTATGCCAATAACCTGACTCCTATATATTGTGTCGGTGAGAACCTCGACGAGCGTGAGGCAGAGCGACACTTCGACGTGGTTAAGGCGCAGATCGAGGAGGTTGTATTCAACCTTACGGAGGAGCAGTTCCGCAACCTCGTTATCGCCTACGAGCCTGTATGGGCTATCGGCACGGGTAAGACTGCGACAGCGGAGCAGGCTCAGGAGATTCACGCATATATCCGCGAGGTGTTGCGCTCGAAGTTTGGTGCAGCAGCCGAGGAGTGCCCTATACTCTACGGAGGCTCGTGCAAGCCCTCTAACGCAGGGGAGATATTTGCCAAGGCCGATGTAGATGGCGGTCTTATTGGTGGTGCTGCCCTCAAAGCTGAGGACTTCCTCGCCATTGGCAAGGCGTTCTAATTGCTCGGGAGGCATAATAAAGGGGGCATAATAAGTGTGGGGATGGCTAACTCGGTTAGCCATCCCCACTGCTTATCGGGGTATCTCTCGATTAGAATATCAGCAGGTATAGTGCTGCACCTGCTGCATAACCCAACAATACGGGAAGCGTGAAACGCTTGAGATAGTAGCCAAACGATATCTTCTCCATACCCATAACCGTAACACCCGAGGCCGAGCCGATGATAAGAATACTACCACCTGTAACGGCACAATAGGCGAGGAATGTCCAGAAGGAGCTGTCCGAAGCAAAGATTCCGGCAGCCTCAACAGGATACATACCCATAGTAGCCGACACCAGAGCCACGTTGTCGAGGAAAGATGAGCATACGCCAAGAACCAAGGCTATCATATTCTTATCGGCAAAGGTGTCGCTGAGGATATTGGCCATAATGGTAAGCTGTCCTGCGACAATAAGAGCCTGCACCGAGAGCAGAATGCCAAGGAAGAAGAATACGGTGCTGATATCGACACGCGAGAATGAACGGTGTACACGCAGCTCCTGAAGACGCTCATCTTCCGAGTCGGCATAACGACGGTCGGTGATAAACCATAGCGCAACAAGACCAAGCAAGACACCCATAAACGGAGGCAGCTCGATAAGCGTCTGCAACACCGGCACAAGGGCCAACGAGCCGAGGCCTACGTACAACACTCTACGACGCATCTTATCGCTAACAGCCGTGTTATGCTCATCGGCAGCCAACGGCTCGACGACACCTCCCTTAGGTAACATAAAGGTTGTGATAGACAATGGTACGAGCAGCATCACAAGAGCCGGGAGGAAGAGTGATGTTATCTGGTGCAATGCCGAGATGTTGCCACCCGTCCAAAGGAGCAGTGTTGTGACATCTCCGATAGGCGACCACGAACCTCCGGCATTGGCTGCGATAATAATCATCGAGCTGAACAAAAGACGTATATTACGCTCGGGGATAAGCTTACGAGCAATAGCTATCATCACTATAACCGTTGCAATGTTGCCCAAGAGTACCGACATGAAGAATGTGATAAACGACAAAATCCATAGCAACTTGCGCTGCACGTTGGTGCGTATCGCCTGCGAGATGATACCGAAGCCGCCGTGCGAGTCGATAATATCGATGATAGCCATCGAGCCAAGTACGAAGAAGAGCGTAGTGGCTACATCGCCAAGGCCTACAACAAGCTTATGCTCAACGAAGGCAAAGGCGAGTTCGTCGAGAGGCATATCACGATACTGGGGAAAGAGTGCAAAGAACTCCTTGACATGCTGCGGAGGGTTGAGCATAAGGAACTGCTCGGCATTGAGTATAAAGAGTAGCCATAGTATGATAGACATAGCCACCGCCGTAGCAGCCTTATTTACCTTAATCACATCCTCGAAAGCGATAGCCAAGATGCCTATGATGAAGATGATGGGCATTAGATAGTAACAAAACATCATTCTAAGATATTAGGATGGCTCCAATCCTTAGGTTTCAAACCATAGATTAGAGCCATCAAATTAATAAATTATGGTATTGAAGTATTCGATAACGATACTATAAACGTACCGAACATATCGTAGATACTACAACCATATCGCATGGGAACTCGATAGGCTCCACTGCATGATAGATAACCTCGGCCTCAGCAGGAGCACCTACATCCTCACTCCATATACATTCGATAGAAGGCTCCAAGCTCGACTCGCTATATACCATAGAGCAACTTAATGCAGTTGCCTCAGGCTGCTTCTCAATGGCGGCATTAACCTCATCAACATAGGCCTTGAGCTCGGCAATATCGTTGGTCTTTGTCCAATCGGTAATGAATAGACGATCTACCTTACCCTCACGACCATCTGCATCCAAAGCATATGCAACAACCATCTGGTCTATATCCCACTTTGCAACATAGAAGTTGTATGGAACGTCGAGATTTACCTCCATCCAATAGCCATAGAACTGTGCGATGATATACTGATCCGATACAGGCTTGCCGTTTTCGCCAATATCATCACCCTCAGAGATAGCACCATATAGAGCCGATGCCCCATCCACGTTGGTATGCTTAACCGCTACGATAGGATTACCCGCAGTGGCAGCGGCATTGCCAAAGATTGTTCCATTCTCGTCATTACCATTGTAAATACCGAGCAACTCTACCTCGGGATTAACACTACCCACCGAGGTGGTTGTCGCAATAGCCTCCTCACTTGCAACACCTCGTACAAAGATTCCCTGGGCAGCGTCGATAACCAAGACATAACCTACATACTCCGTATCAGGAAGTAGATTCTTTACGTTATAGCGTCCGTTACCATTGCGGAAATATGTGCTACCCCACTCCTCCAAAGCTCGATGATTCGAAATGCCCGGCTCGGCAATCTGGTATAGCTCCATCTGTGTCTTGAGGAAACCGCTGTAATTAGCAATTAGAGCCGCAGCGTCGAAGCTACCTGCCGGAACTACTCCCGGCATATAGTATACCGTAGGATCGTTAGTCGTAACATTCATAATAAATCCATAAGGACCTGCACCCTCACCCGTAAAGGTAAACTCCGCAGTCATAGGATCACCATTTGCCGGAGTACGGAAGGTAACCAATGCAGGAGCAGATGTGAGTTTGCCCGGATTCTCGTCAAACACACCATTCTCCTCATCAATCAATGTTCCATAGTTAGGATTACGCTCATAGCTGAATACCAAAATATAGTACTCCATCTGCGCTACACTAAGCTCATACTTATTCTCGCCGGTGAAATCCTGAACACCCTTAACACCTTCGTTATAGGCCAAATTACCATCATCACCCCAATAATATATGCGCTCATTGACATACTTGGTAACAAGATCTATCGCCTTAGCATCCTTCGACTTGCCGTCGTATGGCAAAATTGCATAGTAGTACTCTGCATTAAGATCCGAAGGAACGATACGAATATCTGCGGCATAATGCTCGATATTGCTTACGGTGATATCGAATGAAAGGTCTGTTGCCGCAGCCTCCTTGGCAGTATAGCGTAGCTGATCGACAGACTCCGATACCAACACATTGTCGCCCTCGACTGAAACAGCAGCTGCAAGTGCAACATACTTGGCATTAGGCTCAAGGTTGCCCACGTTGAGTGTCTTAGGGCCTTTGTGGTATAGCTTAACGGCGATATCCTCATCCGACATACCGGCCTGCTTCAACTCCTCGACCTCGCTATGAAGGCAGTTTGCAAAGAATTCATTGAGCGACATCGCATCATCTGCGGTATGCTCATTAAATGCGTCGAGTGTAACGTTTACAAGGTGCCACAACTGGGTATTGTCACTTGGCGTAACATCAATCGCAGCACTATTCATATAGACCTCGGCCTTTAACTCGAAGCTACATGTTGGAGCTACTATGGCGACGGTTGTAAACTTAACCTTGGCTACATCCGACGTAAGTGCATAATCGTTGGCAGCATCAACGCCAAAGGCCAACAGATAGTAGCTTGTGCCGGCAGTCAGGCCATCGATAGTGCCCTCCACATCGCCACGAACAACAGCCTCGCTTACCTTGCCATAGTCTGCGCCATCGACACCTACACCCAACTCAGCATATATATTCGCCACGATGTCTGCATCTGTCTCACATCTCTCGACCATAGCAGCAGGATATGCCATAACCACATAGTCTGCATCCTTAATAGATGGCTCAGCCTTATAGCTCACCTCGTTACTCTCTGCACTTCCACTGGGCAATGTCAGCACAATAGTAAGTTTTTCGCCGGGTTCAGGTCCTGGAGGTACAGGATCCGGATCGTCACACGACGTGAAGGCAAATAACATTGCCGGCAAGAAAATCAGTAACCAGCTCAATTTTTTCATAGTCAATAGTATTAAGTTATTAATTAGTAAATCCACATTATACTGCACACATTGTGATATGCTGCATATTAGCCATACAAGCGATATATACACTTATCGCTACAAATATACATATATTTGCCAAAATGACCAAATCTTTTACAACCTTTGTCACGTGTGCCATAAATCTTATAAAGTAAGATGGGTGGACCTCCGATATATTTATCAGAAATCCACCCATCAGAACATCTAAATTACCGACTACTTACGTACGTAGAATGGACGCACATAATCGAGCTGCAACATAGAAGGAGCTGCCATCTCTGTCTCTACAACTTCAGCCTTAGGAGCTGCAGCAGCAGATACCTCAGCCTTAGGAGCAGTTACATTTGTGATGACAGGAGCACCACTTGTGCGAGGCTCGCCCACAACCAACGATGATGGTAGAGCCACCTTCTTAGATGGAGAGTTAAGGCTATCGAAGAGCTCCTTAAGCTCGGCGATGTCACTCTTATCATTTGCCGTAGGCAATGTATACAGACGGCCGATTCCACCCGGTACACCTGTTGAGTCGGTAGCGTATACCAATGCGGTCTGTACAACCTCCCAGTCTGCCGTATAGAACGAGTATGGTGTAGCAACCGGGCAACTGTTCCAGTACGACATAGCCAATGCCCACAATTCTGTATCGGGGAATGCAGTAGCATTAGTACAATCGTCACCTACCATGGTAGTAAAGAGTGAACGTGCGCCATCGAAGTTATCATACTTAACGACGGTGATAGCCTTGCCCTTGGTTGCCGAAGCCTGACCAAAGACTGTACCGTTCTCCTCATCACCCGAATAGTAACCTACAAGCTCAGCCGTAGGTGTTACGTCACCCGCAGCAGGCGTTGATGCCAAATTATCGAAGGTGATAACACGTGCAACGTGACCCGTCTTGGTATCCAAAGCTACTATGAAGCCCATAAGATCTGTCTCAGGATATAGACCCGTAGCTGTCAAATTCTGGCTGCCGGCCCAGTAATATGTTCTGAGGATAGATGCCGGAGTAGCGTTAGGATCCATCTTGCGAGTCTCCTCCAACAAGTAGTCGAAGTCGGCATTGAAGGCCTCGATAAGCTCAGCCTCGTTAAATGCCTCTGGCGACATTGCGCTACCGCTATAGTATACCGAATCATCCGAAACGATAATTGCAATATTTGCGCTATATGGAGTGATGTTGCTTGCCGTCATCTGGAAGTCTACCTCCATAGGATCTGCACCTGGCAACGTACGGAAGGTAACCATCTCGGGAGCAGTTGTCACACCACCCATATAACCGAAGGCGATAACGTAATACTCCGTATCGGGAGCATCCAACTTATACTTGAACGAGCTGCCAGGGCCACCGGTATAATCCTGCGTACCGTAGTAAAGCATCATACCGCTATTCATATAGCCACCGTAGGTCTCAACAACCTCATTCATAATCTCCTTGGCACTCTTCTTACCATCCCA
The DNA here is from genome assembly GCA_017504265.1 of Alistipes sp. Lineage (GTDB taxonomy): Bacteria > Bacteroidota > Bacteroidia > Bacteroidales > Rikenellaceae > Alistipes. Next base: position 22,714 of record JAFVRN010000005.1, on the reverse strand, counting down.
TGCGCCACACATCCAGCAGAAATACTCGTCGTTCTTAGATGGCACAATCTTAATAGCGGCCTTCATAGCCTCGATGTCGGTTACGGTAATCTCGAAGGTCATATCCGACTTAGCGGCATCACCCGTAGTGTAGCTACCGGTGAAAATCTCGGTAGATACCCATATACCTGCCTCATCACTTGTAAGACCAGCGATAACGTAGAGATACTCCGTATTTGCTGAAAGACCGCGCGCGCGCAACTTCTTATCGCCTTGGAGCAATAGAGCCTCGGCAATCTGCTGCTCGGTATATCCTGCACCTGCATACTGCTGTACCTCCTGATTGAAATACTGAATGTAGAAGGTCTCAGGCGACATCTGAGGGCCTTCTGCGCTCTCTACATACTGCTCCCACATACCTGCAGGCACAGTGAATAGGTGCCAAATAGCCTCCTTATCTGATGGTGTCACCACGAACTCGGCAGTGTTATCGATAACATCTACCACTACATCGAACGTACACTCCATCATCTCTGCTTCGAGGGTCTTGAACGACACCTTCTGCACCTCGGTATTTGCTGTGTAACCCGAAGCAGGATCAACACCAAAGACCAAAAGATAGTAATCGCTGTTTGGAGTAAGGCCACTGAAAACGCCACCATCGACAACACCCTTGTCTACAATGTCGGGCATGTACTCTACAAAGGTCTTACCTACAAGGGCTGCCTCCTCTGTAATCTCCTGGAAAATAGTAGCTACCAAGTACTCATCCTTAGTAAACTCATCAACTGTCTCAACGTCATATACCAAGCAAAGATACTCGGCATCGGCACTCTCCGGAACAACCGAGAATGTCATAGATGTCTTGGTAACATCGTCAATCGTCACCTCAAACGCTGCCTCCGGAGTTGGAGGTACAGGAGGCTGTGGATCATCTGGCGTATCGCAAGCAACAAATGCAAATAGCGACAAAACTGCCATCAACAAAAGATTCTTTTTCATAACTCTGATTAGTAAAGTTTATTGTTAGTATTAAATCTATATTCTAAACTGCAATCTCTTCTATGGTCTGTGTATATACTCTCTGTTGTATATACTCGATATGTGACACAGCCATTAACTACGAGTAATTCATAAACACTACGGCTATATGAATACACAACTATATCTTAACTACCGTATAACACACATCTTCCAACTTACAAATGTAGATATTTTTTAATGATTACACAAATTTTTATCTACTTTTTGCTATGTATGTTTTTTCTCGACACATATAATACTGGGTATGACGCTCTCAACGCCATAGAAAACAGCTCGATGATGGCAGGTCTTCTATCCACAAAAAAATTGGCGACTATGGTAGTAGCCCGCTACATACCATTGTCGCCAATAATCGAGAGCGCATTGATGCGCTATCTGAAATTACATCTTCTTGCCTACGTTGGTCTTCTTAGCACCCTTAGCAGCAGAAGCCTTAGCAGCAGCTGCCTTTGGAGCAGCCTTCTTAGTCTTCTTCTCTGCTACTACTGTTGCATCCTCAGCTGCATCAGTAGTCTTCTTGCTACGTGAACGACGTGTCTTTGGCTTAGCCTCGGCAGCAGGAGCTGCAGCCTCACGACCGAAGGTGTAAGTCTCGTTGAAATCAACGAACTCGATGATACACATATCGGCACCATCACCAAGACGGAAACCTGTTTTGAGGATACGGGTGTAACCACCGGGACGCTCCGCAATCTTAGGAGCGATAGTACGGAAAAGCTCCGTAACGGCCTCCTTCTGCTTCAAGTATGAGAATACTACACGACGTGAGTGAGTAGTGTCCTCCTTTGACTTTGTTACCAGAGGCTCGATAAACTTCTGCACGGCCTTAGCCTTAGCAATCGTAGTCTGAATACGCTTGTGCAGTACGAGTGACGATGCCATGTTCGAAAGCATTGCCTTACGGTGACCCGCCTGTCTGCCAAGGTGATTAAAATTCTTATTGTGTCTCATAATTAATCTTTATCAAGTTTGTAGATAGATACGTCCATACCGAATTTGAGGTTCAATGTTGCAAGCAACTCGTCGAGCTCCGTGAGTGACTTCTTACCGAAGTTACGGAACTTCAATAACTCGTTGCGGTGAAGCTTAACAAGATCGCCTACGGTGTCTACGTCAGCTGCCTTGAGGCAGTTCAACGCACGAACACTAAGATCCTGATCGGCAAGCTTCGTCTTAAGCAATTGACGCATATGCAGGATGCTCTCATCGAACTCCTCAACACCCTGTGTCTCCTCCTCATCGATTGTAATCTTCTCGTCAGAGAACAACATGAAGTGCTGAATAAGAATCTTGGCAGCCTCCTTCAACGCATCCTTCGGATGGATCGAGCCGTCTGTAGTAATCTCCAAATTCAACTTCTCGTAGTCGGTCTTCTGCTCGACACGGTAGTCCTCGATAGAGTACTTAACGTTCTTAATAGGCGTAAAGATCGAGTCGATAGGAAGGGTATCTATATCCTTCTCGATGCCGGCATTCTCCTCCGATGGTACATAGCCACGACCCTTACCGATGGTAATGGTCATCTGCATCTTGGTACCCGGAGCGAGATGGCATATTACCAACTCAGGATTCAAGACCTTGAAGAACGAGAGGTAGTTCGAGATATAACCCGCGGTAAGCTCCGTGACGCCGGCAACATTGATAGAGACCTTCTCAGCCTCCTCATTATCAACAGTGCGGATGAAGCGTACCTGCTTGAGGTTAAGGATGATCTCGATCATCCCCTCCATCACACCGGGAACGGCGGCAAACTCGTTGTTCACGCCGGCAACCTTCACGGTTGTGATGGCATAGCCCTCCAACGACGAGAGCAACACACGGCGCAAAGCGTTTCCGACAGTCATGCCATAGCCGGGCTCCAACGGACGGAATTCAAACTTACCGAACGATGAAGTGGACTCCAACATGATGACCTTTTCAGGTTTTTGGAATGCTAATATTGCCATAATTATTGAATTTGTTTGATAAATTACTACTTAGAGTACAACTCGACGATAAGCTGCTCCTTGATGTTCTCTGGAATCTCCTCACGCTCAGGAGTCTGGATAAACTTACCAGACATCGTTGCGTTGTCCCACTCCAACCAAGCATAACGGCTGCGGCCTGCGCCCGATAGTGAGTCGGTGATTACCTCCAACGTCTTTGACTTCTCGCGAACTGATACTACATCGCCTACCTTAAGTGCATACGATGGAATGTTTACTACATTGCCATTTACGCAGATGTGACGGTGTGATACAAGCTGACGTGCAGCAGCACGTGTAGGAGCGATACCCAAACGGTATACTACATTATCCAAACGGCACTCCAAAAGCTTCAAAAGGTTCTCACCGGTGATACCACCCATACGTGCAGCAGCCTCGTATGTACGAGCAAACTGCTTCTCGAGGATACCATAAGTATACTTTGCCTTCTGCTTCTCAGTAAGCTGCTCGCCATACTCCGAGTTCTTCTTACGCTTGCGAGCAAGACCGTGCTGTCCGGGAGGGAAGTTACGCTTCTCAAGAACTTTGTCAGCACCGTAAATAGCCTCGCCGAAACGACGGGCAATCTTCGATTTTGGTCCTATATATCTTGCCATAATCTTTTCTTTTGTTTTTTAGTAAAATTAAGTCTCAACTTAGTGCAATACACCCTTGTCTAAGTATAATATCGTCTAACAGAAATTATACACGACGACGGTTAGGAGCACGGCAGCCATTGTGTGGCAATGGAGTAACGTCGATGATCTCCATAACCTCGATGCCAGCACCGTGAATTGTACGTACTGCCGACTCACGACCCTGACCGGGACCCTTGACGTAAACCTTAACCTTACGCAAACCCATATCGTAAGCAACCTTTGCGCAGTCAGCTGCTGCTGTCTGTGCCGCATAGGGAGTATTCTTCTTCGAACCACGGAAGCCCATCTTACCGGCTGATGACCAGCTGATGACCTCACCAACCTCGTTGGTGATGGTTACGATAACGTTGTTAAAGGTAGAGTGTACGAAAGCCATACCCTGTGCAGAAACCTTAACAACCTTCTTCTTAACTGTTCCAGTTTTCTTTGCCATAACTCTCTAATATTACTTAGTTGCCTTTTTCTTGTTAGCTACAGTCTTCTTCTTACCCTTACGTGTACGAGCGTTGTTCTTGGTGCTCTGACCACGTACTGGAAGACCCAAACGGTGACGGATACCACGGTAGCAACCAATATCCATCAATCGCTTAATGTTGAGCTGTACGACAGAGCGGCACTCGCCCTCTACCTTGATGCCCATATCGGCAATTGCGCCACGAATGGCGCCGACCTGCTCATCGGTCCAATCCTGAACCTTGATATCGCGGCTTACGCCTACGCTATCGAGGATCTTCTGCGCTGTTGAACGACCGATACCATAGATATAGGTCAAGCCGATCTCACCACGCTTATTTTTTGGTAAATCAACACCTACTATACGTGCCATAAATTACTTTCTCTTTAATTCTGTTTGTTAAAACTAAAAATTATCCCTGGCGCATTTTGAACTTAGGATTCTTCTTGCAAATCACGTAGAGCTTGCCCTTGCGACGTACAATCTTACAATCCTCGCTTCTCTTCTTAATTGATGCTCTTACTTTCATAACCGAAGCATTCTTAATTATTTGTACCTAAAAGATATGCGACCCTTACTCAAATCATAAGGCGTCATTTCCACTTTTACTTTATCTCCAGGAAGAATCTTGATGTAATGCATACGCATCTTGCCGGAGATGTGAGCCGTGATAACATGCCCGTTATCCAATTCCACTCGAAACATTGCGTTTGACAACGCCTCGATGATGGTTCCGTCTCGTTCAATAGCAGTCTGTTTTGCCATAAGAATTAATTGTTAATAGCCTCTTCGATGATACTGAAATCCGTCAAAATATCGGGACCATCCTTACCCACAGCAACAGCATACTCAAAGTGTGCCGCAGGCTTGCGATCCTTGGTGCGCACGGTCCAGCCGTCACGCTCAAAAACCACTCGACGGTCACCCATCGTTATCATCGGTTCGATACAGATGACCATACCCTCTTTCAATAATGGACCTCTGCCTCGTGCGCCATAGTTTGGAACGCCAGGCTCCTCGTGCATCTTTCTGCCCAAGCCGTGACCCTCCAACTCTCGCACTACGCCATAGCCGAAGCTCTCGGCGTAATCCTGCACAGCAGCCGAAATATCGCCTACACGATTTCCGGCCTTGGCCTGTGCTGCACCCTTGCGAAGAGCCTCTTTGGTGACCTCCAACAACTGTCGTACCTCGTCGCTGACAGTGCCTACGGCAAACGTATATGCCGAATCACCAACAAACCCCTTCATAATGGTGCCCAAATCTACCGATACGATGTCGCCATCCTTGATAACATAGTCAGACGGAATACCGTGAACAACCTGATCATTGACCGAAATACAGGCCGATGCCGGGTAATCCTGATAGCCAAGAAAAGCAGGGATTGCTCCGTTAGCTCGGATAAAGGACTCAGCGATGTCGTTGAGCTCACGTGTAGTGATACCGGGCTTCACATGACGACCAACCTCGGCCAACGCTCGGCTGACCAATATGTTGTTCTCACGAAGCAACTCTATCTCCTCTTTTGTCTTCAAATATATCATCTTCGATGCTTTCGATGGTTAGATGCCGCCTTCCGATGCCCGAGGCCTCGGAAGGACGACCTCTATTCTTGTGGTAAACTATTAGTAGCGACCCTGAATACGTCCGGTCTTCATAAGACCATCATAGTGACGCATTAGCAAGTAGCTCTCAATCTGCTTAAGAGTGTCAAGAACAACACCTACCATAATCAATAGCGAAGTACCTCCGAAGAAGTATGCGAATGACTGGGTGATATTCAAAGACATGGCAATAGCCGGAAGGATGGTGATTATTGCCAAGAATATCGAACCCGGGAGGGTGATTCTCGTCATAATGTTGTCGATATAAGTTACGGTGCTCTTACCTGGCTTAACACCGGGGATGAAACCACCGTTGCGCTTCATATCGTCAGCCATCATTTGAGGATTCACGATAATTGCAGTGTAGAAATAGGTAAATGCAATTACCAATGCAGCAAGCGTAAAGTTATACCAGAAGCTGGTGATATCAAGCCACTGACCACCCCAGATAAGACCGGGGATGAACATAAGTGCCTGAGCAAAGATAATAGGCATCACGTTGGCAGCGTTCAGCTTCAAAGGTATGTACTGACGCACACCACCATACTGCTTATTACCTACGATACGCTTAGCGTACTGAACGGGAATCTTACGCACAGCCTGGACAATAGCGATTGCCAACATAAATACCAATGCGAGGAAGATAAGCTCCACGATAAGCATTATGATGCTGCCACCACCGGTTGTCTGGAACATGAACTCCTGAAGGAATGCCTGTGGGAGTCGTGCTACGATACCGATCATAATAATCAGCGAGATACCGTTACCAATACCACGGTCTGTAATCTTCTCACCAAGCCACATGATAAACATTGTACCGGCGATAAGAACGATAACGGCTGGTACGATGAATGCACCGTGCTCGATACCGAAGAGTGAGCCGTTAGCGACTACTGCACCCGTAGGAATAACCTGTGTTGCAAGGTATGCAGGTGCCTGCAAAAGCAATACGGCAATGGTAAGGAAACGTGTCCACTGATTCATTCTGCGACGTCCGCTCTCACCCTCACGCTGCATCTTACGGAAGTAAGGTACCATGATACCCATCAACTGTATGATGATCGACGCTGTGATGTAAGGCATAACACCGAGTGCGAAGATCGAAGCCTGCGAGAAAGCACCACCAGAGAAGATGTTCAACAGACCCATAAGGCTGTTATCGTTCTCGGCGAAAGACTTTGTGAAGGCCTCCAAACCTGCATGGTCAATGCCTGGCAGAGTCACAAAACTACCCAATCGATATATAAGAAGAAGGCCGAGCGTAAAGAGGATACGCTTACGAAGCTCCTCGATCTTGTATATGTTCTTGAGCGTCTCAACGAGTTTCTTGTTGGTTGCAAGCAGCGCGACGAGAACCGCTAAAATTATACCAACAATTAAATACTGGTTCATAAATAATTGGGTTTTTAGATTCTTAAACTTATCAACTGCGTGGCTTAGGGTTGCTCCGTGAGCCAACCTATACCTCGACTCTTATCTATTATTATAAGGTGTCATCCGCATAGTCATCTACCCTACAATATAAGGTGTCATCCGCATAGTCATCTACCCTACCACGACAGCCTTGCGCACTACAACGTCTCAATAGAACCACCGGCAGCTACGATAGCAGCCTCAGCAGACTTTGAGAAAGCGTTGGCCTTAACAGCCAAAGCACGAGTGATAGTGCCGTTACCCAGAATCTTAACCTTGTCTTTACCCGACACGAAGCCGGCCTGTACAAGAGTCTCGAAAGTTACCTCTGTAAGGTTGTTTTTAGATGCGAGCTCCTCGAGTGTAGAGAGGTTGATTGCCTTGAACTCTACACGCTTGATGTTTGTAAAGCCAAACTTGGGAAGACGACGCTGCAAAGGCATCTGACCACCCTCAAAGCCGAGCTTGCTCGAATAACCTGAGCGAGACTTGGCACCCTTCAAACCACGGGTTGAATATCCACCATGACCCGAACCGGCACCGCGACCCACGCGCTTATCGTGATGCGTGGCACCCTTAGCGGGCTTAAGATTATGAAGTTCCATTTCTTATTGGTTTTTCTAATGTGATACTTATTTTACCTCCTCTACCTTTACAAGGTGCTTTACGCGCTCAAGCATACCCTTGATGATAACCGAGTCGCTGTGCTCAACCGTCTGGTTGATCTTGCGAAGACCCAGAGCATCGAGGTTCTTGCACTGCTGTGTAGATGCACCGATACGGCTCTTAATCTGAGTGATTTTCAATGTTGCCATAACTCTTACCTCCTATTTTTAACCGTTAAACACCTTGGTAAGTGAGATACCGCGCAACTCGGCAACTGAGCGTGCATCACGCAACTCGCACAAAGCACCGATAGTTGCCTTTACGAGGTTGTGTGGGTTCGACGAACCCTTGCTCTTTGCAAGCACGTTCTTGATACCTACCGACTCCAATACGGCACGCATAGCACCACCGGCGATGATACCTGTACCAGGGGCTGCTGGGCGAATCATCACCTCAGAACCACCGAAACGCATCTCCTGCTTGTGGGGAATAGTACCGTTGAGCACGGGAACCTTAACCAAATTCTTCTTTGCATCCTCTACGCCCTTAGAGATAGCAACGGTAACCTCCGATGCCTTACCCAAGCCGTAGCCTACAACACCATTCTCGTTACCTACAACTACGATAGCCGAGAAAGTGAATGTACGACCACCCTTAGTAACCTTAGTAACGCGGTTGATTGCAACCAAACGATCCTTCAAATCACCGAGATCGTTCGTACGTACTCTCTTTATGTTAGTATTTGCCATAATCGCTTAGAATTTAAGGCCACCCTCACGAGCAGCGTCAGCCAACATTTTTACTCGTCCGTGATAGAGGTAGCCGTTACGGTCGAACGACACAGCGGTGATACCCTTCTCTGCGGCACGTGTCGCAGCAAGCTTGCCTACCAAGGCTGCAACCTCACTCTTGTTCTTACCTGCTGCCTCTGCTGCAACCTCCTTGTCCAGCGATGATGCTGTTGCCAAGGTTACGCCTGCGAGGTCATCAATAAACTGTACGTAGATCTGCTTGTTGCTACGGAATACAGTCATACGAGGCTGTGAAGGCGTTCCGTTAACAATCTTACGGATACGCATCTTTATTCTCGCTCTTCTTTCAATCTTATTCAATGCCATAATCTTGACTTATTTACTATTTAGCTGCCGACTTACCTGCCTTACGACGGATTACCTCGCCGACGAACTTAATACCCTTACCCTTGTATGGCTCAGGCTTACGCATAGAGCGGATCTTAGCTGCAACCTGACCTACAAGCTGCTTGTCGATGCTCTTCAATGTGAGGATAGGGTTACCCTTCTTCTCGGTAACAGCTGTTGCCTGAATCTCTGCTGGCAACAACATGGCGATATCATGCGAGTAGCCAAGGCTCATCTCCAAAAGCTGACCCTTAACCTCAGCCTTGAAACCTACACCTACGAGCTCCTGCTTGATCTCATAACCCTTTGATACACCAATAACCATATTATTGATGAGAGCACGATACAAACCGTGCAATGAACGGTGACGGGGCTGGTTGGTAGGGCGAGTTACGATAACCGCAGGTACCTCCTTCTGGCTCTCCTTCTCGATGTGCGTTCCAACTTCAACTTTGATGTCTGAGTCAACCTTCTGGCTCAGTGTCCCAAGTGGCCCTTTCACGCTTACCGTGTTGTCAGCTGCGATCTCGACAGTAACACCAGCGGGCAAGATTACAGGTAATTTACCAATTCTTGACATGTTGTAATAGTTGTTTGTTTGTTAGTTAATTACAGTTATCACTGATTTAATTCGGGCACGGACTACCATACGTAGCACAATACCTCACCACCTACGTTCTCCTTACGTGCCTTGGCATCGGTCATGATACCCTTTGACGTAGAGACGATAGCGATACCCAAGCCATTCAATACACGTGGCATCTCGGCTACCGATGCGTACTGACGCAAACCTGGACGGCTTACACGCTTCAAATTCTTGATAGCATTCACCTTTGTCTGCGCATCATACTTCAAGGCTACCTTGATTGTAGGATGACCCTTCTCGTCCTTGTCGAACTTGTAGGCAAGGATGTAACCCTGCTCAAACAAAATCTTAGTGATTTCCTGCTTAATTTTTGAACCAGGAGCTTCAACCACCTTGTGATTGGCTTTCACTGCATTTCTAATTCTGGTCAGAAAGTCCGCAATTGGATCTGTCATAATGAATTAAAAGTTAAAAATTAATAATTAAAAATTGTCTGTTATGCTTATTTTTCGCATTTCTAATATTCTCACTTTCACCACATTAACCCCTGTGACTCGCACCACATACGTAGGCATAACGCGCATAAAAGCGGGCAAATATACACAAAAAATCCGAACCTGCCAAAGATTTTGCGCTAATTTTTAAGCAATTAGCACTTTTTGAACCACACAACAAATGTCGGCAACAACAACTTATGCCAACATAGTGTCCAAATCTCCGAGGCCTATAACGCTCAAAAAGCCAAAAGGGCGACACCAAACGACATCATCCTTATAACCATCTGAAACGCCACAAGTACACCACATAACAACCCTGAGGGTAGCCATAGAATGTACCTCGATTCGAGATTCTCAAACGCCGAGTCCTTTTCCGCGACTCTCAACCGAGAAGTTACCAACAGATATTGGCACTTTCCTCCGTTGCGAGCTACGCAGTAGTCACACTCAACGCCCATATAAAGTCGAAGTTGCCTCGAAATGCGAAATCCCACACGATGTGCAGTCAATCCACAACATCGGCATCCTATCTATATATAAGGACACCAAGCAACTATCTACTTTATCCGACCCTGCATTGAGGCACCCCCTGTTGGGGATACCTCACGGGATCTTCTTATACCGGATGCGCTTTCGTCATAGAACGAGCCACAATCCTACTTGAAAGAGGGTGTCATACGACACCTTCTTTGGTAATCGCTATCTACGACTGCTATGCAGTCCTGATACTACCAGCTGGCCTTCTTAACGCCGGGAATCAAGCCGTTCGAAGCCATCTCACGGAACTGGATACGGCTGATACCGAACTGACGCATATAACCCTTAGGACGGCCGGTGATCATACAACGGTTGTGCTGACGGATAGGATTAGAGTTGCGTGGCAACTTTGAGAGGGCGATCCATGCCTCCTCGTGATCCATCTCACCTGCCTTAACCTTTGCTGCGATCTCCTCACGCTTGTGAGCATAACGCTGTGCAAGCTTCGCACGCTTAACCTCGCGTGCCTTCATTGACTCTTTTGCCATAGGTTACTGGTTCTTTTTAGCGTTCTTAAAAGGAAGGCCGAACTCACGGAGAAGTGCATATGCCTCCTCGTCAGTCTTAGCCGACGTTACAAAAGTAATCTCCATACCGAAGATCTTGGTGATCTTGTCGATGTCGATCTCTGGGAAGATGATCTGCTCGGTGATACCGAGGGTATAGTTACCCTGACCATCGAACTTATCATTGATACCCTTGAAGTCGCGGATACGAGGAAGAGCAACTGCGATAAGACGCTCCAAGAACTCGTACATACGGTTCTGACGAAGTGTAACACGTACACCGATAGTCATACCCTTACGCAACTTAAAGTTAGAAATATCCTTGCGAGACTTAGTCTGCACGGCCTTCTGACCCGTAATGCGGGTGAGCTCCTCCTGAGCAATCTCGATCAACTTCTTGTCGGCGATTGCCTGGCCCATACCCTGGTTTACGACGATCTTCTCGAGTTTGGGGCACTGCATAACGCTTGAGTAGCCAAACTCCTTCATAAGGGCAGCAACGATGCGCTCCTTATACTCGGTTTTAAGTGTAGGTACGTATGCCATTATTTGATCTCCTCCCCTGACTTTTTAGCGTAACGAACTAATTTACCTTTCTCATCAGCCTTGCGACCTACACGTGTAGGCTTACCCGTCTTAGGATCGATTGGCTGCAAATTCGAAATATGGATAGGTGCCTCCTGCTCCAGAAGACCACCCTGGGGGTTCTTTGCATTAGGCTTAGTAGCCTTCTTGCAGATATTCACGCCCTCGACAACAGCACGCTTCTTGGCTGCATCCACAGAGAGTACTTTACCCTGCTGACCGCGGTTATCACCTGCGTTGACGTAGACCATGTCCCCTTTCTTAATATGCAATTTAGACATATCTCAATCTTTTTTATAAATTACAATACCTCGGGAGCCAGCGATATGATCTTCATATACTGGTCACGCAACTCACGGGCTACAGGACCGAAGATACGAGTACCACGGATTTCACCCTGATTGTTAAGAAGTACTACGGCGTTGTCATCGAAACGAATGTACGAACCGTTGGCACGACGTATCTCCTTCTTTGTTCTTACTACGACTGCCTTAGAAACGGCACCCTTCTTGACATCACCCGACGGAGAAGCGCTCTTTACAGCTACCACGATCTTGTCGCCGATAGATGCATAACGACGCTTCGTACCACCGAGCACACGGATACAAAGAACCTCCTTTGCACCGCTGTTGTCAGCTACTACAAGTCTACTTTCTTGCTGTATCATAACTACTTAGCTCTTTCAATGATTTGTACTAATCTCCAACGCTTTGTCTTGCTCAAAGGGCGGGTCTCCATAATGCGTACGGTGTCGCCCTCGTTAACGGTGGTATCCAAGCACTCAGCAACAAACTTAGTGGTCTTGTTTACGAACTTACCGTAGATGGGGTGCTTAACCTTACGAGCAACGGCAACTACGATGGTCTTCTCCATCTTGTTGCTGACAACCAAACCAATACGCTCTTTTCTAAGATTTCTTTCCATAATGGTAATTAACATTTAGAGTTCTTCTGGCCGAGAATTGTCAGCATACGAGCGATATCTCTGCGAGACTTCTTAATAATTGATGGATTTTCTACGGGCGAAACCGCGTGCTGCACCTTCAACTGAGTGAGGTTAGCCTTCTCAGCTGCAATGCGCTCCTCGAGATCCTGCACCGACATCTCCTTTATTTCAGCACTTTTCATAATCTTCAAAGCTCCTTTTTAGAGTGATGACTCGACATAGTCGCGTCGTACAATAAACTTAGTTGTAATAGGCAACTTCTGAGCTCCCAGACGGAGTGCCTCCTGTGCAATCTCCAAGGGTACACCCTCTGCCTCGAAAAGGATACGACCGGGGGTAACGGGCGCTACAAAGCCCTCGGGATTACCCTTACCCTTACCCATACGAACCTCGGCGGGTTTCTTAGTGATGGGCTTGTCGGGGAAGATTCGAATCCAAATCTGACCCTCACGCTTCATATAACGAGTGATGGCCTGACGAGCTGCCTCGATCTGACGACCGGTAATCCAAGTCGACTCCAAGGCCTTGATTCCGAACGAACCGTATGCAAGCTGGTTTCCTCTCTGAGCGAAACCCTTCATACGACCCTTCTGCATTCTTCTGAACTTAGTTCTCTTTGGCTGTAACATAGTTTTTTCGCTTTAAAAGGTACTACTTATTGTTGTTACGACGCTTGCGGCGGTCGTCACGCTTGCCATCACGGCGAGGTGCCTGCTCCTTGCCAGCCTGTGCAGATGCACCACCAGCAATCTCGAACAAATCACGCTTGCCATAAACGATACCGTGGCAGATCCAAACCTTGATACCGAGGATACCTACCTTGGTAAGTGCCTCAGCCAAGAAGTAATCTACATCGGCACGGAAGGTGTGCAATGGAATACGACCCTCCTTTATGGTCTCTGAGCGGGCCATCTCGGCGCCACCTACACGACCAGAGATCTGTACCTTGATACCCTCAGCACCCATACGCATTGTCGAAGCAATAGCGGTCTTGATTGCGCGACGGTATGATACACGACCCTCAAGCTGACGAGCGATGTTGTTAGCAACGATTACAGCATCTACCTCAGGGCGCTTAACCTCGAAGATGTTGATCTGTACATCCTTACCGGTGAGCTTCTTGAGCTCCTCCTTGAGCTTATCAACCTCCTGACCGCCCTTACCGATAATGATACCGGGGCGTGCAGTTGAGATGGTCACCGTAACAAGCTTAAGCGTGCGCTCGATGATAATCTTCGAGATGCTTGCCTTTGCCAGACGGACATTCAAATACTTACGAATCTTGTCGTCCTCTACCAATTTCTCTGAGAAATCACGACCACCAAACCAGTTAGAATCCCAACCCTTGATGATACCAAGACGATTTGCTATCGGATTAACTTTCTGTCCCATCTCTTACTTGTTTTCTGCGGTTACCATTTTATCTACTACGAGGGTAACGTGGTTCGAACGCTTGCGAATACGGTGGGCACGACCCTGGGGCGCTGCCTGAATACGCTTCAACATACGACCACAGTCTACGAATACCTCCTTAACGCAGAGCTGAGTGTCCTCCAAACGCTCACCCTGGTTCTTGGCCTCCCAGTTAGCAATTGCTGACTTGAGAAGGCTCTCCATTCTGATTGAAGCCTCCTTCTTTGAGTAGCGAAGGATACCCAATGCCTTGTTAATCTCTACGCCGCGAATGATGTCAGCCACCAAACGCATCTTGCGGGGAGAGGTAGGGCAATCGCGCATAATTGCGATAGCTTTCTGCTTCTTCTCGGCCTTAAGTCTCTCGGCCATCTGTGCTTTTCTTGCTCCCATAGTCTACTACTTTTTCTTGTTACCTGAATGACCACGGAAGTTACGGGTGGGGGCAAACTCACCGAGCTTGTGACCTACCATATTCTCAGTTACATAAACTGGAATAAACTTATTTCCGTTGTGTACGGCGATCGTCTGACCTACGAAGTCGGGCGAAATCATACTTGCGCGTGACCATGTCTTGATTACAGACTTGTTATTGCCCTCTGCCTGTGCTACTACCTTAGCCTCGAGCTTGGGGTCGATAAACGGTCCTTTTTTTAATGAACGGCTCATTATGTACTCTATTTAATTATTTTTTCTTTCTTGAAATAATAAACTTAGAGGTTGTCTTCTTCGGGTTACGAGTCTTCTTACCCTTAGCCAACAATCCCTTACGCGAACGGGGGTGACCACCAGATGCACGACCTTCACCACCACCCATGGGGTGATCAACGGGGTTCATTACGACACCACGGTTGTGAGGACGGCGGCCCAACCAACGCTTGCGACCTGCCTTACCCGAACTCTCGAGGTTGTGGTCACCATTTGACACAACACCGACAGTTGCGCGGCAAGTTACGAGTACCATACGAGTCTCACCTGAAGGCAACTTGATAATAGCGAACTTGCCCTCGCGAGCCAAAAGCTGAGCGTACGAACCAGCAGAACGAGCCATAGCTGCGCCCTGACCGGGATAGAGCTCAATATTGTGAATGAGAGTACCGAGGGGAATCTCCGACAAAAGCAAGGTGTTACCAAGCTCAGGAGCTACGCCCTGACCGCTAACTACGGTCTGGCCTACCTGCAAGCCGTTAGGAGCAAGGATATAGCTCTTCTCGCCATCGGCGTATACAACCAAAGCAATACGAGCAGTACGGTTAGGATCGTACTCGATTGTCTTAACGGTTGCTGCCATACCATCCTTCTGACGCTTGAAGTCAACCAAACGATACATCTGCTTGTGACCACCGCCAATGTAGCGAACGGTCATCTTACCACTATTGTTACGACCACCAGTGCTCTTCTTGGGTGCCAAGAGAGACTTCTCGGGTGTTGAAGTGGTGATCTCATCGTAAGTGCCGATGATCTTATGTCTCTGACCGGGAGTAACCGGCTTAAATTTTCTTACTGCCATCTTTTCTCAAAAGTTTAGATGTTACTGTAAAAATCAATCTGATCACCTGCCTTCAAAGTGACAATAGCCTTCTTGAAGTTGTTAGTGCGACCCTGGAGCAAACCAGCCTTAGTATAGCGGCTCTTCTGCTTACCCATGTAATTGATGGTGTTGACATCGGTAACGGTAACATTGTACATCTTCTCTACAGCGTTACGAACCTGCAACTTGTTAGCTCGGATATCAACAATAAAACCGTAACGGTTCAGCTTCTCGCCCTGAATCGTCATTTTCTCGGTCAAAATAGGCTTAATAATTACTTCCATTTTTGTAAGGTTTTTTAAGCTAACATTACATTGATTACATTCTCTGCGCCCTCAACCAAAACAATTGTCGATGCATTCATAACCTCGTAAGTATTGAGGTTCTGAGCCAAGATAGGCTTCACCGAGGGAATGTTACGGCAAGAGAGCTGGAAGTTGGCATTTGTCTCCGGCAGAACTACCAACACCTTCTTGTTCTCGATATTCAACGCCTTCTGAATAGCAACAACAGCCTTAGTCTTAGGAGCCTCCATTGCGGGGTTCTCCAAAACGCAAATTGCGTTAGCCTGTGCCTTGTAGGTAAGTGCGCTACGGCGAGCCAGCTGCTTAAGCTTCTTGTTGAGCTTGAAGCTGTAGTCGCGAGGTACGGGACCGAATACACGGCCACCACCGGGGAACAAGGGCGACTTGATGCTACCGCAACGAGCACCACCGGTACCCTTCTGGCGCTTCAACTTACGAGTTGAACCAGCAACCTCGTTACGCTGCTTTGACTTGTGAGTACCCTGACGCTGGTCAGCCAAGAACTGCTTAACGTCGAGGTAGATAGCGTGGTCATTAGCCTCCACGCCGAAAACTGCGTCAGAAAGAACTACCTTACGACCAGTCTCCTGTCCTAATGTGTTTAATACAGCTAATTCCATACTACTTCTCAATTGTTAAATAAGAACCCTTTGCACCCGGAACCGAACCCTTCACCAAGATGAGGTTGCTCTCGGGAATAACTTTAACGACCTTAAGGTTAAGAACCTTAACTGTCTCACCACCCATCTGACCGGGAAGACGCTTACCGGGGAAGACGCGTGAAGGATAAGATGATGCACCAAGCGAACCGGGCTTACGCTGACGGTTGTGCTGACCGTGAGTCTGGCCACCAACACCACCGAAGCCGTGACGCTTAACTACACCCTGAAAGCCCTTACCCTTAGAGATGCCTGTTACATCTACCCAGTCCTCCTCAGAGAACATCTCAACTGTAAGTGCATCGCCAAGGTTCACCTCAGGCATACCCTTGAACTCAGCAAGCTTACGCTTGGGGGTAACGCCGGCCTTCTTGAAGTGACCTAACAAACTCTTGCTGGTGTGTTTTTCACTCTTGTCGTCATAGGCAATCTGAACCGCCTCGTAAGTATCCTTCTCAACGGTCTTGATTTGCGTAACTACACACGGACCAGCCTCGATAACAGTGCATGGTACATTCTTACCCTCGGCACTGTAAACGGAAGTCATTCCGATTTTCTTTCCAATAAGTCCTGACATTGTACTGTCTAATTACTTGTTTGTTAATAAAGTGAATGTTTTATACCTATATTTATATATTATAGGTTGTTGTCGAGCATTGGGACAATCCCTCGCGGGACTGTCCTTACCCGAACGAGTGTTTTTATCAAACCTTGATCTCTACCTCAACACCTGAAGGCAACTCGAGCTTCATCAAAGCATCGATAGTCTTGGGAGTTGACGAATAGATATCGATGATGCGCTTGTAGGTGCAGAGCTGGAACTGCTCGCGAGCCTTCTTATTAACGAAGGTTGAGCGGTTTACAGTGAAAATCTGCTTGCGCGTGGGAAGGGGTACCGGACCGCTAACCATAGCATCAGTAGCCTTCACAGTCTTAACGATCTTCTCAGCTGACTTGTCAACGAGGTTGTGGTCGAAAGACTTCAACTTGATTCTAATTTTCTGATTCATATCTAATCTCTATTTTTTACTCTAAATCCTTACGCTTACCGCTCGACTTCTCGATGATCTCCTTTGCAAGGTTTGCAGGAACCTCCTCGAAGTGCGAGAACTCCATTGACGATGTTGCACGACCAGAAGAGATGGTACGGAGAACGGTTACATAACCGAACATCTCTGAGAGGGGCACGCGAGCCTTAACCACGCGAGCTGTACCCTTAGACTCCATACCCTGGATCTGACCACGACGCTTGTTCATATCGCCGATGATATCACCCATGCTCTCCTCAGGAGTAACAACCTCAACATTCATCACGGGCTCCATAATTACCGAACCAGCCTTGGGAGCTGCCTGGCGGAAACCGTTACGAGCACAGATCTCGAATGAGAGCTGGTCAGAGTCAACGGGGTGGAACGAACCGTCCTTCAAGGTAACCTTCATTGAGTCGATGGTGTAACCTGCCAAAGCACCGTTAGCCATAGCTGACTCGAAGCCCTTCTGAACAGCGGGAATGTACTCCTTAGGCACATTACCACCCTTAACCTCATCAACAAACTGAAGACCTGTAACGCCCTCATCTGCGGGACCAATCTCGAAGATGATATCAGCGAACTTACCACGACCACCAGTCTGCTTCTTGAATACCTCGCGGTGCTGAACAGTCTGAGTAAGAGCCTCCTTGTAGTTAACCTGGGGAGCACCCTGGTTAATCTCTACGCCGAACTCACGCTTAAGACGGTCAACGATGATGTCGAGGTGAAGCTCACCCATACCTGAGATAATGGTCTGGCCACTCTCCTCATCGGTACGAACAGTGAAGGTAGGATCCTCCTCTGCGAGCTTCGCAAGAGCGATACCGAGCTTGTCGAGATCCTTCTGAGTCTTAGGCTCAACCGCAAGACCGATAACGGGCTCAGGGAAGGTCATCTGCTCAAGTACCAAAGGTGCGTTCTCAGCGGTAAGGGTATCACCGGTGCGGATCTCCTTGAAGCCGATAGCTGCGCAGATATCACCTGCCTCTACGCGCTCCATAGGATTCTGCTTGTTAGCGTGCATCTGGTAGATACGCGAGATACGCTCACGCTTGCCGCTACGCGCGTTATAAACATAAGAACCAGCATCCAAAGCACCAGAGTAAACGCGGATGAAGCACAAACGACCTACGAAGGGGTCAGTTGCAATCTTAAACGCCAAACCGCAGAAGGGCTCGTCTACTGATGCCTCACGCTTCTCGAACTCCTCAGTCTTGGGGTTAGTACCCTCAACAGCGGGAACATCGAGAGGTGAAGGAAGGAATGCCATTACATAGTCGAGAAGCTTCTGAACACCCTTGTTGTGGAACGAAGAACCGCACATCATAGGCACCAAAGTCATATTGATGGTAGCCTTACGGATAGCTGCGATAAGCTCGTCGGGAGTGATAGAATCGGGATCCTCGAAGAACTTCTCCATAAGAGCGTCGTCGGTAGCTGCAACCTCCTCGATAAGCTTTGCACGCCACTCGGCAGCCTCCTCCTTCATAGAAGCAGGAATCTCCTTAACCTCGAAGTTGTCGCGTACAGTCTTGTCATCGTAGTAGTACAAGGCGTTGTTGTAGATAAGGTCAACGATACCCTCGAACTTATCCTCAGAGCCGATAGGCAATACTACGGGAAGAGCAGTTGCACCGAAGTGCTCCTTAATCTGGGCACATACAGCGAAGAAGTCTGCGCCGGTACGGTCCATCTTGTTAACATAACCGATACGGGGAACATTGTACTTGTCAGCCTGACGCCATACAGTCTCTGACTGGGGCTCTACACCACCTACGGCGCAGAAAGTAGCAACAGCACCATCGAGTACGCGGAGTGAACGCTCTACCTCTACGGTGAAGTCAACGTGTCCTGGGGTATCGATCAAGTTGATCTGATACTGATTACCTTTGTAGTTCCAAAACGCTGTGGTTGCAGCAGAGGTGATGGTAATACCACGCTCCTGCTCCTGAACCATCCAGTCCATAGTGGCACCACCCTCGTGAGTCTCACCAATCTTGTGAGTCTTACCTGTATAGAAAAGGATACGCTCCGAGGTAGTGGTCTTACCGGCATCGATGTGAGCCATGATACCGATATTACGAGTATATTTAAGATCTCTTGCCATTTTGGTCTACAAATTTTAGAATCTGAAGTGTGCAAATGCCTTGTTAGCCTCTGCCATACGGTGCATCTCCTCCTTACGCTTGAAGGCAGCACCCTGCTGGTTGAAGGCATCTACTATCTCTGCTGAGAGCTTCTCTGCCATTGACTTGCCCGAACGCTTGCGTGAATAAAGGACAAGGTTTTTCATTGAAATCGAAACTTTGCGCTCGGGACGAACCTCCATAGGAACCTGGAATGTCGCACCACCGATACGCTTTGACTTTACTTCGACCTGAGGTGTGATATTCTCAAGAGCCTGCTTCCAGACTTCCAAGGGAGATTTATCAGCATCCTTCATCTTCTTGCCCACCAACTCCAAAGCATCGTAGAAAATGGTGTAAGCAATACTCTTCTTACCATCCAGCATAAGATTGTTCACGAAACGAGTTACCTCTACATCGTTGAACTTCGGATCCGGAAGTAGAATTCGCTTTCTTGGCTTAGCTTTTCTCATTGTTACTGCTAATTAATTAAATACAATTTCTAAATTTCTTTTACTTCTTACCTGCCTTAGGACGCTTAGCACCGTACTTTGAACGACGCTGACGACGACCGTCAACACCTGCTGAATCGAGTGCACCACGAACCAAGTGGTAACGAACACCGGGGAGGTCCTTAACACGACCACCACGAACGAGCACGATTGAGTGCTCCTGCAAGTTGTGGCCCTCGCCAGGGATGTAGGCGTTGACCTCCTTGCCATTAGTCAATCTTACACGCGCGACCTTACGCATAGCCGAGTTAGGCTTCTTGGGAGTTGTGGTGTACACACGGGTACAAACTCCACGACGCTGAGGACACGCTGCGAGTGCAGGCGACTTACTCTTCTCGACCATGCTTACTCGACCGTTTCTTACTAACTGCTGAATAGTTGGCATCTTTAAAACTTTTTGTCCTTTAAATTTTTGTTAACTGTTTCAATTCCCATTTGCGAGAAATTGCCCGCAAAGATACTCATTTTTTTTGATATACACTATATATACGGAGTTTTTTCGTGCTGATTTGTTGAAAACTTGCGAAAAACCGATAAAATATTCTTATTGTTTTTACGAAATTATAATCTGCAATTTATAGCAAAATTGTTATAATATTGATTATCTGCATTTTATATTTTTTAGCCCGTTTTTCGAGGTCGGCAGAGTGAGCGGAAAACCCCTAATATGCCATATAGGATAATTTTGGAGCATTTTACCGAATAGGTAGTTACGGCACGGGAATAGGTAAGTGACTATGATATGGGTAGATGGGAGAGGGAAGGGAGTTGTTTGTTGTTAGTTTTTAGTTTTTAGAATTTTTAGGACAAGTAGGACCAGTAAGACGAATAAGACAAGTAGGACTTAATGATACCCGACCTCATAATGGTCTTACGGTCTTAAAGTCCTAAGGTCTTAAAAAAAGACACAGCGAGAAAATAACACTGGGTATAGTGGGTATAGTGGGTAGACCTCAAAATACCCATAGTACCCATAGTACCCATAGTACACATAGTACCCAAAGTACCCATAATACCCACATATATCTCTCCCTGAAAACCACCTCCGCAAACAAAAAAAATGGAGGCCAATCAAATGATTCTTTCAACCTCGACCGCGAGCACCGCTGGTCGGTTTAGTAGCAAAACCCGCTCTTAAAACTAAGTAGCGACTTTTGCCACAATCATTCGATTGGCCCCTCCAACCTAAAACTACTAACCTAAATGAACCTTAAAACTTCACTGCAAAGGTAAAGAGTATTTTCGAAACCGCCAAGAGTTTTATTAAAAAATTTCAATAATTTATTTAATTATTTTTATAAATCCCCCTTAGAGGCACTCAGAACGCTGATTTTAACACCTTTACGACAAAGCGAAAATTTTGAGAAAATGGCAGTTTTGGAGCTAATCTACATACAAATCGCCATTTTTAACATCGTAATTGCGCTCATAAAGGTGGTAATAAAAGACCGAAAAGAGAGCAAAACAAACCATAAAAAGAGGTCGGATATTTGGTAGTTCATCGAAAAATAAGTACATTTGCACAATTCGCGCGCTCGCGCGTATACGCATAATAATATGAAGCGCACACACACCATAGGCTTTGATGCCACGAAGGCAAACGACAACATCACAGGGCGAGGCAACTACAGCTGCTTTGTGATTGAGGCGATGTCGAAGGCGTGCTCGGAGAACACCTACTTCAGAATGTACACCCCGAAACGCCAACCCAACCCATCGTACGATGCACTCGACCGCCTGCCCAATGTTGAGTCTATGGAGCCCGATGGCTCGTTCTGGCGCAAGTTCTCTGGGCTATGGCGCCTATGGCGATTGTCGCACGATGCCGAGAGGGGTGATGTCGAGCTATTTCACGGCTTGGATAATCGACTGCCACTAGGTTTGGGCAAAAGGGATATTCGTAGCGTGGTCACGGTACACGATATGCACTTTGTGAGCCACCCCACATCTATCCTTCCCTTTAAGCGCCTGTTCAACCTTATCGCAATGCGCTCTACTTGTCGCCGTGCCGACCGCATCATAGCCGTTAGCGAGAGCACTAAGCGCGACATTATCAAGTATTTAGACATAGATAGCGACAAGATTGATGTTATCTACCCCGGCTACAACCCAATCTACGGCGCACCCATCAGCGAAGAGCGTGTAGCAGAGGTCAAAGCGAAATACGACCTGCCGGAGCGCTATATCCTCAATGTCGGCGCACAGCACGAAAGGCGCAATATCAGCGCTATCATTGACGCTATGGATAAGCTCGACTACGAAATCCACCTTGTGGCCGTAGGTCGCCGTACAAGCTACACCAACCGCATACGCCGTCAGGCACGCAGTGCAGCGATAGAGAAACGCCTACACCTCTTGCACAATATTGATAACGAGGAGCTTGCAGCACTATATCACGGTGCTACGGCCTTGGTCTACCCATCATTGCACGCCAGCTTCGGCACGCCCATAGTCGAGGCTATGTCGGTAGGCACGCCCGTTATTGCCGCCAAGGGGTCGAGCCACGAGGAGGCTGGAGGTAGCCACACGATATATATCACTCCGAATGACAGCAACGAGCTTGCCGAGAAGATAGACCTTGTGCTAAACAACGAGGAGCTACGACAAAATATGATTAAG
>JAFVRN010000022.1 GCA_017504265.1 Alistipes sp. | reverse complement strand
TGGTATCAGAGCTGCATGTACGAAGGGTAGGATGATACGAGAGATGGCGCATCAGTTGTGACGTTACATCTTCCACGCATGAGCCGCCACAGAAATAAACGCTCATCAGCGAACGGACTATCTCGCTGAACTGATATCCGAAGATACTGCTGCATCTCTGACCCAGTGTTGAGTCGATAACGGGTGAAAGCATGGAGTCAAATTTCTCCATGATTGAAAAAATTCCTCCAAAAGGTGTGAGTTTCTCAGATTTAATTTGTATTTTTGCCATGTCATATTAGAGTTTTGCTTGTTTTCTTTTTGCAACACTAAGATAAGTGAAAATTCTGACATGGCAAAATCCTGGGCAACTTTTTGTTGCTCAGGAACTTATAAATAAAGTTAAATCAAAGTGTTGCGGAATTAAGGGATAAATATGCCGGGCTTCAATGCTCTCCCGTTACCCGCAAATAGAGCCTCTTAGTTGTGGGGGTTGCTACTTCGCCACCTCTCCTGTCCACGACAATATGCCATCCGAGAGCTCCGTAACCTCCAAGCCGCAACTCACCATATGCGCGGCAGCCTCCTTACTTCTGCGACCACCACGACAATATACTGCTACCGGGCGCGACTTATCCAACTCGGCAATCTTTGCCGCGAACTCCTCGCCATCGATGTCGATGTTTACTGCACCAGGGATATGTCCCTCGCTGAACTCCGCAGGTGTTCGCGTGTCGATAATCTGCACTTGCTCGTTCTCAATCACCTCGGCAAAGCGTGTCGCATCCACCGAATCAAAGCCTGTCGTTGCCTTTGAATTATTGCATCCAACCATCATTGTTGCTGCAAATAAAATATACAAAATAGTCTTCATAGTCTTATCTTTTAATGGTTTTACCCTGCGCAAAGATAACACTACGCTATCATTCTACCAAATTTTATAATCGCAATCTATATTGGAAGTTTTTATGCAACTATTTATATCTCTTATATCACATCTCCACCTTACCTACATTTGACGTGTAAGGATGATTGGTGTGCCATCATTCGCCCACTTGTTTAGCAACTCCAGATCAACGCTCTTAGCCTCGCCATCCACTTCATTGAGATTATATGTAATCTTATTTCCACCATTGTCCTCTATAGTGTAGTAGAAGTCGATAGGGTCATCTGTCCACGAATATTTATACTCTTCGCGAAGGTTAAGTTCAAACTTGCCATCCTCATATATGGTCGCTACGCCAATACGCGCACCTGTGCGAAGACGAACAAAGGCCACAAACGCATTGTGGGGTATGGGATACTCGCCCTGCTCATCGCGGTAATATATATTGCCCATAATATGCGATGTCTCAACATTGAATGTCTTATCCCAGAATATCACCTTATCCTTATCGGTAGTGATGTTGATACCTCCACCTACAGTAATAGAGGTTTTCTTGAATGGAAGCACCTTACGCTCGCCACTCTGGGCTATAGAACCCACAACGGCAACCTTCTCTCCATACTCATTATACTCATAACTTGCATCATCAATATTCGCAACCACAAGGCTTTGGTCACCAAATAGACGCTCTTGCTCGCGGTAACGATCAACGGTATAGATATATCTACCCGGTGTTGTTGGATCGGCGCGTAGCTTATCCTCTCTAAGCTCAGGGTTATTCTCTTTAAGCCAGTGTGCCGGGATACGAGAGTAGTCTATCTCAAGCATCGGGGCATCAATATAGATGTCGAACTCTTCGCCAAAGGGGTGTACCGAGCATCCATCTGAAGCGTGGAAGCTGGTGACATCAAGAAGTATATCGACTCTTTGTCCCGGCTTATACTTGAAGACGATATTGTCTACATTCTCTGGAATCATCGCGCTATGGCTGCCTTTATTACCTATAAGGTCATTGCTTGCCGGGGTAATAGTTGTGTTTCTACCATCTGCATCCGAGACCCGAATCTGCGCCGCAAAACGGAATGGGCGGTAGTGACCGACATTAAAGATTATCGAGCGATACTCATTGCCATCATAAGGGTGCGATGTAAAGTCTGTATCAGTACTATCACGGCTGATTGTAAAGGCATGGTAGTTACCCTCTCGATTAGATGATATACGTACAACATCTTGGCTATTGGTGCTGTGAGTAAACATATATATGTTGTATTTGCCATCCTCGCGCATACCAAAGCGATATTGGCCCTTGTCATTGTAGTCGTATGTTCTGTATGCCATTACACGACCACTTGTACTCCACAAATCTTCGTGTACGGCAATCATCTGCCCATCGAGGGCAACATCCTTCAGCTCCTCGAAGTGTTCTGGATTTTCATGAGAGTACTCCTCATACGAGCTGAAATGCTTAGTATAGATAAGAAACTCATCGCAACCATTTTTCAGCCACTCCTCGCTGCCAGGATTGGCATTGTGGTTAAGTGGAGTGTATGAACCATCATCCTGACGTTCTTGAAGGTGCATTGAGAATACCACCGGGTGCGACCTTTTTTGCGGAACGAGCATATAGTAGAGAGGCTCGTCATCCGCATATTGAACATCATACTCAAGAAGACCATCTATAAATATACGGCGGTGAGCATTGTTCGTTTTTGTGAAAATTGCCGTCTTGGTAATGGTTTCGAAGAATTGGGCCTCAAGATGCACATCTTCAGTATCATCATTAGCATGATGTAGGATAGACTTCATATGCAGACGATGTTTTCCAGGCTCTGTAACAGTATATGCATACTTATAGTTGATACCCTCCCAGTCATTGCCAAAGTATCCATCCTCACCCTTGACATATACGGGAAGACGCTGTCCTGATCCGGCGCGTACATCAAGATGATTAACCGATACCAACACTGTAAATGGAAATAGCGCTTTGGGACAGGTCTCAGGAATGGTAAACACGACCGTTACAAACTCATCTGAAACACCATATATGTGTGATGATATCCATGCAGGCGTAAATATCTGTGTACGAATGACATATATAGTAATCTTGCGCTGTAGCTTTCCCTTCTTTATCAGTAGTGAGCCTACCTGCTGCTCATTACCTTCATACATTGGGTAGAGGTGCAATGTAATCTCGCCCTCGCCGGTTGTCGTGTTATAGTTATTGATTATAGTGTCGTAGGCGACATTATTATCGAGCCAAGTAACTGTTGGTGCTTCTGCGCTGCCATGATTGTCGATGGTGTACTTATAAGGTAGAGTCCAGTTGGTACCTGCATACTGGTCGCTACTGAGCACATAGTCGGTCTGCTCAACCCATAGAGTCTCCGTGCCATCCGATATCTCATTTACCCACTCGTCAATCGAAATCCAGGCATTGTTTGATGCTGCTCCATTAAGTGCCTCTTCAAAGCTATCCTGCCCGAATAATAGCATACCGGCAATGTGTATGTTGTAGTGATGGTTGCGTCGTATCATAAAGTTGCTGCCATCTTCATTCTGCAACACCACTCGGTAATATTTATCGTCTGCCTCTGTCTCACCCGGTCTATGTCCACGGATAATAACACTTACGAGTCTATCGCCGGAGTTTATCGTTTCAAAAATATAATCTTCGGGCTTAGTGTTAATATCTGTGATATCTGTCATTATAGATTGATTGTTGGGAAGTGTAACAAACTCATCGGTGGTCTCCCAATCGTTAACAATGTCGAAATGACGCTCCGGATGGTGTGGCGCGACCGTACCAAAGGCCGGGATATTAACGGTACGATAGCCCGTGACGACAAATTCTTCAGTCTCCCATTGGTCTATAGTAACCTTTGCCTGGTTACGAATTAGCTTTACGCCATTCACAATATTACCGTTAATATTATAGCTAAGGTCGGCGATTTGCTCACTGATACTCTTTTCACTCGTAGCATCCTTCACGAAACGCGACCAGTAGACCAACATTCCCGAGCCGCCCTCCATATTTGCAATTACCATACTCTCGGTCTGACCCGGAAAGTTGCTATCATCGTAGAGACCCTCACTATGGTTAGCAAGAAAGTGGATGATATGCGTATGATTAGGTATGATTGCCGAGAATGTGCCACTATCGACAGTATGTGTATTAAGATAGGCAACCTCGGAGCTGATATATAGACCATACTCGTTGAAACAGAATAGAGTCATATTATTCAAATCCAGTCCATCGGGGTCAACAGAGCGCGTATCGACACTCTTAATGTCGCTGATATTAGCAGTAAAATCGATGCGTGTATAACCCTCTGGAACGGTAATATCGGGTAGCGGCTGGCATATGTCATCATTGACCACATCGCTCTGGCACGATATGAATGACACTAATGTTATATATAATAATAGTAAACGTCTCATATGTTTGAGGTATTGATGTTAATAGGCATCTCTTACGCAGCGTATGGCGACATCTGTGACGCTCCACTTATCGTCAGCCTCGCTGACATTGCTATTGTTTTTAGTGTTATACACAGGACCACTTGCGCTCATATAGTATCCACCATTGAGCAAGAAGTCGATAGCTGGAGCATCTACACCGTCACCACCCTGAAGCTCCATGATAATCTTAAGCTC
>JAFVRN010000004.1 GCA_017504265.1 Alistipes sp. | reverse complement strand
TGTCAGAAGGGGTTAGCTGTGGCCTCGATTAAGAGATTGCCCCGGATGGATAGTACTTGACGTACATTCCATTCGGGGCAATGATTGAGAGGTCGCAGATGACCCCTTATCACAAAAATCCCAATCAGCGGTTAAACCTTAAATTTTTGTCAGAGTGGTGCAGTAGTGGCGCTGACACGAGAAAGGGCGGATGGGACATACTAAACGTATTTCCCATTCGCCCTTTGGACTGAAGCGTCGCTAATGCGCCGCTATCACAAAAATTTACTCTATGTAATAGCCCTTTGACATATCACGTGGAGTAGGTGTAGGAATATCCCCTGCCGGATAGCCGAATGCTATGGCCATCAATAGTTTATATCCTTCGGGAAGTTGCAAACGCTCCAGATATGGCTTGGCAGCATCGCTATTCATCACAGGCACGACACTACCCAAACAGCAAGAGCCTATACCCATAGACCACGCAGAGAGCATCATATTCTCCGAGAGCAAACCGCAATCATACTCGCCACTATAGCTCTGCTCGGGGCAGGCGATAAAGGCTACGGTAGGTGCATTACGGAAGAAGTTACGGAAGTTAGGTTGCTCGCGAAGCTGAGGCATCTGCTCAACAGCGATAGCTGTAACACTAGCTATAAAATCGGGAGCATCTACAACACGTACCGCCCATGTCTGTTTATTCATCGCATTGGGGGCATACATACCACACTCCAAGACCTTAGCCATCTGCTCGCGGCTCACAGGCTCTTCACGATAGTCGCGTATAGAGCGACGCGTGAGGATGTTGTCTATAACCACAGCCGAAGCAGCTCGCTTCGATACCTGCGCGGTATGCTCCTCGCTTTGGTCACTAACGCTGACATTGATACATCCAACAGCGACAATGGCTACTACCAAAGCTCCTAATCTCAATAACGCTTTCATAACTATAACGATTTAATATGTTTGCCACGTAGCACGATATCACGTATTACGGGTGTCTGATGCGCATATGGCAGATATGCCAACGATGGCAGAGGTTTCGTCAGATAGAAGTTAGCCACCTTGCCACGTGTAATAGAGCCATAGTTCTCGCTCTCACCCATAGCTGCAGCACTATTGAGCGTAGCGGCATTGAGAGCCTCGGCAGGGGTCATCTTCATCTTGATAGAGGCCAATGACACCACAAAGCGCATATTACCCGAAGGTGCTGTACCAGGATTGAAGTCCGAAGCCAAAGCCACAGCCAGGCCGGAGTCAATCATCTTACGGGCAGGAGGATAGCCTATACCGAGGAAGAAGGCACAACCGGGCAACATCGTTGGCATTGTAGCGCTACCTCGCAATGCCTCGACCTGCTCGTCACCCATAGACTCCAGGTGGTCTACCGACAATGCACTGTTCTCTACACCTACCTCTACGCCACCCGACACAGCAAGCTCGTTGGCATGAATCTTGGCACGCAGGCCATACTTGGCGCCTGTGCGTATTATCTGCTCGGTCTGCTCTACGGTGAAGAAGCCCCTATCGCAGAATACATCCACAAATTCGGCCAAACCCTCGGCGGCAACCTGCGGTATCATATCATTACATACGTGGTCAACGTAATCCTGTTGGCGACCTTTATAGGCACGACCTACGGCATGCGCGCCAAGGAACGTAGCACGCACATCGAGAGGTGCTGTCTGACGTATACGACGTATGACACGCAATATTTTCAGCTCATCCTCCAACGTAAGACCATAGCCCGACTTTATCTCTACAAGGCCTGTACCCATAGATACTATCTCGTCGATACGCTCCATAGCCTGACGATAGAGTTCATCCTCGCTCGTGTCGTGGAGTCTATCTGCCGAGTTAAGGATACCGCCGCCTCGCTTGGCTATCTCCTCATACGATAGTCCGTTGATCTTATCCAAAAACTCCTGCTCGCGGCTACCTGCATATACGATATGCGTATGCGAGTCGCAGAACGATGGGAAGAGCCAGCCACCACGAGCGTCGAGGAGTTCGCACCCCTCGACCTCGGGCATACTATCCATCGTTCCATAATCCTTGATACGTCCATCCTCGGCCAACAGCCACGCATTATCAAGCGTCTCTATCTCGGCCATGGCACGACCCTCGACACAGCGACGACCGCTCTCGTCCGTACCAACAATCTTACCTATGTTTTTAACGAGTAAGCTCATACTCTTGCAGGAATTTCACGGATGTTGCTATATGTGGATACATAACCGTATCGTCAGCCACGAATGGCACAACACTGCGGTATGCCTCAAACATAGCCTCCACAGATTGTGACGAACGCAAAGGACGACGGAACTCCAAGGCTTGTGCCGAGTTCATAAGCTCGATAGCCAAGACACGCTCCGTATTCTGCACCACCTTCCATAGCTTCGTAGCAGCATTAGAGCCCATACTTACATGATCCTCCTGACCCTGTGACGAAGGTATAGAGTCGCACGATGCCGGCCAGCAAAGACCCTTAGACTGGCTCACGATAGAGGCTGCCGTATACTGAGGAATCATAAAGCCGGAGTTAAGACCGGGGTTGGCAACAAGGAAGTTGGGTAGCTCTCTGGCACCCGAGATAAGCTTATAGGTACGACGCTCCGAGATGTTGCCAAGCTCCGCCACTGCAATAGCCAGGAAGTCCATAGCAACGGCAATAGGCTGACCATGGAAGTTTCCGGCAGATATTACCTCATCGCTATCCGGGAAGATTGTCGGATTATCCGTCGCTGAGTTGATCTCGGTCTCCAAGACGCTGGCAACATAGGCGATAGTATCCTTCGAGGCGCCGTGTACCTGAGGTATGCAGCGGAACGAATATGGATCCTGTACGTGCTGCTTGGCACGTGCGCCAATCTCGCTACCGGCAAGTATCTCACGGAAATTACGTGCTGTCTCTATCTGACCATTATGCGGACGAATGGCGTGTACGTTATGCTCGAAAGGCTCCATACGGCCATCAAAGGCATCTAAAGACATAGCTCCGATATGGTCTGCCCAACGGCTTAGACGCTGTGCGTTGATAAGCGAGTAGACACCGTATGCCGACATAAACTGCGTACCATTAAGCAAGGCAAGACCCTCCTTCGAACAGAGGGTGATAGGCTCCCAGCCCATCTTCTCCATCATCACTCTACCCTCAACAACCTCGCCATCAATCTCGACATGACCGAGGCCCAAGAGTGGCAGGCACATATGCGCCAATGGCGACAAGTCACCCGAAGCACCCAACGAGCCCTGCTCGTATACCACAGGGATGATGTTATTGTTCCACATCTCCACAAGACGCTCCACGGTAATGAGCTGTACGCCTGAGTGGCCATACGAGAGCGACTGTATCTTCAACAATATCATAAGACGTGCTATCTCGCTGGGCACACGCTGACCTGTACCGCAAGCATGCGACATCATAAGGTTCTTC
Source organism: Alistipes sp. (assembly GCA_017504265.1). GTDB lineage: Bacteria > Bacteroidota > Bacteroidia > Bacteroidales > Rikenellaceae > Alistipes. Next base: position 21,384 of record JAFVRN010000004.1, on the reverse strand, counting down.
TGCAACTGCGACAAGCCCTCCTTCTCCACAGAGATATTGCATAGCGAGCCAAAACCAGTTGTCACACCATAGATGGGACGACCGGCATTCTCCATCTTCTTATCGAGGTACTCGCGGCAATGGTTTATGCGCGCCTTGGCATCGTCGCTAAGGGCGAGTTTGTAGCCCTTGGTAAGAATCTCCTCAACACGGGCAATAGTAAGCCTCTCGGCACTGATATAATGAATCATCTTCTATTCGTTTTAATTGTTATTACTTATTCTCGGCAAATACCTTGTCAATAAGTGCCTTATCTGCAAGATTAGGGAGTGTGACTTTGAGCAACGGAGTACGCTCCATCTCACGCTTGATTGCAAAGATAGCACCCTCGTTACGAGCCCAGCTACGACGCGCGATACCATTGTTTACATCCCATAGCAACATCTCCTCGATGTGACGTGCCGAGTCAGCAGAGCCATCGATAACCATACCGAAGCCACCGTTCATCACCTCGCCCCAGCCTACGCCGCCACCGTTGTGGATAGATACCCACGTAGCACCACGGAACGAATCACCAATAACATTATGTACGGCCATATCTGCGCAGAACTGCGAGCCATCGTAGATATTAGAGGTCTCACGATATGGAGAGTCGGTACCCGACACGTCGTGATGGTCACGACCAAGTACCACAGGTGCCGAAATCTCGCCACGTGCAATAGCCTCATTGAAGGCCAAAGCGATACGTGTACGACCCTCCGAGTCGGCATAGAGGATACGTGCCTGCGAGCCTACAACAAGTCTATTCTGCTTGGCCTCGTGTATCCAGTGAAGGTTATCTTCGAGCTGTCCCTGAATCTCGGCAGGCGACTCTTTGAGCATCTGCTCCAAAACCTCGGCAGCTATGCGGTCGGTCTTTTCGAGATCCTCCTCTTTGCCCGAGGTACATACCCAACGGAACGGGCCGAAACCGTAGTCAAAGAACATAGGACCCATAATATCTTGCACGTATGATGGGTAACGGAACTTGCCATCCTCGGCCATAATATCTGCACCGGCACGTGACGACTCCAAGAGGAAAGCATTACCGTAATCGAAGAAGTACATACCACGCGCCGTGAGCTTATTTACGGCAGCTACGTGACGACGCAACGACTCGCGCACACACTCGTGGAAACGCTCAGGCTCCTCGGCCATCATACGGTTGGACTCCTCGTATGAGTAGCCTACGGGATAGTAACCACCTGCCCAAGGGTTATGCAACGATGTCTGGTCCGAACCCAGATCCACATTGATATTCTCCTCGGCAAGACGCTCCCAAAGATCTACGACATTACCTACATAGGCAAACGATATAACCTCTTTGTTCTCCACAGCCTTACGAACACGAGGGATAAGCTCGTCGAGCGATGAGTACAACTCATCAACCCAGCCCTGCTTGTAACGCTTCTCGGCGGCAGCGATGTTCACCTCGGCGGTGATGCTCACCACACCCGAGATATTACCGGCCTTAGGCTGTGCGCCCGACATACCACCAAGACCTGCCGTAACGAAGAGCATACCACGCAGATCCTTCTGTCCCGGCTTCATACGCTTGCGGGCAGCATTCATCACTGTGATGGTTGTACCATGAACGATACCCTGTGGGCCGATATACATATATGAGCCGGCTGTCATCTGACCATACTGCGATACACCCATAGCATTGAAACGCTCCCAATCGTCCTGCGACGAATGGTTAGGGATAACCATACCGTTGGTCACAATGACACGTGGTGCATCCTTGTGCGATGGGAACAGGCCAAGCGGGTGTCCCGAATACATAACAAGCGTCTGCTCGTCGGTCATCTCGGCCAAATACTTCATGGCCAGACGATATTGTGCCCAATTCTGGAATACAGCTCCATTACCGCCATATGTGATAAGCTCGTGAGGATGCTGAGCCACGGCCTTATCCAGGTTGTTCTGTATCATCAGCATGATAGCTGCCGCCTGACGTGAACGAGCAGGATAGTCATCTATCGAGCGGGCATACATCTCATACTCGGGACGAAGACGGTACATATAGATACGTCCATATGTTTTAAGCTCCTCCAAGAACTCCGGGGCAAGCTCGGCATGGTGCTTCTCGGGGAAGTAACGCAAAGCATTGGCCAAAGCGAGTTTCTTCTGCTCATCGGTAAGGATATCCTTACGCTTGGGCGCGTGATTTGCCGTAGGGTCATATGCCCTCTTTGCGGGTAGCGGGTCGGGGATACCGGCCAATATATCTCTCTGGAAATCTGTCATAACATCAAAATTGATAGGTTGTACTTATTTTATCTTGCTCTCTACGACTGCCAAAATCTCACGCTCTGCCTCCTGTGCCTTACGCTGTATCTCCTCAGCCTCGGCAACCAAAGCATCAGCCGCTACTCTATCCTTTAGGCCGGCAGCATTAATCTTTACATTGAGACATGCTCCCATAACTGCCGAGCGTGCTGCCAAAGCACCTACACCGGCATCCGACACCGAATTGGGGTTACCCTCCTCGGCCATAGCACGTACCACGTCGAAGGCTCTATATGCCGCCTTCATAGTACGCAAAGGCACCTGTGTGGCATAGAGTGTAGCCACCTCCATTGCCTCGGCACGCGCCGCCTTCTCCTCATCGGTAGACTTTGGCATAGCAAATACATCCATAATCTTGTTGAAGGCTGCTGTATCCTCGTCCACGAGGTATAGCAACTCGTTCATTACGGCCATACCGTTGTCTGCCCAATTTGAGAAGTACTCCCACTTATCATCCCAGCCTGCCTTGTGCGACGAAAGGTTGGCAACCATCGTACCAAGAGCCGCTGCCAAAGCACCCATATATGCCGAGATAGAGCCACCACCGGGTGCAGGCGACTCACTTGCAGTCTCCTCAGCAAAACCCGTGCAGGTCATATCCACAAGACTCTTAACACCCTTGCGCTCCTCAGCCTCCAAGATGTACTCTACGACCTTCTCCTCGGGCTTGAACTCCTTCAAGTTCGATAGGCCCATACTCTCGATGGCAATACGCACCAACTCACGCTCGGGAAGTCCCGTCGAGCGGTTCTGCTTACGCAAGAAGTGACGACCTGCATCTACCAACGCGCTCTTAGGAACAAGGCCGACAATCTCGGCACCTGTAACACGTACGCCACGAGCATCAGCAGCACGACACACCTCGTCAAAGGCGACGTGTAGAGGCGTAACCGAAAGGTTGGTCATATTCATCGACACCTGAGCAATGCCATACTCCTCGATAAACCAGCCTATGGCCTTACATGCCTTCAACGTACCCGGCTTCATCACGGGATTACCATTCTCATCCTTAATAATCTTACCGATTATAGGATTACCCTCACGCATAGGACGACCCTTCTCGCGAACATCAAATGCAATGGCATTGGCACGACGTGTAGATGTGGTATTGAGGTTGTAGTTCACCGCTACAAGGAAATCACGAGCACCTACGGCCGTAGCACCTGTACGTGCTACACCCTCGTCATAGGGACGAGCACCGAAGTCGGGCTGCGCACCCTCCTTTGTCATCTTCTCGGGCAACGCCTCATACTCACCGGCACGACATACAGCCAAGTTACGACGCTCGGGAGTAAAGGCTGCCGCCTCGTAGCAGTATGTAGGCACGTTCAGCTCCTCAGAGATACGCTTAGCCAAGGTACGTGCCAACTCTGCACACTCCTCCAAGGTGATGCCGGATACGGGGATAAGAGGACATACATCACACGCACCCATACGAGGATGTGCTCCCTTATGCTGACGCATATCGATAAGCTCCGTAGCTCGCTTGATAGCAGCTACGGCAGTATCGCATACGGCCTCAGGCTCTCCCACGAAGGTAACAACCGTGCGGTTGGTAGCCTCACCCGGATCTACATCCAAGAGCTTTACACCCTTCGATGCCTCAATAACATCGGTAATCTGCTTGATGACCTCCTTGTTGCGACCCTCCGAGAAGTTGGGTACACACTCAATAATTCTTTTCTGCATAGTATATAGTTTTAAGTTTTGTTTTATAGTTCGTAATCAACATCTACTCTATCTAAGCGACGCTCCTTGCAGTAGTCCGAGACAGCCACGTGCAGTGGGTTTATCTTGTACGCCTCCATAGCCTCCCACGAGGTGAAGTCTGCCGTAAGTACAGCATCGTACGATGAGGCTGTCTGCTTCACATTTACGCCCACCTCGGCACGAAGCAAGCCCTCTATTTTTCCATTAAGTGCTTCAAGGCGGCTCTTCATCTCCTTTGCAATCTCGGTTGGAGTCTGCTCCATATCCTGGCGGAATCTCCACATAACAACGTGTCGTATCATAGTTTTAAGTCTATTTGGATGCAGTTAAACGTAAATCATACAAATATACAACTATTTTTTGGAACTAAGTGCCTTATCGCGCCATTTTTACACTCGGTATTTTATTTTTATAAAATAAGGGCAGTGCCCCATCCCAAACGGCGCAAGGGACAGACAGGTGTTGCAGGGCGAGGTCCTGCCACTGCTTTTGCAGAGGAAAGGGTAGTTCACGCCTGCGGCGTTAAAGGGTAGTTGAAGGGTAGTTGAAGGGAGCGGGGAATTTGTGTTGCAGGGCTTCGCCCTGCCACTGCAAAGCAGTGTGGGTCAGATGGGTCCAATGGGTTAGATGGGTTAGATGGGGATTTTCCACCGAACCCATAGAACCCACAGAACCCATAGAACCCACAGAACCCACAGAACCCACAAAACCCGCAAAACCCACAGAACCCACAACACTCGGGATAATCAGCGGTTATACCCTAATTTTTGTCAGAAGGGTGCCGAGTGCCACACTCGGCAAAAATGGCGACGATGGGTAGTACCTGAGCGTACGTCCCATTGTCGCCATTTTTTGTTAGGGGCCGCAATCGGCCCCTTATCACAAAAATTACTTGACCATTATCATATTAATTCCATCCCGTATAGGCAGTATGACGTTGTCTACCCTATTGTCCTCACGCACACGACGATTAAACTCGACAATAGCCTCGGTATGTCTGTCGTTATGGGCTATCTTCTCGGCAACCTTGCCATACCATAAGATATTGTCGGCCAAAAGCACCGAGCCTGAGTGTACATACCCTCCGTTAAGCAGCATATCGTAGTATGCAGGATACTCTCTCTTATCGCCATCGATAAAGACCATGTCATATACTTCGCCGAGGCGTGGCACAACATCGAGTGCTGAGCCTATGTGTTGTCGGATACGTGTACCATAGGTCGAGGCAGCAAAGAATCGTGCCGCCATATCCTCCAACTCCTCATCTACCTCGATGGTATCGAGATATGCTCCATCCTCCAAGCCACGTGCAATACTCAGGGCGGAATAACCTGTAAATGTACCTATCTCCAGCACCCTCTTCGGACGCATCATACGTACAAGCATTTCGAGCAGCTTGCCCTGTATATGTCCCGATATCATACGTGGGTTGATAACACGCAGATATGTCTCCCTTTCGAGGCGGTGCAACAGCTCCTCCTCGGGTTTGGTATTATCCAGGATATATTGTTCCAACTTATCCATAGGTCTTGATATTTATCTGTAAATCAGCTGCGACAACGAGCCAAAGCACTCCTCGGCGACTTCGCGTATCTGCTCGGCAGTGATGGCCATAACCTTGCGGTATGCCTCCTCCAATGTATCTATATCACGATAGAGCAGATAGCTCTTGCCTGCCCCCAACATATACCCCTCGTTAGACTCCATAGATATGGCCATCTGTGCCACAAACTGACGCTTGGCAATAGATAGGCGACGGGGAGTGATGATATCACGACGCAGATGCTCCACCTCCTCACGAATAAGTTCTACGCATTGCTCCGCATTATCGTGATCCGACGAGAAGTATATACCGACAATACCGCAATCCGAATAGGGAGTATACGTAGCCTCGACGTTATACGACAGGCCGTAACGCTCCCTCAACGTGAGGTTTAGCAGCGAGTTGGCCGAAGGGCCACCCAATATATTTACCAACAGTGCAAGGGGCAGACGTCGCTCCTCGCCAATGCCGTAGCCACGAGTACCTATTATGCCGTGTGTCTGGTGTGTACGTCGCTGCTGCGATATGTTGAAAGGTTCGTATGTAGCGGGGGCTACACGCACGAAGTCACGTTTGGTAGCCTCAAAGCCTCCGAGGTATCGCTCCACAACACTACGCGCCGTAGCCGTGGAGAAGTTGCCAATGGAGGAGAAGACCATCTGATCGGTGGTATAGCAACGGTGCACGAAACGATGCAGTTCATCTGTGGAGAAACGAGCTATGGAGGCCTTCGAGCCAAGGATATTGTGACCTAATTGTGAGCCTTGGAATATCATATCCTCGAAGTCGTCGTATATACGCTCCGAGGGAGAGTCCTTATAGGTGTTTATCTCATCGGCAATCACCTCACGCTCCTTGCGCAGCTCACGCTCCAAAAAGGTGGAGCGGAAAGCGACATCGGATATAAGCTCCACGGCACGCGAGAAGTCACGACGAAGCACCGTTGCATGCAGCGTGGTGTCCTCCTTGGTTGTATAGGCATTAAGCTCGCCACCGAGATTCTCCAAACGGCAGTTTACCTGATATGCCTTACGACGCTCCGTACCCTTAAACAGGGCGTGTTCCACGAGATGGGCTATACCATACTCCTCTTTATGTTCATCACGGCTACCGGCATTAACCACAAGGGCGCAGTGAGCCACGCCACTACGCACCTGACGATGAATACCTCGTATTCCGTTACTTAGCTCATATACCTCAAACTCTTTCATTCTCTCTACGCAGAAATTCTCCGGTGTAGCTACCCTCACACGCCATGATATGCTCAGGAGTGCCGGCAACAACCACACGGCCACCATCAGCACCCGCCTCGGGGCCGAGGTCTACAACCCAATCAGCACACTTTATAATCTCCATATTGTGTTCAACGACAACCACCGTATGTCCTCGCTCTATGAGCGCATCGAAAGCACCCAGCAGCCTTCCTATATCGTGGAAATGCAGACCTGTGGTAGGCTCATCGAAGATAAACATCATTTTATCGGCCATACGCTCCTTAACAAGGTACGAGGCGAGCTTCACACGCTGCGACTCTCCACCCGACAATGTCGATGAGCTCTGTCCGAGTTTCACATATCCGAGGCCGACCTGCTGCAAAGGACGTATACGTTCTACGATACGCCTACATAGCGAGTTGTCACAATCCTTCGAGAAGAAGTCGAGAGCCTCGTCTACCGACATCTCCAAAACATCGTATATCGTCTTACCGTTGTACTTGACCTCCAATATCTCGGGCTTGAAGCGTCTACCGCCGCACGCCTCACATTGCAGCTCTACGTCGGCCATAAACTGCATACTCACCTTGATTACGCCCTCTCCCTCGCACTCTTCACATCTGCCACCAGGCATATTAAACGAGAAGGCCGTGGCTGCTATGCCGTTATGCTTGGCATATGGTTGCTCGGCAAAAAGACGGCGTATATCGTCATACGCTTTTATATAGGTAACCGGATTTGAACGTGTAGATTTACCTATTGGCGACTGCGATACCATCTCTACATCTTTTAGTTGCGACAGATCGCCCTGTATCGAGTCGTGGTCACCGGGCGTGAGTGTCGTCTCCGAGAGGCGACGCTTCAATGCCGGATAGAGAATATCGTCGGCCAGCGACGACTTACCCGAGCCCGACACTCCTGTGATGCAGGTAAGCACCCCCAAAGGAATATCGACATCGATATTCTGCAGATTGTTGTGACGCGCACCACAGATGCGTATCGTACCCGAGCGGCTACGTCTGCGTTGCGGCACAGCGATGCTGCGCCTACCTAAGAGATAATCCGCAGTCAGAGAGTTACGTGCCGAGACAATATCCTTGGCCTCACCGCTATATACCACCTCGCCACCTCCGATACCCGCCTCTGGGCCCATATCCACAATCCAGTCGGCGGCACGTATAACCTCCTCCTCGTGCTCTACGACAATCACCGTATTATCCAGATCTCTTAGCTGCTTGAGCACACCTATTAGACGATGTGTATCTCTTGGATGCAGGCCAATGCTCGGCTCGTCGAGAATATACATCGAGCCTACGAGGTTGCTGCCAAGCGATGTAGAGAGGTTGATGCGCTGCGACTCACCACCAGACAATGTCGATGACAAGCGGTCAAGCGTAAGGTAGTGCAACCCCACATCCATGAGATAGCCCAGACGGTTGCGTATCTCTTTGAGTATTCGCTCCGCGGTCTTGGCATCGTGTTCGTCGAGGCATAAACAATCGAAGAACGAGGCTAATTCGCCAATGGTCATCTGCACCAATTCGGCGATATTTTTACCTCCCACCTTCACATATAGTGCCTCGCGACGCAGGCGTGCGCCGTGACACTCAGGGCATTGGGTTTTACCCATATATCTCGATTTAAGCACCCTGTACTGCACTTTATGTCGCTGCGTATCGACATAGGCGAAAAAGTCATCTATGCCGTGAAAGGCATCACAACCATGCCACAGCATATCACGCTCACCATCGGACAGCGCATAATATGGCGTATGTATCGGAAAACCGCACTTCGACGAGGCCATAATAAGTTCATTGCGCCAACGTCCCATAGTTGCTCCATTCCAACAGGCAACAGCTCCTTCGTATATACTCTTAGATTTATCAGGTACTACAAGGTTTTCGTCAATACCTACTATCTTGCCATAGCCCTCGCAGAGAGGACAAGCACCTATAGGATTGTTGAACGAAAAGAGATGCTCGGTAGGTCGCTCGTAGCTTATGCCCTCCTCCTCGAAGCGTGACGAGAAGCTCTCTACCTCTCTGCCAATGACATACATCGTACCCGAGCCATAGCCCATAGCTCGTGCCACGGAGTCCGAAAGACGGGATACGGTATCCTGCTCGTGGCTTACCTTCACTCTATCCACGACAATCAGAACATCCTCTATGTTCATATCGTCGCTGATGTGTGGCATAAACTCCTCAACGAGCATCACCTCTCCACGATAACGCACCCTATTGACACCATCTTCGATAAGCGTAAGCATACGTTCCACAATGCTCTCCGAGTGCTTCATAAGCAGCGGCGCGGCGATTGCCACCCTCTCACCGTCACCCATATCGAGAATGTGAGCTACAACGTCGTCCACCTCATAGCAACGTATCTCACTACCCGTAGTAGGCGAATAGGTACGTCCTATGCGAGAGAAGAGCAATTTGAGGTAGTCGTATATCTCGGTTGTAGTACCCACCGTAGAGCGGGGATTACGCGATATTACCTTCTGCTCGATGGCTATGGCAGGGGCTATGCCCTCGATTATATCGACATCGGGCTTCTCGACACGTCCCAAAAACTGGCGTGCATATGCCGAGAGGCTCTCCACATAGCGACGCTGCCCCTCTGCAAAAATGGTATCAAAGGCTAATGTGGATTTTCCTGAGCCGGAAAGACCCGTGACCACAACAAGCTTTGAGTGCGGAATATCCACATCCACACTTTTGAGGTTATGCACCCTTGCTCCACGTATCTTGATCTTGTTATCCACCTTGCTATCGGCTATACATAATTACACTACTCTATGATATCCACCACAGCACCCTCTACCTTATTCAGACGGCCAAGCAACTGCTCCGATTCACCCTCGCGTATCGCAAGAGTCATAACACATAGGTTGTCGAACTCCTGACCCAACACTCTGGGTTGCATATCTTTGACAATGCGCATCACATCGTTCATCGCCACGTACGAGAACTCAACACGTATTACTACATCTACCGTACGCTCGACAATCTCGCACTCGGCAAGTACCTGTGCCGTAGACTCTTTATATGCCGCAATAAGTCCCGGTACGCCGAGCTTCGTGCCACCAAAATAGCGCACCACGACCACCAGACAGTTGGTTATCTCCTGCGAGAGCAGCTGTCCGAGGATAGGCTTTCCTGCCGTAGAGCTTGGCTCGCCATCGTCATTAGCCCTGAAATGTTCGCCATGAGGGCCTAAACGCCACGCATAGCAGTGATGTGTGGCATCGAACCAGCGTTTGCGCAGAGCATCGAGATACTCCTTAATCTCAGCCTCGCTCTCCACAGGATAGGCATAGGTAAGGAACTTACTGCTCAGCTGACGGTAGGTCGTCTCGGCAGGTCGGGCAATGGTTTTATAGCTATCGGCAGCCACCTCTATACTATTTTATCGATGTAAACATTCGTTCCCAGCGTATACCCCCCTCATAAGGATCTACCGAGAACCATATATATGATGCCTTACCCACAATGTGGTCCTCGGGGACGAAGCCCCAAAAACGTGAGTCAAGCGAGCCGTGACGGTTATCGCCCATCATAAAGTAGTAGTCTTGCTCAAAGGTATAGCTATCTGTAGGCATATCATCTACATATACCTGGCCATCGCGCTGTTGTAGCGTATGACCCTCATATACCTCGATACAACGGCCATACATAGCCATCGTCTCTTCGTTTAGAGCAATGCTCTCTCCGGCCTTAGGCACCCACACAGGGCCGAAGTTATCCAACGACCATAGTGCACTATCGCCCCTACCCGTATGAGGAATAAGGCCGCCACGAACACTATCTCCAATCTTGGATATGCGGTAGCGTGTAGTGTCGCTATATGCACCCAACTCCGAATCGCGTACAGGAAGCTCGGCATAGCCTCCCAACGAGGCATCCATACCCATCTTCAACGGCTTACCCGTAAGCTCATTCACATAGTAATACTGCTTCTCGGGAATGGCAGGCTCAATGACCCCGTTACAATATACCTGGCCATCGACTAGCTGCATCATATCGCCTGCAACAGCCACACAACGCTTGATATAGTTCTCCTTTTTGTCTAACGGGCGTGCCACAACCGTATAACGCTCGGCAAGTGTACGGCGACGCTCCGCGACACTACTGCCATAATTTCTATCTCGCAACAACTGGTAGTAGCTTACGGCCGGCATCTCCAATACTACGGTATCGCCCTCCGGAAAGTTGAATACCACCACATCGCCACGCTCCACCTTGTCGGTAGCCGCCAAACGTCGATAGTCGCGTTGCCACATCGTAGAGAACGATGACTTGCTATCGTTCATAGGCATGGTATTATGCACAAAGGGGAACGACAGCGGGGTCATAGGCACACGGGGACCATACGATACTTTGTTTACGAGGATATAGTCGCCGGCAAGCAACGTACTCTCCATAGAGCCTGTCGGTATGACAAACATCTGAAACCAATATAGCTGAATAAGCGTCGCCACAACGGTAGCAAAGAGTATGGCGTGTACCCAGCCATATATCCATACATAGACCTTGGTCTGTCGTTTGAGCTCGTTCCATAGGGCATAGGCCATAACCACAGCAAAGAGAAGCAGGAATGAGACCTCCCATCGAAAGAGCAGCATATCGATAATGATGGCCACAACCAGACTGAAAAAGAGGGCACACCACACGGCATATACCACTCGCCACCATAGATACTTATCGTAGAGCTTGCGATGAAGCTTGGCAAGATGATGTCCAACATAATAGTCGTATACAAGAGGTAGTGCTATGAGGAGCGACCACGCAGCACCATACCATAGTGCGAAGAGAGTAACGATAAGAGCCATCACCGCAGCCATCAGCCACGAATTGGTAAAGAGGGCTCGTACTCTATTCCAAATATCTTTAACTTTTGCCATAACAAATCACACTAAAAAAGGTTATCCATAGAGTGTACGCCACGCTTATCGGCAAGGTACTCGCCAGCAACGACAGCACCCATGGCCAATGCACGACGGTTGAGAATAGAGTGCTTCAACTCCAGGGTGTCGTCCACAGAGCTGTACGTCACTTTATGAATACCCGGCACCATACCCTCTCGGAATGACTCTATGTAGAGCTGCGCATCATTTTCAGGTTTGGCATTAACCCACTCGCTCTTACGCTCCAGCTTCTCGATGATACCCTCGGCGAGGGTTATAGCCGTTCCACTTGGAGCATCCTTCTTCCACATATGATGCGTCTCCTCAATCTTTACGTCGTACTCCTTGTGCGGATTCATCAGCTCGGCCAAACGGCGGTTAAGACGAAACATCATATTCACACCTATCGAAAAGTTAGAGGCGTAGAAGAGTGCTCCGCCACGCTCCTCGGCCAAGCTCTCCATACGTGGCAACTCCGTAAGCCACCCCGTAGTGCCGCACACCACCCTGCCACCGGCCAAGAGGACAGTCTCCACATTTTGTGCCGCCGTATCGGGCGTGGTAAACTCAAAGGCTACATCTACCTTGGCTATATTTTCGGGTGTCAGGTCTTTGGCGTTATCCTCATCGATGATAAGTTCCACGCTGTGACCACGCTCGATGAGTATACGCTCTATCTCACGTCCCATCTTACCGTGACCTATAATTGCACACTTCATATCTCTTACGATTAAAATTAAAACGGGGTAAAGGTACAAAAAAAATGCGCTATGTGCAAAGCATAACGCATAATATGAGAATAATTTAGTTTTTATAAAACTAATCAGTAGCTTACATCCGAGAGGAAAAGGCCGCATGCAGGAGCTCCGGCACTTGAGCGCGACAGATCCTTCGAGCCTATTATATCTTCAAAATCAGCTACGGTATACCTGCCACGCCCCACATCCACTAACGTGCCCACTATGGCTCGCACCATATTGCGCAAGAAACGGTCTGCACGTATGGTAAAACGTAACGTACCATCTGCCTGCTCTTGCCACTCGGCATAAGTTATATGGCAGATATTTGTTTTATTATTGGAGTTGAGCTTAGCAAACGATGTAAAATCTTCATATTCAAGCAGCTTCGCAGCTGCCATATTCATCTTATCGACATCCAGGTCTACGGCATAATGCCACGCCGAGAAGCGACGAAAAGGGTTCTTTTCGGGTGTCAGAAAATAGGTATACTCCCTCTGTTTGGCATCAAATCGTGCATGTTTATCTGCCTCCACCTCATAGATGCGCAGAATGGCTATATCATCGGGCAGGACCTTGTTAAGCTTATATGCGAGTTGCGCACAATCGACACTTACATCACTATCGAAATGCGCCACATAAAACGAAGCATTTACACCTGTATCGGTACGTCCCGCACCCACTATCTCGGTAGGCACACGACGCAACATCGACAGCCTCTCCTCAATTGTCCCCTGCACTGTCGGCTCGTTGGGCTGGCGTTGCCATCCGCAGTATGCAGCACCGTCGTATTGTAGCTCTATAAAGTAACGCACGTCTTAATGTTTTCGGCAAAGATACGAATAAATCGTAAAAAATCGAGCATCGGCTCGCATTTATATCGGAGAGCTGGGGCAAGCGGACTTTTATGTAGCAGGGCGAGGCCCTGCCCTCTGCTGTGCAGAGGAAAGGGTAGTTCACGCCTGCGGCGTTAAAGGGTAGTTGAAGGGTAGTTAAAGGGAGGCGTTGCTTTTGTTTTGCAGGGCTGCGCCCTGCCACTGCGGAGCAGTGTGGGTCAGATGGGTTAAATGGGTCCAATGGGTTAGATGGGGATTTTTCCCATAGAACCCATAGAACCCATAGAACCCACAACACCCACAGAACCCACAACACTCAGGATAATCAGCGGTTAAACCCCAAATTTTTGTCAGAAGGGGTTAGCTGTGGCCTCGATTAAGAGATTGCCCCGGATGGATAGTACCCAGCGTACATTCCATTCGGGGCAATGATTTAGAGGTCGCAGATGACCCCTTATCACAAAAATTATACGTGTATAGCACAACCCAGAGCATCCTCCGCAGCCTCCATTACAGCCTCGTGCATAGATGGATGTGCGTGGATGGTACGCGCAATACGGTGAGCAGTGACACCAAGGGTCTTAGCAAGCGTAGGCTCGCCTATCATCTCAGTCACATTGTGACCTACGAAGTGAGCGCCGAGCAATCGCTCCTCGGCATCGAAGATAAGCTTAACAAAGCCATCACGTTCACCCGCAGCCGTAGCCTTTCCGGATGCTGTATATGGGAACTTACCCACCTTATACTCTATACCCTTGTCACGCACCTGCTGCTCGGTAAGGCCGACAGAGGCCACCTCGGGCGATGTGAAGATACACGAAGGAATCGTAGAGTAGTCGATAGCCTCAGGATTAAGGCCACAAATATGCTCGACACAGTGTATTGCCTCGGCAGAAGCCACATGTGCAAGAGCCGGCGTAGCGATGATATCGCCGATGGCATATACGCCATCCACGGTAGTTTTATAGTGTTCATCGACCTTGATCTTATCACGCTCAATCTCGATGCCGAGCTCCTCGAGACCCATATTCTCGATATTCGATTTGATACCTACAGCCGAGAGTACCACATCTGCTTCGAGCGTCTGAGCACCCTTCTTACCCTCGATATCCACTACGCACTTACCATCCTCGCGCACCGTAACCTGCTTCACTGTAGTCGAGGTCATCACCGTAGCACGCAGCTTGCGGAAAGCACGCTCCATAGCCTTGGCCGTATCCTCATCCTCGAGAGGCATAATCTGAGGCATATACTCCACGATAGTCACCTTAACACCCATCGTGGCATAGATGTAGGCGAACTCCGAGCCGATAGCTCCCGAGCCCACAACCACCATAGTCTCAGGCAATGACGGAAGCACAAGAGCCTCCTTCGAAGAGATGATATGCTCGCCATCGATAGGCATAAAGGGCATAACACGTGGACGCGCACCTGTAGCAAGGATGATGTTATCCGCCTCGTACTCAACACCATCAACATCTACGACATTTTTGGCTTTAAGAGTACCGAAGCCTGCCAAAAGATCTATATTGTTCTTCTTCAAGAGGAACTGAACGCCCTTGTTCATCGTCGTGGCTACCATACGCTCACGCTCCACCATCTTCGGCCAATCGGGGCGTACCTCGCCCTCGATAGCTACACCATAGCTTGCCGCAGCACGACAATCGGCATATACCTGCGCCGAACGCACCAATGCCTTGGTAGGAATACATCCCCAGTTAAGGCATACACCACCGGCATCGGCCTTCTCGACGATAGCAACACGCTTACCACACTGCGCTGCACGAATAGCGGCTACATAACCACCGGGGCCCGAGCCGATAACAATGATATCGTATCTCTCCATAATGCTATTTTTATTACTTCGTTACAATTACTTTACCACTTTAAGAATCTCTCCATTGTCGGCAGCGACTGCTCGCTTCCATGCCTCGGTATAGCCGGGCTGCTCTATCTTGCCGGGAATATCCTTGCCATTGCCATTATCGATAAAGCCATTCTCATCCTCACCCTTAACATTGCCATCGATATACTTGACCATCATATACTTATCAAGTTCTACCCACATATTAAAGACTCTCTCGGCAGCAGCAAGCGTAAAGTCTGTAGCCAGCTTGCGAGCCTTCTTCTCTTTGTTTGATACGTTGGCGATGTGCTTATCCATCTCTGCAACCTCTGCAAGCATAGTATTCTCCCAGTTGTCTACATACTCACGCACATGCTTACCTACGATATTGTAACGAAGGTATGCGAACTGAGCTACACGGTTAGTAATCCAGAACATCGACGTATCTGAATACTTAAGCATAGAACCATTACCCTCACGGAAGCACTCAGGAACCTCGGTAGAGGTTACATATACAGGCGTAAGAGGCGATGTTGCAGCATCGTCGGTACCAAACCAGAGGATACCAACCTTGCCAGGACGTGCCTGACCTACAAGCCAAAAGCCTGTCTGCTGCGTAGCTGTAGCACGCTCATTACAGTACTCCACGCCATCAACCTCGAAGTACATAGGACGCCAACGATAGGGACAAGCCTCGGCACCTGCGCCTATATCTGTTGTCATATCCATCTTAGTACCCTCATAATGGTCACGCATACAATCCATAAGCTGCTTTGGCGACACCTTGGCACGTGGCTTAACCCAGAGTGGCATACGATTCTCCTTGTTGTGACCCATGGCGTAGTCCTCATACTGATCCATATCATCGGCTACAGTACGGAAGAATGACCATACACGAGCCTCACAGCCACGCAAAGCACCGAAATCGGCAGGAGCATAGGCCTCAGCAAAGCTGAAATCCTTATCCTCGCCCTCGAACCATCCAAACTTACGAGCTACATCGGCCACATCCTTAGCATAGAGGCAGTTCTCGGGGTCGTCCCAAGGGAAGGTGGTAATGCGAGCCTGGTTTGCGTGCGCCGAAACATATCCATCGGGAATACGGCGAGCAACCCATACGATACCCTTATCCTCGGGACCCTTGCCTATAAGCTCCATAATCCAAGCCTCCTCGGTGTCGATCAACGAGAACGACTCACCCGATGAGCAGTAGCCATAGGTATTGGCCAACTCGACGATAATGTCGATAGCCTCACGAGCTGTCTTAGCACGCTGCAAGGTGATATATATCAACGAGCCGTAGTCTATACCGCCCTTGGGGTCTTCCAACTCGGGACGACCACCAAACGTCGTTTCGGTAATGAATAGCGAGTGCTCGTTTGAGTTGCTGAGAGTGCGGTATGTCACCTGCGCCTGGCTTATCTGACCAAGGTAGCGACCTGTATCCCACTCGGTAACATCCATAAATGGAGTATACTTACCGGGGATATACTGATATAGAGAGCCATATAGGCCATGTGAGTCGGCAGCATATGTCACCATATTCGAGCCATCGGTAGATGCACCACGCGTCACAATAAAGTTGGTACAAGCATCTGTCGTGGCTGCCGTGCCGAGCATTGCGCCCACAAGGGCGAGAAGTGCAAAAAGTTTTTTCATCATAGTTTTAGGTTTTACTTATTTGTATTTCAATTATTCATAATATAAAATCTCTCAAAGATACAAATTTATTTCGAATATATTATCACATTACCCAAATATTTCTTACTTTTGCGATATTAAAAGCAAATCTATTATGTCTATCAAGGAGCGACTACACAACATATTGGCAACACTGCCCGAAGGGGTAAGTCTGGTTGCTGTATCGAAATTTCACCCCGCAGAACGCCTTCAAGAGGCCTACGACGCAGGACAACGCATATTTGGCGAGAGCCGCCCGCAGGAGATGGCAGCCAAACAAGCAGTACTACCCGACGATATAGTATGGACGATGATCGGACATCTGCAAACCAATAAGGTGAAGATGATAGCACCCTTCGTGTCGATGATATCGTCGGTGGACTCCGAACGTCTTACTGCCGAGATAGAGCGTCAGGCGGCCAAGTGCAACCGTACGATAGATATACTCCTCGAAGTACATGTGGCAGATGAGCAGACCAAGTCGGGATGGGACTACGAGGAGTTGCGTCAATATCTCGCCACGGGGAGCTTGCAGCGTATGGAGCATATCAGGGTGCGTGGTGTGATGACCATAGCCACAAATACGGATGACGAGCGTATTATTCGTCGTGACTTCGAGCGTATACGTTCGATATACAATGAGCTAAAACCCCTCTTCGACGAGAGTTTCGACACCCTCTCGATAGGTATGTCCGATGACTACCCTATCGCCTTGGAGTACGGTTCAACGATGGTGCGCATAGGAACAGCCATATTTGGTGCACGAGAATACTAAGATGACATACGAAGCGGGACTGCCCCACATAGAGTTGAGCAGCCCCACATATAACTAAGAGGGCGTGTCCAACAAGTTTTTTGGGCACGCTTCACTCTTTACCAATAAAATTCTTTTATTAATCAGTCCAACCTTTTGGGGTCAGAACATAATTAGCCGCCTAAGGTCGAATAAAAAGTCTATTTAACCTCCTCGCCGAACAACGTCGCTGACGAACATCCCGTTATACGCACCTTGACATAGTCACCTACGTGGTGGTTACCGCGATCGAAGACCACCATCTTATTCTGCGATGTACGACCTGAGAGCTGCTCGTCGCTACGCTTCGACGTAGACTCCACCAAGATTTCGAACTCCTTGCCCACATCACGCTTATTGCTCTCCTCCGAGAGTCTGTTTTGCAGGTCGATAATCTCGGTTAGGCGGCGAGTCTTAACATCCTCCGGAATATCATCCCCCAGATGACGCTGGGCGAAGGTTCCCGGACGCTCCGAATATTTGAACATATAGGCGAAGTCGTATCCTACCTCACGCATAAGCGACAATGTAGCCTCATGCTCCTCCTCTGTCTCGTGTGCGAAGCCCGCTATAAGGTCGGTGGTAATAGCACAGTCGGGCATATATCGACGTATGGCCGCCACTCGCTCCAAATACCACTCGCGTGTATACTTACGATTCATACGCTCCAACATGGCCGTACTTCCCGACTGCGCAGGCAGATGTATCGCACGGCAGATATTGGGCATCGAAGCCATAGTTTCAAGAAGCTTATCGCTGATATCCTTGGGGTGTGACGTAGCAAAACGCACTCGCAATAGCGGCGATATCTCGGCGACACGCTTCAACAGCTCAGGAAAATCAACCTCGCCTGTTCGATACGAGTTTACGTTCTGTCCAAGGAGCGTAACCTCACGGTAGCCGTTTTCAAATAGCGTACGAGCCTCGGCAACGATGGTCTCGGCATCACGACTACGCTCTATACCTCGGGTGTAGGGCACAACACAATATGAGCAGTAGTTGTTGCAGCCTCGCATAATGGCAATAAATGCACTCACGCCATTGCGATCAAGGCGTACGGGAGCTATCTCGGCATAGGTCTCCTCCTTAGATAGCTCCACATTGACACCCGTCAATCCGTTATCCACCTCACGCACCAGACGTGGCAAGTCACGATAGGCATCAGGGCCTGCAACGATATCGACACCTGTACCACCCTTTGTCAGCTCCTCCTTCAACCTCTCGGCCATACAACCTATGATACCGATGATAAGCGTAGGCTTCAGTTTGCGCATACGACGCATCTCGCTGAGACGACCCCATATACGCTGCTCGGCATTGTCACGTATCGAACATGTGTTGATAAGCACCACATCGGCCTCCTCCAAACTCTCGGTATAACGGAAGCCCTCCTGCTGCATAATACTCACTACAATCTCCGAGTCACCTACATTCATCTGACAACCGTAGGTCTCGATATATAGCTTGCGACCACTACCAGTGAGCGGTCGCAAGCGGTTCTTATCAAAATTAGTAACCATTTATTTCCTATCTTGGTTATTCTATGTATGTTATACAGATTACTCCACAGGCATACCATCCTCCTGCGGGAATGGCTTGAAGCCCTGACCGAAGGTGTCGTATGCGTCGGTTACTACGACAAATGCACGTGGGTCAAACTCCTTAATCTTGTGCTGAACGTTACGCACCTCCTTACGACTCACAACAAGGAATATCATCTCCTTATCGTGGCCCGTATACATACCCTTAGCCTTAAGGTAGGTACCGCCACGGTCAAGATCTTTGAGTATATAGTTACGCATCTCCTCCGAGTGGTTCTCGCATATTATATATAGGAGTTTGTCACGCGAAGCACCATCGATGGTGTAACCCAGCACCTTCGCATTGACAAAGATACATACGCCAGAGTATAGCGAGAGCAACAAGCCCTGCGCCTCCTTACCCTCGGGCAGACCTACACCAAAGCCAATAACTATAAGTCCGCTGAGCACAATGATGGCATCCGAGAGCAATACACCATTTGCAAACTTCATCTTGGCAAATTTATGTAGCAACATACCTGTAATGTCCGTACCACCCGTTGCTGCATTGTTGCGGATAACCACACCAACACCGACACCACTGAAACAACCACCGATAATGGCAGCAAGCATCAGATGGTCCGACAGGTCTACAACACCACCCAACAGCAACGCAGGGTCGAGAGCCTCGATAGCCTCGGCATTGGGATATACCAGATAGTCGAGCAGGTTCATAAGACCAGGCGTTACGAACGATGCGAAGATTGTGCGGCCACCAAACTTACCACCGAAGATAAGCAAAGCGGTAAGAATCAACGGCACATCGAACATATAGCCGAAAGTACCTACCTGCACCGATGGGAAGAGGTTGTGTAGCACAAGTGCCAAACCATAGATACCGCCCGGCACCATATTGTAGGGATTGATAAATACTACAAAGGCGATAGCAACCAAAAGACAGCCAAAGACAATCTGTCCCATAGACGACCACCACGTCAGATCGGTTAGAGCTTTTTTAGCCGATTGTGTCATATCGGCAATGTTAAGTTGTAGTTTCATAAATATGCAAAAATGTAGTTTTATTCCACTTTATCATATCAAAGGTAATATTTTTTTTCTAAACAACAACTCTTTTCGTTCATTTTTCACTCAAAGGCTTCTACACAAATGTCTCGATTGTATGCGCCAAATTTGGTCATATCCATTTTTTTTGTATCTTTGTAATGTTTGCGCCTCACACGCAAACCGCAAACACACTAACAATCAACATCATACTAGCGTTTATGGAACATTGGGGAGTACTTACATACTATTGTGCAATCACGCTTACTATCGTCGCCTATCTGCTCGGTTCGATACCGAGTGCCGTATGGATTGGCAAGAAATATTATGGCATAGATATTCGAGAACACGGCAGCAAGAATGCCGGCACTACAAATATGCTTCGCGTGCTTGGTAAACGCGCTGCCATTCCTGTCTTTATAATCGACTTTTTCAAAGGTTTTGTGGCCGTTACACTGATGTTTCTCATGCGCTTTGACCCGGAGATAAACCAAGCATGGGAGATAAATCTGCGTATCATAGCCACTATCGCTGTTGTCCTCGGACATATATTCCCCATTTTTGCCAACTTCAAGGGAGGCAAAGGCGTTGCTACGCTGGTGGGAGCAATGACGGGCATCTATCCACCTATTATGCTGCTGGTGTTCGGCGTATGGCTCTTTGTGTTTATGATATGGCACTATGTGTCGTTGGCATCTATCGTTGCCGGCTGCTGTTTCCCCATCTTCGTGCTTATCTTCTCGACGATGACCTATAATCCTGCTGCCCCCTTTGTAAGCATTCCGTTTATTGTCTTTTCATGGATTATAGCCATACTGCTTATCCTCACCCACCGCAAGAATATCGACCGTCTGCGCTCCGGCACCGAGTCGAAGATTCTCATATGGCCAACCGCCAAGAAAGAGTAGAGAAATCATCTCTCTGCCATACAGCACTACCAACAAAGAGGTGTATTTTGCAGTTTCTGTAAGGATGCAAACAGTTGCACTTTGGGTGCTAAGATTGAGCGAGAAGTTTTCTTCTCGCTTTTGTTTTTGCAGGGCGAGGCCTTTGTGTTGCAGGGCAAAGCCCTGCCACTGCTGTGCAGTGTGGGTCAGATGGGTTAAATGGGTCCAATGGGTTAGATTGTCTTGTACGGGAAAAAGTTGACTCATAAAATAAATAATTATGAGACGCGAACTACAAGCCCGTTATCTGTCAGAAGTCCTAGAACTTCGTAAACTT
>JAFVRN010000003.1 GCA_017504265.1 Alistipes sp. | reverse complement strand
GTAGCAGAGGTTACGCTTCTGCTTCTTAGTCTTTTTGGTCAGGATGTGACTGTGATAAGCGTGCTTACGCTTGATCTTACCTGTGCCGGTGAAAGAAAAACGCTTCTTTGCAGCGGCATTTGTTTTCATTTTTGGCATTGTCGTAAAAAGTTAAATTAGTTAATAATAGCGTGCAAAGGTAAAAAGAATAATTCATATTGCAAAATTTTCCAAATCAAAATCACTGAAAATCGCCAATTAATCTTACCTAATAACGCTCATTTGGCAGTTAGCCTCACTCTTTTAACTAATGTAAATCATCAATAATACCATATGCTTCAAAATCAGTTCCTACAATATGCAACTCAAAATAATTATCATTTGGAAGTAATAGCCGTGTGCATGGGGTTACATCTCCATTAACACATACACTAACAACAAGTTGTCTTTCTGTATTATATACAAATATCTCAGTAAAACCACACCCCTCTAAGAACTCAACGCCTAAAATATTTGTTACTGAATCATATTCAGCATACAATTCCACTCCATTATAATCTCGGGGTGTTGGACTTGGTTTTGGCAAACTAGGTTTCTTTATAACAATAATAGGTATTGGTTTATTGTCAGTAACAGCATAAAGATTGTTTGTTCCAGCATACACTATCAACAACATGAATGATAGTACCAATTTGATCATCTTTGACATAATAACATTTTTAATGGTTAATAATTTACTTTATTTCACTTCGTTTTTCCATAATATCAATAATATATTTTTCCAATGTACCAATATCAGAACTAAGATTCATCTTACTTCTAATTTTTGTTCTCAATGTATATATGCTATATACATTCGTATGATTCAACAAGATTCTAATACTTTCAGGAGTAAAACCTAAACAGATAAAGCTGCAATATGTCAACTCATAGCGTGTTAGGTCTGGGTATCTATCAATTAAGTATGAAATTATACCATTACAATATATATCAGCCATAGCCATAACATCACGTGCAAACTCCTGATTGCAAGTTTGAGAAAGCTTCATGTGTTCCTTAAACCTTACATAAAATTTCTCTGGCTTCAATTCATACTTATATGCATAATCAGATAATATTCGTAAGCTTTGAATACGATTTTTCAAGATTTCTCTTAATTTATCCATGTACATATTGTGGGCATTACTATCATCTAAAAGTTCAACATATTTATCATTTAATAATTTATATTGAGCTTTACCTTCTTCTATATATGACTTGTACTCTATAATCTCCTGATTTTTCTGACGAGTTCTTTTTATATATAGGATAACTATTGATATGACAATACTGACGATAACAAGTATAAATAAAGTAAATACTAAATATGTATAACGATGTCTAATTTCTAACATATCATACGTGCTTTGCAAATATTTTGCTCTGTACTTATATTCTAATTCCTGAACAGACTTATTCTCGTATATTGCAAATAACGAATCAGCAACATTACTATATTGTCGTTGATAAAATAAGGCATCACGATAGTTTCCCGATTTTTCCTCTATTTCAGCTAAGAATGGTAAAAGTCCATAATTATCGACATCAAACGATACAATCATATCATACGCCCTCTGCAAATAAAGCCTAGCTGAGTCTAATTGATTATTATCGTAATATATACCACCTAACACCGAATAGTATTTTGCTGCATCTGACGATTGCATGAGAAGCATATCTAAACTATCATCTGTTTCATGGCTAACATATACTCCCAAATATTTTTGAATAGCAAGAGCTCCAATATAACCTTTTTGATAATCTAATTGTTTTGCTAACTCTTTTACCTTCCTAATATATAGCAGAACTTCGCTATTCATATCAAGGATAAGCATACAATTAACAACATCCGATAGTGCTATTAATGCATTCTCACTATCTTCTATTTCTAAAAAGTGACTAGCAGATTTATTATATAGATCCAAGGCACTTTGAATGTCTAACTGAGCGAAATAACATCGTGCTAAACTATGTGATATTAGACCTTTCAGCTTTGAGTCACTACTACAACTTGATGCAATATTAGCGTAAGTAAGATGCTCCATCGCTCTGTCCAAATCATCTCTATTAAGACAAGCGTTAGCATAATAGTAATATGCATAGGCCTTTCTTGTATCATCATTACGAAGTTTATAATAATCCACAGCCTTTTTAGCCACAGAATCACTATACTCTATAAAATTCTTATCCTGCGCCTGCACATACAACAATGAATACCACCCTCTATCTTCCTCCTTTTTAAGTCTCCTTTTATCAATGTGCTCTATTAAATACAATGCACTATCAGGGCGTTCGTTCATCAATCGTTCGATATCACACAACTCTTCTTCAATGGGTCTTGTACAACTACAAACACACAATATCAATATCAATGTTATTATTATCTTTTTCATAAGCATTTAATCGATATAAGACTCGTAATCTTTTGCAAAAATAGCCTAAAAAGTTGATAAAACTAAATCTAAAAACACTTAATATACCAGTATAAGACAGGTATCAGATTATTACATTTTACACTACTGATAATCATTGGATTACAAAATAGGTATAATATCGAATCTCTTGGATATATATTGTACAAATTGTAATTTTGCAGTGGGTTTAAATCTAAAATTATTTGATTAACTTACAACACATTTAAAACAAAATTATTATGAGATTATTTAATTTATTATTCGTGACTGCATTAATTCATATTTGTTACTCATGCACACATGAGGTGCCTAATGAAACTTACATGCAAGCTATGGCTAATAATGGCGTTAAGATTGCGATACCTACTCTATCTTTTGACTCTATTGAACAAATGGAGACGCAAATATCAGAACTATGCCAAATGAATCAAACTCAGCTACAAAATTGGTACTTAGAACGAGGATTTGAATCTCAATATGATGCGATGTATCGAGTTGCCACAGAATTGCGTAACGCAAATTCTATTGACGAAGCAAACATCATTAAGTCACGCTATAGTTCATATTTCCTTTTTAACGAAGATACAAATGATAATGAGCCATATAACCCATATATACCTCACAATAATCCTCTATATGCTCTTGTCTGTAATATTAACGGTGAAGTAATAATCGATAATGTTGTACATTGTTATAATACGTTATCAGATGCTAAAACTACACGTGAATACAATATTAAACATGAAATCTACACTAGAGCAGTTGAACAAAGAACTAACTTTCTTTATTCTGAAACTGAAGATAGAAAGTTTTGGGCAGAAGGAGTATTAGATAATAACGAAGTTGTTGCGATAGAATTTACTGCTAAAAAGAAAACTGCTCTACTGGGATGGATAAAATATAAAACGCAATATTTCGTTCAAATACTTCGTCACAATAATAATTGGGAATCTTTTTCTCCTGATTTTATTTACTATATGGAAAATGGCGCTGGCGGATTGTGGACAGTTGAGTTCAAATCTGGCACATTGCTTCCTGTGGGTAAACTAGCCTATCACAAAACTGCAACGATGTCTCTACGCATATATAGTAGAGGTACAGATGTTGCAGGTGCTGGCATACTTAATCTTGAATACACATCTACTAGGGATAATATCTAAAAGAGGTCAATATTGAATAATACATAATAATATATTTGCAATCTCCGTTAGCATATCGGAGATAGGCAATATGAAATAAATCTATTATAATACCAAATTAAAACTTAAATTATCACTTATGAAACTGAACATTGTAAATTCAGCTATCTTGGCACTATCTTGTCTATTTGTTGCGATGCTAACATCTTGCAACGTCGAGAAGGGAGGATTTGGGCAAGAGGTATCGGATGACTATGGCGAGTACTCTTTTAGCCGTGAGGAGTTGGTTGTAGAGGTTACACCCGACACAAAATCATTCAGGCTTGAGGCATTCTACAACAGAGAGCCCGAGGTGGAGGCCAACAGAGGTATAATATGGATAACATTCGATAAGGGTGCATCGTCGCCCGATGCAGAGCAATATTTCGACTACAAAGCACAACTCGACTGCTCATTCAACGAGGATGGCACGCTCTACTACGACTTTGAGATATATCCCGAGAAGATAGATCAGGAGGTTACGATAACGCTATCTGCAATCGATTACAATGATACTCCATATCCCGACTACTACACACGAGCAGAGGCCGGCTACGATACAATAACCGTAACACTACGCCCCGCAGAGTAGCACATCGAATTACACATAATAATATAGATGCGATAGAGGGCGTGTCCAACAAGTTTTTTGGGCACGCTCCTTATTTTAGAAGTTGTATAACAAGAGCTATTTTGAAACTGCTCGCAGGCCGTAAATGCGGAGTTTACTTAACTAATCAAGAAGGAAAAGGGGAACTATGCGTAAATGAGCATTTTTCAGACAAGGCAGATGCCAAAAGAGCCTTGGTAGACAGCTTCTCTATTGGTTATATCTTTACCTTAAAGATAAGCTTTCTCACTCGTCCCTTGCCGATTAGCGGGGCGTGGGCATCTTCGGGGAAAAGCATGGTGAACTGCCCTTTGTGCAGCCTGAATATAGACTGTGGCGCATCCCGATAAAAGAGTATATCTCGCTCAGTATCGAACTTGTCATCGGCATCCGCACACTCTCTGCGCTCTCGCCAACCATAACCCTCAACGCCATCCATAACGACCTGAACGTCTATGTAGCGGTTATGTACCTCAAGGCGTGCCTCATCCTCGGCACGTAGCCCGGCATTTGCGACATTGACGTATAGCAAGTCACCATCAATAGGATAGCTACCCTCTTCGAGCTGCGCTATATCGGTGCTCGCCATATACTCTACGATACGTCGCATGGCGGGCAGCAGAGCATAATAACGCTCGGCATTGTGTAGCGAATCAACAATCATAAACCCTATGTTACTCGTTAAACTTCAAACGCGCAAGGATAGGCAGGTGATCCGAGTAGTTGGCCTGCTCGTTAGCGTAGTAGTACAACGACCTCATACCCTTGGAGTGCAATATATAGTCAATACGCAACATGCCGTGCATAGGGCGGAAGGTATAGCCATAGCCACTACCCTGCTCCACAAAGGCATCAACAAGATTGTCACCTATACGTCGATAGACAAACGACATAGGAGTATCGTTGAAGTCGCCACATACCACCTTCTCATATGGTGTATTGTCCATAACATATCGCAACGTATCGACATGCTCGGCACGTATCGACGAATTGTTGGCAATGCGATTAACAATACTCATCATACGGTCGCTATCGCCGAGAATCTCACCACTATTTATATCGGCACTATCGTCCGTAGTGATGCTCATAGTATAGAGGTGGTTATTAAAGAGGCGGAATGTGTCGCTACCAACCACGACATCCGACCACTGCGACGTACCTCGTCCCGTACCTGCGATAGAGCCTGATGCGATGATAGGATAACAGCTATAGGTGCGTAGCACCACATTACCGAACTCCACAGCATCGCTCTTGTAGCACCTCTTATAACGTCTCGAAAATAGCGAGTCAAGACGCTCGATGCCCTTCACATCGCGCTTAAACTCCTGAAAGCATACGACATCGGCCATATCCGAGTTTGCCATATGGTTTACAAGGCTGTCGATGATAAGCTCCCCTGCATCATCCTTGAAGCAACGCACATTGTAGCTCATAAGCGTAAATGACTGCTTGTCGTTCTTCTGCTCCGCCTCACGCATAAAATCGATACTGTAAAAGTCCGATAAGCGGAACAATCCCGGTATAAGAATTATAAATACGGCGGCAGCACTCTTCCAATAGCCAAGTATCACCCACAATAGCATACACGCTGCAACGCATATGTATAATATCGGGGCGAAGATACCTACAATGGTGAGCGATCCGAAGGTCGAGGGTGAAACATATGGCGTTAGGTAGGCTATGATAAGAGCCACAGAAAAGGACATTGTCAGTGCCAGAAGCAGGATAACAAAGAGCATACCCAAGAAGGAACGATTCCTACGTCCACGCGGGCGGTTGAATGGGTCTGCGTTGTAGACAGCATTGCGCTTTGACATAATTGTTGAGTTTTATGGGTTCACGAACCCGTTTGGTATTAATAGTCTTGTGTTAAATGTGTGCGAATTAATATTCCATATAGTTTCTGCGCTCACGGCGTCGCCACCATAGCAACAGCAACCAACCCCAAAACATACCGCCGAGGTGTGCGAAGTGTGCCACACTATCCATACGTCCGGATACTCCAAAGAAGAGCTCTATGGCACCATATATTATTACGAACCACTTGGCTTTCATCGGTATAGGGGGAAAGATTAGCATTATCACAGCATTGGGGTGCAACATACCAAAGGCCAACAGCAGACCAAATATTGCGCCCGAAGCACCTACGGTAGGCGTACATAGATAATCCCAATACGATGGCGAGTACTCCACCATACGGGCCAGGTCTATCTGTGCCATGCCGAGTTGCACAAGGGCTGCACCCACACCACAGACAAGGTAGTATATAAGGAAACGACGACTGCCCATCTCACGTTCCAGATCACGACCAAACATCCACAATGCAAACATATTGAAGAACAGATGCGAAAAGCCACCGTGCAGGAACATATATGTCAAGGGTTGCCACCAATGGAAGAAGGGGCTACCAACCGGAAAGAGCGAAAAGTACTCATATATGAAGGCCTTACTGAGCAGCATAACTGCAACATATGCTACAACATTGGCTATGAGTAGGTTCATAACCACAGGAGGCGTTGACTGTTGTATTCTATATGACATATTTATATCTTTTATTTCAAACTATCCATAACCTATATTTTTGTAAGCTTGGCACGTAACTCCTCCACGGTGAGTTCTGCCATAATAGGATTGCCCGAAGGAGAGAAGCTGGGATTATCACTCAGCTCCAAGCGATGCAGAAGCTCTTCACACTGCTCACGGCCAATACCTCGACCATAACCAACGCTGCCGCGACGTGCCATAACACAGGCCATACGTCGTCGCTGCTCGTCGAGGGGCATAGTGCCATCCTCCACGCCTTGCAATAACTCGTATATCAATTCATCCAAAGGTGTAGCGACATCCAACACCGCAGGTCGTCCTACTACATCGATACGTCCCTCGCCACGATACTCTATATCGAAGCCGAGAGCGGCAAACTCGGTGGCATACTCCTCCAGGAGTTCATACTCGCTATTCGAGAGAGTCAGCTCCTCGGCAAAGAAGGTGCGCTGCGTAGGCAACGACCTTGTACCCAACGATACGAGGATATCATCGTAGAGTATACGTTCACGGGCACGGGGCAGGCTGACAACGACACAGCGTCCGTTGTACATAGCCATAGCATAGCCCGACATAATGGGCATAACATCCGTAAAGCTACCGCCAAGACCGCTTGTTGCACCCGAGGCTATAAAGTCGAAGGTCTGTTGCACCTCCTGTTCATCTTCGTCGAGATATTCGATGGTACTACCCGACGAGGGTGTCACACTCGACATGTAGAGGTTATAATCATCCCCCGCATCACGCACAGCATTGGCTGTCGCGCGGTGTGGTGGTTGCAGCATATCGTCGTAGGGGACATCGAAGCCCGTAAATGGAACGTCGGGCATGGTGGAGCTTGGATCTATATACTCCTCGCTAAATGGATTATACGAAGCGTTGGTGGCAGCACGAGGCTCACGATATACAGCTCGGCTACCCATAACCGGAATATCTACACGTCCCTCATCCGAGAAGTCCATCATTGGCACAGCACCCGTCTTGGCAAGTGTCTCGCGTACCGCCGCCTGCAAGATTGTGATTATCATATCCAAATCGGCGAACTTTACCGTAGTCTTTTGCGGATGCACATTGACATCGACCTGCTCCGTAGGCACGGTGATATATATGAAGTACGATGGCAAGCACCCCTCCGGGATTAGTTTGTCATAGGTATTTACTATGGCACGGTGTATCTTAGATGCCTGGAAGTAACGACCATTTACAAACAGATACTGCTCGTTATTACGCTTTTTGGCTGCAGCAGGTCGTCCCACGAAGCCCTCTATACGTACTACCGACGTATCCACCGACACCTCCAACAGATTCTGCTTGATATGCTTACCTACAATATCTACTATTCTTCCGGCACGGTTCGTCGGAGGTAGCGAGTAGAGCAGGGCATCGTTCTGTCGCAACTCGAACTCCACCTCGGGATTACATAGTGCCACACGTGAAAACTCCTGCTTGATATACAACGCCAAGCGTGAGTTCTCCTTATCTATAAACTTACGGCGTGACGGCACGTTATAGAAGAGGTTACGCACCATAAACTGAGAGCCCTTCGAGCATGCGACAGGAGTCTGGTCTATAAACTTACCGCCACTGACACGTGTCAGCGAACCCAAATCATCCTCCTCGCAGCGCGTGCGTAGCTCCACCTCGGAGACAGCGGCGATAGATGCCAATGCCTCGCCACGGAAACCAAAGGTGTGTAGCTTGTAGACATCCTCTATTGTGCTTATCTTGCTCGTAGCGTGGCGGTCGAAGGCGATACGGGCATCTATCATCGACATACCGCATCCATCGTCCACAATCTGTATCAGATCACGTCCTCCATTTCGGAAATTGACACGCACACAACGAGCTCCCGCATCGAGCGAGTTCTCCATCATCTCCTTAACCACATGCGACGGCGAATTGACCACCTCGCCGGCAGCAATCTGGTTGGCGACTATTTCGGGTAATAGTTGTATGCGGTTCATAATATTGGCTATAAAATCGTTGTGTGCCGATTACCTATCGACACTCACTCCATCGACGATCTCAACATCGTCATCATATATGGTAATCTCGCCCACGGAGTTCTGCCACTCCTCAATCTCGTTTATTATCTCGGGCGACAGAGTCTCAAACTCCCTGAAATCGATATCGCCATGCTGTTCGTAAAGCACAATAGATGGGGCTACAATACTATCGGCAGCCACCTCCTCCTTAGCAGTAATACTACTCTGCGCACCCTCATCGCCATACTCAAAGAGCAATGTTATGCGCGGAAGAAGCACCATCATTACCACCACCAAGGCAACTGCCGCCAGCAACATGGTACGCATACGCGCTATACCGCGACTGCTACGCTCATCCTGCGTAGCCTCACGTGCCTCACGCTGCGTACGTATATACTTACCCGGGGCATACGTCTGTGTATCGTCATCGGCAGATGTACCATACATCTCCCTACGTCGTCTGTCACGCTCCTCCTTTACCGGATCGTAGTGACGAGGGATATAATTAAACTGCCTCGGCTTTGTCTTTGGTGGACGAAATATCGACATCGCTTGCTTGTTATCTGTGAATCCTATCTATAAAATCTCGTATAGCGTAAGCTCAACCTCTGAAGAAGCTCTTCATACGCTCCAGGATATTCTGCTCCTCGGGCTCTGCTGCTCGCTTGAAGTGAGGCTGCTCGCTAAGCTCCTCAACAAGTCTGCGCTCCTCCTTGGTAAGCTCATCCGGAATCGTGACATCTACTATAACCGTAATATCACCACGGCCATAGCCATTTACATCGGGCAGACCCTTGCCACGCAAACGGAGTATCTTACCGGCATGCGTACCCGGAGCAATCTTTATACGTGCGCGACCATCTATGGTAGGTACCTCAACCTCGCCTCCAAGTATTGCCGTAGTCACCGTAATGTTGAGCTGGTGTACAAGGTCGTTACCATCACGCACAAGCTGAGGGTTGTGCTCCTCCTCGATGACAACCAAGAGGTCACCATTTTGGCCGCCGTTACGTGCGGCATTACCCTTACCACGTACCGTAAGTGCCATACCCTCGGCAACGCCCGATGGAATCTTAACCTCTACTATCTCCGAGCCACGCTCCGTACCGTCACCGCCACACTTATCGCACTTCTCGGTAATGACACGTCCCGAGCCACCACACGTAGGACATACGCTCTGTGTCTGCATACGTCCGAAGAATGAGTTCTGTACGGTAACCACATATCCCGAGCCGTTACACTGCGAGCAGGTAGCATACGACGAAGCACTCTTAGCACCCGAGCCGCCACACTTATCACAGGCTACAGTCTTGTTAATCTTCAACTTCTTGGTAACGCCCTCGCTTATCTCCTGCAGCGTAAGACGCACCGTAACACGTATATCGCTACCACGATTTACCCTCTGTGAGCGACCACGTGAACGACCACCGCTAAAGCCACCGCCAAAAGCCCCTCCGAAGATATCGCCGAACTGCTCGAAGATATCCTCCATTGAGAAACCTCCCGAGAAGCCCCCAAAGCCGCCACCTCCGGCAGCACCTCCCATACCGGCGTGACCGAAACGATCGTAGTGGGCACGTTTCTCCTCATTCGAGAGCACGTCGTATGCCTCGGCAGCCTCCTTGAACTTCTCTTCGGCCTCCTTATCTCCCGGGTTCTTGTCGGGATGGTACTTGATGGCAGCCTTACGGTATGCCTTCTTTATTGTATCGGCATCGGCATTGCGCTCAACGCCTAACACCTCGTAATAATCTCTCTTTTCAGCCATTATAAATCCTCCTGATTAATTAGGCACTACTCGCCAACAACTACCTTGGCATAGCGCAACACGTGCTCGCCGAGCTTATAGCCACGCTGCACACAGTCTATAACCAAGCCACGCTTATCCTCACCTGCAGCAAAGCGTGCCACAGCCTCCTGTTCATCCTCGTTGAAGGGCTTACCCACACAGTCGATAGCCACTATACCTGCATTCTGCAACACACTCTCGAACTTCTTCATTACCAGCTCTTCACCCTGACGCAAAGCCACTACATCGTCGCTCTTGGCCGAGGCCTGCAAAGCTCGCTCCATATCGTCCAAGATGGGAAGTATTGCCTTCCAAGCTGCCTCGCAGCCACGCTCCACAAGCTCCATCTTCTCCTTGACGGTACGCTTACGGAAGTTGTCAAATTCGGCCTGCAAACGCAGATACTTATCATGCCAAGCGGCAATCTGCTCCTCCAACGAAGGCTCGACTGACACTTTGTCAGCACCCTCCTGCTCCTCATCTGCCATAGTGTCCGACGCGGTAGCTTCGGCAGGCTGCTCCGCAGAGGGCTCTGCCTGCTGCTCCACCTTTATATCTTGTTCTTTCTCAGATGTTTGCTTTTTCATAATCTCCTTTTGTTAAATATGTTTACCTATATTTGAACAAATTATATGCCTAATATAAATATTGTCGGGCGTTTCTCAATCGGTGGCATACCACGCCTGCGCCACTGCTCCACACTAAGTGTTAGGATATACTCATCCGCACCCGTGATATCGGCCGCAACAGTCAGGCGTGTCTGTGGCGAAAGGGTTTTGAGCAGTGCCTCCATAAGCTTCACGTTGCGGTATGGTGCTTCGATAAATATCTGAGCCTGATGCTCCTGTTGGGCTCTACGCTCCAGACTCTTGATACGCTGGCTACGCTCCGCATCCTTAACAGGTATGTAGCCCACAAACGAGAACGACTGTCCGTTTTGTCCCGATGCCATCATTGCCAATATGATAGAGGATGGCCCGACAAGAGGCACTACACGTATTCCGTGACGATGTGCCAGAGCTACAATATCGGCACCCGGATCGGCAACACCGGGCACACCTGCCTCCGAGATTACACCTGCCGAGCGACCATCTATTATTGGACGCAGCATACGCTCGACATCGGCCGAGGAGGTGGTATGCTCGTTGAGTTCGACAAACTCCAATTCCGATATTGCCCGCTCCACACCTGCCTTCGAAAGGAAGCGACGTGCCGAACGGACATTCTCGACGATAAAATAGTCCAGCGAGTTTATTACCTGCCTATTACTATCGGGCAGCACATCCCACACCGAGTCAGAGTCGGCGATAGGACAGGGAAGCATATATATCGTACCTCTATTCTGCATTATCTCTCCGTATAAATTCGTTTAATACGCGACGACAACGATGTCATTATCTCGTAGCTTATCGTACCGAGTATCTCTGCCATATCTTCGAGCGTATTACCTCTGTCGGCCGAAAATATTGTAACCTTATCGCCCACCGAAACACCTTTGATGTCGGTTATATCGACCATAGCACTATCCATACATACGCGCCCGATAATAGGTGCCATACCGCCACCCACCTTCACGCGCCATCGTCCCTCGCCGAGATGTCTGTCCAGGCCATCTGCGTATCCGATAGGGATGGTAGCCATC
The DNA here is from genome assembly GCA_017504265.1 of Alistipes sp. Classification (GTDB taxonomy): domain Bacteria; phylum Bacteroidota; class Bacteroidia; order Bacteroidales; family Rikenellaceae; genus Alistipes. Next base: position 41,865 of record JAFVRN010000003.1, on the reverse strand, counting down.
GTGGTATCGCGTTCGAGGCGTGCCGCACGACCATATCCCACACTCTCACCCTTGGCAAGCTGCTTAATCTGCACGATACGTGTACTAAGCGTCGCGACGGGGAGAAGATCCGGATTATGCTCATAACCAAAGCCATACAATCCCAGACCCAAACGACACATATCGAAGTGCGCCTCCGGGAAACGCAGTATTGCTGCCGAGTTGGCAAGGTGGCGCAACGGCTTATAGTCGAGCCACTCGCTGAGCTGCTGGCTCATATAGTCGAATGAGGCGATTTGTGCACGTGTGAAATCATCCTCCGATGGCATATCGGCACAGCTGAGGTGCGAGAAGATAGATGCTACGTGCAGCGTCTCATCGTTGTGTATGGCTCGTCCAAGAAGGTCAATCTCGTCATCGACAAATCCCAAGCGGTGCATACCCGTATCGAGCTTGATGTGTATAGGATAACCAAAGCGGTGCGCACGATGCACGGCACGGCGGAACTCGTCGAGTGAGCGGAAGTTGTATATCTCGGGTTCAAGGTCATGTGAAATCATCACATCGAAGCTATCCTGATCGGCATTAAGCACCACGATAGGCATCGTCACACCTTTCGAGCGTAGCGTGACACCCTCATCGGCAAAGGCCACGGCAAGATACTTTACACCCTCGTGTTGCAGCAAATGTGCCACCTCGACATCGCCCATACCATAGCTTCCGGCCTTAACCATGGCCACTAACGGGTGGTAGGCGGCAAGATGTCGGCGGAAGTAGTTCAGATTCTTCTTCATGGCGGCCAAATCCACCTCCAATGTTGTGGTATGCGTACGTCGCTCGAGAAGTCTTGTAAGTCGCTCGAAACGGCTGTCACGGCTACCCTTAACCAAGATTACCGAGGCTGCCCACCTCTCTCTATCGAAGTTCTCAATAAGCTCCTCGGTAGAGAAGTAGAACGACGAACTGCGTGGGAATAGCGTTCTATACGACATTATATTCTCACCAACACCTATAAGATGATCTACACCGGCCTTACGCACAGCCTCGGCAATACGGCCATAAAGCTCCTCGCCATCCATACCACTCTGTCTGATGTCCGAGATAACAGCCACACGACGACGGCCCATAGCTTGCAGATGCAGGGCATCGAGGGCCACCATCACCGAATTGATATCCGAATTATACGTATCGTCGATAATCATCGAGCCATCTATACCCTCCTTTAGTTCGAGGCGCATAGCCACATTTGCCGAGAATACTGCATCATCCACACCATATCCCAAATGGCGCATAAGTGCCGATACGTGGCAGGCATCCACCGACAGAGCATCGCTAAGCTCCAACACATCGTCTACCGCCTCACGGCTGCTATCGATAAGCTCTCTATCGCCATACCTCTCTTTGATGCTGCGCGATAGATCGCCATACTCACTACTATATATTATCGTACGTGCGCCACGTGCCAGGAGGAGTTTCTCGTCTATCTTATGTTGCTGCGATGGGAAGTTGGCAGAGTGCGCATCGCCTATTGAGGTGAATACCACCACATCCGGGCGTATCATCCTCTCCAAGCGTTCCATCTCCCCGGGTTGAGATATGCCGGCCTCGATAAATGCCACTCTCTCCTCGCCCTCCAACATAAGCAACGAAAGAGCCACTCCAAGCTGCGAGTTGTAGCTCTTGGGCGAGGCAAACGAGCGCACATTGTCAGGCATGGAGCGTGCTGCCCACTCCTTAACTATCGTCTTGCCATTCGATCCTGTTATGGCTACAACCGTACCGTTAAAACGGCTGCGATGATATGTGGCCAACGCTTGCAGTGCATCTATTGTCGAAGATACTACGACCACTCCACAGCTTTTGGATGGCAGCTCCACATCACGCTCCACGATAAAGGCCATAACACCTCGCGAGAACATACGCTCTATATAATTGTGGCCATCGTGATTCTTGCCATCGATAGCGGCAAAGGCCACCTCCTGCGACGACAGTATGCTGCGTGAGTCGGTAGCAATACTACGCACTCGGCAGTCACAACCAATATGCTTACCGCCCACTATTCGAGCTATTTCCGACAATAGATAGTTCATATTTCTTGTTTTAATTAGTCTATCTTAAATCGCACAATTGTAATACCGGCACCTCCCCTATCGGCGTGATCATCCGAGATGCTATCCACGGCACTTATCGTGCGCAGATAGCGGCGAATCTCCTCTTTGAGAGCTCCCGTACCCTTGCCGTGCAGGATGGTGACACCCGATACACCGACCATAAGAGCATCATCCACAAGATTTTCCACAGCCTCTATGGCCTCTGAGGCACGCATACCTCGCACGTCTATATTATCCCTGAAATTGAGTTTGCGCTCACGTATATCAACCGATACCACCGTACGTGGTGCTACGGGGCGTGTTGCCTGCTTAAACTCCGAACTGCTGATAACCTTCAAGCGCGACACGTCTACCATTATCATCATCTGGCCGAAGGCTACCTGCGCCTTGCTACCCTTTATCATCTGCACAACACCCGGGACATCCTGACCTTCGATCTTAACCTTCGAGCCTATCTCGACAGTCTTGACCTCCACCTTACTCTCTACGGGTGCCGCCACCTCGCCACGCTCACGTTGCGCGGCACGCTCCTCGCGGCGCTCCCTGCGACGTGCCAGACGCTGCATCTCGCGCTCGATGCTATCATCGCTCTTGTGGCTATCTCCGACACCCTCGGCAAAACCCTCCAACTCCTTACGTGCCATACGTGTTATCTCCTTCTCGGCCTGTGCCTCGCGTATGGTACGTATGGTGTTCTCGATAGTGCGGTTGGCTGCCGCCACAAGCTCCTCGGCCTCACGTCGCGCCTTATCGAGTATCGCACGACGCTCATCACGTATGCTCTGCAAACTATCCGTATAGCGTTGTTCGAGCTGCTCCACCTTTCTGTCCGTCAGACGTATACGGTCACGTTTCTCAGCCCAGTAACGTTTATCTCGCGCTATCTCACGCAGCTGTTTTTCGAGATTTATATGATCCTCGCCGGCTAACTCCATAGCCTTATGCACGATATCCTCCGGAAGGCCTATCTTACGTGCTATCTCTATTGCAAAGGAGCTACCAGGCTTACCCATCTCCAAGCCGAATAACGGCTGTATATGTTTAACATCGAAGGCCATAGCACCGTTGGCCACGCCATCGTGACGTGATGCAAAATACTTGATATTGCCGTAGTGCGTAGTAATCACGCCATAGCACCCGCGCTCTACCAAGCGTTCCAATATAGCTTCCGATATAGCACCACCTATCGTTGGTTCCGTACCCGAGCCGAACTCGTCGATAAGTATCAGTGTACGGGGAGATGCCTCCGAAAGCATACTCTTCATATTCATAAGGTGCGACGAATATGTGGAGAGGTCATTCTCCATAGACTGCTGATCACCGATGTCGATCATCAGCGAGTCGAACAGCGGAAACTCCGAATTCTCCAACACGGGAACCAAAAAACCGCACTGCACCATATATTGCAATATACCCGTAGTCTTTAAGCATACCGACTTGCCACCCGCATTAGGTCCGGATATAACCAATATACGTCGCTCGGGGTTTAGCTCCACATCGAGAGGTACTATCTGCTTATTCTGCTGTTGCAGAGTCTGTTGCAACAGCGGGTGACGAGCCTTGCGCAGCACCAACCGTCCGTCAGTCGAAATGATGGGACGCACAGCATCGTTACGCAGTGCCCAGCGTGCCTTAGCCCGCAGGGCATCGATATGTGTGAGATAATCGTCTATACGAATCAGTCCCTCCACATTAAGGCGCAATATAGCGGTCAGCTCCGTGAGTATGCGTATCACCTCTCGTCGCTCCTCGTACTCCAACTCACGCAACTCGTTATTAAGTTCGACCACCTCCACGGGTTCGATATAGAAGGTGCGCCCCGTAGCCGACTCATCGTGGATGAATCCCGATAGTTTACGCTTATTGGCGGCAGCCACAGGAATCACAGCATGGCCATCACGTATCGATATCATCGCATCTGCATCTACGATACCCGAAGCCTTGGCACGTTGCAACACCTGCTGCAAACGTTTTGCCACCTGACCTTCGTGCTCTCGTATGGCACGACGCAGCGCATCCAACTCGGGAGATGCCGAAGAGCGTACCTCGCCCTTATCATCTACCACACGTTCGATTTGTGACAGCAGCTCGGGGAAGAGTTGCACACGCTCCGACATAGCTCTGAGCGAGGGGTAGCTACCCTCCTTACGTGAGCGTAGGAAGCCCACGATGGAGGCTGCTGCGCGCAGAGCATTGGCCAATATCACGCACTCCTCGACAAGCAGATACGAGCCCTCTACGGCAATCTTCTCGACGATAGAGCGTATATCCTCCTGCTCGCCAACATCTGCCCCCGCCTCCATAGATATAAGCAGGCGCATCTCATCGGCAAGACGTAGACGCTGCTCCACCTCTCGCTGCGAACGAGAGAAGCCCTCCGATGCTATCAGCTCACGCGCCGACTGCATCGAACAAGCATCCATAATCTGCTGTCGAATAGGAGAGAAACCTACTCTACTCTCGAAATTTGCAGGGTATATCATCCTCTATAAACTTGCCCTATGACCTACTATTTTGAGGCCTTTGCCTCACTCTTTGCCGCCCTCTTCTCGGCCTTGGCAGCCCTCTTTGCCTCCTTGGCAGCTATCTGCTCGTCCGACTTACCGAACAGCGAGAAGTGTACATATCGCATAGGATGTGCCTTCAAATCCTCCAACAATAACGACAGGTTCTCTCCCGCAGAGCTGAGCGAGTTGTAGAGCTGTTCGTCGGTAAGGAGCTTACCCACAGAGCCCTCGCCACCCTCTACTGCCGAGAGTACGCCGTTGAGTGTAGATATTGTTGTATTTAGCTGATTTACGAAGTCCGCCTCGGCCAGATCCTCGGTAAAGGTATCGACATTTGCAAGCATCGACTCTATACGATCACTATTCTCGGCCAGGGTCATAGTGAAGCTGTTAAGATTGGAGATAGCACCCTCGACATCCTCTGCCGATGTACGCATAATAGCATCAATGGTCGAGGTCATAGATTCGAGGTTTGCAACAAGCAGTGTTATACGCTCGCTGTTGCTCTCGATAAGGGTATTGACACCATCCACCGTACGGTTGAGACCATCGATAAGCTCTCCGCCCTGCTCAGCCAACGTACCCAGCATATCGGGCTTCATACGTCCCTCGAATACGCCTCCATCCGCCATACGCTCCGCAGCATCACCCTGCACGATAGAAATCTCCATACCGCCCATAAGACCGGCAGAGCCCAGCTCGGCAATAGAATTGACAGGAATCATATCGGCATATTGTTTCTCGATGGCAATCTCCACCTTAACTCTGTCGGCACAGAGCTCAATATCGCGGACATTACCCACCTCAACGCCGCGCATATTAACACGCGATGACTCCATAAGACCCGGAACAGCATCGTAATAAGCATAATAGATGTTGCTGGTTTTTAGCAGGTTCTGACCACCCAGCCACTTGATGCCCCACCACGATATTCCTATCACGATAACGGCAAATACTCCGACCTTAAACTCTCTTCTAATTTTCATATCTTCAATTTTTAGTTATTCCTGAACATTATTCGCTGCTACTTAGCGAGTTTACCGGCCTTATAGCGCACGACATAGGCATCCTTGAAGCTCTTGCGCACCTCAGCCAGATCGGCCTTGGCCTCCTGCTGCGAAGAGTAGCTGCCATAACAATACTTATATCGCCACGAGCCACTGCCCATGACAAGCATCACACGACCACGATAGGCCTTAAACTGCGAATCGCGTACATCGACCTCCGTCTTGCTCGATATCAGTTGTATGGTATAGCCTTCGCCCGAGGCATCGACACACGTTGCATCACGCCTCTCGGCAACGGAAGCACCCTCCGTAGCTGTCGGCACATCGCCCTGTACATCGCTCGCGGCATACTCCTCGGCCGTATCGAGGCTTCGGATGAAGTATACTATGGCATCGCTGATAGCACCTGCAATCTCTCGCTTACCCTTCTCCGACGATATATACTTCAACTCCGCAGGGTTGGACATATAGCCCATCTCCAACAACGCTCCGGGGCCCTCCAAGTAGTAGAGCAACGTCCAAACCACACTGTCAAAAATACCTCTGTCCCTAAGACCTATGGCCTTGAAATTATTACACAGCGCTCGTGCAAAGTTGCGATTACGCGGCTCGTTGTCCAACTGTCGAGCCAAGGCGAGCATAAAACCCATCGAGCTGCGGTCTATATTTTCGATATCGATATAATCACCCTCATCGGCAAACCTGTTCGCCTTCTGCTTATTGTAGTTGAGCACCTTGTCGTTAAGCGACAGTATCCACACCTCGCCACCACACACCGACGTATTCTCGTGGGCATTGGCGTGAATACCTACCGTAAGGTCAGCATGCAGCCGGTTAGCATACTCGGCACGCAGACGGTTGTCTACATCTCTATTAGCATCGTACATCGAATCGCTGTATCGCGTCAGATGCACCTCCAACTCAGGCATCTTCTCGGCAAGTTGGCGACGCACCTCCAACGCAACATCGAGGTTCAGCGTCTTCTCCAAGACCTTGCCCGCAGGCTTACCCGGGCGCACACCTCCGTGACCGGGGTCAAGCACCACAACCCTGCGACGCTTTTCCGACACAACATCTGTCCCATCCCCTGCGTTAGCTAACATAGGTTGGAGTATAGCCAAAAGAAGTACTATTATGAGTTTTCTCATAAAATGTAAAAATTGTGCAAAAAATTTATTATCTTTGCGAGTTGTAAACGCTCACGCAGGCAAACACAATTTAGAGATTGGCTACATTATTAGCTCTCTTGCTTGCGGTTTTGCCGACTTGTCGGCAAAGTTACGAAAAATTATTGGATTTTGAGACATTTATTGACAAAATATCTATCTTTGGCTCTGTTTGTAACAGTGGTGGGATGTCTGGTTGCAGGCCTCGGCGATGTCGGGGCAAGCGGCTTCGACCTCTTCTACAGCCTCGACACTGCGGAGCTGCGTCGTAACGCCGCATTGGAGAGCAACACCACCCCCGTTACACCTTCACAGGCAACACCCCAGAGGGAGAGCAGTGCGACAGAGCGCGACACCACACGTCGTCGCCCACGCGGCTCTATGTTCGACGATATAATCAAGGGTAAGGCTGTCGATTCGGTTGTGTTCGATGCACGCAACAAGATGATTTACAGCTATAAGAGTGGAGATGTAACCTATCAGGGTATGAACTTAAAAGCCGACTTTATGCGTGTTGATATGCAGACCAAGGATATCTTCGCACACGGCTATCCCGACTCCGTAGATGGCAAACCAACACAGACTCACCCCGAGTTCTCGGATGGTGGCTCGCCATACTCTATGGATACCATCACCTACAACCTCGACTCACGTAAGGCCAAGATCAAGGGTATTGCCACACAGCAGGGAGACGGATGGCTGCTCGGCAGCAGTGTAAAGATGCATCCCGACGAGACGATACACATCGGCGACGGCTACTACACGACGTGTGACTGCACGGATCATCCCCACTTCTATATCAATATGACGCAGGCAAAGATTATCCCTAACAAGAAGATAGTCACCGGCTATGCCTACCTCGTAATGGAGGATGTACCCATCTACTTCCCGGGTATACCCGAGGCCTTCTTCCCCATAAGCACGGGCCCTAAGTCGGGTATTCTGATGCCTACATATGGCGAGGATGCCAAGGGTTTCTTCATTCGTGACCTGGGTTACTACTTTACTTTGGGCGAACATATGGACCTTGCACTGCGTGGCGGTATCTACACCCTCGGCTCGTGGGAGGTATCTGCCGTATCGCAATATGTCAAGCGTTATAAGTTTAAGGGTAACTTCAATCTGCAATATGCCGCCGTGCGCTCAGGAGAGAAGGGCGAGCCCGACTTCGTGCAGCAGAACAACTACAAGATACAGTGGACACACTCGCAAGACCCCAAGGCCAACCCCGGGTCTACATTCTCAGCATCGGTGAACCTCACATCAAGTGGTTACAGCCGCTACTCGGCGACCAACGTGGATGACATCCTCGCAACACAGACCAACTCATCTATATCATATTCGAAGAACTGGGAGGGTACACCCTTCTCGCTCGCAGTAAATATGGCCGTATCACAGAACTCCAAGGATAAGACCATCGCCGTAACACTGCCTACCATAACCTTCAACGTTGCGAGCTTCAACCCTCTGAAGCGCAAGGAGGCTGTGGGTAAGACACGTTGGTACGAGAAGATCAAGATGAGCTACTCGATGAAGATGACCAACTCGGTAAACACCACCGAGAAGGAGATATTTAGCAAGGAGACTTTGCAAAAAATGAAGAATGGTATACAGCATACTATTCCTATCTCTACCTCGTTATCGCTGTTCAACTACATCAACATCAGCCCCTCGTTCAACTATACCGAGAGGTGGTATTTCAAGAAGGTCAGCCAGCAGTGGAACGAGCAAACACATCAGGTAGAGACGCTCGATCCGGAATATGGCTTTTGGCGTTTGTACAACTACAACGCTTCGGTATCGGCAAATACTACGATCTACGGTACGTATGTAGCCAAGAAGAAGACGCGTAAGCTACAAGCCGTGCGCCACACACTCACACCAAACATCGGCTTTGCCTATGCGCCCGATTTCAGCCGTCAGAAGTATGGCTTCTACGAAACAGTGCAGACCGATACTACGGGTAAATTCAAGGTATATTCGCCATTTACCGACAATGCCTATGGCGTGCCGGGCAGCGGTGAGCAGCTGGCTCTAACCTTTGGTCTGTCGCAGTCGTTAGAGGCCAAGGTACGTACCAAGGATACGGTAAAGAAGATAAAGATTATCGACCAAATATCTATCAACGGCTCGTACAACTTCCTTGCCGACTCGATGCGTCTATCGACACTTCCTATATCGCTGCGTACGACGATATATCAGAACATTGCCCTCAACCTGTCGCTTACGCTCGACCCCTATGAGGTATCGCCCGAGGGTGTGCGCTACGATAAGCTGATGTGGTCACGAGGTCTTCCCGGTCGTGTGCAGAGTGCCAGCTGGAGCTTTGGCTACACCTTTAAGTCACGCGAAGATGGTTCGAGGGTTGCCGGCAACGACATCACCTCGTTCCCTGCCGAGTATTTCAATGCGTGGTCCGACCCTTATGGCGAACTCAACCCTGCTATGCGCCGACAATGGATGGCAGGCCAATACTATGACTTCTCCATACCCTGGAATTTCGGCTTTAATTACAGCATCAGTTATAATGCCCAATATGTAAATAATGGTACTACGGGTTATCGTAAGAATATTAACCAGACCATCAACTTCAATGCAAGTGTTAAGCTCACGCCCAAGACGATGATTACGGCAACGTCGGGTTACGACTTCACGACGCGCAAGATGTCAATGACCTCTATATCTATTACACGTGACCTACACTGCTGGCAGATGTCGTTCACGTGGGTACCATTCGGCAACCACCGCAGCTGGGCCTTCAACATCGGTGTCAAGGCAGCATCGCTCGCCGACTTGAAGTACGACAAGAGCTTCACCCAGTACGATAATATGTACTAACAAGGGGGGGGGGAGATAGTGTGTGTGAAAGAGAGATAGAGTGTGTGTGAGAGAGTGTGTGTGCGAGATGGATGGAGGAAGAGAGAGAGGGAATAAGTGTGTGCGTATAAGTGCGTGTATATAACAAGGAATAAGGTAGGATAAGCAGACAAGGAGAGTATTACAAAACGAATAGATATAATTATGGGGTTGTTCAACGTCGTGTTGGACAACCCCATTTTTAGCAGTGATACGACAAATAGAGCTACTCGGTATATGTCGTATTTTGGAATGGACACACCTTAATCTGCGGATGTGGATCGCCATCAGACATAACCCAGAAGGAGTCATCGCCATTTATATCAAGGTCACCAAAGATAGAGATATTACCCATATCGTTGGTATTGAATGCGTGGCCATCTGTGCTGCTCGTAACCGCATAGTAGTTACTGGCGGTTGTATACGAACCCTTGCACTTACCCCACACACGTCCCGTGTTATCAGAGCCATCGTAGCCCGTGAGTATCGCAAAGTTGATATTCCACCACAACTCGGAATAACGATCCAGATATCCGGCGAGACCGCCAAGACCGTGGCTGTCATCTACATCGACATCAATATCGCCCCAGTTATAGCAGCCCTCGACACAAGCGTGGTTACCCTTAACCGAGCTTCCCTCCTCCATATATCCGGCGATACCGCCACAGTGGAAACCCGAACTACTGCCCGAGATATCACCATGATTGGCACACGACCATATATGGAAGTTGTATTTCTCACTCATTTCTATATTTGATGGATCATTACCGATAGCTCCGACAATACCTCCCACACCATGTGCCGAGCAAGTTACATAGATATCGCCGTGGTTAGCACAACTGGCAAGAGTGAAGCCTTGAGTATTATCACTCGTACCCATAATACCACCAAAGCCTGTATAACCACCGGCCTCGCTGTTTGACGAGCCTGTAATATTTCCAAAGTTGGCACAACGATCTACCATAATAGTACTATGATAGTCGCCTAACGACGCATAGCCTGCGCCGAGCACGCCGCCCACAGTGTTACAGCCCTCTATATCTCCCGTATTCACACAATAGTAGATATTGGGCATACCTCCATAATCCGAATTGTATCTTGAATAACCCACGACACCTCCTATCTTGACACCCTTATTATCTCCATTATCAACGTGGGCATAGTTGATACAATCTGCAAGCGCAACATAGCCCGTGATGTAACCTACAACACCACCGATATATGCACCCGAGCCTGTTACCTCACCGCTGGTAACCACGTTGTAGATCTGACAAGCTCGTGGACCATCCTTCAAGCCCGCAGCATAGCCGACAGCACCACCAACATAGTTTACACCTGTAACGGCTGCATTGATATGACACTTTCGAAGACCTGTCATATCTTTAAGATAGCCCACAGCACCACCAATGTATTCTGTACCCGACACCTCGACAACGATGTCGGCTGCTGCGATGGAACTAAGCGACGGAACTGATTTCACGTCACCACGACCAAAGCTGAAAGTCTGTGACGACTCAATAGAACACTCGTCATATACATAGCCTGCAATACCACCTGCATACTGCGGAGCACTTACGGCAGATATCACATTATTCGTAGACTCGTTCATCACCAAATTATCGATATGCAGATAGCCACGACGCATCTCGCCCACAACACCTCCGGCACACGCCGTGGTAGCCGTGATGGTAGATGTAATTTTAAGCTCGGCACCATCGTCAAAGGTAATCTGAGCATCGCCATCGGCATCGCCCATAACACCTGCGACACCACCGGCATACTTATCGCCCAACACACCTGTCTTATTTTGGTGCGCCACACAGAACCAGTTTGTGCCCGAGAAGTGCAATGTAGCCATCGTATCCGTCTCGCTGCCCTTGAACAAGCCGACAAAGCCACCGGCATACTCTCCCGAGGCCTTGATATTCGACGAAATGGTAGCCCCCTTGAAGTTGGCCGTAGCATCGCCATGCATATAACCTATCGCACCGCCCACATATTTGCTGCCACTTATCGGATAGACGAACTCCGACGTCGATATATCTACACTCTTACTACCTGTCATCTTACCGACAATACCACCGACACACTCCTCGCCCTCGACCACGACTACATCATTTTCGGTGGTGGTAACCGCAATAGAGGATAGCGATACAGACAACGATGCACTGTTGAGATAGCCAATAACGCCACCAACACAGTTTTGGGCATCTATCACAAATTTATCGGCACTAAGCGAAGAGGCGACGATGTTTCCATAGAGACACTCTCCGATGAAGCCACCTACGCAGTCACCCGAGTTGGTAAGATGTACACCCGATGTGACACCCGACAGTGTAAGCTCACCATCATCCATATATCCGATAAGGCCACCGGCTCGTGCCACTTCATCACCCGAGGATTTGTCCTTACCGCAATTGGCGATACTACCCTTTACCGTACAATTCGTAACCTTAACAATAGCATCCTTCGCCATAGAGCCTGCCAAGATACCGACATTCGTTCCTGCCTGCGATATCGAGCCATTGATAGTCACATTGCTTATCTCTGCACCCGTATGCAGTACGCTGAAAAGACCAACATTGGTTGTCGATTTACTGCTATTACCTATGTGGCTGAAACCTGTAAGGCTCTTGTCGCTACCATCGTAGTTACCGGCAAACTCCACGCCCGACCATCCCTCATCATCCACACTGTCGGTAATCTCCGATAGGTCGATGTCGCGTATCTGCTTAAAGTACTTACCTCGGCCATGACTCTCGGTATCGTTCAACAGATAGATCATCATCTGGTTGTACATCGCAGCATTGAAAATCTTATACGGATTCTCCTTATCTCCCGTACCTAACTTCTCAATAATCTCCTCCTTCGTTATATCTGAGCCATACTCCTCCTTAGCTATCTCGCTGAAATCGTACATGATAAGCTGTCGGCTCTCGACCACTATGCGGTCGCTGACAGTAAGCATAAACTCGTGCTCCAACGGCTCGCCATCCGAGGTGTAGCCTCGCATGACATACCTGTCATTGACTATATCACCGCTTAGGCTCGCATCGATAGATAGCTGAATGCGGTGAGACTCGCCCTCGACTAATGTAGCATCGAAACAGTACTCCTCGATACGATGCGTCATGGGGTAAAAGAGGAGCTTTATATGGTGCTTATCGCCATCCGGTGTACGCTCGCTGAAATCCCACAGCGGCTCGAGATAGAAAGTAGAGATATATCGACCGCTACCATCCAACTCAACACTCGGCAGACGGCTTTCAACAATATCCTCCTCATAATGCGTACAGGTAGCAGTCATTATACCACACAGCAGCAACACAACAAAATATTTTAATCTGCAAATCATATTACTATTAATTTTAGGTATCTACATCTATTTACTGTGCATCACTCGAAAACGTATAGCGAGAGATATATGGTACAGGGAATATATATCCCGACTCATCCGCGGGCATAATCCACCTACCCTTATCATTATCGAAATCCCAACCCTTATAATTACTTGGGTCTCTAAGCTCCTCCAAGCTAAGTCCCGTAGCATCACTCATAGCACGTGTCTCGCCATATGTCATTGCAGTCGCGTTCGCAGCATAAGGATTGGTGCAATAGTACAATCCCGATACCGTAGCTCTATTACGAATGTCACTATACATACCCTCCGAGCCCCACGCATCGACAGGAACAACCGTTATACAATTCTGCATATTAGAGGAGTTATGCATCGTACCTACCAAATGTCCACCTCCGGCACATCCCGTACCCACATTAATACAATCCTCTATGCTGCAATAGTCGTTAAGGACACCTACCACGCCACCGGCATTACTATTATCGCCATTGCTATCGAGCTCTCCTCCTGCTACGGTCTGACTAACGATATATACATTGGGTACATCCGAGGTAATCTCATCCCAAATGGTGTTTGCGCCACCTACGACAGCTCCCACAATACCCACCACAGAGCCAAACGTCGCAACAGCAGCCGGCACAGCAGCTCCAAAAGTGGCAATTCCCGCTATAACCGTACTTACGGCACCACAGATTATCGCAAGGCCTGATACACATTTATGTGCTATCTCTTTACCCATGATAACATCCTCTATCAAGTCGCGTCTCTTTTCGAGCGAGACCGCTACTTCATACGTAAATTGGTCGGCCTTCTCTTCATCGGTAAAGTATTGGGATAGTTCATCCAAGTAGTCGTTATACATCTTGTCGAGCAACGAGACATTGATATTGTGGTCGGGGAATGTCTCCTGATCACGTATTAGGTCTATCTCATCCTCGTGCTCTTTGATATAGGCGAGCAGCTCATCGCTTGCCTCATCCAGTTCGGCATTAAACTTGGCCATATCTACAATATCAGATATACCAAATCCCAAAGCTACAGTATCAATCAAACTAAATCCAACACCGGAGCTCAGTGATATTATGTCTAATACATGTCCTATGGACTCACCTTTGGGAGTCTTGAATTTTGCCGAGTGGGCAACACCTAACGACATACCATTTATCACAATACCCGTTACGGCCTCTACACCGGCATATATAACCGTTACTATGCGCAGTGCCGACCACTCGTCTTCCTGTCCTCCCTCGGCAACAACAAGGCCCATTGCAGTACCTGCCTCACCCTCAACCTTGCCGAAGTTGGCACAATAGTTTATCGCCGTAGCACCACGTGTTATACCTACAATACCCGCAGCGTGCGAGTTAAGAGCGTTGATATAGCCATAATTCTGGCACGCTACGATGCTTGCATTACCACCCACGCTGAGTACGCCCGACACATAGCTGTTACCACTGATAGCACCTTTGTTCAGCGAGTTGTATACACAGGCCGATGCTCCCGCAGCTACAATACCCGAAGCATAATCACCCTCAGCCGTCACATCGCCATAGTTCACACAGCCATACGATGCAAACTGACCCTCGCCACTGATACCGCCAACAATCTGCTTTCCCGATACCGAAGCATTATTCGTAGAGTGTACTATCATCACCTCGTTGTAGATAAGGCCCTCATCATCCTCATCCAAACTACCCGACACACGCGCACTTCCCGTGATACCGCCAACACCCTCGTAACCCTGTATGCTACCATGATTCTCACACGCTACAATATAGGCGATACCCGTACCACCGGCAATACCTCCCGTACCAAGACCGGTACGCATATTCTGCTCATCGAGCGACTGGAACTTTGTCGAGCCACGCACCTCACCACGATTTATACACATCGTCGCCATCAGCGTATCGCAGACACCTACGACACCTCCTGCCGTATTGTAACTCGACTCCACATAGCTATTGTTCTCGCACTTGTTTACCACCACCTTAGAGCGGCGTGAGCCGGCACCTACAATACCTCCGGCATTACTTGTAGCCGACACGGTATTGTCCACCGAACGACATTCAAGCATATTGATACTCGCAAACTCATCTACAATACCCACAATGCCACCTACGCCAATGCTCTCCTCAACGCCACTAATCGTACTATCCGTAACCTGACAGTTATGCACAAACGTACCCTTGGGATATTGCTCGTTAGCCGTTGCTACGCCGACAATACCACCTACGCCCAAATCACCATTGATATTGGCCCCGATGATGTTTACATCCCTGATACAAGCTCCATAGGTAAAGCCAAAAAGTCCCATTACATATGTCGATGGACGATTGGCATATAGATTATTGATAGAGTAACCGCCACCGTCGAATGTCGCACAGAAAGGTGTTGTATAGTATGCTCCAATAGGCACCCAGCCGCGACCCAAACTTGCATCGGATGACATCTTCCGTCCATTGAGGTTGCACACCTGCTTGAAATATAGAGAGCCATTAACATAGCTATTCGTGCGTGCATCGTTTACTACGGCGGCAAGCTTCAACATATGGTCGGCAGACGATATATATATGGTGTCTACCTCCGTTCCCGAGCCATACATTTCGAGAGTCTCGTTCCATGTGCTGGCAACGGTCATCTCACCATCATTCAACGATATGCGACAACCGATACCACGCTGGCAGATATTATCCTCGTCGCCACCATCCTTGCTCTCGTACTCGATATATAACAACTGATAGTTGCCATCCGCCAAGCCGTGGTCGAGGAGAAGCTCCGACTGCTCCTTCGCCAGCGAGCGATGTATGCCTCGACGCTTGATAATGGTGTTATCGGGGGTTTTAACATATAGCGTTATATCCTCGACTTCCAAATCTGCACAACCTCGAATTGAACCTATTATAGTATTATCGCCAAGAAACTCATCGGCAGGCTTCACCTGCGGATCACGCTGATCAACCGGATCATCATAACATGACACAAAGATAATAGACGACGCTAAAAGCGTGTATAACAACCACTTAATTCTCATGACACTGTATTTATTTGCACATAGTTTAACTTTCTGCGCACAAATATATGCATATTTTGTTGAAATAAAGAAATAAAAGATGAAAAATTAAATGTATTTGGATATTTTTTCATTGTAAAAAGATGAGGGAGGAGAGGGTAAGAAAGCTTTTGTTTTGCAGGGCAAGGCCCTGCCCTCTGCTGTGCAGAGGAAAGGGTAGTTCACGCCTGCGGCGTTAAAGGGTAGTTAAAGGGTAGTTGAAGGGAGCGTTGCTTTTGTGTTGCAGGGCAAGGCCCTGCCACTGCAAAGCAGTGTGGGTCAGATGGGTTAAATGTGTCCAATGGGTTAGATGGGGATTTTCCACCGAACCCATAGAACCCACAAAACCCACTGAACCCACAGAACGCATAGAACCCACTGAACCCACTGAACCCACTGAACCCACTGAACCCACTGAACCCACAACACTCGGGATAATCAGCGGTTAAACCTCAAATTTTTGTCAGAAGGGGTTAGCTGTGGCCTCGATTAAGAGATTGCCCCGGATGGATAGTACTTGACGTACATTCCATTCGGGGCAATGATTGAGAGGTCGCAGATGACCCCTTATCACAAAAATCCCAATCAGCGGTTATACCCTAATTTTTGTCAGAGTGGCGCAGTAGTGGCGCTGACACGAGAAAGGGCGGATGGGACATACTGACGTATTTCCCATTCGCCCTTTGGACTGAAGCGTCGCTAATGCGCCGCTATCACAAAAATTTACTTGAGGTTCATATTATCAATAAGAGCCTGAGTCTGAGGCTTGTGACCACGGAAATTAACATAGAGAGTCATAGGATGCTCATGACCACCCTTCTCCAAGACCTCGGTACGGAACTTATTGGCTACATCGGCATTGAAGATACCCTCCTCTTCGAAGTATGAGAAGGCATCGGCAGCCAACACCTCTGCCCACTTATAGCCGTAGTAACCGGTAGCATATCCACCACTAAACACGTGAGTGAAGGCAGGGCTGATAGCTGTACCATCAACGACAGGTACTACCTGTGTAGGAGCAATCGCAGTAAGCTCGAACTCACGCATATCGCCCTCGATAGGAGATGTGATAGTATGGTAAGCCATATCAAGCATACCGAAGGTTAGCTGACGTACATTGTAGTATGCTGTGAGGTAGTTCTTGGCAGCGATAATCTTCTCGACAAGCTCGGCAGGCATAGACTCACCTGTCTGGTAGTGCTTAGCCCAAAGGTCAAGGTACTCCTTCTCGGTAGCCCAATTCTCCATGATCTGCGATGGAAGCTCCACGAAGTCGCGCTTAACAGATGTACCGTTAATAGATTCGTACTTACCCTGTGCGAGAATACCGTGCAAGCCGTGGCCGAACTCGTGAAGGAATGTTGTGAACTCATCGAATGTGAGCAACGATGGTGTATTTGCGGTAGGCTTGGTGAAGTTCATAACAAGCGAGATCAACGGACGCTCCTCGACACCCTTGATGATGCGTGTACCACGGAACTCTGTCATCCAAGCACCTTGATTCTTAGACTCACGTGGGAAGAAGTCGAGATATAGAACAGCAAGCACCTCACCTGAAGCATCCTTAACCTCGTAGGCAGTAGCCTCTGGATGGTATACCTCAATCTCGGGAGCCTCAGTAAAGGTAAGGCCATAAAGACGGTTAGCCAACATAAATACAGCATCCTTAACATTCTCGAGCTGCAGGTAAGGCTTAATCTGCTCATCGTTGATGGCATACTTCTCCTCCTTATACTTCTCGCTATAATAAGCCCAATCCCAAGGCATCAGCTGGCCTTCGAGACCCAACGAGTGAGCATACTCCTCGATAGCCTTCACATCCTTCTTTGCATAGCCATATGTAGCGTCGAGAAGCTCTTTGAGGAAGTCCTGAACGATAGGTGTACTCTCTGCCATACGATCCTCCAAAACGTAGTCTGCATAGCACTCATAGCCGAGCAGGTTGGCTATTTTAAGGCGTAGCTCGGCGATGCGGCGGATATTCTCAAAGTTGTCGTTATCGCCACCTACGGCACGTGTGTTATAAGCACGATAGAGCTGCTCTTTGAGATCACGCTGTGTAGAGTAAGTCATAAATGGAACATAGCTTGGAGCGTGAAGCGTAAGTGTCCATCCCTCCTGGCCACGTGCCTCAGCCTCGGCTGCCATACCATCCTTCACGAAGTCTGGAAGTTCGGCAACCTTAGCCTCGTCGGTGATATTGAGCGAGAAGGCATTAGTTGCTGCCAACGCATTCTGACCGAAGAGCAGTGTAAGCTGCGATAGCTCCGATGTATACTGACGGTAAAGCTCCTTCTCCTCGCCCTCGAGCAAAGCACCCGAACGAGCAAAGCCCTTATAGCTATCCTCCAAGAGCTGACGATCCTCTACGTCGAGGTCGAGCTCATCGCGCTTATCGTATACGGCCTTAACACGTGCAAAGAGTTCCGGGTTGAGAGCCACATCGTTAGAGAGCTCCGTAAGCTTTGGAGTGATGTTCTGTGCAATCTGCTGCATCTCGTCCGATGTGCAGCTGCCGTTAAGCACGAAGAACACGCCGGTAACTCGGCCAAGAAGCTGGCCTGCCTGCTCCATAGCTACGATAGTATTCTCGAATGTAGGTGCTTCGGGGTTGTTCACGATAGCATCAATCTCCTTACGATTCTGCTCAATAGCGTAATCGATAGCCGGCTCGTAATGCTTGAGCTCGATCTTCGAGAATGGAGGTGTTCCATAAGGAGTATTCCACTCCTCAACAAATGGGTTTCCTGCGAGCGATGCCGGAACATCCGACTGTGAGCATCCTGCAAGAGCTAAGGTCAATGCTGACATAATAATTGCTACTTTTCTCATACTGATTTTATTTAGGTTTCTTTATTAATTGTGTCGAACTATGGGTTTAGGATAACTGTTACTGCTCATCACCGAAGCTTAGCTCCTCTACCGCAGTATTGAACGGCTCGGTAGCAAGGCTATCCACTATCACAGGCTCGCTCCACAAGCCACGAGCCTTGAGCATAGGCAACTTATCGGGATCGGCACCTCGGAACTTGCGATACATCTCCATACCGGGGCGTTGTCCACCCTGTGCGAGCAGGTCGTAGCGGAAGCTGCGAGCAAGATCCTTATCACACAGGTCGCGGCTCTGCTTGAAGGCAGCAAAGGCATCCTTGTCGAGAACCTCGGCCCAAAGGTAGAAGTAGTATCCCGACGAATAACCGCCATTGAAGATATGTGCAAAGTATGGTAGGCGGTAGCGTGGCGCTATCTCGGGAATAAGGCCACGACGTGTCGCGAGGTTGTAGCTCTCGAAGGCTCGCACATCCATATCGGTAAAGTTCTCCATAGAGTGTACATCCATATCGATGAGGGCTGCTGCTGCAAGCTCGGTAGTAGAGAAGCCCTGATTGAAGAGTGAGGCTGTGGCAATCTTCTCGATAAGGTAGTCCGGAATAACCTCCTTCGAGCGATAGTGCGTAGCGTATACCTTCATTATCTCCGGCTCGAATGCCCAATTCTCCATAATCTGCGATGGAAGCTCCACAAAGTCACCCTCAACCTCAGCAAGACTGCGGTAACGCACATCGGCAAAAAGGAAGTGCAGGGCATGTCCGAACTCGTGGAACATTGTCTCCGCCTCATCGAATGTAAGCAACGATGGTGTGTCACCCACAGGAGGTGTGAAGTTGCACACGATACCCACCACAGGAGCCTTACGCTCACCATCTACGTAGCGTTGCTCGGTGAAGTATCCGCACCAAGCACCACCGCTCTTCGACTTGCGGGGATAGGGATCGAGATACAATACTCCAAGGTGCGACTGGTCGGTATCAAGCACCTGATATACCGAACAATCCTTATGATAGCGTGGGGCAGTGATAGGACGGAACGAGATGCCGTACAGGCGGTTTGCCAGATAGAACATACCGTCACGCACGTTGTCTAACGAGAGATACTTACGCACCGCCTCCTCGTCGAGCTGATACTTCTGCTTGCGTACCTTCTCGGCATAGTACCACCAATCCGAGCTCTCGAATACCTGCTCGGGATGGTCGGCAGCAAAGAGACTCTTCATCTCTTCGAGTTCACGCTTCGCCGACTCCAATGCCGGCTCCCATATCTCGTCAAGGAGTTCGTATACAGCCTCCGGCGTACCGGCCATCTGGTCGGCAGTGACATAGTGCGAGTATGACTTATAACCAAGCAGGTGGGCCTTCTCCACACGCAGGCGTGTCATATCCTCGATAATCTGCTTGTTGTCAAACTCATTATCGTTATCGCCACGCTTCAAATACCCATCGTATAGCTGACGACGCAACTCCCTGTTGGGCGAGTATGTAAGGAATGGTATCATACTCGGCTTGTCGAGCGTAAACAGATAGCCACTCTTGCCTGCTGCCACAGCAGCCTCCTGTGCCTGATTGCGAACACCCTCGGGAAGTCCCTCCATCTGCGATTCGTTGAGTAACATCGTGAAGTTGCCATTCTCGGCAAGCAGGTTGTTACCAAAGCGGATGTTGAGTGCCGTCAGCTCGGCATTGATCTCCATCAGACGGCTCTTGGCTTCGCCTTCGAGCAAAGCACCCGAACGCACGAAGTCGTTGTAGGTCTTCTCGACGAGGCGTGTCTGCACATCATCGAGATTGAACTGCGCACGTCTATCGTATACGGCCTTAACTCGCTGAAATAGCGAGTCGTTAAGCATTATAGCGTTGTAGTGTTGCTCCAAACGTGGCATAATACGGTTCTGCACCTCCTGCATCTCGTCGTCGAGATCCGACGATGACAGCATACCGAAGATAAGGTTAATCTCGGCAAGACGTACACCTGCGTTATCCAACGCCAACATCACATTGTCGAATGTAGGCTCCTCCTCCGAGCGGATAATGGCGTTTATCTCATCTACGTGCATCTGCATGGCCGCCTCAAAGGCAGGCTCATAATGCTCGGCGCGTATAAGGTCGAACGGAGGCACACCAAACTCCGTTGTCCACTCTTCAAGTAGAGGGTTGCCTTTGCTCTCGACTACCTCACTTCTGCAAGAAAGATTCATTGTCATAACAAACATTAATGACGATAATAGAAAAAGTCGTTTCATCTATCATATTTTTTAATTAACTTTGCAAAGTTAAAAAAATTATTGAGCAATGCAATTATTTTATGCCCCAGAAATTTCACTTCCGCGTCATACTCTCTGCGAAGAGGAGTCGAAACACTGCATACGAGTGCTGAGAATGGGTATCGGTGACGAGCTGTTTTTGACCGACGGACGTGGCACTATGCATCGCTGTAAGGTGGTGGATGACAACGTGAAACGATGCTCGGTAGAGGTCATCGAGAGCTACTCGGAGTATGGCAAACTACCTTACAATCTGCATATGGCCGTGGCCCCCACAAAAAATATCGACCGCTACGAGTGGTTTTTGGAAAAAGCCACCGAGGTTGGCGTAAGCCAGATATGGCCGATAGAGTGCGACCATAGCGAACGTCGACAAATAAAACCCGAGCGTGAAGAGAAGGTTATAACCTCGGCGGTAAAGCAATCACTTAAAGCATACCACCCCACACTGCATCCGCTGACACCGCTGCGCAAGCTGCTGGCCATGGAGTTCGACGGACAGAAATATATAGCGCACTGCAATGACTCGATGGGCAGTCGTGAATATTTGGGCTCTGTAATAAAAAAAGGGGGTAATATATTAATTTTAATTGGTCCGGAGGGCGATTTTTCGCCAGAAGAGATTAACTTTGCGCTCCAAAACGGATTTAAGGCGATATCGTTAGGCACACAGCGACTGCGCACCGAGACTGCCGCCGTAGTGGCAACAGTACTTACCTCCACGATTAACTCGCTATAAGACTGTATATTAATAACACATTCAATAACTACTTGTTATGTATTTGTATGCCTTAATTATTGCGGCATTGGTTGTTGCTTGCATATTTGCAGCACCGCTACGCCATAAGGTGTGGGTGGCAACAGGAGCAATCGCTGTCGCAGCTGTGGCTGCCATCAGCCTTGCTGTTATGGCCTTCGTTCACGGCACGGTAGAACTTGCAACGATCATCACGCCACTATTTGGCGCGGAGTATCTCGCAGTCGATAAGCTATCGTCACTCTTCTTAGGAGTTATATCGCTGACATCGATAGCCACGGTACTCTACGCGAAGGGTTATGTCGAGGGTTACCTGACACGTTACTCTCCTTGGCATATCTCGTTGCACTACACGGCACTTGTCACGCTTGTTGTGTCGATGATGTTGGTGGTGATGTCGAGTGGAGGTTTCTCGTTTCTCTTTGCTTGGGAGCTGATGACAATCGCCTCGTTCATTCTCATACTCTTTGAGGCAGATCGTCATGAGACCCGACGTGCAGCTCTCAACTACCTGGTGATGATGCACATTGGCTTTATGTTCTTAGTCGCCGGCTTTGCTCTGCTCTATGAGTACACCGGTTCGGCAAACTTCTCGGCCATTGTAAACTACTTCAAGTGGGCTACGCCACTACCGCTGTTCGTGGTCTTCTTCATCGGCTTTGGTATGAAGGCCGGTGTGTTCCCCATGCACATCTGGTTGCCTGAGGCACACCCCGCAGCACCATCACACGTGTCGGCTATAATGTCGGGCGTGATGATTAAAACAGGCGTGTATGGTGTAATCCGCCTTATGCAGGCCATAGACCACAATACCGAACTGCTATACAGCATAGGTCTTATCGTACTGCTTTCGGGTATTATAACGGGTATATGGGGCGTTATCCTCGCAGCCATGCAGAACGACATTAAGCGTCTGCTGGCATATTCGAGTATTGAGAATATCGGTGTCATACTCATCGGCTTGGGCATCGCAGCCGTGGGTCATGCTGCGGGTAGCAACCTTATAGGTATGTGTGGCATCAGCGGAGCTTTGCTACACACGGTGAACCACTCGCTATTCAAGTCCATGCTCTTCTTCAGTGCCGGTAATATCTACTCAAAGATGCACACCACGGCGATGAATCAGATGGGAGGCCTCGCCAAACATATGCCTATCACCGCAATACTTATGCTTATAGGTACGGTAGCCATCTGCGCACTGCCACCACTCAACGGCTTCGTATCGGAGTTGCTTATCTACATCGGAATGTTTAATGGCGTAAGCGACGGCCACGAGGTTCTCTACTCGGTAGCCGCCATCATCGCCCTCTCGGCAATAGGCGGTATCGTCGTACTCGCCTTCACAAAACTGTATGGCACGGTATTCTTAGGCTCGCCACGCTCTACACACGTTGCCGAATGTAGCGAGGTGGACAACTTGCGTATAGGTGCTATAGCAATACCTGCCGCCTTTATTCTCTTTATCGGTCTATTCCCGCAATATGCCGTGAAGCCTATAACCATAGTTGCCGAGGCTGTGTCGGGTGCAGACCACACTATCGCCATCGACCACTTTGCACCGACACTCAGCACACTGAGCTATGCCGGCTGGGCTGTGATTATCATCACCGGCCTACTATTTTGGGCTAAGCAGCGCGCACAGCGCAATCGTAGCGTGGAGCATGGCCCTACGTGGGGTTGTGGCTTTACAGCACTAAACACACGTATGCAATATACCGGCGAGTCATATTCCGAGGGTTTGGAGAATATCGCCAAGTCGCTGATGAAAGATACCGTAGATGGCCGCTCGGTAGATAAGGGCGAGATATTCCCTACGACACATAACTACCGCATACGCCATAAAGATAAGGTAGACTCGCTGCTCGGACATTGGTGGGTGGTGCTTATGCACCGCATCAACGAGTATGTGATGCGCCTGCGTACGGGACACGTCAATAAGTATATCACCTTTGCGCTGGTATTCCTCGTTGCCGTATTGTTGCTCTCGATACTCAACATATTGTAGTGTAAACCCATAAAACAAATGAATGTATGTTGATAAAGATACTTAATACACTGCTGATGATTGTTGTGGCACTCTCGATAACCGGTGTCATCAACCGCACACGTGCCCTACTTGCCGGACGAAAGGGTATTCCCTTCTTGCAGCATATCTACAACGTGCGTCTGCAACTGCGTAAGGGTGCGGTGTACTCTAACACTACGACTATTCTCTTTCGTATTGCTCCGTGCGTATACCTCGGAGCGGCACTTATCGCCTTTTTGTTTATCCCCGTTGCCGACCTCGAACCGCTGTTGTCGTTCCACGGCGATATAATCTTTGTAGCCTACCTGCTTGCGCTGTCGCGCACGGCACTTATCCTCGCTGCGCTGGATACAGGCAGCTCGTTTGAGGGTATGGGTGCTGCACGCGAGGCACTCTATGGCGCACTTGTCGAGCCGGCATTGATGATGGCCATGGCGACACTTGCTCTATTCTGCGGATACTCGTCGTTTGCCGACATATTTGCCATGGCACAGGAGCTGGATATGAACCTTACCATCGTGCTTGTTATGGTCGCCTACGTCTTCGTAATCATTATGTTCATCGAGTCGGGACGAGTGCCTGTGGATGACCCGCGCACACACCTCGAGCTGACGATGATTCACGAGGTGATGTGCCTCGACTTCTCGGGTATAGATATGGCTATGATTCACATTGCAGGCTGGTTGAAGAATGCTATATTTTCTATTATCGCAGCCAACGCCATTGCCGTGGTCTTCTGCTTCCACTGGTGGTTTGCAGCACCGTTGGCAATATTGGTTACAGGCATATCAATCGGTATTGTCGAGTCGCTCAGAGCACGTAACAAGCTCTCGCGCAACATCACATACATACTTACCATCGTTGCCATGTCGGCACTCGTGCTTCTCATAGGCTTCTTATTAATTCAAAACATCGAAATATAGTCCGCTATGATACTGTCGCTTATCATACTATATATATTGACGCTCTTATATATGTCCATTGCCGAGCGTTTTCGCAGTCAGACGACCATTCTTGCCATTCAGGGTATCCTGCTCTTCGGAATTGCCATAGCCCGCATGCACGAGTTCCACCCTGTGGAGATGGCCTTCATCATCATCGAAACATTCATCTTCAAGGCTATCGTCATACCTGCGATATTGATGCGCGTTATACACAAGACCAAGATTGACCGCATAGATGCCTCATCCTCGCAGTTCGGATCATTGGCCATGTCTATTGCAGCTCTTGTAGCCAGCTGTACCATAACCTATTATATGGCCGACAGCCGTACCGATATGATATTCTTTGGTGTTGCCCTCTACGCTCTGCTCACAGGATTGATACTTATCGTTATGCGTAAGCGTATCTTCGCCCATCTTGTAGGCTTCCTCATTATAGAGAATGGTGTGTTCCTCTTCTCTATGGCTATTGGTGTCGAGTTGCCAATACTTATCAACCTTGCTATTATGCTCGACATCCTCATCTCGATACTTATCCTCGGTATGTTCCTACGACGTATGGACAATGATATGCATACCGATGCCACAGATGCTCTAACCTCGATAAAAGATTAACGCCATGCTAACGTTTTTGATTATATCGCTACTACTTGCCGTTGCACCGCTCGTGGTGCGCACGGAGCGTGCCACAAACATCATTGCCGGCCTCTTTTTTACGGTAAATGTTGCAGCCATAGGACTACTTCTATGGTATGGGTATATAGACCGTCAGCTGCTCTACATATTCCGCGCAGATGGTCTTGCAGTACTCTTCCACCTGCTTATGACGCTTGTCTTAGGCTTCTCGCTGCTCCACTCGTCGTCGTATCTAAAAGCCGACGGTGTCAGCACCAACTCATACAAGGCCTACTACACCCTACTTATGCTGCTTAGCGTGGCCATAACATGTGTATACTACTCCGATAATGTCGCTATGACATGGGTATTCCTCGAAGCCACGACAATCTGCTCGGCAGGTATCATCTACCACCGTGAATTCAGACAGTCGCTCGAGGCTACGTGGAAGTATATCTTCGTATGTTCTACGGGTATCGCTATGGCCTACCTCGGCATCTTGCTACTATCGACCGTCGCACAGCATGGCTCGCTCGATTATGGGTCGTTGGCCGATGTTATCGCGGAGGGTAACCCTCTCTATTTGAAGGTAGCCTTCCTACTTATTATCGTAGGTTACAGCTGTAAGATGGAGATCTTCCCATTCTATACGGTAGGTATCGATGCCAACTATGCAGCACCCGCTCCGGCATCTGCCTTTATCTCGACGGCACTCGTCAATGCAGGTTTCCTCTCGATTATGCGTATCTATCGATTGTACGCCTCTACGGGTGAGGTATTCGAGTGGGCACGTCACCTGCTTATCCTCATTGGTATACTCTCGTTAGCCGTAGGTGCTATGTTCCTGCGACGCACAAATAACTACAAGAGGTTCCTATCGTACTCTACGGTCGAGAATATGGGTATCGTGGCAATAGGTATGGGTATCGGTGGTGCTGCACTGTGGGCAGCAGTATTCCACGTCGTATGTCACACCTTTGTCAAGAACTCGATGTTCTTCTCGGTGGGTATCATCCGCCACATATACGATAGTTACAGCATCAACCGTATAGGCAACTACTTCAACATCAACCGTGTGGGAGCTATCGGTTTCTACGTAGGCACACTCGTACTACTCGCCTTCCCACCCTCGCCACTCTTTATCTCGGAGGTGATGATATTTGGCGAGATTATAGCCGTTGGCAGCTGGTGGTTGCTTGCAGCAATGCTCATACTTATGTGTGTGGTGATATATGCCATATGGTCACGCACACTGCGCCTTAACTACCACAGCAATCAGGATGAGTTGCACCTCTCGGGCGTAAACCGTCGTCTATCGTACTCGGCGGCAGTGCTCTTGCTTCTTGCCATCGTACTTGGCGTATGGCAACCCGAGGTGTTATGTGATGTAATAGATCAAATCGTAAATATCGGCTAATATGATGGAGCTATACTTGAAGACCAGCAATAATGCTTCGGCAGTAAAGATTGCCGACATCCCCGTTGTAGAGTATACGGAGCTATACAACGATCTCAAAGAGCGTATGACCGACGAGAACTATCACGTAGCTCACTACTTCGCTACCGAGATAGAGAATGGGTTGAAGCTCTACCTTATACTTCTCAACGATGCAACAGGCGAGGTGCTGCTCAGCTCGGTAATCCCCGATTACTATACCGAGGGTCTTGCCTCACTTACGGCCATACATCCACAATTTCACCCCTTCGAGCGCGAGATGTGGGAGCTTTACGGCATACCCTTTGATGGCCACCCATGGCTCAAGCCTCTACGCTTCTCTTATGATAGACGCGACAAGCAATCGACAATGGATAGCTACCCCTTCTATCAGATGGAGGGCGAGGAGCTACACGAGGTAAACGTAGGCCCCATACACGCCGGTATCATCGAGCCGGGAGCATTCCGCTTCATCTGTAATGGTGAGCAGGTACTACACTTGGAGATAGCCCTCGGCTACCAGCACCGTGGTGTAGAGAGCGAGATGGTAAAGACGGATAACCGCCTGCGCCAGACGCTTATTGCCGAGTCTATTGCAGGTGATAGTGCCGTAGCTCATACGACGGCCTATGCCGAGCTTACCGAGAGGCTTGCGGGATACGTTGCCGATAAGGATTTGCAGCGCGAACGCTTCGTAGCCTTGGAGTTGGAGCGCATTGCTATGCACATTGCCGACACCGGAGCGTTGGCCACAGACATCGCCTTTCAGCTATATCAGGTTGCTTGCGAGGCACTGCGTACCGTCACCATCAACACCACACAGGCGTGGTGCGGCAACCGTTTTGGCAAGAGTATGATACGCCCACTGGGCACCAACCATCCACTTACAGAGAGTAAGATAGATACCATTCGCAAGAATATATCGGATGTATGCCGCCGCTATAATGAGGTACGTTGCGATGCCCTTGAAGCACAGACCCTGCTTGCCCGCTTCGAGCAGTGCGGTCTTGTGCCACGCGAGGAGATGTGGCGCATAGGAGGTGTAGGTATGGCTGCCCGTTCGAGTGGCCTGCTACGCGACATCCGTAAGACACACCCCTGGGGTTACTATGCCGATGTTGTAAAGCACGAACCGGTGACTAAGAGCGATGGCGATGTTATGTCACGCCTCTCTACACGTATGGACGAGGTGTTGCAAAGTGCGATATATATAGATGAGGCCTTGGCCGACTATAAGCCTTCGAAGAAGATTACATCTCCCGACTACAACGCCAAGTTCCTCCCCGAGGCTCTTAGCTTCTCGCTTGTCGAGGGCTGGCGTGGCGAGATATGCCACGTGGCACTTACCGACAAGGAGGGACGACTTGCAAAGTATAAGATTAAGGACCCCAGCCTACACAACTGGTTGGCGCTGGCTATCGCTGTACGCTCGGAGGGTATCTCGGACTTCCCTATCAACAACAAGAGTTTTAACCTGTCATACTGCGGTCACGACTTGTAGTGCGACTCCTAATAAAGTGTAGATTATGTTATTCGGAAAAGTAAAGATTCTACGTAGCCACGGCTGGCAGTATATACCCAACCTCGATGGTGTGACCCTCACCGAGGAGTTTCGTGGCTTTCCGCTTCTTAGCATCACCGACGATAAGAGCGATGTGGAGCGTGCCGCAGCCATATGCCCTACGCAGGCTATCACCGTATCGCCCCTGACACTCGATATGGGTAAGTGTCTATTTTGTGGCGAGTGTGCCAAGTGCGCACCCAAGAATATAAAGTTTACGAACGAACATCGTCTGGCAGCCACACGCCGTGAGGATCTTGTGGTTATGGCCGGACAGACCAAACCCTGCTTCAACCGCGATGTGGTACGCCCCGAGATATCGAAATATTTTGGTAAGGCCTTGCAGCTACGCGAGGTCTCGGCAGGTGGCGATGCCTCTATCGAGATGGAGCTTGGAGCTACGGGCAATGTCAATTTCGACTTCGGTCGCTATGGTGTCGGCTTCACAGCCTCTCCACGTCATGCCGATGGTCTTGTGCTTACAGGTCCTATAAGCAAGAATATGGCCGAGGCTCTCGATATATGCTACAACTCTATTGCCGAGCCAAAGATATTGGTTGTATGCGGTTCGGAGGCTATATCAGGTGGATTGTATGCCGATAGTCCTGCGGTGGATAGGTCGTTCCTTGAGAAGTATCACGTCGATTTGTGGCTGCCGGGTGCCCCCACACACCCACTATGCTTTATCGACGGCATTACAAAGCTGCGTGCCAAAAAGAGGTAGCATATAGGAGATTTAGAATCAATAATTATGGGGATGACTAATTTACTTCTTAGTCATCCCCATTTTGTTGTGAGGAGATTGAATAAAAAGATGTAGTTTTAGGCTGGCGAAGCCTGAAAAAGCGGAGTTTACTAAAGCGTAAATGAGCATTTTGAAGGCGAGCTTAACGACAAAATAGACTTTTTATTCAACCTCCTTATCGTCTATCGTATGTCCTGAATTCGAACGGATGCTCATACTCCTCGCCACGCTCATGACGCTCCGAGGCTACCAGCTCCCACTGCGAGTAGTCCACTTCGGGGAACGAGGTGTCGCCCTCATAGTCGCAATCGACATAGGTTATATAGATACGGTCGGCAAGGCGCAGTGCCTCGGCATATATCTGCGCACCGCCGATGACGAATATCTCCTCGTCGCCTGCGGCCATAGCTATGGCCTCCTCCAAGGAGTGCGCCGTATGAGCTCCGTCGAACTCTCTGTCGGCACGTGTGATAACTATATTAGTGCGCTTAGGCAACGGTCTAGAGCCTAACGACTCGAAGGTCTTGCGACCCATAACAACGGCATGACCCGAGGTCGTGGTGCGGAAGAAGCGCATATCCTCCTTTATATGCCACAGCAACGAGTTTTTATCTCCAATAACGCCATTACGTGCAATGGCTACAATGATACTTACCATAGTCAAAAGTTAGAATGAAAGTGGTGCTTTGATTGCCGGATGCGGGTCGTAGCCCTCCAATACGAAGTCCTCGTATCGGTAGTCGAACAACGACTTAACTTCGGGATTGATAGTTAGTGTAGGCAGCTTGCGAGGCTCACGTGACAGCTGCTCGGCAGCCTGCTCCAGGTGGTTGAGATATAGGTGTGCATCGCCCAACGTATGGATAAACTCCCCCGCTTCCAAGCCACATTGACGAGCAATCATCATCGTCAGCAATGCATAGGAAGCGATGTTAAATGGAACTCCAAGGAAGCTGTCGGCACTACGCTGATACAATTGACACGAGAGCCTACCCTCGGCCACAAAGAACTGAAACATCGTGTGGCACGGAGGCAGAGCCATATCCTCGACATCGGCGACATTCCACGCCGAGACAATCATACGTCGCGACGAGGGGTTGTGCTTGATGGTATCTACAACCTGCGCTATCTGGTCTATGTACTCACCATTGCCCTTGGGCCAGCTACGCCATTGATAGCCATATACGTGGTTAAGGTCACCAAAGCGATAACCCTCGATAGGCGACTCTACGCCGGCTGCCGAGAGAAAGGTATCCATATCTACGGGTAGCACGCCGTGCTTCACACATAGCTCGTTATAGTAGCGATAAGCATCACTATCCCATATATGCACACCATTTTCCACAAGGTACTTGATATTGGTATCGCCACGAAGAAACCAAAGCAACTCGTGGATAACACCCTTCATAAAGACACGCTTCGTGGTAAGCAGCGGGAAGCCCTCAGCGAGGTTAAAACGCATCTGATAGCCGAAGATGCCCTTCGTACCTGTTCCGGTGCGGTCACCACGTACCACACCCTCACGTACTATCTTATCAAGAAGTTCGAGGTATTGTTTCATCTTAAATTAAAGTTTTTAAGCTCGATAGCTCCACTATCGTCCATAGCCACATAGGATGCCACGCTCTTCGACCAATCGCTCATAAACAATACACGTACTTTACTCTCATTATACTCGTACGTATAGTGCATATGTCCGAAAATAAAGCACTCTATCTCCCTATCCGACATTGCTCTGTTACGCGCATAGTCCACCAAAAAGGTTAAGTGCTCAGGACCTATATCGGCCTTACTGTGGCTCTTGCGTGACTTGCCACTCCACCAATGGCCAAAACGCAGGGCAAGGTCGGGATGTACCAACCATCCGAAAAGATAACGTGCTATGGTCGAGCGGAATGTTGTATTCATCAGTCGCAAGGCATACTCCTTATCGATATTCATATTATCCCCATGTGCAAGATGCAGCCTACGTCCGTTGATATGTGCTACCTCGGGGGCGAAGTGCATAATCACACCGCACTCCTTGGTCAGATAATCGCCACACCACATATCGTGGTTGCCAACAAACATATGAACCTCGACACCTCTATCCGTAAGGGCTGCCAGACGGCCTAAAACACGTATGAAACCCTTGGGTACGACACGCTTATACTCATACCAAAAATCGAAGATGTCGCCCATAAGGTATATGGCCTTGGCATCAACGGCTACCGTATCAAGCCAACGACAGAAGGCCTGCTCCGTACTTCGAGCCTGCTCGCTACTACCCGCACCGAGATGTATGTCCGACACGAAATAGATCATCCCTTACAGCAGTTTTTTAAGACGCTCTTCGAGGCCTTTGAGGTCGTACTCGCACACCTCGATATTTCCCTGCTTATCTATAAGGTAGGATGTAGGCAGTGTTGTCAGGTTATATGTAGCGAGCACTTCGGGGTTCTCGCCACCATATACCGATATCCAAGGATGACGCTGCTGTCGTACCGCCTCAACCCATAGCGCCTTGTTGCTATCTATCGATACCTGATATACCTCGAAGCCTTTATCGCTATAACGCTCATAGAGCTCTTTAAGCTCGGCGTTGAGATTGTTGCACAACGCAACATTTGCAGACCAAAAATTTAGGAATACCACCCTATCCTCCAATGCCGATAGGCGATGCTTCTTCTTGTATATATCCTCCAACTCCATATCAGGATACGAGATAACCTCCACCCTTTCGCTAAGCTCATTTATAGCCTCTATCTCGGCAATCTCACGCTCCAAGATAGCCAAATAGGGCGACTCGGGGTACGTCTTAGAGAGTGCATCGACGAGAGAACGGTAGTGTACGATACTTATACCATAGCCCGACAGCTGTGGGATATATTGCTCGGCGACGTTGTGACGAAGAGCATAGAACGATGCCAAGCGTCCTTGATTAGAGCCTACGAAGCTTAGTTGCGCCTGCATAGCCTCCTGTGCCAAACGATAGGCACTGAGCTCGGCGTTGGATAGCGTTGCCGAGCCCGATGTTATCTTCTCGGCGAGGCGTGCCAACTTATCGCATGGCGTGAAGTAGCTGCGGTTAAATTCACGAATGAGGGCCGACTCCTCCGAGCCCTCCACGATATAGTTTAGGAAGATGTCGCCGGCAGCCTCCAAGCGTATATCATCACCCGGAGCCACGACGAGTGTCACAGGACGCGTATCGCCCGAAAATGAGAGCTTATAGAAACGTGGCGATGTCTGCTCCTCGAGCATCAGCTCGAAGTCGAAAGCTCCGTTATCGGCAAGTGCGATACCGGCAACCTGCTCGGGTGCGGCAAACATATCATCAACACGCTCCAAATATACCGAATCTACATTACTGCCGACAAAACGTCCCGATATGCGGGTGGTAACACCACTCTCCGTAGTACAAGAGCCCAAGAGTGCAGCCATAAAAAGAGCTGCTACGAATAATTTCTTCATTTTCAGTTGTCGTTATCTTTTCTGCGCAGCACCGCAACCATAAGCGATGGATGCTGCATTGAATTATTTTTCTATTTATAGCTATGATGGCGAGCCGTATTCTTAGCACCACCCTTCTGCGGCTTACGTCCATTGCGCTGCTGCTTGCCACGCTGCTGCTTACCACGTTGTGCAGGCTGTCGATAGTCGCTGCGCATATGGCCCACAAGCGACATATCTACATCGATATTGCTACCAGCCATTAGGCGCATATCGCGCAGTATGGAGTCGTTGTTGGGATGCTCGTTGTTATACTCATAGCTCTTGGCACGCATATAACGCACCATATTTATCATCTCAGCCTCGCCACGATGCATATCTCGCTCGGCAGCAATACGTCGCACAAACTGTTGCGAGTACTTGCCATAGTGCTTGAACATTATTCGTTGTTGTGCATAACGCAACTTTTGAGGCTTCAACATCAGATCTTGGCGTGATGGTTGCGGGTATGGAGAATCGACATCGAGTCGAAAATCGGACATTATGAAGAGGTGGTCCCATAGCTTGTGCTTGAAATCCTCCGTATCACGCAACGTGGGATTGAGGTTTCCCATAACAGCAATCACGGCCTTAGCCTGACGAGTACGCTCCTGACGATCCTCGATGTCGAGCAACGAATCAACCATCTCGTGAATATGACGGCCATATTCCGGAAGATAGAGCTTACGACGTGTGTAATTATAATTCTTTCTCATTGCTATGATAATATTCTTTGTTCGTAGAGTAACCCTAAATAGTCGCTATCGTTCAATATATCATTCGGGGTAGTTCAATATCTGCGCTACGCTTGCTTGTCAGAAGAAAAGGTAGCATCTTTATCAAGCTTTTCGCAACACCCTGCGCTCGGAATAGAGATTGGGCAAGCGACAATTTTCGAATTACACTTTAACCATACAAAGTAAATGCAAATTATTGACAAATACAAGCTATGACCAAAATTTTACTCCTATCACATTCGAAAAGTATGCTCAATTCGCTTAGCGAGCGTCTTAAATTCGAGAACTTCTCAACAAGCGAGGCCGACAATGAGTATTCGGCCAACGAACTATGCCGCTCCGAGCAGTTCGATGTCGCTATCGTCGATGGCGAGGTAGGCTCATATCTGAGTGATGTGCCGACGATAGTCATAACACGTAAACCCGATATCGACTCGGCCGTCGATGCCCTGCGACACGGAGCTATCGACTACCTCTCTGCACCTATCGACATGAATAGGCTGCTTACCACGTTGCGTCGCTTCGATGGCAACGAGGAGGATAACACTCCAATAGTCGCACGCCGCAGCGCAGCACACTCCTCACGACGCACTAATTGTGCCACGCAACCAATCATCGGTAAATCCGATGCCATAGAGCACGTGCGCAATATGATACGTCGGGTAGCACCATCGGATGCCCGTGTGCTGATACTTGGCGAGAATGGTACAGGCAAGGAGCTTGTAGCACGCTGGTTGCACGTAAAAAGCAACCGTTCATCCTCTCCGTTTGTCGAGGTAAACTGCGCAGCAATACCTGCCGAGCTTATCGAGAGTGAGCTCTTTGGTCACGAGAAGGGCTCGTTTACCTCGGCCGTAAAGCAACGTAAGGGTAAGTTTGAGCTTGCCGATGGTGGCACACTCTTTATGGACGAGATTGGCGACATGTCGCTGTCGGCACAGGCCAAGGTGTTGCGAGCATTGCAGGAGAATAAGATAACACGCGTGGGTGGAGATCGTGATATATCTGTCAATGTGAGGGTTATAGCTGCCACAAACAAGGATATACGCCACGAAATCAAGATGGGTAACTTCCGCGAAGATCTATATCACCGTCTTAGTGTCATCGTCATAGATGTACCACCCCTGCGTGAGCGTCGTGACGACATATCGCTACTTGCCGAGCACTTCATCGAGGAGATATGTCATCGCTATGCCATATCGCAGAAGAGCATCGACAAGGAGGCCTTGGCGAGCCTCACAGAGCGACCTTGGACAGGCAATATACGTGAGTTGCACAACGCCATAGAGCGTCTTATAATCCTCAGCGACGAACATATCACGGCCGACTCCGTAGAGCGTTATTGCCGTATTTAGTCCTCTTTAAGGAGAATATCACGCAACTCCTCGATATGCGCTACCACACGCTCTGCACCCGCCTCGTATAGCTCCTCGGCATAGCGGAAGCCCCATGCTACGCCCACAACATCGATGCCCGCAGAGTGTGCCGTGCGTATATCTATACCCGAATCTCCGACCATTATTACACGAGCCTTATCCACGGCAGCACGTGCAATGATGCCCTCGACAACCTGTGGATCGGGCTTCAGCGGAGCGCCCTCTCTATTGCCCTCGACAGCGATAAAGTCCACATCGGAGAAGAACTTCGAGATAAGTCGCTCGGTACCATGTTGAAACTTGTTCGAGGCCACAGCAACCGCAATGCCGGCCTCACGTAAATCGTGCAATAACTCGGGTATACCCTCGTAGGGCACGGTATAGCGGTCGATGTTATCGACATAGTAGCGACGAAACTCCCATACGCACTCCTCGACATAGGCCTCATCCTCGGCAAGATGTCGAGGCAGTGCTCTCTCCACCAGTCGCTTGATGCCACCACCAACCATACGCCGATACTCCTCGTCGGTATGCTCCGGCAGAGAGCGACTACGCATAACATAATCGACCGATGCCGCTAAGTCTCCTATCGTATTTAGCAGCGTGCCGTCCAAATCAAATATTATAAGGTCATATTTCATATAGCAAAGGTACAAAATAATCGAAAAAAAACATAACTTTGCACTATGATATATCTATCGCTCGCCATAGCCACGTATAATCGTGCCGAACAGCTTATGACAACTCTTGCATCGGTTGCCTTGCAACGTGCATCCTATCATAGGTGGGAGTGTATCGTTGTGGATAACAACTCTACGGATAACACCCGTGAGCGCGTGGAGCAGTTTATCTCCTCACATCCCGAGCTAAACATCACATATCACTTCGAGCCACAACAGGGACTATCGCATGCCCGTAATGCCGCTATCGAGCGGGCTAAGGGCAATGTCATCGCCTTTATCGACGATGACGAACGTATTGCCGAAGATTTCGTTGGCGGCTACATAGAACTTTTCGAAAACTATCCTGATGCTATCTCTGCCGGAGGCCCTATCATCGCGGAGTACCCCGAGGGTCGTCCTCGCTGGATGTCACACTATACGGAGCAACCCATAGCCAACCCTATGTACTTCGGAGAGCGCATACGTCTCTTCCCCTCGCACCGCATCCCGGGTGGTGGCAATATGGCCATACGACGAGAGGCCCTCGAGCTGGTGGGAAAGTTCAACCCGCTGCTTGGCCGCAATGGCAAGCGTCTTATCGGCGGCGAGGAGAGCGACCTGTTCGAGCGACTTAGTGCACACGCCATGAGATGTTACTATGTGCCTAAGGCCGTTATGTATCATATCATCGGCAGCGAGAAGCTGAATAAGGATTATTTCTGCCGCTTGGCATATAATACGGGTGTAAGCCAACGTAGCCGTGCCGAGCTACACCATCGTCTGCTAAGTCTATATATCTTCGAGGCGTTTAAGTGGGTGGCAACGCTTCTACTGTGCCTCGTGCATCGCCCCATACAGTCTTGCTACCTGCTTCGTATGCGCTACCATATCTCGCGAGGCATATTAAACGGCAACAAGTAGAGCAAACGCCACATAAACTCACCGCACAAATAGAGCAGAGAGGAGTAATGACTCTTCTGGTTTGCAATTTGTCTTGTACGGAAAAAAGTTGGCTCGGATGGATAGTACTTCACGTACACTCCATTCGAGCCAACAACTAAGGTGCGACAGATGCGCCGCTATCACAAAACTTTAGAAGTTGTAGGTACAAGTCAAACCAACACCATAAAAACCTGAACCCCATGCGTTATGCAAGAAGTAGATTGTTGGGCGGTAGTCCAAAGACAATGTTACAGGCTTGTTGAAACGGATACCGAATGCTACATCACCTGTTACACCAACCTGGAAACCGAGCTTATTGCTACCATCCTTCTGATAACCCCAAGTACCAAGGCTACCACCGACACCAGCAGATAGGAACCATGTACCGGCATTAGGAGTCCAATCCCACTCGAAGCAGTTCCAGTTGTAGGTAGCATTTGCTGAGAATGAGTTACCAAAGCCATATAGACCGGCATTAACCTCCAAATAGTTCTCAGCTGAGAAGTGACGCTCGTACTGAACCTCGGCACCGTAACCAAGACGAAGACCGATAGAGTTCTTATAATCCTGAGCGAAAGCAGATGTTGCAAACAATGTTACAGCAACAAGAAGTAAAAATTTTTTCATACGCTGATTATTTAATTAGTTAGTTGTTATCTTGAAATTAGATAGTACAAATATAAGACATTTATCTCAAATTTCCAATATAAATTCAACAAAACACGCATTTTATTTCATATAATCTGCATATATGTAAATTATGTGCCATTATGTTTCATGGGTGGTATATATAAAAAAAGCT
This sequence comes from Alistipes sp., assembly GCA_017504265.1. GTDB lineage: Bacteria > Bacteroidota > Bacteroidia > Bacteroidales > Rikenellaceae > Alistipes. Next base: position 4,664 of record JAFVRN010000003.1, on the reverse strand, counting down.
GAAGCCATAATCTGCTTCAGCCAATAAACAATTCACTGTATATAAAGGCATAAGCTATCGCTTAGTCTTATACGCGGCACGGTATGAGCCTCGTGCCATCTTTTGCAGTTTGTTTTTGATGAGGTTACGACGCAGGGGTACAAGGTGGTCGGTAAAGACACGGCCCTCGATATGGTCGTACTCATGCTGTATTACACGTGCAGGCTTACCCGTAAACTCCTCATCGTGCTCCACGAAGTTCTCGTCGAGGTATCGCATCTTAATAGTAACGGGGCGACGTACATTCTCGTGCAGTCCGGGCAGAGATAAGCATCCCTCCTCGAACAGAGATGTCTCCTCCGAACTCTCGTATATCTCGGGATTTACAAAGACCTTGCGATAGTCGGCTAGTGTTGGATCTTCCTCTCCCCAGGGAGTACAATCGACGATGAACATACGTATATTTTTGCCTATCTGTGGTGCAGCAAGACCAACACCCTCAGCCTCATCGAGCGTGAGAAACATATCCTCGACGAGCTTCTTAAAGTCGGGATAATCAGGGGTTATATTCTCCGACTTATTGCGCAGTATCTGCGAACCATATATTACTATTGGGTATATCATACTCAGCATTATTAAGGTTTACATATTTAACGACGACATATAGTCTTGCAGTATTATCGCTGCCGATATTTTATCTACCAGCGTTTTATCTCTGCGTGCCATCTTGCCTATACCGCTCTCGCGTATTGTACGTTGCGCCAAAACCGAGGTGAAACGCTCGTCGTAGGGCACGACACGCTTATCGGGATAGGCGTGACGCAGACGACCCATAAGCGGCTCAATGTAACGCATAGTCTCTGATGGAGCACCACTCATCTGACGTGGATAGCCGACAACAATTGTCGATACCTCCTCACGTGCGAAGTAGTCGGCAAGGTATCGTTCCAACTGCTTGGTATCAACGGTCTCCAATGGCGAGGCGATGATACCAAGCGGATCGGTGACAGCCAACCCCGTACGCTTCGTGCCATAGTCTATGGCGATAAGGCGTGCCATATTATAGCGCAAAGCTTATAAGGTAACCGATGGCAAATCCCACAGCAAAACAGAGCGCTAAGATTAGGACAATACGAACCCACATCGGGCGATACTTCGTCTTAGTCATAGCCACTATGCCTGCTGTATCTTCTGGAACAACTTGCGGAATGATACCTCCTCGTCTACCATACGGCGCAACTCGGCAATTGCCACACGCTCCTGCTCCATAGAGTCACGGTGACGTACCGTAACTGTACCATCCTCCAATGTTTGGTGGTCTACGGTAACGCAGAAAGGTGTACCTATGGCATCCTGACGACGGTAACGCTTACCGATAGAGTCCTTCTCGTCGTAGGCTACAACATAGTCATACTTCAAGTCGTCGATAATCTGGCGTGCCACCTCGGGTAGGCCATCCTTCTTAACCAAAGGCATTACGGCAACCTTTGTTGGCGCGAGCTGTGCCGGGATACGCAATACCACACGCTCCTCGCCATTTTCGAGCTTCTGCTCACAATATGCCGCCGACATAATCTGCAAGAACATACGGTCTACACCAATCGAGGTCTCGACAACATATGGCACATAGCTCTCGCCACGCTCCGTATCGAAATACTGTATCTTCTTACCGGAGTACTCCTGATGGCGACCCAGGTCGAAGTCGGTACGCGAGTGGATACCCTCCACCTCCTTGAAGCCGAATGGGAAGTTAAACTCAACGTCGGTGGCAGCATTGGCATAGTGTGCCAGCTTATCATGGTCGTGGAAACGATAGTTGTGGTCACCAAAGCCCAAAGCGCGGTGCCATGCCATACGTGTATCCTTCCACCTCTTCCACCACTCCATCTCTGTTCCAGGCTGTACGAAGAACTGCATCTCCATCTGCTCGAACTCTCGCATACGGAAGATAAACTGACGTGCCACGATTTCGTTACGGAAGGCCTTGCCTATCTGAGCAATACCGAAAGGCAGCTTCATACGGCCGGTCTTCTGTACATTGAGGAAGTTCACGAAGATACCCTGTGCAGTCTCAGGACGCAGATATATGGTGCTTGCACCATCGGCCGTAGAGCCCATCTGCGTAGAGAACATAAGGTTGAACTGACGTACATCCGTCCAGTTACGAGTACCTGATATAGGGCATACTATCTCGCAGTCCAGAATTATCTGTTTCAGCTCTTCGAGATTATTGTCGTTGAGAGCCTCCGCAAAACGGGCGTGTACAGCATCCATCTTGGCCTTGATATCCAAGACACGAGGCGATGTAGCAAGATACTGTGCCTCGTCGAACTTCTCGCCAAAACGCTTACGCGCCTTCTCCACCTCCTTATCTATCTTCTCCTGCTGCTTGGCCAACCAATCCTCAACCAAAACATCGGCACGGTAGCGCTTCTTAGAGTCTTTGTTGTCGATAAGCGGATCGTTGAATGCTCCCACGTGGCCCGATGCCTCCCATGTCTTGGGGTGCATAAATATTGCAGCGTCGATACCCACGATATTCTCGTTGAGTTTGACCATAGCATCCCACCAATAACGCTTGATGTTATTCTTCAACTCCACGCCATTCTGGCCGTAATCGTAGACAGCACCAAGGCCATCGTAAATCTCGCTCGAAGGAAAGATAAAGCCATACTCCTTGCAGTGAGCGATAAGTTTTTTGAAGAGTTCTTCCTGTGTCATAATCTATCTTATTATCATTTTTTCTATGCCGGATTCACGTATGCCTCACTACGGGCATAATTAGATGCAAAGATACAACTTTTTGCCAAATTTTCAAACTAATGAAGCTCGCCCATTGCCCTGAAGCTGTAATGTTCGCCACGGGCGATGATGATATGGTCTACGAAACATATATCGAAGAGACGTGTCGCCGACGACACACGCTCGGTGAGATCCCTATCTTGCTGGCTGGGACAGGCACTTCCCGACGGATGGTTATGTACCAGGACTATCTGCGTGGCAAGCAGCTCCAAAGCTCGCCTGACAATAAGTTTGCAATCTACCACCGTAGCCTGCACACCACCCTGACTTATACGCACCTTATCCAATATCTTACCCGACGAGGCGAGATATATCGCCCAGCACTCCTCGTGCGACAGCCCACCGAGTTGTGGTTCCATAATACGCACCACATCTTTATCCGAGCTGATGATATCCACCCTGCCTATCTCGGCGATGGCCGTACGGCGACCCAACTCTGCCGCAGCCTTCAGGCGCAAGGCACGCAGACGCCCCATACCCGCCATCATACGCAGTCGGCTATGGTCCGTATCGACGAGTTGCGACAGGCTGACCTCGTCCAATAGTTTCGAGGCAAGCAACAGCGGCTGATCGGCCTCCATATCATCGGCAAGGATAAGAGCCAACAGCTCCTCGTCGCTAAGCTCTGACGCGCCACGCGATACGATCTTATTTACAACATTACGCATAAGCATAAAACTTCGTAGTTTTCTGCTACGAAGTTACAATTTTTTGGAGAATAATCGAGTCTCTTTTGAAAATTTATGAGTTGGGCACGTTACGCATTTTGTCTATCTTATCCAAAAGACGTGCGCTGCTCTCATCGGTAATGGCAATAGAGGATGACTGCGATACGGAGTATGAAGCCTGCTGCTCGGCCTCCTTCTTCGAGTCGCCCGTACCATATCCGACTGCTATACCCGACACATATACCGTGGAGTGGAACGTAGGGTGTGCCGATGCTGTTGCACCATCGTGCCCCGTACGGAACTCTATTGAGTAGTGATTCTTCTGACACCACTCTATAAGTCGGCTCTTGAAATCTGTCTCGGACTGTAACACCTCGTCCAACGATATATATTTTCCATATATATCATTGATAAGCAGCCTATTGACAAAGTCGTATCCCATATCCAGATAGATAGCACCTATCATCGCCTCGAAGGCATCGCCATAGATATGCTTCTGCGACACATTGCCGGCAGCCATAGAGATGACATGCTTATCAAGGCCTATTATCGAGGCTATACGATTGAGCGACTGACGTGATACCATCTTCGAGCGCACCTGCGTCATAAAGCCCTCATCACGATCGGGAAACTCTATGAAGAGGTAGTCCGAGGTGACACTCTCGATAACTGCATCTCCCAAAAACTCAAGACGCTCATTGTTTACGTGGCTGCCATCCTCCAGCTCCACCGAAGCCGACTTATGTATCAAAGCCAACTTGTAGAGCTCTATGTTGTGAGGAATAAAGCCAAACATATCGTCGATAGCGACATAAAACTGCCTATCGCTACCAAAACGGCGACGAAAAGGACGCATCAAGAGTGAATATATAGACACAGCCCGAACTATTTTTTTTATGGTTACTCCGCAATACGGCGGAAGATGACTGTCGAGTTATGACCTCCAAAGCCAAATGTGTTGCTCAATGCAGCACGCACCTCACGGCTCTTAGCCTTACCCAATGTGAGGTCAAGATCGGCACGAAGCTGAGGATCGAGGTTCTCGACATTTATTGTCGGCGGGATTATGCTGCGCGTGATTGCCATAATACAGGCGAGTGCCTCGATGGCTGCCGCAGCTCCGAGAAGATGTCCCGTCATAGATTTTGTCGATGAGATACTTATCTTGTTAAGTCCCTCACCAAATACGGCATCCAAGGCCTTCAACTCGGCAAT
>JAFVRN010000002.1 GCA_017504265.1 Alistipes sp. | reverse complement strand
AGCCCTTTTCTAGCCAATCCGGAAATGGCTTTACCTACTTCGGGTACATTGTCCAATGCATAAGTATTGATTAGCATAGCTACAATGAACCAGAGGATGAACCAAGGAATACTGATTTTCCGGTCTTTCCCCTTGAATATAAACGATGTGACAAGTGCCAACGGAATGATCCATACAGCACGGGTAAGCTTGATTGTTGTTGCCACTTGAAGCGCTTCCTCTCCGTATGCGGCACCGGCTCCAACAACAGAACTTGTATCGTGGATGGCAATAGCCGCCCATGTGCCGAATTCTTGTTCTGTCATGCCTAACCAATGACCGAATACTGGAAATATAAACAAGGCAATGGCATTGAGCACAAAGATAGTGGCCAGTGCAACGGACATGTCATTGTCTTTCGCCTTGATGACAGGGCCTATTGCTGCAATGGCACTTCCTCCACAAATAGCTGTTCCCGAACTGATTAAATAAGACGTATCTCGGTTTACTTTCAGGATTTTCCAACCGATGAATGTCCCGATAAGCATGGTACCCACTACCGAAACAATGGTAAACAACATCCCTTCCTTACCTGAAGCCAATGAAGCTTGAAGATTCATGCCGAAGCCTAGTCCCACTACGGAGTATTGCAAAAGCTTTTTTGATACTTTCTTGTTGAACTTTGGGTAAGCTTGTCCGCACAATAAGGCAAAAGCCAATCCTAGGAACAAGGCAAGCGGAGGAGTAACCCAGGAAGAAAACGCGGACATACCGGGCACATAGTCAGCCAACAAACATACGGTCAGTATGGAAAGAATCCCAGTGTATATCGCCTTGTTTTTCGTTTTCAGGAAAGAAATCATGTTTCAGATCGTTTTTTTGTACCCCCATCTTCACAGCAACATTGTGCGTGCAAAGATAGGGGTTCTTACACTATAACGGCTTATTCTTATGTAGCCATTATATTCCTAAGAGCAATTCTTGGAGATGTTTAATACGAGATGCTGGTCATATCGACTAGCTCATAGTCGCCCTCATATGTCACGGTGTGTGTCTCTAATCTTTCGCCAATGAACATATCGGCAACAAGGGTAAGCTTTGTGCCCTCTACGGTGAGCGTTGCAGTCGCAAAGGCAATCTGATTTTGGCTCGTTGCCCATCCTGCCTCATCGTTATACTGCAACCAGCTTGTATCGGAGTTTATACTGTTGTATAGACCTCCGCTGGCAAGAGAATATACACCATCAGGAACATTAAACTTGTCGTTTGCAGGAGTATGCTCCATATCGCACATCAAATCCAAGATATAGTAGTAGGCATTGGGTACATTCCAATAGTTTACGCCAAGTGCCGGCTCGTAGCTGCTCATACCCTTGTCCGAGAAGGCAATATAGTAGTTTATATATCCGGGTGTTGCAGTGCCGTAGTATTGGCCTACGACCATTTCTGCCGCAATCTTCTTGTCGCTTGGGTTTTCCGATGCCTCCTGAGCAACACTTACGGTGGTTGCTATAGCACCATACGATATGGTGATAACACCTGTACGTACCTCGCCCAATGGATTGGCCGAAATATCAAAGCGTATGACGCCCTCGTCTTTGTAATCGAAATCCGAGATCCACGCTACATCGGCCGTAGCCTCAATCTTACCATCCTTCGTAGGATTGATAATGTTATACTTAACAATACCCGCTCCATTGCCACTTGAAAAGCTCATGGCGGTAGGTGTCGTAATCTCAATCTTTGTGGCATTTTTGCCTTCGCCCTGCTCGCACGCCGTAAAGAGAGAGAGAGCAATCAAAGCGCAAAGGGATAGAAGTTGTTTCATAAGTAATAAAAATAGTTAAAATGATTCTGCTTATTATCTATATCAGTGCAAAGATAATACATATAATTAAAAAACAGTTAGCCTGAACCACATTTTATGCCTAATACCCTATACAATCCTCTCTCTATCTCGATATGTGGTATCGTTATACGAGATTATCCATAGTCCAAGAATCGATAGCAGCGCATTGAGTACTATTATCTCATAGCTAAAGCTGTAACCCCACAGCCATACCGTGGAGTTGGAGGCCACGACATAGCATATCGCCGGCGATAGTATGGCGATTATAGGGATGTAGCGACCTCTTACTTTGCGTCGTGTCGCAAGGCCGAAGGCGAACATGCCGAGTAGCGGGCCGTAGGTGTAGCTCGCCATGGTAAATATCAGCGTTATTACTCCCGACGAACTTGTGGCATTGAAGATAAGCATAATAAGCCACATGGCTATGGCAATCAGCGTATGTACGCCGCGACGCAGGCGCAGTAGTGACTCTGCATCACGCTTCGCACCTTGCAGTATGTCGAGCGTAAACGATGTTGTCAGTGCCGTCAGTGCCGAGCCTGCCGAGGAGTATGTCGAGGCCACAAGACCGAGTAGGAAGAGTATGCCGGCAATGGCGGGCATACCACTTCGAGTTGCGATATATCCAAATAGGTCATCGCCTCTATCCACGACGATAGCATATCGCTCGGCATAGATGTAGAGCAATGCTCCGAGAGAGAGAAAGAGTGTGATGACAACAATCTGTATGGCGATAGACTGCATCATGCCGCGCTGTGCATCACGCTGTGAGCGACACGATAGTATGGTCTGCATCATATCCTGGTCAAGGCCCGTCATAGCCACAACGAGGAATATGCCGGCTATAAACTGCTTCCAGAAGTAACGACGGTCGAGCGGGTTGTCACAGAAGAGCACCTGCGAGTAGCTGCTCTCGGCAATAGCATCGATAGCCTCGCCGAGGTTCATACCCAAGCTCTCGATGACAAGCATCGTGCAGAGGATAATGCTGCATATCATAAGCACCGTTTTGAGCATCTCGACCCATACCACCGAGCGCACTCCGCCACGACGTGTGTAGAGCCATACAAGTGCCATCATAATAGCTGCGTTTAACTCAAAAGGGATGTTGTATCGGTCGAAGAGCAGGCCTTGCAGTACCACACATACCACATAGGCACGCAACGATGCCGATGCTATCTTCGAGACGAAAAATAGCCACGCTCCCGTGCGGTGCGATGTAACACCGAAACGCCTGTCCAGATACTCGTATAGCGATACAACCCCTATGCGGTAGTATAGCGGAATGAGCAGGTAGGCGATAACCATATATCCCACGAGGAAGCCGAGTGTCGTTTGCAGGTAGCTGAAAGCATCTGTGGCAACACTCCCCGGCACCGAGATATAGGTTACACCCGACATCGCCGCACCCACCATAGCCACAGCAGCCACGATACGATGCGTGGTGCGACCTCCCGTGAAGAAGGTGGCATTATCGCTACGACGACTGCTACGCCATGCTACGACGAAGAGCAGTGCGATGTAGCTCGCTATGGTAAGTATGATGGCTAAGGTGGACACCGTGGCTTGGTTATCGTTACTCGGCATTGAGACCCAATGCTCGGATGTAGTTGTAATCTACCGTACAGTTCTCGAAGCGAATAGCCTCGCCGAGAGCCTCTATGGCCGTGCGTAGGGTCTCCTGACCGCCGGCCGCCTCACGTGCTTCGCGTATCTGTTGATAGCTGCTGCGCTCGTTCTGGGCAAAGCTCTTGACACTCTCCCAATTTTCGGGCTCGGCAAAGCCTACCCACGAACTGCGACCTATCTTCTTGTATGGCCAGAAGGTATATCCTATATTGTTCTGCCGCATTGTTTGGCAGAAGGAGGCCATCCACTCGTAGGTGTTGTGGCCTATTTCGCCCATATACATCGGGCGGTTTACCCTATCTCTAAACTCGATGAATGAAGCAATAGCCTCGGGCGTGGGATCGCCACCATAGCGGTGACACGAGTAGATAACTTGCTCGTCGAAGTTGCAATCCTCCAATGGCTCGAAGTTGCTGTTCCACTGTGCGCCGCCAAGGATTACTATATGGTGCTTATCTACCTCGCGTATAGCATCGAACCCCATGCGGTAGAGGGCTTTGAGCTTGCTGTTAAGCAGCGCGACATCCTCTCCGAAGTAGGGCGCAATAGGCTCGTTAAGAAGGTCGTAGCCTAAGATTACAGGCTCATCCTTATACCTATGGGCTATGCTACGCCATATATCGGCATATAGCCTCTGACTTGTAGCACACTCCAAGAGCCAAGGATAACCATACGAGTCGTCTATGTTGTCACCGGTCTGTCCACCCGGGGCATCGTGCATATCGAGGATTACATACATACCATATTTGCGACACCACTCCACGACGCTGTCGATACGTTCGAAGCCATCCTGCGAGGCAGTGCGCCCCATATAGTCCTCGTCGGTGAAGAGCTTGTAGTGGAAGGGTAGACGTATGGTGTTAGCTCCGGTAGAGGCAATGAAGGCTATGTCGGCCTCGGTAATGTAGTTATCCTTGAACGTTGTCCAAAAGGCATCTGTGGCAGCAGGCCCTATCGCCTCGCGTAACATCTCGTCGATCAGGTGTGCCGAGTTTACCCTGTCGAAACCAAACATATAACCCTCGGGATTAAGCCAGTTACCGAGGTTTGTGCCTCGTATAAAGAGCTTCTCGCCATCTGCCGTTATGAGGTCTGTGCCCTCAACGCGTACAAACCTGTTGTGTGGGGTTGTGTCGGTATCGCCCGAGGTGCAGGCGATGGCTGCCATAAGCAGGGTCAGGAGTGTCAAAATACGTTTCATACTCTTGCCAATTATCTTAGTTAGTAGTTGTGAGCCTTGCAGTATCTTGCCACTGCCTCGGCTATGCGCTCGCCGTCGAGTGCTGCCGAGATGATGCCTCCGGCATATCCCGCACCCTCACCCGCAGGGAATAATCCCTCTACCTCGATGTGCATAAGTGTCTCGCTATCACGCGGTATGCGCACAGGAGTCGATGTGCGCGACTCTACGCCTACTACGACGGCCTCGTCGGTGACAAAGCCCTTCATCTTGCGACCAAAGGTGGCGATGCCGCTACGTAGCCTCTCGGCAATGCCCTCGGGCATCCACCTGTCGAGACGTGATGGTGTAAGGCCAGGGATGTAGGATGTGCGTGGTAAGGAGTGTGATTCGCGTCCCGCTACGAAGTCCGATACACGTTGTGCCGGAGCTATTTGCCTCTCGCCACTGTTTTGGCGTGCCAGCTCCTCGAACATCTGCTGATAGCGCAATCCTGCAAGCTCGCCCCACTCTTCGCGTAGGTAGGCGAAGTCTTCGAGGCGTATCTCGGTGACAAGTCCCGAGTTGGCGAAGGCCGAGTTACGGCCGCTGGGCGACATACCATTTACCACAAGCTGCTGGGTGTTGGTCATGGCAGGCACGATGAAGCCTCCGGGACACATACAGAAGGAGTATACGCCGCGCCCCGCCTCCTGGCTTACCAAAGAGTAGCTCGCCGCAGGTAGCCACTCGCCACGCTCGTCACGGTGATACTGGATGCTGTCTATGAGCCTCTGCGGATGCTCTATGCGCACTCCCATAGCAAAGGGCTTGGCCTCGACAGCTATGCCCGAGGCGTGTAACAACTCATATATGTCGCGGGCAGAGTGTCCCGTGGCCAAAACTACGGCAGCACCCTCTATCGTGTCGTTGCCAACCTTCACACCCGTTATGCGCCCCTCTTTGAGTACGAAGCCCGAAACCTTGCTCTCGAAGAGTACACGCCCACCGTGCTCGGTGATGGTGCGACATATGTTCGATATGATGCGTGGCAGCTTGTCCGTGCCGATGTGAGGATGCGCTTCGTAGAGTATGGCAGGATTGGCCCCGTGCCACACAAGGGTCTGCAATGCCTTATTGTAGTCGCCACGCTTCTTGCTACGCGTGAAGAGCTTACCATCGGAAAATGTTCCGGCACCACCCTCGCCAAAGGCGTAGTTCGAGTCGGGGTTAATCTCGCCACCGCGATTTATCTGTGCTATGTCGTGCTTACGCGATAACACCGATTTGCCACGCTCCAAGAGAATGGGCCTGTATCCAAGCTCTATAAGACGTAGCGAGGCGAAGAGTCCGGCAGGGCCCGAGCCTACGACGACGACCTCTGTGCCATGCTCCACAACGGGGTAGTCGAAGTGCAGAGGTGCCGGCTGCGGCTCTTTGTCGATGTATACCTCTATGGAAAGATTTACCTTCGCCATACGCTGGCGGGCATCTATCGAACGCTTGACGACACGAGCCAAGGCTATGTCGCTTTGACGTATTCCAAGACGCTCTGCGGCACGTGCTACATAGAATTTTTCATCTGCCGCCTGCTTTGGCGATAGCTGTAAGGTTACAATTTTGGGCATAACATATCGTTTATATCGACAAAAATACGAAAAATAAAATAAAAATTTCCTATAATGTTGTGTATATTACAAAAAGTTTTTACCTTTGCAACGCTGAACGATACAATAGAGAGTTATCGTATAGCAGAGCGGTCATCAGGAAGGATGGCCAAAGATCCTGCGGATATGGTGTAATTGGTAGCCACGTCAGACTTAGGATCTGATGCCGAGAGGCGTGGGGGTTCGAGTCCCTTTATCCGCACAGGCTTTCGAAGACGAGCGACTTTTTGGTCGTTCGTCTTTTTTTGTGCCTGTGCAGATAAAGGGACTCGCACTGACTGTGGCGGCTCGGCAATAGTTTACGGTGAGCATATTGCTACGCAAATTCGAAAAGCAAATGGACAATACTTCGGTGAGCAAACTCCCCAGTATTATCCATTCACTTTTCCGACCTATGGTCGTATGCTCACCTTGGCATTGCTCTCGCTCTGCTGCCGCAGTTCGAGTCCGGGGGGGGGATGCTATTCGGTTGGTTGTTGTGGTAAAGCTCGCACTGACTGTGGCGGCTCGGCAATAGTTTACGGTGAGCATATTGCTACGCAACTTCGAAAAGCCAATGGATAATACTTCGGTGAGCAAGCTCCCCAGTATTATCCATTCACTTTTCCGACCTATGGTCGTATGCTCACCTGGCCATTGCTCTTGCTCTGCTGAACGCAGTTCGAGTCCGGAGTGCTATTCGGTTGGTTGTTGTGGTGTGGCATAGGCTTTCGAAGACGAGCGACTTTTTGGTCGTTCGTCTTTTTTTGTGCCTGTGCAGATAAAGGGACTCGCACTCGCTGTGGCGGCTCGGCAATAGTTTTGGGTGCGCAGTTGCTCTGCAACCTTGTAAAGCAGATGATGGATAGTTTAGCGAGCAAGCTCCCTATTATCCATCATCTACTTTCCCGACCTGCGGTCGTTGCGCCCCCTTTGCCATTGCTCTCGCTCTGCTGCCGCAGTTCGAGTCCGGTCGTACTAATTGGATGGTAGTCGAGTATTATATTTTGAGGGTCGCTTTTCTGCGTATAAAGGGACTCGCGAAGCAAAGCTTCGCAAAAATGTTGATTATAACATCGCTGCAACCCTACGGATTTCCGACAGTCGGGCCATCAAACGACTATCCTTGCGTGCAGCTTGCATATTGTATCTGGTTTGCATATTGGAAAGCATTTCAGCCTCAATGCCTAATGCAGCCTCAAAACAGAGAGCAAGAGCCTCCGTAACAGGACGTTTTCCATTCAGTATCTCATTCAACATAGAGTATGACACACCCATCTGCTGCGACAGCACCTTCTGCGATATGCCTCTATATTCAATCTCCTCTTTTATTATCTCTCCTGGGTGTGTTGGAGTGTATGGATAACCTAAATTTCCCATAGCTTATCTTATTTGTAGTGGTTTGACAATTCAATAATGTTGCAAATAGTTAACAATGCTTTACCATCTTCTTCGTGTGAAACAATAAATTCAATTCTGTATTTATCATTAACTCGAATTGAAGATATGCCCTCCTTATCGCCAGATAATACTTCGTATTCCAATGAATTCAAGTGATACAACGCCTCGATGCACGATGCGTCATTCAAGGTGTCAATTCTTCGTTTGTATCGCTTCACTATATCAGGCTGATAGCGATGTTTCTTATCGCTACATTTGCCATTATAGTATAATTCAGACAAATACGCTTTGTCAAATTTTACAATCATTATCACCTATATTTGTGTTGCAAAGATAATGCTATTTTTTTAAAAGTTCACTAAAAAAGTGAATTTATTTTTTGAGTAATTCTGCTTTTTCGGGATAAAAATCTTTTAGCCACTCGATGAACTCAACAATCTTCAACCACTTATGGTAGCAATCCTCGGCGTTGTTCCACGGAACATGACCTCTGATATATTGACCTCGCCACTCTATTTTGAGCACTCTGTCAGCATAGCCTTTATTGATATAGTCATCAATCAATTTCGCTATTTGTTGTGTTGTCACTAACATAATTCTACACACCGTCGTGGCCAACAATATCTGCGGCATAGTAGCTCCAATTCTCGGCTGCCTTGTACGCCTCTACCGACTCGACAGGGACATAAAGCCTGCGACCATCAGCGTTAAAGGTGAATACATAACTATCACCCAATGTCGGCGGTGTTGTCGCCTTGAAATAGACACTTGTTAGGCTGTTGCAACCACAGAATGTAGATCCTCCAATCGTCGTTACGCCATCGCCGATTATAACACTTGCGAGACCGTCGCAACTATAGAATGCAGAATCTCCAATTTGAGTTACATTATCAGCAACACTTATATGTGTAAAATTTGATTCTTTAAACCATTTATTTCCTATATTACAATTAATGAACACCTCTCCTGCACATCCACGGAATGCATTTTCCCCAACCTCCTTAATATCCTTTCCAATAGAAATATTAGAAAATTTAGCATTGTAAAATGCATTATCTCCTATTATTGATACACCGTCAGGAATATTTAAATCAAATTCATATTCACAATCTCTAAAAATTTGATTTCCGATTTTTGTAACATTATTGGGAATTGTATATGCATGTTCATTATAATCAGTTAATAGTATTGCTTCCAATTCCCCGTCTATGATTAGACATCTTTTATCCTTTGAAGCTAGTTTACAATTAAATTCTTTTAATTGTGTACAGCCATTGAATGCATCGTAAGCGACAGTCTTAATTTCATTTCCTATGACCAGAGTTTTTAAAGAGCTACAATTCAAAAAAGCACCTTTCTGAATATCTCTTACATTAGAAGGCATAATGATTGATTCTATCGTATCACAATTATAGAATGCGCGTGCTGGTATGCATATGACATCATTGTCAAAAACAATCTTGCCAATACCATCTTCATAAGTGTGTGATACAAAATTTCCACCGAATCCATTTGTCACATTGAGTTCAATCGGATAATCATATTTAGTGGTATAAATAATTTCATTTAGTGAACAATCTGCTGAATTGATTATATGGTCATCGTTTTTTTCTGTACAACTTGTTATCAATACAAATACGGCCACAAATAATGTGAAAATCTTTCTCATAGTAAAATAAGTTTTAGTAATTGTTTATTCAAACTATATTACCGTAGCATCTCCTATGCGGTGGATTAACGTATAAAAAGAAAGTGTGGAGATGATTCCCGTTTATTTAATCGAAGGTTGTGGAAAGACCTGACAGTAATAAACGATACAATGCCCCACACTTGGATAGTATGGGGTATATATGCACGAATAGTGCATAGCCGCATAGCTATACAAGAAATGAGTGCTGTTCGTTATCCTACTGTCTTGAAAACTTCCACATTTTCGATTAAGGATTGCGAAAAACACTTTCAATATGTCTGCTATTTATCCAATAGCACTACAAAATTAAAAAGAATTTCCGAAACGAACAACACTCCCAGGGACATTGCAAGAAATATTACTACATTTTAGATGTATGATATGAGGCCTTGTCAGGGTAGTTTTCCTTCAACCACTCAACAAACTCTACAACCTTATAGAAATCATCTACAAAAGTTCGAGGGTCTGTCAGGTTGAGGCACAAAAGCGACCTGTTGAGGGTCGCTTTTCTGCGTATAAAGGGACTCGCACTGACTGTGGCGGCTCGGCAGACTTGTCTGCATATCTTGGCGGATATTGCTATGCAATATGCTATGTCGAGCAATAACCCGATTGAAGCAAGCTTCATCGTGCCATTTCTCCACTTAGCACTCTGCGAGTTACCCGCCAATCTATTTAGGTCTACTCTCGCTCTGCTGAACGCAGTTCGATAATCTGTCAGAGTGTGGCACAGGCTTTCGAAGAGGAGCGACCAAAAATGAAGTGACCCCAAAAGTTTGGACAAAAAAACTTTTGGGGTCACTGCATCTCTTGCAAGACTTTTTTGGGGCATTTGCCGTGTCCGAAAAATGGTCATTTACTCTAAGCAAACTCCTCTTTTCCGGCCTGCAAGCGGCTTAAAAATAGCTCTTGTTATACAACTTCTAAGATAGAGAGCGTGTCCAAAAACTTGTTGGACACGCTCTCCCTACTTTTAACTAAACCTTACTTAACTAAAACATTTTATACTCTATTTCAGCAGTGTGCTCTCGATTGTCGCGGCAAGTTGCGACTTAGCCATAGCACCGAGGCTCATCTGAGGTGTACCTGTCATAGGCACGAAGAAGAGTGTCGGTATTGAGCGCACACCGAAGCGTGAGGCCAAATCCGGCTCATCGTCCACGTTTATCTTGTATATATCAACCTTGCCGGCATACTCATCGGCAAGCTCGTCAAGAATGGGTGATAGTCGCTTACATGGACCACACCATGATGCGTAAAAGTCGATGATGGCGGGCTTATCTCCCAAGAATTTCCAGTCACCGCCTGCATCTATATCCGATACTCGTTTTTTGAATTGATCTGTTGTCAAATGAATAGCTCCCATAATATCTCTCTTTTAATTTTTATTATTTTATTATCTGTTTTCAGGTGCAAAAATAGAATATAAAATTCATATATACAAATAGAAATATTTTATCTCGCTATAAGCAACCTCTATGCCGATGCTGCATTATATTTGTTATACATATATCGTGCAATTCAAAAATTCGCTATCTTTGCACTAAACGAAACTTTTATGAAGAGGATATATTTTGCAGGAGGCTGCTTTTGGGGTACGGAGCATATGTTTAAGCAGGTACGTGGCGTGGTGGCTACGACCGCAGGATATGCAAATGGCTGTGGCGACAACCCCACCTACGAGCAGGTGTACAGCGACAAAACGGGGTATGTCGAGACGGTTTGTGTGGAGTACAACCCCGAGGAGGTGTCGCTCGGGTTGCTTGTAGAGCTCTATTTTCGCTCGATAGACCCGCTCTCGATAAATCGTCAGGGTGGCGACTGCGGCACACGTTACCGTACGGGCATATACTATACCGACGATGAGGATATCCCCATTATTGAGGAGAAGTATAGGTGTGTTGAGGAGCAGATAGGCGAGCCGCTTGCCGTTGAGTTTGAGCCTCTTGTAGTCTTTTATGCTGCCGAGGAGTATCATCAGGACTACCTTGATAAAAATCCCGCCGGCTACTGTCACCTATCAATGGACCTTATGCGTATGGCGTACCATATCAATCGACATTAGCATATCGCCTACAAGGTGCTGGCTGCACATCTGCTTACGTGTGATGTTACACAGTGAGTGGCGTTGTCTCAGTCGTGGCCTACGTCGATATGCGAGGCGTTGCCTGCCTATTTTATCTCTATGTGAGGGTTGTACGATTGTGGCCGTTCGCCTCTCTGTACTATCATTTATGGTGCTGTTAAGCAGATAGTCGGGCAGTCGCGGTAGTGAGGGTGTCGTGTTACTGAGCAACTTAGCAATATTATAGTGTTTGGCATCACACCTGTCGAGCATTGCGAGTGCGCGTGTGTACACCTCGTCACGGCCTTGTAGTATCAGCCTCGGTGTGAAGAGCCTCTTGTCGGCGGTTAGTAGCGGCTCGAAGGTCGCCCTATCGTGTGCAAGGGTGGAGAGCATGGTGGATATCAGCGCAATAGGATAGTCATCGATGCTCTTGTTATAGGACTCCTTGCTGCGTAACGGATGTCTGTATGCAGGTGTCCCGCACTCATCGGCACCGTAGTCGTTTATCTCCTCGTTCCAGGCCGAGTCCCAATCGACAAGCTCCATTGTAGCATTATGGTGTACGATGATATTCTCGGGTTTGATGTCGCCATGTGCTACCGGTGCGCGCAGTATGTCGATGGCGAGCCTGTCGAATGTACGGCTTAGCGATGGATAGTCGCTACTTGCAGCACCCAATAACTGGTCGAGAGACCTACCCTCCACCCACGGAGTGATTAACGCATCTATGAGGTGACACTGACCATTTATTGAGTATATCTCCACCTCTTGTTGATGATATGCCTCGCCATATATGAAGCCTGCGTTATGATGTGGTGTAAGATAGCATTTCAGCGACATAGGCGTAGTATCGTTGTCGAGGTAACAGCGTACTACAACGGCATTGTTGCCGACAGAGATGGTATCAATATCGAGTTCTACGTTGCGGTAACTACGCAGCGATATGCAGCCTGTACGTAGGGAGTTTACCAAATCGAGAAGATATACTACCATACTATAATAGGTCTACGATTTTTGCGAGCCATAGGGCATCAACATCATCGAATGTCGCAAGCTGCTCGCTGTCGATATCGAGTACGCCAAGTATCATCTCACCTCGGATTATGGGTACTACAATCTCGCTACGTGATAGCGACGAGCAGGCTATATGTCCGGCAAACTTCTCCACATCATCCACAACTATGGTACGTCGCTCGGCCCAGCTGCTGCCGCATACGCCACGTCCATAGCCTATACGTGTGCAGGCCATAGGCCCCTGAAAAGGCCCCAGAATTAGTTCGTCGCCCACAACGCGATAGAATCCCGTCCATAGAAAATCGAACGTCTGAGCTATCATTGCCGCAATGTTCGCCATACGTGCTATTGAATCATCTTCGCCCTCGACAAGTGCAACTACCTGTCGGTATAGCAACTCATATTTTGCGCTTTTGTCGCCCGTGGCTATATGTAGATGCTCTGCCATAACTACTTACTGAAATGATAGTCATGCTCCATACGTCGGAACTTACGAATCTGCATAGTGAGCAACACTGCAGCCACGACGATAGATGCGGCATCGGCAAGTGGCATCGACACCCAAGCACCCATAGCTCCATACTTTGCGGGAAGTATCAGAAGCAGGGGCAGAAGGAAGAGAAGCTGGCGTGTGGTCGATAGGAACATAGCGAGTGGAGCACGTCCTATATATTGGAAGAACCCACCGGCAATAATCTGGAAGCCTACCAATGGGAATACGAGCATCGCCACGCCCAATCCCTGCGCCACGACATCCACCATAGCTTGGTCGGCGATACCGTTCGAGCTATCTACAAAGGCTGCTGCGACCTCACGTGGGAAGAGCAGACCGATAAGAAAGGCGAGTGTGGTGACGCACGTAGCGCAGATAATCGTATATTTGAGTATGGTAAGTACGCGGCCATACTGCCTTGCTCCATAGTTATATCCCACGATAGGCTGCATACCCTGATTGAAGCCCTGTGCCACCATTATGAAGAGGAGTATCACACGGTTCATAATGCCGTATGCGCCTACGTATATATCTCCCACGTTGTCATCAAATGCCGTTGAGGATATCACATCCCACTCTCCCGTGCCGCCATATTTCAGCAGTGCCGTATTCATAAAGCGTGTCACAAGCGAGGCGCATACATTCAGCAGGAAGGGTGCCATGCCGATAGAGAGTATGGCGGCAACGATCGAACGCTTGAAGCGGAAGCTATAACGCTTGAAGCGCAGGAAGCTCTTAGGCGAGGTGTAGTGGTGTATCTGTATACATAGTGCTATGCTCTGCGCTATCACCGTAGCCCAGGCCGAGCCGCGTACACCCCATTTCAATACGAAGATAAAGAAGGGGTTGAGTATCGTACATAGCACCATTGCCAGAAGCATAATATACATCGCCTTGCGGGGGTATCCCGAGGCACGCAGTTGCTCGTTAAGACCGAGGTAGAGATGTGTGATGATATTACCAAACATAATAACCTCCATAAAGTCACGCGCATAGGCTATCGTGGCCTCGCTGGCATCACCTCCCGAGAAGAATATAAGTATGGGGTCGAGGAAGAAGAGAAAGACGAGCATTATGCCCACGCCGAGTGTCAGGTTGAGAAGCACGGCATTGCCCAATATATGTTCGGCAGCACGCTTATTGCCCTCGCCCAGACGTATTGATATGCGTGCGGCAGCTCCCACACCCACCATAGCACCAAAGGCCGAGGCGATATTCATAATAGGTAGTGTGATGGCCATACCCGATATGGCTGCACCACCAACACCGTGACCTATAAATATACTATCTATTATGTGGTATAGCGACGACGAGGCCATGGCGATAATTGCCGGTATGGCGTAGCGTGCCAGCAACTTGCCAAGCGAGTCGGTGCCAAGTGATACAGTATTGTTATGTGCCATTGAGGCCATCTTATCTACATTTATATTTTGCCACGCAGTGGCGGTTGTTATCTCTGTTTACCAACGGCTGTGGCAACGATATACTCTTCGTCGTATAGGCTGATGTCGATATTCACGGCCTCTTTTCCGCACAGCTCGCCACACATCCTGCGTGTCGTGGCATCGTAGGCCGTTATGCGTAGGTCGTCACGCAGGTCGATGCCCTTGACTCCATAATATTTATACATCGCCTCCTTTGCCGTCCACACCATAGCCATCCACAGCTCATCTTCGCATAGCTCGCACTCCTCGCTACGCATATATCTCGTGGCGGCACGACTGAAGTCACGCCCGACACTCTCTATATCTATGCCGACAGGCTCGTCTGCTATCGCCACAGCAACAATACCGTGGCTGTGAGCTACGCTGATATGCGGTGTGGTTGTGGGGGTGGTGACTATGGGTGCTCCCACATCGTTGTACTCTATTGTGATGCCATGTCCCAGCTCGCGGCGGACTATGCGTCGCCACGCCAGATGCTCGTTACGTCGTCCGCTATTCTGAAAGCGCGATGCCGAGGCAATGTCGGCTGCCGTGAGCAGCGTATCGCAACATAGATATACCTGAGGCACAGCCTCGACAAAGAGCCTAACCATCTACCTCCACCTTAATCTTGTCTACACGACGGCCATCCATGGTGGCTATAAAGAACTTCACGCCGTGCGATTTGAGCTCGTCGCCACGCTTGGGCAGGTCGCGCTTAATCTCCATCATAAGTCCTGCCAACGTCTCGGCGTGACCTTCGACATCCGAGAAGGCATCTTCGTCGTAGCCTATGGCCTGCACAAATTCGCCGATGTGTATCTTGGCATCGAAGATATAGGTGTTCTCGCCAATCTTCTCGTAGAGCTTATCCTCGTCGTCGTCGCTCTCGTCGGTAATCTCGCCTACAACCTCCTCGAGGATGTCTTCGAGCGATACAAGACCCTGTGTTGCACCATACTCATCGACGACAATGGCTATATGTATCTTCTTCTTCTGGAACTCTTTAAGAAGGTCGTCAATCATCATATGCTCGGGTACGAAGTAGGGCTTGCGCAGTAGCTGCTGCCACTCGAAGCTGTCGCTCTCGCCTATATGTGGCAGCAAATCCTTAACATATAGCACGCCACGCACATCGTCCAGGTCGTCGCCATATACCGGAATACGCGAATACCCCGTATCTACTATCACACGGCGCACCTCGTCATATGTGGCATCTGCCTCCAGGCCTGTGATATCCACACGCGAGTGCATTATCTCCACCACCTCGGTCTGTCCGAAGCTGACAATGCCCGACAGCATCTTCTGCTCCTCCTCCGAGCCCGTCTCAGCGAGGTCTACGGCATCGGCAAGCTCCTCGATTGAGATCTCGGCACTCTTCATCGCAAAGCGGCTGACACGGCTGCTCGTGCGCATTAGGATTATGGCGAGAGGGTATACCAGCCATCTGAACACCTTCATCGGCATAGAGAGGAGGCTCGCCATACGTATAGGCTTCATCTGCGTCAATACCTTAGGCATAATCTCGCCGAAGAGCAGCAGCAGGAAGGTGACGACAATTGTCTTAAACACAAAGTCCCAAATGCCGCTGAATATGAATATCTCGTCTATGAGTTGTGCCGTGATGATTACCAGACAGATATTGACCATATTGTTTACGACGAGTATCGTCGCCAACAGACGATCGCTATTTTCGAGTAGTTCCAAAACACGACGTGAAGCACTGTCATCACGACTCTCCAAGGTCTCTATATCGTTGTGTGTAAGCGAGAAGAAGGCCACCTC
Source organism: Alistipes sp. (assembly GCA_017504265.1). GTDB lineage: Bacteria > Bacteroidota > Bacteroidia > Bacteroidales > Rikenellaceae > Alistipes. The sequence goes on along the minus strand of JAFVRN010000002.1, from coordinate 26,541 downwards.
TGAGCCCGATGCCATACCGGATAGCAGAAGCAAGAGGATAGAGAGTAGCGTCATTAGTATCACATCGCCAATGTCGATATTGGGGTTTATGGCGATAGCATGTGTGGCTGCCGCAGCACTCTCCTGAATGGCCGTGCCGACACCCGTGATAACACTCTCGGCACCATTTATGGCCTGTTTTACTGCCGTACTATCTACGACGGATAAAATATTGAGCATCTCTGATATATCTAAATTATGTTATGCCTCGAAGAGCGAACCGCCACCGCCATTGCCACTATCCGACGTGCCATTATCGGAGCTTAACTGCTGGAATGGAATACTGCGTACCTGCGTATTGCTCTCATCTTCAAATACCACATTATGACGTACAAACGCAGGACTCAGCTTGTGTATGCCTATCTGTTTGTACCTGTCTTGTGGCGGTGTGATGGTCACAGGGGGCTTGGGTGGAGGAATAACCCTCGGCTCTTTATTCTTCACCGGCTCTTTCTCTTGTTGTATAACGGGTTTAAGCTCCTCCTTGGGTTGCTCAAACGGGCTCATCTCAGCCTCGGCATACGAACTCTTTATATTGAGGTTGTTGCCATCCGTGAAGCGTGTCGCTACAACGACCAATTCGAGCTCGTCGTCGGCCAGCGATGGCTTCTGACATGCACCCCAGATGATATTTGCCGAGTTGGTGTTGCCGTCCTCGTCGGTGTAGCTTGCATGCTCCTGGATATACTCCATAGCGTCGGTGATATCATCCTGCATAATGCGGTTGATGTCGGCTACGGCAAAGTTCAGAAGTATCTCCTTGGCTCCTATGATGCGGTTGTTGTCGAGTAGCGACGATGATAGTGCGCCCTCGGCAACTTGTAATGCGCGATTTTCGCCTCGCCCCACCACAACCGACATATGTGTACGTCCGCTGCCACGCATGACAGTCTTCACGTCGGCGAAATCGACACGTACCAATGCCACCTCTACCGTGATTAGCTCGGCGATACCCTTTGTCGCCATACCAAGCACATCGTCGGCCTTGCCAAAGGCCTCGGTCAGTGGCAGCTTGCCATATACCTGTCGTACACGCTCGTTGTCGATGATAAGTATCGAGTCCACCCACTCGTTAAGCTCCGAGATACCTCGCACGGCCTGTTCGTAACGACGCTTACCCTCCATACGCAGGGGCATCGTCACCACAGCTACGGTAAGTATGTCGAGCTCGTGTGCCAACTTGGCTATGACGGGCGAAGCTCCTGTACCGGTACCGCCTCCCATACCTGCTGCTATGAAGAGCATCTTGGCACCGGATGTTTCGAGCAGTGTGCGTAGCTGCTCCTCGCTCTCCAATGCCAACTCGCGGCCACGCTCCGGGTCGTTACCTGCACCCAGACCGGGTCCCATCTGCACCTTATTGCTCACGCAGCTGTTCTCCAATGCCTGCTTATCGGTGTTGCACACCACGAAGTTTACACCCGTGATATCCAGCGTCTGCATGTGATTGACGGCATTTGTGCCGGCACCACCTACGCCGATTACCATAATGATGGAGCTGGGATCGAAGGCCAGGTTGCTCGCGCTCTCTCCGGTTATCGCCTTTACCAAATCATCGGCAAATATGTTATTTGCACTATTATTCATCTTCTCTATGCGCTGTTTGCTTGTTTGCGTCGTATCGACTACTAATACTCATAATCATCCTCATCCCCGTTGTTTGTAAACGAGTTACTTAGCTTGGTGAAGATGGTACGTATCGACTCCTTAATCTTCTTACCCTTCTTGGGCTGATCTATCTCGATATCCACGTCATCCGTATCCGTGTCGTTGTACGTGTTGTCCTCCTCGTCCTCCGTGTCGTGTACAGGCTCTATGTTGTGGCTCTGTTTGGGTGCTGCGCTCTGGGGTGCAGGTTGCGCAGCCGTGCGTGGTGTCTGCACAACACTTTCGGGCTGTGCCACACGTACTGCAATACTGCAACTACCGTGCTTAGCACCATATATGAGCAGTGAGGCTGCCGTGGCATAGGCCGTCGTTGATATATGCTCCGACATAGTCTCCGTAAATCCATATTCGGGATATACGGCACGCACCTCCTCCACGCCAAGCTCACGGGCAAAGAGCTCTTCGATATGTTGCATCTCTGCGCCACCGCCTGTAACCAGGACCACGGGCTTGAACTCCTTGCCACAACCGGCATTCTTGATTTCGCGACGCACCCACTCCAATATCTCTACGAGGCGTGCCTCGATGATTGCAGCAAGATTGCGGCGCATAATGCTCTTTGTCGTGCCACGACGTGCCGACTGAAAGACAATCTTATCTTCGGTTGCCATATCACGCATCGCCGAGCCGTAACGACATTTGAGGCTCTCGATATAGTTTGCCGGAATGCCGTAAGCACGTATATCGCCATTCACGCTATTTGTGCCAATAGGTATCGAGGCTATGTGTCGCACCTTGCCACCCAGCAGTACGGCAACATCGGTAACACCTCCGCCGAGGTCTATCACCACGCATCCCTCCTCTATATCCTCGGTTGTTGCTACCGCAAGATGCGAGATAAGGGCATTTGGCACAAACTCCTTGACGCTTATGCCCTGACGTTGCAGACACTGGCGCAGACGGTCACGCATAGCACGGTCGCACAATACGAAGTTGTACGTTGCGGCAAGCAAGTAGCCATATGCACCTACGGGCACAGCAACCTCCTTCTCGTCGATGGTGTAGCGTAGAGGCTCCATCATAATAATCTCCTCGCGGTCGTCGGGGAGTGTTACGCTGCGCATACGGCGATCCAGGTCGTCCAAGTCGCGTTGCGTAATCTGGTTGCTGCCGTTGCGCATCTCGTCCTGCACATAGACGTGGTCAGTGACGGGAACGCAACGTATGAAGTCGCCCGAAAGGCCGGCATAAGCCTCTGTGATGCTTATACCCAACATCTTCTCGATGCGCTCCTTGGCACTCTTGACAGCACTTCCTGCCGTCTCTATATTCTCGACACGTCCTGCGTTGATACCCTCGATAGGCTCGGTCACGATGCCACGTATATCGACACGTCCATCCTCCTCTACCGAGGCTACGGCGATAACCACGTTGGTCGAGCCTACGTCAATTGCTACAATCTGCTTACCTTTCATTATCCTTATAGTTTTTATTTTCTTACTTACATACCACTTGTCCGCGATATCGCAGGCTTATATGCCGGTACTTATCCCAGCCGACATTATCCAGCCCCTTGCGATAGAAACGCTCCAATGTCGCGAGCTTGTCACGCAGCTCTGTTGTTGCTCCCAGGTCCACGAGGAAGCGTCCCGAGCGAGGCACTATCGACAGCTCTATCTGCTTGCCGCCGCCTCCCGAGGCTATGACCTGCACCACCTCGGCACTCCAATAGCTATCCTCGCCCACAAACTTTAGGAAGTCGAGAAGGGCATCAAAGTCGGCATCCTGCTGTTCGAGTTGCTGCTGTCGTTTGCGCGCCTCGTGTTGCTGTTGTTCGAGGATGGCAATACCGGCCCTCAGCTGTTGGTTGCGATAGCGGTGTTTGTTGCGAGCATCGCTACGACGCTGGTTATAGTGGTTCTTCAATATCTCGTACTCCTCGTCCGACTGGAAGAACCCCTTGGATAGACGCTCCGAGAGTATCAGTCGCAGCTCCTTGTTGTTCTGTTGCTGCTGCTCGTATAGCGGTATCTTCTGCTCTTCGAGTAGGGCAATGACACGCTCCAAGGCCGCTATCGAGTCGCGTGTGACATCCTCGGCATAGCCGGCATAGTTGCTGCCAAATAGCGGGCGGTAGTCACCCGTCACCACGGGCACGTGTGCGCTGTAACCCTCGGCCGCAGGTACGATGTAGCCCTCGGCCGTGATATAGGCATCGTAGCCATCCATGCGCAGTCGTGCTATGGGGCGACGCTGCTCGATGCTTATGTTCACATCGCCATCGTATGTGGTGTAGACATCGGCATTGGCTACGGCCGTATGACGACGCACCTGCTCCTCAATCTGCTCGACAGCCACCTTGTCGATGGTGATGCCGATAGGCGATAGGTTGTGCTTGGCTATCCACTCCTCGATTATGTGCGAGTCTATGAGCTGCTTGTCGTCGCCATTCTCGATGCTTATATTCATAGCACCCACCACCTGCTCCGTGCGATGTGTCGCAGCCCTGTTATGCGCCCAAAGAAGTGCCGCTACGATTACTATCCACAGCAGGGTATAACCCACATATTTACCAATCTTGCGTAACATTACTCCCTTCTATCCTTAACCTTGTTGCGTAGCACTTCGGCCACATCCTTACATACAGCATCGATATTGCCTGCACCAAACGTGACGACCACATCCGTGGGATGTGTGGCAAGCAATCCGGCCAATGCCTCACGCTCGCATATCTGCCATTCGGTCGTTATGGCTCTGCCTATAAGCTCCGAGCAGACACCCTCTATCGGCTCTTCGCGTGCCGGATATATGGGCAATAAAATCACGTCGTCGGCCATCGACAGCACCTCGCTGAACTCCGCAGCAAAATCTCGTGTGCGGGTGTAGAGGTGCGGCTGAAATATCGCCGTAAGATGTCGTCCGGGGAAGATGCCTCGCAGCGACTCCATCGTTGCTCGCAGCTCCTCGGGGTGGTGCGCATAGTCGTCTATGTATACCTGCTCCGTGGTGTTTATATATAGCTCCATACGACGCTTGACACCCTCGAACGACGAGAGCGCACGACGCACAGCTTCACTATCGAATGGTTTGCCCTCGATGCGTGCCGCACACCACAGCATGGCTACGGCGGCTATCGAGTTTTCGATATGAATACGTCCCAATATCCCCAGCTTGCACCCCTCGATGCGGCCATCCGGTAACACTATGTCGTAGCGGTAGCTGCCATCATCGAGCAACGTAATGTTCTCGGCATGGAAGTCGCCGCCATCGCTACACGAGTAGCGGTAAAGAGTGCGTTTCGAGGTGTCGAAGTCGAGCGCAACACCCTCTTTGAGGATGAGTACGCCGCCATCTTTTATCTGCGATGCAAACTGCTCGAAGGCCTCGTGTACCGCCTCTACCGTGCCGTATATGTCGAGGTGATCGGCATCGGCTGCCGTGATAACCGCCACATCGGGGTATAGGCGCAGGAACGAACGGTCATACTCGTCGGCCTCAACAACCATACGTCGCCCCTCGCCCAGCACCAAGTTGGACGAGAAGTTGCGAGATATGCCTCCAAGAAAGGCACAACCCTCGCCTGCGGCAGCATGGTTCAGCCACGCACATAGTGTCGATGTTGTCGTCTTGCCGTGTGTGCCTGCTACAGCCATCACCAGATGTCCTGCCGACAGATGTCCGAGCATCTGTGAACGTTTCTCTATGCGGAAGCGGTTGTTACGCAGCCACTCCCACTCACGATGGTCGGCAGGTATCGCAGGTGTTAGCACCACCAGCGTGTCGTCGGCCGAGCGCATAGCCTCGGGGATAAGCTCCGGGTCATCCTCGTAGTGTATCTCTGCCCCCTCGGCCTCCAGCTCTTTGGTCAGCGGTGTCGCCGTACGGTCGTATCCCGCAACACGATAACCCTCGTGAATATAGTAGCGGGCTATGGCACTCATTCCTATGCCGCCAATGCCGAGGAAGTATACATTTTTGTAGTTGCTCTTATCCGTCATCCGCCCAATCATTATAGAGTCTTGTTCACAATCTTTTCTATCTCCGCTACCACGCGCTCTGCCGAGTCGGCTATGGCGAGAGTGGCTATGTTGCGTGCAAGAGAGTCGCGACGAGCCTCATCCGCGGCAAGAGCCACGGCTTCGTGCATAGCACGTGCCACGGCCTCGCTGTCTGCAACAATACCTGCTGCCCCCTTCTCGACCAGTGCCATGGCATTCTTGGTCTGATGGTCCTCGGCAACATTCGGCGAGGGTACGAAGATTACGGGTTTGGCCACAAGGCACAGCTCCGATACGGTGCAAGCACCGCTGCGCGATAACACTACATCGGCAGCCTCATAGGCATAGTCCATACGCTCGATAAATGCACCCTGCCATATATTCCTTGTGGGGTGTGCCGCGAGGTACGCCTGCATCTCGCGCTCGTAGTATTTGCCTGTCTGCCATATCACCTGCACGGGAGCCTCCCCGTCGAGCGATGCTATCCACGCCTTCATCATCTCGTTGAGCGTGCGTGTGCCGAGCGAGCCTCCTACAACAAGTATCACGGGCAGCTCCGGCTTAAATCCGAAGTAGGCGAGAGCCTCATCGTGGTCGGTTTGCTTAGTGGCAAAACTGCCTCTGAGCGGGTTGCCCGTAAGTGTTATACGCTCCTTGGGGAAGAAACGCTCCATCTTGTCGTATGCCACGCATATGCGCTTGGCACGCTTCGAGAGTATCTTGTTGGTGAGGCCGGCATAGGAGTTTTGCTCCTGTATGAGTGTCGGTATGCCGAGTCGCTGCGCTGCCCACAATACAGGCGCAGAGGCATATCCGCCAAAGCCTACCACAACGTCTGCTCCAAAGTCGCGTATTATGCGCTTGGCACGGCGTATGCTTGCCGCAACCTTGAAGGGCAGCGCAAAGTTGCTCAGCGTGAACTTGCGTTGCAGGCCGGCTACGGGCAATCCCTCGATGCGGTATCCCAATGCCGGAACCTTCTCCATCTCCATCTTGCCTATCGCCCCTACAAAGAGCAATTCGACATCCTCTCCCCACTTGCGTTTCAATGCCTCGGCAACGGCTACTGCCGGATATATGTGACCGCCGGTACCTCCGCCCGACAAAATTACTCGTTTCATTGCTTCTATTCTTATATCGTAATAACGAAAATCGCGTTGATATATCATTGTATATCAACAACTTATCGTCAATCAGCGACTTAGCGGGCTACATCCCCGCAATTTGACCCTACAAAATTATAAAATACCTATTAAATATACAAGTTAGATACCCCGCTTTTTTTCAAAAAATAAAAGCTCTTTTTCTCTCATTGCCGCTATTTGGTTGCTTGCTCTCGTATTTTGTCGGGGTATTGCTAAAATATAAAAAATTTTACGTATGTTTGTACAAATTTACTAAAACTACTTACTGAAGGTTATGAAGAAAATAGTTAAAATTCTATCCCTTTCGGCAGCCATACTCGTTATGGTATTGGTGGGTTGTAACAATGTCGAGACCACTTCAAAATCTGAGATTATCCGTGTTGAGAATGGGCAGTTTATTCGCAATGGTAAGCCCTATTATTTCGTTGGAACGAACTTCTGGTACGGTGCGATACTTGGCTCGGAGGGCGAGGGCGGCAACCGCGAGCGTCTTGCCAAGGAGCTTGATTTTATGAAGAGTATCGGTGTTGAGAATCTGCGTATATTGGTTGGCGGTGAGGGTGAAAACGGCCTTCTCGGCAAGATCGAGCCTAATCTGCAACCCGAGCCCGGGGTATATAACGATGAGGTGTTGGCCGGTTTGGACTACCTTATGATGGAGCTCGGCAAGCGCGATATGACTGCTGTGCTATATTTCAACAATGCCTGGGAGTGGAGCGGCGGTTATACGCAGTATGTCGCGTGGGCCAATAACGAGCCTGTGCTCGTGCCACGTGTCGATGGCTGGTTTTCGTACAATACCTTTGCCGGTGAGTTTGTGCGTAACGAGCGCGCCAAGGAGATTTTCTACGACCACCTCCGTTATATTATCACCCGCACAAACCGCTATACAGGTATAAAGTATATAGACGATCCCGCCATCTTCTCATGGCAGATATGCAACGAGCCACGAGCTTTCAGTAGCAAGACTCAGGATAACAAGGAGCATTTTGCAGAGTGGATTGCCGAGAGTGCCCGCCTTATTCGTGAGCTCGATCCCAACCATATGATATCTACCGGCTCGGAGGGCTTCTATGGCTGCGAGTGGGATATGGAGTTGTGTGAGAGAATACACGCCATCGAGGATATATCCTATATCAACTGCCATGTCTGGCCATACAATTGGAAGTGGCTTCGTGGCGACAATATGGGCGAGGATTTGCAACAGTCGTGCGATAATACCGAGGAGTATATCGCCATGCACGTCGAGCTTGCAGATAAGATAGGCAAGCCCGTTGTGGTTGAGGAGTTTGGCCTGCCTCGTGACGATATGGATTTCCGTAAGAGTGCCACTACCACCTACCGCGATATATACTACGACTTTGTCTTTGCAATGGTCGAGCAGGCAGCTGCCGCGGGCGGTAAGCTTGCCGGCTGTAACTTCTGGAGCTGGGGTGGTTATGCCACGACACATGTCGAGGACCACGAGTATTGGGCCAAGGGCGACGACTATACGGGAGATCCTGCACAGGAGCAGCAGGGTTTGAACTCCATCTTTGTCGATGACGAGGCTACAATCGGAGTTATCCGCAGTACCACCGAGCAGCTTGAAGCTCTGTCGGCGCGATAGTGCGGATAGTGATATATCATCCACATTTGAATAAAAATCCCCTTGTCTGTTCCCCGCAAGCGTGTGGCTGACAGACAAGGGGATTTCTGCATAATTATCTGATGTTCGGACGAATTTATTATTTGTACGGCATCTATACAATCCACTTTATTTGCCGCTATGTAAAATCGCTAATCGCTTTATAATCAGCATAATACATTATGTAGTGTTCTCCACCTAATCCACTTTTTTTGAAGAATTAGCTCGCTGCATAAACCCGCAATATTGTTACGAAAATAACAGCCTATAATTTTACCACTTTATTTTAAGACGAAAATAACGCATTGCGCTGATAATCAGCATAGTAATGAATACAGGTGTCTATATTGGCGTTTTTTGTGAGTTTTTTTGGTTTGCAGATTTTTGGTTATTGAGAAAATATTGTTTAATTTAGTAATGCCTAAAAGATGTATGATATGCCAAGAAACATCCGAATATTGGCCATATTTCTAATCGCAGTTGCAACAAACAACAAACTACATAACTAAATCTATTAACTAACAACAAAAGCCTATGAAAAACTTGACTTACAGAATCGCCTTGATACTTGCTATCTTGTGCGTGGGCAGTGTTTCGGCATTTGCTCAACAAGTGAAGGGTACCGTGAAAGACGCGGCAGGCTCACCGATTATTGGCGCAGCTGTCATAGTCGAAGGTACAACCGTCGGCACATCTACGGATGTCGGAGGTAACTTCGTCATTGCTGCAGATGATGGCCAAAACTTGGTGGTATCTTACATTGGTTACTTGCCTCAGACAATAGCCGTTGTCGGTGGCAAGACTGTTTACGACGTTGTCCTTGAGCTGGATGCTCAGGATATCGACGAGGTAGTAGTTGTGGGTTACGGTACTCAGAAGAAGAGTGTCGTTACTGCGGCTATCTCATCTATCACGGCTGATGACCTCAAAGCTCAGTCGAGCACACGTCTTGAAAGCGTGCTGCAAGGTATGACTTCGGGTGTCACCGTTACATCGCCTTCGGGTGCTCCTGATGCTTCGGCACAGGTGCGTGTACGTGGTGTGGGTTCTATCAACAACTCAGAGCCTTTGTACATTGTCGATGGTATGGCAATCTCGGGAGGTATCGACTATCTTAACCCCAACGACATCGAGCGTATCGAGGTGTTGAAGGATGCCGCTTCGGGTGCTGTATATGGTGCTCGTGCTGCAAATGGTGTTATCCTCGTAACTACGAAGAAGGGTGAGAAGGGACAGGCTACCGTGAACTACGACTTCTCTTACGGATGGCAGAATCCTTGGCGCAAGCCCAGCGTGTTGAACGCTACGGAGTATGCTACGATGATGAACGAGGGTTATATCAATGCCGGTCAGGCTCCTATCTACGAGAATCCTTATGAGTTTGGTGAGGGTACCAACTGGGTAGACCTCGTATTCAACGACAATGCCCCTGTTATGAAGCACGACCTTACCATCTCGGGTGGTTCGGATAATGTGAACTACGCACTATCGGCAGGATACCTCACACGCGAGGGTACTATCGGCGGTAACTACGACCGTTCTAACTACGAGCGTATCACCGTACGTGCAAATATCGGTGCTACGGTATTCGACAGCTCTAAGAAGCGCGATTGGTTGAACAAGCTTACTGTTCAGACCTCTGCTTCGTACGCGCGTATATTAGCTACAGGTATCGAGGCCAACTCGGAGTATGGCTCACCTCTTGGCTCTGCAATAGGTATGTCGCCTCTGTTGGACGTATATGCAACGCCGGAAGAGGAGGAGGAGTACAAAACACTCTATCCTAACGGCTACGACCACATCGTACGCGATAAGGATGGCCGCGCATACACCGTAGTTGATGGTAACATCTACAATGAGCAGTCTAACCCATTGGCATTCTTGTCGTTGCCAGGTACTAAGTACAACACCGATAAGTTTATCGCCAACTTCGCCGGCGAGCTTCAGCTCTACGATGGTCTTAAATTCCGTTCATCGGTGGGTATCGACCTTGCATTCTGGGGCAACCACGGATATACTACACAGTACTTCTTGTCGTCTAAGAGATACAACTACAACACCGTAGCTTCGGAGACCACATACGATAAGGATGGTAACGAGACTGTAACCGAGAAGGTTAATTACGCCGAGTCTGCATCACAGGAGATGAATCGTGGTTTCCAGTATCAGGTTGAGAACGTGCTCTCTTACGATAAGACCTTCGGTAAGCACTCTATCGCTGTCCTCCTGGGTCAGTCGGTTATCTCGTCTACATCGCAGAATGTAGGTGCTTCGGCACGTGGTCTGATGTATCCATACGACCCATATAAGATTACGGTAAACAACACCCTCGGACAGCAGTCTGATGGCGACCGCAATGGTTGGGGTTCGTGGAACTCTATTCCATACCGTTTGGCATCATACTTCGCACGTGTATCGTACAACTACGACGAGCGTTATATGATCGAGGCTACTGTTCGTCGTGACGGTTCAAGCCGCTTTGGTGATAACAACAAGTGGGGTAACTTCCCATCAGTATCACTCGGTTGGAACATCAAGAACGAGGCATTTATGGAGAACGCCGAGTGGCTCTCGACATTGAAGCTTAGAGCATCTTGGGGTATCAATGGTAACGATGCTATCGGTAACTTCGTATATGCGGTATATATGAACTCGGGCAACAACTATGTATTCGGTTCGGGTGCCAACGGCTCGGAGGTTATCAACCTCGGTTCTAAGCCATCGGGTCTTGCCAATCCTAACGCACGTTGGGAGGAGTCACGTCAGACCGACATCGGTTTGGATGCAGGTTTCTTCAATAACCGACTCACTTTCACCTTCGACTGGTACAACAAGAAGACAGCAGGTATGCTTCTGGCAATGCCTGTTCCGGGATATGCCGGTGACTCGGCTCCTACGGGTAATCTTGGTGATATGGTCAATCGTGGTATAGAGTTCGACTTGGGCTGGCGCGATTCAGCCGGTGCGTTCAACTATCACGTTTCGCTGAATGCTACCTACAATCAGAACGAGCTTACCTATCTTGGTGACGACGCTACCGACCTCTACGGTTCTAACCATAAGATCGGACAGCTTACACGCGGCTCTATCGGCTTGCCATTCCCATATTTCTATGGCTATCAGACCGATGGTATCTTCCAGAATATGGATGAGGTAAATGCTCACACCAATGCCAATGGCGAGTTGTTGCAGCCTAAGGCCGCTCCTGGTGATATACGCTTCAAGGATCTCGACGGCAATGGCGTAATCGACGACGCTGACCGTACGATGCTTGGTAAGGGTATGCCGGATTGGACCTTTGGTTTGAACCTCGGCTTCGAGTGGAAGGGTTTGGATTTCAATATCTTGTTGCAGGGTCAGGCAGGTTGCGAGATTTTCAACGTAACACGTCGTACCGACCTCTACTACATCAACCTTCCTAAGTCTATTCTCAATCGTTGGACGGGCGAGGGCTCTACAAACGAGTATCCACGCTTTATGTTCGACTCGCCAAACGAGAACTACCGTGTATCGGATATGTGGATCGAGGATGGCTCATTCCTCCGTGCACGTAACGTACAGCTTGGTTACACCTTGCCACAGAAGTGGACTACGAAGGTTGGTATCTCACGTCTTCGTGTATTCGTAATGGCAGAGAACCTCTTCACATTGACCAACTATACAGGTTGTGACCCTGAGGTTATCGGTGGTAACGGCTTCGGTACCGAGGCGGGTATCGACCGTGGTGTATATCCACAGTCACGTACCTATTCGGTGGGTCTAAATCTTACTTTCTAACCTTAAAACCGAATGATGATTATGAAAAAGATATTTTTCGCGCTTAGCGCATTCGTAGTATTGCTTTCATCGTGCGGTAAGGACTTCGTTACCGTGAAGCATAACTCATCAGAACCTCTCGATGAATACTTCATCAGCGAGGAGCGTATGTATCAGTCGCTCGTTGCAGCTTACGACCCATTGAAGTGGTTCGACTACTTCTATCAGTACGATTCGCTCAACTTCGTCTATGATATTATGGCTGACGACATCTACTGTGGTGGCTCGAACGAGGGTGACCAGCCAACGTTGGTTAAGACACACTTCTATACAATCACTCCTACCGAGCAGTGCAATACTATTTGGACTATTGCCTATTCGGGTATCAACCGTTCGTGCGTTGTCTTGGAGTATGTAGACTCGGTAGAGGGTATGTCAGAAGAGACAAAGGCTTTGTATAAGGCCGAAGCTACTGTTTTGAAGGCCTTCTACTACAACGTATTGTGGAAGTTGTGGGGTAATATCCCATACTACGACAAGAACCTTGAATCGCCATATTTCACCGAGCAGCTCACCGCTGATGCCGTATATGCAAAGTGCGTTGAGAACTTGGAGTCTGTATTCGAGGCCGACACTCTTCCTATGAAGGCCGCAGCAGGTCAGGAGGGTCGTGTAACCAAGGCTATGGCATATATGCTCTACGCCGAGATGGTTATGATTCAAAACGACACGGAGCGTTACGCTAAGGCTCTCGGCTATATGGAGGAGATTATCAACTCGGGTCAGTATGCACTTGTTTCGGACTATGCCGGCATCTGGGAGGAGACCGGTGAGTGGTGTTCGGAGTCTATCTGGGAGATAAACTACATCTCTGAAGGTGGTGCTCGCTCTTGGGGCTCGCCTCTTGCTACGGGTGGTTCTGTATATCCAATGCTTATTGGTGTATCGGGTGCTCCTGAGGCTTCGGGTTATGTTGCAGGTTGGGGTTTCAGCCCTGTTGCAGAGAGTGCTTGGGAGATCTTCGAGGAGGGCGACCAGCGTCGTGAGGGCTCTATCCTCAATTTCTACGCCGAATTCCCCGACCTTAAACTTGGTGAGGAGCGTTGGCAGTATACAGGTCTATTCCTAAAGAAGTATATTGCACGTCAGAATGGTAATCATGGTCAGATTGCCGATGGCGATATGAACTACGGTAACAACCAGCGTGTATATCGTTATGCCGAGACATTGCTCAACGCAGCTGAGTTGGCAGTGCTTACAGGCAAGGATGGTTCACTCTATCTCAATCAGGTACGTCAGCGTGCCGGCAGCACGGCATCGGGCGTAGACCAGGCATCTATCATCGAGGAGCGACACAAGGAGTTCATAGGTGAGGGTAAGCGTTATTGGGATTTGGTACGTACGGGTATGGCAGCAACTGTTCTTACCTCGGCCAACCACGAGTGGCGTAATGTAGACTGGACAGCAGGCAAACGCTACTGGCCATTGCCACAGTCTGAGGTGGATAAGGATCCTAACCTTACGCAGAACGTAGGTTACTAACCAACCGACAAGCAATGTGTAACATTAAAAAGCAATGATTATGAAAAAGTTGTTTAGATATATGGCTGCGGCTCTTATCTCACTGCCAATGCTGGTTGTCGGTTGTACTACCGACTACCCTGAGTTGTCGCAGGGAGGGCTGCCTTCGGCCGAGAATTTTGATGTGACAATCGAAGTTGATCAGCAGAGCAACTATGTCACCTTCACGATGAACAACAAGCAGATGGTGCCTATGTTCATCTTCGGAGATCAGAACGTGGATGGCAAGGCCAATAAGACCTATGCCTATACGGGTAATGGTATCTCGCTTCGTTTCCGTGATGCCGGAACATATAATGTGGAGGTTAAGGCCTACAACTATAACGGTGTCTCGGTAGGCTCAAAGGTTTACGAGTTTACGCTCGAAAATACCTACCGCGATCCATTCGACGCATCGCCTTATACCAAGGTGTTGGCAAATACTTGGCAGTGGGATGCCGAGACTAAGGGCCACTTCGGCTGCGGCTCTATCAATGCCGAGACAGGTCAGGCTACCACCGATGGTACCGACTGGTGGTCGTGCGATCCTAATGGTAAGGATGGCTTCGGCTTGTACGATGACCTTCTCACATTCACTGCCGAGGGTCAGTTTACATACAATCCGGGTGAGGCCGGCACGGTATACGTAAACTGGGGTATGGCAGCCAACGGCTACCACGCCGAGTGCTACAACAACGATGAGCAGGACTATCAGGCTCCTATCGAGGAGTTCACTACGACCTATACCATCGAGAATAATTGGAACTCGGCAGGTATCGAGGAGATATACTTGGTATTGCCTCAGGGACACAACCTATCGTATATCCCTCACCAGACTGCTCTCGACGCACCTCGTTATCGTTTCTTGGAGACCAACGTGGGTAAGATTAGCAAGTGCCTGTCGCTCGTAAACGAGGCTCCTACGGAGAATGGTGGCGGCGGTATCGCTTGGAAGTATCAGTTTGTTCCTGCCGTACATAAGGCTACGCCACAGGAGCTGCTCGCAGGTACAGATGCCGCAGGCAAGGTATGGGTAATGGATGCCGATGCTCAGGGTCACTTGGGTTGCGGTGAGTCTGTTGATAATCCTGCCGGCTGGTGGTCAGCACCTGCCCACGATAAGGATGCCTTCGGTATGTACGACGATGAGATTACCTTCACTCCTGATGGTAAGTATATCTACTCGTCGGGTGCCGATGGTTTGATGTACATCAACTGGGGTGTTACGGCTATCGGTCCTAACCCCGGTGCCGAGCCAGATATTGACATAGAGTGGCCACTTACGGAGAGTACCTATACCTTCGATGGCTCGACTATCACCTTGGCTGCAAATACTCCTATGGTATATGTGCCTTCGGATGTTGTTTGGGCTAATCCTATCTTCCACGTAAAGGAGCTTACCGATACTAAGCTTGTTGTTGTTGCCGAGAATCCGGGCTGCTACTGGCAGATGATCTTCAAGGCGCGTGACGTGAAGGCTCCATCGGTTACCTTCGACGGTAAGGATATATCGGCGGGTATGGTTGAGGCAACCTTGGCTCAGGGCGCACAGATTGCCGTTGAGGGCGTTAATTTTGAGGAGGTATGGGTAGATCCCGACTTCTTCGAGGTTGTAAACGGCAATACCCTCAAATTCTTGGCTGTCGATGGCGACTACCGCATACACTGGGATGGCAAGTGGTTCAAGGCTGTGCCTTTGTTCGCAGGTGCACGTGCCACATACGATAACGCCAAGGCTCTTTGGATTATCGGTGACGGTGGCGGTAAGCCTACTACCGACAATCTCGTAGGCTGGAATACGGGTGAGGCCCCACTTCCTTTCGCAAAGGTTGGCGAGAATACTTACCGTATCACCTTGGCTATGAAGTGCGAGGGTGGCTCTGTTAAGATCTTCGGTCAGTCGGACTGGGGCGTAGAGTGGACAGCAGATAAGTATGGCACGTTCAACGGCAACGGCCTGTTCCGTGTAGGTGATGGCTCGGGTGGTGATGCTAACGACAATGGTAACATTTATACCGATGGTGCTGAGGCCGGCTACTATACCTTCTTTGTTACCGACAACGACGGTATCCTCGACTTGGAGGTTAAGAAGGCTAAGTTTGGCGATACTACCATCTACGATCCTACCTACGAGGGTAATATGTGGCTGTCGGCTACTGTTGAGGAGATGACATACTACTATGCTCCCGGCTGGGCACAGATCGACAATCCTGGCTTCGAGGCTGATGGTAACAACTACACTATCACTCTTCCTGCGGCTACCACCGATCAGTGGCAGGCACAGGTGGCCTTCAAGACCAATATGAGCACTACGGCAGACAAACGCTACGACTTCTATCTTGTGATGAACTCTACGTTGGATCATCCGGGTGTTACCATTAAGTTGGTATTGGAGGGCGATGACAATGTATTCTACTTTGCCGATCGTCATCCTCTCACTGCATACGAGGATTTCGTATACAAGATGCCTAATATGGCAGGTATCGATATGGAGAAGATTAACCTCTTCTTCGACTTCGGCGGCTGTGCTGAGAATACCGTTGTAAACATCAAGGATATTCTCTTCCAGGAGCACCGCGAGGAGTAATGGCTTGAACGTCATAGGCAAGCAGGGCAGGGCTGCTCTGCTTGCCATTTTTTACATCTATTTCAGGGTTGTATAACTTACTGTTATGAGAATATTACGCTATATGTTGAGTGCTGTCGCACTGTGCATATCGTTGGTTGCCGTTGCTTGCAACGATACGCCAGAGGATGAGGTGCAGCCTGCGGCAAAGTTTACGCTTAGTGTGGAGTCGCTTACGGTTGCCTACGAGCGATGTGTCGAGAGCGTTACCATAACTTCGGATGTGGAGTGGGGAGCATACCCTCAGAACGACTGGATTAAGCTATCACCCAGTGGTGGCGTGTCGGGTACATCGACACTCGATATTACCATCGAGGCCAATACCACGGGCGATGTTCGTGAGGGTGCGATACACTTTAAGAGTGCTGCGGGCCGTGTGGAGCTTCCCATACGACAGAACTACAAGGTGGAGGCTGTGACTATTGCCGATGCCAACTTCTTGGCGGCACTCGTAGAGAGCTACGATGTTGATGGCGATGGCATATTGAGTACGAAGGAGGCCTCGGATATTCGCAAGATGGAGTGCTCGGGTAGGGGCATTAAGTCCATGGAGGAGCTCTCTACATATTTTTCCGAGCTGACATATCTCGATTGCTCGGACAATGAGCTCACGACACTCGATTTATCGCAGCTCACGGCATTGGAGTATCTCGACTGCTCGGGTAATAGGCTCAGCGATATAGACATATCGCGCCTACGTCGCCTTGTCAGGTTCGATTGTACGGATAACGATGCGTTGCACAGCATCTACGTGTGGTTTGGCTTCTCGGCCGGCGAGGGCTATAGCAAGCCTGCCGCTGCGGAGTATGTAGAGCCTCAGATAGCTGCCCCCGAGGGCTACGAGCTTGTGTGGCACGATGAGTTCGATACACAAGAGGTATCAGCACCCTCGTCGCAGCTGTGGTGGTTCGAGACGGGCGATAACGGCTGGGGTAACAACGAGCTTCAAGACTATGTGTCGGGCGGAATGTATAATGGCCAACGTATCGCCGAGGTGTCGGATGGAACACTCAAAATCACGGCACAGAAGATTGACGGTAAGGTGCGCTCGGTGCGTATGAATAGTGTCGAGTCGTGGACGTATGGCTACTTCGAAGGCCGTTTGAAGCTGCCTAAGGGTAAGGGTACGTGGCCGGCATTTTGGATGCTTCCCAAGAACTTCCGTGCTTGGCCCGACGATGGCGAGATAGATATCATGGAGCATGTAGGCTACCACGAAAACTATGTATCTTCGTCGATACACTGCAAGGCCTACTACCACTCTATCGGCACGCAGAAGACCAACGAGATACATATAGCCACCGCCACATCGGAGTTTCATACCTATGCCGTGGAGTGGACTCCCGCGTATATGAAGTTCTACTTCGATGGCGAACTGCACTTCACATTCCGTAACGATGGTAAGGGTGATAGGAATACGTGGCCCTTTGATGCCCCCTTCTACCTCAAACTCAACTTGGCGTGGGGAGGTAACTGGGGCGGTGCTATGGGCATCGACGAGAGCTGTCTGCCGGCAACCTACGAGATAGACTATGTTCGAGTATTTAAGAAGATAGAATAATTAACCGAACGAAAATAAAGTTATGAGAATCAAATATTTGTTGCCCTTAGTCGCGATGTTTGCAATCGGCTGTACGACAAGCGGTAATAGTGACGATGTAGACCGTCGTGTCGAGGAGCTGCTCTCGCAGATGACGCTCCAAGAGAAGATAGGTCAGATGAATCAGGTGTCGGGAGGCTATCAGTTCTCCGATATGATTCGTGAGGGTGGTGTTGGCTCTATCCTCAATGTTGTTGATCCTGTTGAGATTAATGCCGTGCAGCGTATTGCTGTCGAGGAGAGCCGTTTGGGTATACCAATCTTGGTTAGCCGAGATGTCATTCACGGCTTCCGCACCATCTTCCCCATACCACTCGGTATGGCCTCTACGTTCGATCCTGCCATCGTTGAGCAGGGAGCACGTGTGGCCGCTATCGAGGCTACAGCATCGGGTGTACGTTGGACCTTCTCCCCTATGTTGGATGTGGCGCGTGACCCTCGTTGGGGACGTGTTGCCGAGGGTTCGGGCGAGGACCCCTACCTCGATGTTGTGATGGGTGTGGCTATGGTCAAGGGCTATCAGGGTGAGGATTATGCCGATCCTACCTCTATGGCAGCCTGCGTTAAGCATTTTGTAGGTTATGGTGCTGCCGAGGGTGGCCGTGACTACAATACTACGATGATCTCGGAGCGAGCATTGCGTAACACCTACTTCCCTGCATTCAAGGCTTGTGTCGATGCCGGTGCTCTGACCCTTATGACATCGTTCAACGATGTCGATGGCCTGCCATCTACGGGTAATGAGTGGCTGCTGAGCGATGTGTTGCGTGAGGAGTGGGGCTTCGATGGTATGGTCGTTACCGACTGGAACTCGGCGGGCGAGATGGTGTCACACGGCTTCGCCGAGGATTTGAAGCACTCGGCAGAGCTCGCCATAAAGGCGGGTGTCGATATGGATATGATGTCGTTTGGCTTCTTGCAGCATATCGAGGCTCTTATTGACGAGGGTCGTCTTAGTATGAATCAAATAGATGATGCCGTACGCAACATCCTGCGTCTGAAATTCCGTCTCGGTCTCTTCGATAACCCATATGTGGATGAGTCGTTGGCACGCGAGGTGGCCTATGCTCCCGAGCATCTTGCCGCCGCCAAGCAGTGTGCCGTGGAGTCGGCTATATTGCTGCAAAATCGCGGTGAGGTGTTGCCATTGCGTGACGATGTTAGGAAGATATTGGTGACAGGACCTATGGCCGATGCTCCATTCGATCAACTTGGTACGTGGGCTTTCGATGGCGAGGAGGCATATACCGTAACCCCGCTTGCTGCGCTACGCAAGGAGTTCGATGTTGTCTACGAACCGGGTTTGTTCTTCAGTCGTGATAGTGATACGCGTGGTATTTCGGCGGCGGTACGTGCCGCTAAGGGTGTCGATGCCGTGGTAGTCTTTGTCGGTGAGGAGGCTATCCTCTCGGGCGAGGCGCACTGCCTCTCGCAGCTTAACTTACAGGGTGCGCAGAGCGAGCTTATAGCAGCCCTGCGAGCTACGGGTAAGCCTATCGTTACGGTAGTCATAGCGGGCCGTCCGCTAACAATAGAGCGCGATATGGCCAATAGCGACGCTGTACTCTACTCGTTCCAGCCGGGAACTATGGGCGGCGAGGCTATCGCCGACCTGCTTACAGGTCGTGCCGTGCCTTCGGGTAAGTTGCCTATGACCTTCCTACGCGATGCCGGTCAGGCTCCATTCTACTACAATCATCCGATGACGGGTCGCCCCAACAATGGTACAGAGACTCTGCTTAATGACATTCCGTTGAAGGCGGGTCAGACATCGCTCGGTTGTACGTCATACTACCTTGATTCGGGCTATGGACCTCTGCTACCATTCGGCTACGGTCTGTCGTATACCACTTTCGAGTACTCCGATATCGCAATAGATAAGAGCTGCTACTCGCCTAACGACACCATCGTTGTGGAGTACAACCTGACAAATACGGGTAAGTATGATGCTACGGAGGTAGTACAGCTCTATGTGCGTGACTATGTAGGCTCTGTTGTGCGCCCTGTTAAGGAGCTGAAACGCTTTGAACGTGTAGAGTTAAAGGCGGGCGAGAGCAAGCATTGTCGTTTCGAGCTTCCTGTTTCAGACCTCGCATTCTGGAACAGAGATATGGAGTATGTTGTAGAGCCGGGTAAGTTTGGCTTATGGGTTGCCGGTGACTCGGCTACAGGTGAGGCCATCGACTTTGAGGTCAGGTAACAACAGCGACATAAGTAACAATATTATAGAACGTGGGGGTGACTAATTTACTTTTAGTCACCCCCACATTCTATAATCTGATATGAGTTAAGCCTACAAGCCCAGCATTGCCTTAACCTCGGCAGCTACGGTAGTACCGTTATATCCGAACTTCTCGTCGAGAACCTTGAATGGTGCCGAATAACCGAAGTGGTCGAAGCCGTGGATATAACCCTTCTCGCCTACCAGACCGCGAAGGTTTACCGAAAGACCAGAGGTCATACCGTAGCGTGGCAACGTGCCAAGCACCCTCTGCTGATACTCCTCGCTTTGGTCACGGAACAAGCCCTCGCTTGGTACCGATACCACACGTGTTGCGATACCCTCCTTGGCCAATATCTCGGCACCCTCTACAAGTGTAGATACCTCCGAGCCGGTAGCGATAAGCGTAGCCTTAGCCTCGGGAGCCTCGAATACCACGTAACCGCCACGCTCTGCCTGCATAGCCTCCTCGCGACGTGATGTGCCCGAGAGAGCCGGCAACGACTTGATGTTCTGGCGTGAGAGGATGAGAGCAACAGGACGCTTCTCCTCCAATGCCATCTTCCAGGCTGCAACAGTCTCCTCGCTGTCGGCAGGACGAAGCACAAGCATAGAACGCTCGCCTGAGTGGTTGTGAAGGTGCTCCATAAGACGTATCTGCATCTCATGCTCCACAGGCTCATGCGTAGGGCCATCCTCGCCTACACGGAATGAGTCGTGTGTCCAGATATATATCACATGTTTCTCCATAAGAGCCGATAGACGTACCGCAGGCTTCATATAGTCCGAGAATACGAAGAATGTACCGCACGCAGGGATTATACCGCCGTGAAGTGCCATACCGTTCATCACGCAGGCCATAGTAAGCTCGGCGACACCTGCCTGGAAGAAGTTACCCGTAAAATCACCCTTGGTGAAGGCCTTGGTCTTCTTCAAGAAGCCATCGGTCTTATCCGAGTTAGAGAGGTCGGCAGATGCTACCACCATATTCTCTACATGCTCCGCAAAGTAGCCGAGCATCGTAGCCGATGCGGCACGTGTAGCCTGGTCGGCTTTGAGCTCTATCTTAGAGTAGTCGATCTCGGGTAGCTTACCCGAGTAGAATGAGTCCATCTTCTCGGCGAGTGCCGGGTTCTTGGCTCTCCACTCAGCCTTGGTTGCCTGCATCTGCTTAGCCCATGAGCGCAACTCCTCGCGACGCTGTGCATATACCTCCTTCGACTCCTCGAATACGGCAAATGGCTCGTCGGGGTTACCTCCGAGGTTCTTGATTGTAGCTGCTATGTCGGCACCGGCAGCCGTGAGAGGCTGTCCGTGTGTAGATACCTGATTCTCGAAGCTTGTGCCATCGGCCTTACGTGCGCCATAGCCCATGATTGTCTTGCCGATGATAAGCGTAGGACGCTCTGTCTCGGCATTGGCGGCTTTAAGTGCAGCGCGTATCTCGTCGATAGACTGTCCGTTTACGGTGATTACGTTCCAGTTCCATGCACGGTACTTCATCTCGATATCCTCGGTATCTACCTCGTCACACTTCGTAGATAGCTGGATGTTGTTAGAGTCGTAGTACATAATGAGGTTTGCCAGGCCGAGGTGTCCTGCAACACGTCCTACGCCCTGCGATATCTCCTCCTGAATAGCTCCGTCCGAGATAAAGGCATAGGTCTTATGTGCCATCCATTCACCGAAGCGTGCTACCATAAAACGCTCTGCGATAGCAGCACCGAGAGCCATAGCGTGACCCTGACCAAGAGGACCGGAGGTATTCTCCACGCCACGAAGCACATCTACCTCGGGGTGTCCCGGGGTTACGCTGCCCCACTGACGCAACGACTCTAAATCCTCGGTAGAGTATGTTCCGGCAAGTGACAGCACACCATAGAGCATAGGTGACATATGACCCGGATCGAGGAACATACGGTCGCGGTGTGGGTATGCCATATTATCGGGGTCGTAGCGCAAGAATTCTGCATAGAGCACATTGATAAAATCTGCGCCACCCATAGCACCACCCGGGTGTCCCGACTTGGCCTTTTCTACCATTGAGGCAGCCAAGATACGAATATTATCGGCTGCACGCTGAAGCTTGTTGTTCTCCATAGTTAAGTTATATTTTGATTTGTTTGTATTGTTCTCAGTTTTGTGTACGGGTTATTGCGATGGCACTCCATACATCATACAAATATACGAAAACTTTTGCTATGATGTATTCATAGGTGCATATTTTGTGAATAATTTATATTTTTCTCCGCACGATAAAGTTTTGCAATATTAAATTTGCCAATTGGCATACTTATTATATAGGTATAGAATGATAATATTTTGAAAAAATTAGTAACTTTGCAACGATATACCATAATTAAGAAGTACACCTATCGCAGATTTTAAGTTAAACTAAAATATATAGTTATGTTTGCAATTGACAACTACAATTTCGCTGGTAAGCGTGCTATTATTCGCGTTGATTTCAATGTGCCTCTTAATGGCGAGGGTAAGGTTACGGACGACACACGTATCCGAGCAGCCATCCCCACCATCAAGAAGGTGTTGGCCGGTGGCGGTTCAGTGATACTTATGTCGCACCTCGGTCGTCCTAAGAAGAACCCCGATCCTAAGTACTCGTTGGAGCAGATTATCTATGCCATCGAGGAGCGTTTGGGTGTTAAGATAGCCTTTGCCGGTGACTGTATGGGTGAGCGTGCTGCCGAGATGGCTGCCAACCTCAAACCGGGAGAGGTTATGCTTCTCGAGAATTTGAGATTCTATGCCGAGGAGGAGGGCAAGCCTCGTGGCTTGGCCGAGGATGCTACCGACGATGAGAAGAAGGAGGCTAAGAAGGCTGTTAAGGAGTCACAGAAGGAGTTTGTTAAGCGTCTGGCATCGTATGCCGACTGCTATATCAACGATGCGTTTGGTACGGCACACCGTGCTCATGCCTCTACCGCACTTATCGCAGATTACTTCCCCGAGGATAAGATGTTCGGCTATGTTATGGAGAACGAGCTCAAAGCTATCGATGGCGTTATGGAGAATCCCGAGCGTCCATTCTGCGCTATTATCGGCGGCTCGAAGGTATCTACCAAGATTACAATCATCGAGAAGCTTATGGAGAAGGTAGACTCTATCATCATCGGTGGTGGTATGACCTACACCTTTGCAGGTGCCGAGGGTGGCAAGGAGGGTAAGTCTATCTGCGAGCCCGATATGTTCCCCGTGGCTCTCGACATCTTGAAGAAGGCCGAGGAGCGTGGTGTGAAGATACTACGTTCGCCCGATGCTCTTATATGTGACGACTTTGCCGAGACAGCAAATACGCAGGAGGCACCTGCCAACAACATCCCCGACGAGTGGGAGGGTGTAGATATCGCATCGCAGGGTAAGGCTAAGTTCCGCGAGCATATCCTCGGTTGCAAGACTATCCTTTGGAATGGTCCTGTTGGTGTATTCGAGATTGATAAGTTCTCGACAGGCTCACGCGCTGTTGCCGAGGCTATCGCCGAGGCTACACAGCAGGGTGCATACTCGCTTATTGGCGGTGGCGACTCGGTAGCTTGTGTGAACAAGTTCGGCCTTGCCGACAAGGTGTCGTATGTATCGACGGGTGGTGGTGCTTTGCTCGAATATATGGAGGGCAAGGAGCTTCCAGGCGTAGCTGCCATACGCAAGTAGCAGCTACGTGGCTAAAAGGCTAACGAAAAACTTAATAACAGATAAACCGAAATGAAAAAATTATCACTAATCCTTGCATCTGCACTTCTTATGACAGCGTGTGCAACAACCGATGCCGATAAGAGTGCCGAGGTGCCTGCTATCGACATCAACAACTTCGACGAGTCTATCGTTCGTAACGACGACTTCTACCAGTGGGCAACAGGCGGTTGGCAGAAGAATAACCCTCTAAAACCAGAGTATTCGCGCTATGGCTCTTTCGACGTGTTGCGCGAGAACAACGAGGTACGCATCAACAACCTCTTCCAGTCTATGACCGAGAGTACTGCCGAGGCTGGTAGCATCGAGCAGAAGATCTCGGACCTCTATAAGATGGGTCTCGACGAGGAGCGTCTTAATCGTGAGGGTGCTGAGCCTATCCGTGCCGCTTTGGACAATATCCTCGCAATCACCGAGCGTGAGCAGCTTTTGGCTATGCTTGCCGAGCTGCATACCGATGGCATCGGCGTATTCTTCGCACTATATCCTGCTGCCGACCTCGCAGATAGCAACCAGACTATCCTCTACTTGGAGCAGGGTGGCTTGGCCATGGGCAACCGCGACTACTACACCGACGAGAATAATGCCGATAAGAAGGCCGAGTACCGCAACTACCTCGCCAAGATCTTCACCCTTGCAGGTGTCGAGGGCGATATCGAGGGTCATGTAAACAATGTCCTTCTTGTCGAGGATGCTATCGCTGCTAAGCACTGGACAAATGTAGAGTGCCGCGATATTCAGCGTGGCTATAACCCTTATACGTTGGATGCTGTCAAGGCAGAGTTCAAGGCAGTTGATTGGGATGCATACTTCGCAGCTATGGGTCTTGACAACGTAGGTAAGCTCGTTGTAAGTCAGCCATCGTCGTTTGCAAATATTATGGATGTTATCGCTACAACACCTGTTGAGGCTTTGCGTAGCTATGTTGCAGCACACTATATCGATGCCGCATCGTCATACCTCAGCGAGGAGTTCGCTCTCGCATCGTTCGAGTTCTTCGGTCGCACAATGTCGGGTACACAGGAGATACGTCCTCGTTGGAAGCGTGCTATGTCTGTGCCCAACTCTATCCTTTCGGATGCCGTAGGTCAGATCTATGTTGCTAAGTACTTCCCCGAGAGCGAGAAGGCTCGCGTGGAGCAGATGGTAGCCAACATCCAGAAGGCCTTCTCTAAGCATATCGAGGCTCTCGACTGGATGAGCGAGGCTACCAAGGCTAAGGCTCAGGAGAAGCTCGCAGCCTTCACCGTGAAGATCGGCTATCCTAACAAGTGGAAGGATTACTCGACACTCGCCGTAGACCCCGCAAAGAGCTATTGGGAGAATGTCGTAGCCGCCAACCGCTGGTATACAGCCGACTCTATGTCGGAGGTGGGTAAACCCGTAGACCGTGAGAAGTGGATGATGCCTCCTCAGATGGTAAACGCATACTATATGCCTACCACCAACGAGATATGCTTCCCCGCAGCTATTCTTCAGCCTCCATTCTACAACCCTGCAGCTGACGATGCTGTAAACTATGGTGCTATCGGCGTTGTTATCGCACACGAGATGACTCACGGCTTCGACGACCAGGGCTCACAGTTCGATAAGGGTGGTAATATGAACGACTGGTGGACAAAGGAGGATCGTGCAGCCTTCGAGAAGAAGACCGCCGTTCTCGTAGATCAGTTCAACGCTATCGAGATTCTTCCGGGCCTCTATGCCGATGGTAAGTACTCGTTGGGTGAGAATATCGCCGATCAGGGAGGCCTCCGTCTGTCGTATACAGCTCTTGTAGATTCGTGGGGTGACGAGCATCCTGCCGATATCGACGGCTTCACTGCCGAGCAGCGTTTCTATATTGGCTATGCTACGCTCTGGGCGCAGAATATCACAGATCAGGAGAAGGAGCGTCTTACAAAGGTCGATGTACACTCATTAGGTCGCAACCGTGTAAATGCTACTTTGCGTAATATACAGAGCTTCTATGATGCTTTCGGCATCACCGAGGCTGACGCTATGTATATGCCGGTTGAGGAGCGTGTAATCATCTGGTAATTTTTGTGATAGCGGCTAATTTTTGTGATAAGGGGTCATCTGCGACCTCTCAATCATTGCCCCGAATGGAATGTACGCAAAGTACTATCCATCCGGGGCAATCTCTTAATCGAGGCCACAGCTAACCCCTTCTGACAAAAATTAGGGTATAACCGCTGATTGGGATTTTTGTGATAGCGGCGCATCTGTCGCACCTCAATCGTTGGCTGGAATGGGAAATACGCTTAGTATGTCCCATCCGAGCCAACTTCTTTATCGGCGCAACATCTGCACCACTCTGACAAAAATTTATGTGATAGCAGCGCATTAGCGACGCTTCAGTCCAAAGGGCGAATGGGAAATACGCTTAGTATGTCCCATCCGCCCTTTCTCGTGTCAGCGCCACTACTGCGCCACTCTGACAAAAATTTGAGGTTTAGTCGCTGATTATCCCGAGTGTTGTGGGTTCAGTGGGTTCAGTGGGTTCAGTGGGTTCAGTGTCTTGTACGGGAAAAAGTTGACTCATAAAATAAATAATTATGAGACGCGAACTACAAGCCCGTTATCTGTCAGAAGTCCTAGAACTTCGTAAACTTGGATATAGTATTCCATCAATATCCAAGAAATTACCCGT
>JAFVRN010000031.1 GCA_017504265.1 Alistipes sp. | reverse complement strand
TGGTGCAGGGCTGCGCCCTGCCACTGCCGAGCAGTGTGGGTCAGATGGGTTAGATGTGTCCAATGGGTTAGATGGGGATTTTTCCACAGAGCACACAGAACCCACAAAACCCACTGAACCCACTGAACCCATAGAACCCATAGAACCCACAACACTCGGGATAATCAGCGGTTAAACCTCAAATTTTTGTCAGAAGGGGTTAGCTGTGGCCTCGATTAAGAAATTGCCCCGGATGGATAGTACTTGACGTACATTCCATTCGGGGCAATGATTGAGAGGTCGCAGATGACCCCTTATCACAAAAATTTACCTGCGAGAGATATACTGCTTGATTACACCTCGCTTAGAGCTACGGATGAAATCTATGAGTTTATTGCGCTCGGCACTCTCTGCTATATCTGACTCGGCCTTGTCGCAACCATCCTGATAATTAAGCTCACTTTGGAATAGAATACGGCAGGTGTTGTGGATGCTTTCTATCTGCTCGGGAGTAAATCCACGACGTGAAAGGCCCACCTTATTGATACCGGCATAGTGGGTCTCGCCATTTGTAGCGATGATAAATGGGGGAACATCCTGCGTAACAAGTGCTCCACCTTGAATCATGGCGTGGTCACCGATACGTATCCACTGATGCAGAGCAGCGTGACCACCGATAACAACCCAATCGCCTACCTCAACCTCGCCAGCCAAAGATACACGGTTGGCAATAACACAATGGCTACCTACAACATCATCGTGGGCAACATGCACATAGGCCATAAGCAGGTTGTGGTCACCGACAACGGTTGTACCACGAGAAGCTGTACCACGCGATATGGTAACACACTCACGAATATCGTTATAGTCACCAATAACGGCTGTGGTCTGCTCACCGGCAAACTTCAAGTCCTGAGGCAGGCAGGCGATGCATGCTCCGGGATGCACCTTATTTCCCTTACCCAGACGTGCGCCATTATATATTATTGCGTGTGGGCCAATCCAACAATCATCACCAATAACCACATCACCCTCGATATATGCAAAGGGTTCAATAGTCACATTCTTACCGATCTTGGCATCGGGGTGGACATAAGCCAAATTACTAATCATAGTGTTGTGTGTGTTATATGATTTATCTGTTTTTTGCTATCTGTGCAGTAAGTACAGCTTCGCAAGCGAGCTGTCCACCTACAAAGGCCTTACATTCGGCAGTGCATATGCCACGTCGCATATCCGTGATATGACATTCGAGCTGTAGCGTATCGCCGGGCACCACCTTGCGCTTCCACTTAACGCCATCGGCTTTGAGGAAGTATGTCGAGTAACATTCGGGATCATCAACCTTGCTCAGCACCAAGATACCGCAGCACTGTGCCAAGGCCTCTATGATAAGCACACCGGGCATAACGGGCTCCTCGGGGAAGTGTCCCACGAAGAATGGCTCGTTCATAGTGACATTCTTTATGCCGCCAATGCCATTCTCCTCGATATGGAATACTCGGTCCACCAAGAGGAATGGAGGACGGTGTGGCAGAAGTTTCTTAATCTGATTTACGTCGAAAACGGGCTCTGACTTTGCGCTATATTTGAAGGTGGGACGATCACCGCTACGACGTATGGCACGCGATAGCTCCTTCATAAACTCGGTGTTGGCGAAGTGCCCCGGACGTGTTGCCCATACACGGCCCTTGATACGCATACCAAGGAGCGCGAAGTCGCCAAGTATATCGAGGAGCTTGTGGCGTGCAAACTCGTTGTTGGCACGAAGCTGCTGGTTGTTGAGATACCCGCCAGTGATACGTATATCATCCTTACCGAATATCTTTTTGAGGTGTGCAAGTTGCTCGTCCGAAACCGGATTCTCGACAACGACAATAGCATTATCCAAGTCGCCACCCTTAATGAGGTTCATCTTCATAAGCGGTTCGAGCTCGTGAAGGAAGACAAATGTGCGACATGGAGCAATCTTATCGGCATAATCATCCGAAGGGTTGTATACGGCATATTGGTTGCCTACGACCTTAGAGTTGTAATCGACATGCACCGATACCGAAAACTCATCATCGGGATAGAGTACTATGGCTACGCCCTTTTCGGGGAGTGTATATACCTGTTTTTCGAGCACCTCGTAGTATTTACGCTCGGTAGTCTGCTCGACCGTACCCACCTCCGCGATACGTGTTGCATATTCACGTGCCGAGCCATCCATAATTGGGGTCTCAGGGGCATTGATCTCGATAATGGCATTATCCACATCGAGTGTCCATAGTGCCGACATAATATGCTCGATGGTACTTACCTTAGCCTCTCCCTTCTCGATGGTCGTGCCGCGCGATGTATCTGTAACATATTCACATAGCGCAGGGACCTCGGGTGCGCCCTCTATATCGATACGGCGAAATACTATACCGTAGTTATCTTCTGCCGGTTTCACTGTCATCTTTACCTGCAATCCAGTATGCAGACCTTTGCCCTCAAATGAAATTTCCGAAGCAAGCGTACGTTGTTTTGTAGCCATATGGATTAAATATTGGTTTTTTGTATTCAAATAATCACATTATCGCCACAAATATACTAAAATTATTAAAAAATTACTATTTTTGCTCGGAATTTATTGCAACCGTATGAGCCACAATCGTAGTACCCGCACCTCAAAAAGGACAAATATGGTCAATAGGCCTACACCACAGCGGCCTATCATCGACCTGGGGGATACCCGTAGCGAAAGTTTTGGCGAGTGGCTATACAATCACCGTATAGGCCTCATCGTTACGATGGTATCGCTGCTCCTCTGCGCAGGCTTTATGCTCGCCTCGCGCTACGAGGTGGAGCTACGACCTGTCGAGTACTTCGTGGAGTTTGTCGAGGAGGTGCCATCGGCCGAGGAGGTAGAGAGGCTGAAACGCCAACGCGACAAGTTGCAAGAGGAGATAGAGCGACGTATGGCTGCCATGCAAAATATACAAAACAAGCAGTCGAACGAGGCCGCCGAGAAGAGCGGCGCGGAGCATCAGACGCAGTATGACAGCGATATGCAGCAGATGATGGATAAGATTGCTTCGGATATGGCCACCAACCGTGATGCCTACAACAGCGGTATGAGGGATATCAAAGGTATGGGTAGTGGCGATGGCGAAGGGGGCAATGGCGCAGCCAAGGGCGATGGCGACAAGGGTCGCTTCGAGGGTGCTGTGACCGTAAGCTACAACTTCGACAATCCCGTGCGTCATCATCGCGATCTCTATGTACCCGCCTACCGTGCCAGAGGAGGTGGCATTGTAGTGGTAGATGTATGGATAGACCGCAACGGCACGGTAACGGCAGCCCGCATTGCCTCATCCACAAATGCCGAGCTTAACGAGCAGGCATTGGCCGCGGCACGACATCGTCGCACGCTATTCCGTATAGAGGGTACAGCACCCACGTCGCATCGAGGAACTATAACATACACATTTGTAGCACAATGAGAGTAGATGTATACATACGTATAATTCTCACCACTATATTTATGCTTGCCGGCATAAATAGGCTCGATGCTGCAAATATCTCGGCAACACACATAGACAAACTATACGAGAATAGATATACCCACAACCGAGAGGAATCCGAACAAGCTCTGTCATTTGCAGAGTGCTCGCAGCCTTTGCTCTCGGTATCGACAACATCGGGGGCACGTAGCATAACACCTGCGGTACGTACCATAGCTCGTGTGGTGCGCAATGTGGAACGGATGTTCGAATATACCACAGCCGTACGATCGATAGACTCGACAACGGCTGCTCAACGATATGGATTGTATAACCATAAAATAATCTTCGTATCTCTTGCACGCAACTACTATCTGTCTTGCTTGCAGAGGTTTATTATTTAGCCTACGTGTATGCTTTTAACTTGTGGCTTGCGAGCCATTTACAAGATTTACACTATGACTGACAATAAACAGAGATTATATTTATGTATACACAAAATA
This sequence comes from Alistipes sp., assembly GCA_017504265.1. Classification (GTDB taxonomy): domain Bacteria; phylum Bacteroidota; class Bacteroidia; order Bacteroidales; family Rikenellaceae; genus Alistipes. The sequence goes on along the minus strand of JAFVRN010000031.1, from coordinate 25,693 downwards.
TCTGCGAGGCACTATATGCCTTGCCCTCGCAGCGTGTACAACCACGCCGCAAACCCTTTATTAAGCCCGCAGCAACAGCATTGCTCGGCATCGTTCTTTTAGTTATCAACAGCCTGTGCGTAAGCGATTCGGCAGGTGCTCTGAGCATGACACTGCTTGTATTGGGTATAACACTCATACTCTATGGAGGTATTGTGGTTATCTACCGTCTTAGCAATTCGGAATCTGTACCTTACGACACTAAGAGTGGTAGTTTTCTGAAATACAGGGAGCGTTACTTTGACCGTATGTTACTCGATGCACTGCAGCGTGCCGTGGAACGCAACGATATCAAGGCCATAGACGATATGCCTAAAACGAATGTATCGGCCATAACACTCCTTGAATACCGTGCCAAGGATGGCAGCTTACAGGCGTACTCCATATATGAATATGCCGAGTTTGAGCATCGCCCCATAGGCGAAGTACATATCTTCGAGAAGTAGAGGATAGTGTTTAGGGGTTGATGGCGCAGGTTTATCAACTCCTATTTATGACCTAACAAGCAGGGGAGGGGTATAGATTAGTTAAGTGATGTAGAATAGAAACATATTAGGATATGCTTAATGAGAATTTTGTGATTATCGGAGCCTTATTGCTCTTTGTTGCTGTACTTGCCAGCAAGGCGGCATACAGACTTGGTGCCCCTGCATTGCTACTCTTCCTCGGTGTCGGCATGCTCTTCGGATACAACGATTTCGTTGCATTTCAGTCAGCGGATTTTGCCGAGTTTATAGGTATGATAGCCTTGTGTATCATACTCTTCTCGGGAGGTATGGACACCAAATTTACCGACATACGCCCCATAGTATCGTCGGGTATCGTTATGGCGACACTGGGTGTAGTACTGACAGCGTTAATCGTAGGCGGCTTCATATATCTGATTGCTCCATATCTTGGTGTGACGATTACTGCATCTATGGCACTGCTGCTCGCTGCGACGATGTCATCTACCGACTCGGCATCGGTATTCTCAATATTGCGTACCAAGAAGCAGGGACTTAGAGAGAACCTACGCCCCTTATTGGAGTTGGAAAGCGGTAGTAACGACCCTATGGCATACATTCTCACGGTGATGCTCACGGGTATCGTAGCCAATGGTACGGAGCTTGACATATGGGCCGCTATTGGCACATTCTTCTTGCAGATGATTGTCGGTGCTGCGTTCGGCTACTGCTTCGGACGCGCATCGGTATGGGTTATCAATCGTATAAACATACGTAGCAACCCCTCGCTTTACTCCGTACTGCTGCTTGCCTGCGCATTCTTCACATACTCGTTCACGACGATTGTCTATGGCAACGGTTATCTTGCGGTATATATCGCAGGTCTTGTCGTGGGTAACTACCGTATAGTCTATCGCAATATGCTAACGACATTCTTCGATAGCTTTACGCTACTGTTGCAGATCATCCTCTTCTTAGTACTCGGACTGCTTGTAGATATTCAGGATTTGCTACAACCCGAGGTGCTGTTCATGGCACTTGCCGTAGGTATATTTATGATATTCGTGGCACGTCCCATATCTACGATAATATGTCTTGCCCCATTCCGCAACTTCTCGACAAAGGCTCGTATGTATGTGTCGTGGGTGGGATTGCGTGGTGCTGTGCCTATCATCTTCGCACTATACCCGCTGACAAATGGGGTGCAAGGAGCAGAATATATATTCAATGTCGTCTTCCTCGTTACCATCATATCGCTTGTGATGCAGGGTACGACAGTAAGTGGTATGGCCAGTCTGCTAAAACTATCCTACGAAGAGCCTCAGCGCACCTTCAAGCTCACCGTACCCGACCATATTCGTAGCGAGTTCTCCGAGATTGAGGTTAATGCCTCGATGCTCAAGCATGGCGATACGCTCAAAGACCTGAAACTATCGGGACACACGCTCGTAGTGATGGTATACCGCAACGAGAACTACTTTGTACCCAAAGGCTTTACCCAGCTATTCCCTGGCGACAAGCTGCTCATGGTATCGGACAACAACGAAGAGCTACTCAAACAGGTAGAGGAGCTTGGTATTAAGAATGTTATGAAGATTTAGGATTATAACCCTACAACTTATATTGACTATGGATGTGCGATGCGATGCGTCGCACATTCTCTTTTGCCACATCGCTACGCATAGCCTCGCGCAATGGCATACCTTCGGGAGTGATGGTATAGAGGGCATCGAAGCCGGCAGCAAGCAACACGTCGTGGTCTTCTACCCTACCGCCAATAGCTATCGCTTTAACACCGTGGCGCATAGCCCGCTGTAACACTCCGTATGGAGCTTTTCCCCTCAACGTCTGACTATCAAGCGAACCCTCGCCTGTAATGATAAGGTCACTTTGCGTGGCATAGTCGTCGAATTGTTCTATATCCAAGACCATATCGATACCTCGACAGCGTTTAGCACCCACCATCGTCATAAGCGCAAAGCCCATACCTCCTGCAGCACCAGCCCCGCAACTTGTAGCAAGGTCGCCACCGACAACCTCGGCGACAACCTCGGCATAGTGTCTTAGGCCTGCATCAAGGCGCTGCACGGCAGCAGTATCGGCACCCTTCTGCGGAGCAAATATATAGGCTGCGCCATCTGCGCCATATAGCGGGTTATCTACATCCGTAGCTACGATGAACTCCACATCGGATAACAATCTATTACGGCAAGAGGCATCAATACGAGATAGATTTATCATATCATTACCGCGCCCCGACAGCTCGTTACCATCAGCATCGTAGAACTTATATCCCAAGGCTCGGAGCATACCCATACCACCATCTGTCGTAGCACTGCCACCCAGACCTACGTATATACGTCTACACCCATAAGCCATCGCATCGGCTATCACTTCACCCGTGCCATAGCTTGTAGCTCGCTCTGCATCACGCTCCTCGGCAGGTATCAGTGTAAGACCGCTTGCCGATGCGCACTCCACAACGGCCGAACGCCGCCCATCTACATCTACCACACCATAACGTGCCGTGATACCTCTTCCGAGAGGGTCGTGCGCCATTATGCTACGATACTCGCCACCGCAGCTCTCTACAACAGCATCTACCGTACCCTCACCGCCATCGGCAATAGATAGCAGGCGGATATCATCCGAGGGCGAGAGCGCATGCCACACCGCGGCAAACGCCTCGCCCACCTCTAGTGAGGCAAGCGACCCCTTGAACGAATCGAAAGCAAGCAATAAACGCATATCGGACAACAAACTATAAATTAGGATTTAGACTCTTATCCTCATAGGGATATGGGCAGTACATCTTCGAGTCATCCCACTCTCCCGTAACCGACACAGCCTCCTTACGGAAGATGCCTGGGGCAACCTCGATTTCGGGATTCAGCTTACGATATTCGAAATGCTCCTTAAAGCGATACATACGGAACATATCGCGAGAGCGCGAAGCAAAACCACACCAATAGTAGCCGGCGATCTCCCAACCATGCTCATTGTATGCCGCCTCGGCGAGTTCCTCGGGTGTCATAGCTGTGGTATAGATGTCTGATGCTTGGCCGTCGGCACGATTGCGCACACGATTAAGCATATCGACAGCTCTCTGTGTGACCACTCCGGAGCGACCCACAGCCTCGGCATACCAGCAGTATACCTCCGATAGACGTATCACCTGCAATGTCTTCTCGCCTGCTGACTGTGCGGGTGAGGGGTCGGCGTAATCAAACTCGGCACCACGTGTTGCCGACTCGGCGGTCTTGATAAAGAGCGGAGCAACAACCTCGCGTGAAGAGGGCTCCGTATCGTACCACCAATCGTAAAGCTCACCATCGGCTAACATGATTTTCGGGAAATAGGTAGCATCCTTACGTGGTCCTTCGGGAAACTCCTTCCAGAACTTTATCTCTCCATTGGTGTCGCCCCAACCACCCTGCTTCATCTCCAACAAGAAGTCTGTAAGCGGCATAGAGTGCGATGAACGATCACGATGATAGTATAGGCCGAGCAACAACTCGGGGTTAGACTTGCTATAAGCCATAGAGTAGACATCGGAGTAGTTATCCAGCAGGCGATAATAGTAGCTGCCATTCTCAATCATATCGATGACCTCCTCGGCTTTGGATGCCGCCAACGCATAGTACTCCTCGCCAAGATTGAGCGGCCAGCCAGCCATACACATATAAATATACGAAAGAGCAGCCTTAACAGCACCCTGACTTACAGCCACATTCACACCATTTTGGAAATAGGGGGCACTGTCGTATTTAATGGGGCAACCGGCCTCTGCAATGGCCATATCCGAAAGTATGAGTTCGTAAACCTCCTCAACCGTACTAAGCGGAGCATTGTAATCTATTGTCTCGTCAAGCATCACAGGCACAGCACCCCACGTAGTCACAAGATAGAAGTAGGAGAAGGCTCTCCAAAAGTGAGCCTGAGCCAAGGCCTCATTTAGCTCCTTCTCAGATACATCGGGGGTTTTCGAAGCGTTATTGATAATGAAGTTGGCAGCCTTAATCACCTTGAAACGTTGCTCCCACATACTCACCATCCAAGCATTATTATCCGTAACACTATATTGATCATGCTCTCTAAGCGACTGCTTGTTGCTGGCAGGATGTGTAGATATATCATCTCCCGAAAGGAAGTTTGTTCCCACATAGTTATTTGCTCGCTGCGAGGTGGTAACTACCGAATAGAGGGCATTGAGCGATGCTGCCAGGTCATCACGCTGCGAGAAGAAATCCTCACTCGAAAGCTTGCCCTTGGGATCCTCCTCCATAAAGTCGGCACACGATACAAGAGCTACGGTAAGAAGTATCGACATTGCTATATTTATAATTCTCATAATAGTATCGTTTCTTTTAATGTAGTGATATTTATTAGAATGACATTCTCAACCCGAATGTGATGGTGCGTGGCACGGGGTATGCGCCATAATCCAAACCATCGTAGCTGCTATACACCTCCGGATCCATACCCTTATAACCGGTGATGACAAATAAATCCTGCGCACTTACCGAGAGCTGAATATCTGCAAAGCGCGTGAGGCTGCGAGGTAAGGTGTAGGCAATCGAGATGTTTTTAAGTTTCATAAACGAAGCATCCTCCAACCAGAAGGTTGTATTGGCATAGCTCTTATTGTCTGTATTCTTGACACTCGGATACTTAGCCGTCTGCTTATCGGCCACACTATCCCACCCCTCGAAATATGCATCACGCAACGATATAAAGCGTGAGCCTCCACTCATCGAAGCTGTGGTAAAGCGGCTTATATTCAAACGGTCATAGTCAAAAGCTCCACTAAAAAATATATTTATCGAGAGGTTACGCCAGGTAATCGTATTGTTCCAACCAGCTAACCATCGTGGTGCGGCATTGCCGCGTATCACCAAATCGTCGGACGTGGGGGCTGTTGTAGTACCTCCACCTGCTTTGCGGTAGACGTTTGCTCCCGCCTCATCGAAATCCAACCACTCGTATACATAGAACGACCCCAACGGATAGCCCGGCTTCATAATCTGCATTGGGCCACCCAAGTCGCTATAATTTGCCGTAAGCACAAAGTCGGAACCCGCTAAATCGACAACTTCGTTCTCGATATACGACACATTGGCCGTAGTCTCCCACTTCACAGCGCGATCTATCACAAATGTATTTAGCGACAACTCGTATCCCATATTGCGCAATGCACCCTGATTTACCCAATAAGTACCTCCGCCGTTGTAGTGCGGTACCTGCTTTTGGAAGAGCAAATCCTCAGTATCCTTTCTAAACCAATCGAACGAGATGTTTATGCCGGCAATTGAGAGATCCAAACCCACATCCCACTGCGTGGTCTTCTCCCACGTAAGGTCGGGATTGGCAAACGTATTACCCCAATATCCGGTATACCCCGTAGATGTACCCCAACCGTATGAGGTACTTGACAACATACCGAGGGTATTATATGCCGAGATAGCCTCATTGCCCGCGATACCATAGCTGGCTCTCAATTTAAGCTGCTCGACAACGCTCTGACTCTGCATAAAACTCTCCTGAGCTATATCCCACGCTACAGCAGCCGAGGGGAAATAACCCCAGCGATGATTCTTCTGGAATTTCGATGATGCGTCGGCACGCAATGCCGCGGTAAAGAAATAACGTTTATCGTAATCGTAACTCAGACGCGCTATACCCGACATCAAAGAGGAGGCCGTATAGGAGTTACTCTCGCTACGTGTTGCAGCATTCGTAACATCCCAATAGCCGACACTCTCGTTGCTTAGGCCTGTTCCGCTGATGGTCATACTTGTATCTGTGACACCGCTAAGCTCCCACACACCCGTCGCCGAGATTGTATGCTTATTAAACGTATCGCTATATGTCAGGTTATTACTATTCTGCCAATAGCGATGCAACGACGACGCATTGCGCATACTGTTGGTAGCTCCTGCAGCCACTTTGCTTGATACAAAAGAGTATGAGGGCGCATAGTCGAAGTCGTAGCCACCCTGCACCGAGAATGTAAGTCCCTTTGCAATGCGAAAGAGAAGCCTCATATTAGCATTCAGGTTATAGCTATACGAATCGCTGTCGGTCTCCTTGACTACACCATATGGGTTGTTACTCAATATGTTATATGGGTCTTTGTTATATACTCCCGTAGTCTCGTCACGCAACTCCATCGTAGGCGAGTAGTTGAGTACGTGAAACCAGTTGGGAGCGACACCTTGTTGATGAATCACAGCACCATTAATCTTGGTCGATAGCATCAGCCACGGCCGCACATCTGCATCTATATTGGCACGAAGACCATAGCGCATATACTTCGTATCGATAGTCACAGCCTCCTGATCGAGAAGCTGTCCCGATACCAGATAACGCACCTTATCGCTACCGCCCGAAGCTCCGATATTGTAGTTTTGTGTTATCGCCGTACGCGTCATCAGGTCTACCCAGTCGATACCCTTCTGCGACAAGCGATACAGCTCCATATCACTCTCCGATATTGTTCCCGCGCCACGTATATCATTGAGGGCAAGGGCATACTCATAGGCATTCATAAGGTCATAGTTCTTACGCACGTCCGATACTCCTATCTTTGCATCAAAATAGATATTGGAACGACCTGCCTCGCCATTACGCGTTGTCACCAATATAACACCATTAGCACCGCGCGAGCCATATACCGCTGTTGAAGAGGCATCCTTGAGCACCTGTATTGAAGCTATATCCTGCGGATTAAGGCCATCCAAGCCGCTTGTCGAGATTATTCCATCGATGACATATAACGGATCGCTACTCTTGTTTATCGAGGTTGTACCTCGCACTCGCACCTTAGCACCTGCACCAGGCATACCGCTTGTCGTCGTAACCTCCACACCCGAGCTTCGCCCCTGCAAGACATCCGCAACATTTCGCACGGGCTGCCCCTCAAAGCTGCGGGCACCGATTACCGACACCGAGCCGGTAAGATCGCTCTTCTTCACCTCACCGTAGCCAACGACAACCACATCCTGCATACGATGGCTCTCAACAGAGAGTTGAAAACGATATTCGTGCTTGTGCGGAGAGACTCGTTGCGCCATGCTATCGTAGCCGATGAAGGCAGCGATAATCGTAGCATTCTCCGGAACCATAAGACTAAAACTGCCATCCAATTCGGTGACCTTGCCCAACATCGTATCGCCCTCGACAGTGATTGTCGCTCCGGGAATCGGCTGATTATTATCATCAACCACAACACCATGTATCTCCATTTCTGCTACAATTTTGCGTTGTGCCTCAGCACTTAATGACACGCATAGCAGAAGCGTAACCATAAATATTGCTCCTATTCTATGAATTAAACTATACATACTTTTTACTAAAATCTAACCTATTCTGTCTGCACTAATCCGATGACACGACACCATCATATCAAATTTTGCGACGACAAAAGTAATAAATAAAAATAAAAAAAGATATAGCAGAAGGGTTAAATCGCCTATTTTTACGGGTGAATTGTCTAATAACAATATATTTTTTCAAAAACAATTTTTATCTTTGTGCTATCATCAATTTAAGCAACAAGGGATTATGAAAAGAATTTATTACCATTTTTTCACCATATTGACCATTTTATGTGTCGCGTGCAATGACCCCTCTCCTATGACAAATGCCGACTTCACGTCAAGCGGCGTAAGCTGGCAACTCGCCCAATGGCGCAAGGAGCATATATCGGAGCTACACTACGACCTCAACTTCTACATCCCTGCGAGCCGCACAGAGAGTGTTACGGGAAAGGTTACCATAAGTTTCGAGGCAAAAAATAGCGATGATATTATCATAGACTTTCGACAGACACAGGAGCATATATCGACGATTAGGGCCAACGGCAATATCTGCGACATCATACTACAAAATGAACATATTATTATCCCCGCAACCCACATCGTAGAGGGAGAAAACCATATTGCAATAGAGTTTACTGCAGGCGACCAATCGATAAATCGCAACGATGAATTTCTCTACACGCTATTGGTACCCGACCGAGCGCGTACGCTCTTTCCATGCTTCGACCAGCCCAACCTCAAAGCTCATTTCAAGTTAAGTCTCGACATCCCCGAGGAGTGGCAGGCAGTATCGAATACCTCTATTGTGGAGCAACACTCCCTTCTGGGTCGCAGGCATATAAGCTTTGGTACGACAGAGCCACTCAGCACCTATCTCTTCTCGTTTGTAGCAGGCGACCTTGACAGTCGCACATACGATGATGGCACACATCGCTTTACGGCATACTATCGTGAGACCGATCCGAAACGCTTGGCACAACTCGACACCATATTCGCACAGGTGGCGGCCTCGCTCGAATGGCTCGAAGAGTATACCGGCATAGAGTATCCCTTTGCCAAGTACGATCTTATCATACTCCCCGGATTCCAATATGGAGGTATGGAGCATACAGGAGCGACACTCTATAACGACACTCAGATGTTTCTTGGCGAACATCCCACACTCGACGAGCAACTACGACGCATAGAACTTATAGCGCACGAGACGGCACATATGTGGTTTGGCGACTATGTGACTATGGCATGGTTCGATGATGTATGGACAAAGGAGGTCTTTGCGAACTACTTTGCAGCACGCATAACCGAGCCTCTATTCCCCGACATCAACCACCGTCTGAACTTTATGAAGAACTACGTACAGCGTGCATTGAGCGAGGATAGAACACTCGGAACAACATCCATACGACAGCCTCTCGACAACCTACAAAATGCAGGTCTTATCTACGGCAACATAATCTACAATAAAGCTCCTGTGATGATGGAGAAATTGGTAGAGATAATGGGAGAGGAGAACTTCCAGAAGGGCATAAGGGAGTATCTGCGCGAGTACGCCTACGATAATGCCACGTGGGAGGATCTCATTGCCATATTGGATAGGTGGTCGGATGCCGATCTTGCAGCATTTAGCGATGTATGGGTAAATCAAAAGGCTATGCCACACATATATCTGAGTGCAAATGGCAAAACTCTTAACATCGAACAGCGTGACCCCTATAATAGAGATATTGTATGGCCACAAAGTTTCGCGTGCGGCATAATCGACAAACAAGGATGCTATACGACTGCCGAAATTACGCTCTACGGCCGCCATACAAGCATAGAGCTACCAACAGATATAGCCTTCACGCTACCCAATGTCGATGGCCGTGGCTATGGTCTGTTTCTTCCTGACGACAACAGCCGAAGGTGGATGATAGATAATTGGCATACCATCTCCGATGATACTGCACGTGAGGCTCTTGCTATGGTGCTCAAAGAGAATTACGAGATAGGAGCTATCACCGACAAGGAGTGGCTCGATATGCTGATACGAGGCATAGAGTGCGAGCGCAATCCGCTTATCATATCGACATTGTGCAGCTATCTTGCAGAGCCGCTACGCGCCTTGGAGTGTGATACAGAGCAGGAGTATCTGCTCGATATGGCAAACAGACATCCGGTTACATCTTGTCGCCAGCAGCTGATACGTACGCTATGCAGCTGCGCTACCAGCACTACGGTTACCGATGCGCTATACGATATATGGCACAAGGCAAATCACCGGCTACTCAGCATAGGCGACTATATGAACCTTGCCTATGAGTTATCGTTGCGTTATCCCGAACGATACGACTATATTGTCGAGGTGCAGCAATCGCGCATAAGCAACAACGACCGCCGCCGACAGTTTGACTACATTATTCGTGGAGCATCACCCGACATTGACACCCAGCGACAGCTATTCGAAGAGCTGCTTGAGGCCGAGAATCGCAGCATTGAGCCATGGGCAGCCACCCTGCTATCACTACTCAACCACCCCTTGCGCGAGGCACACGCCGTAGAGTATATCACACCGGCACTCAACGAACTAACGGAGGTACAACGTACCGGCGATATATTCTTTCCACGCAACTGGGCAGGAGCTGCACTTGGTAACCATCGCAGCATTGAGGCATACCGAGAGGTAGAGCGTTTCTTCGAGGCGAACCCCGAGTATCATCCTTTGCTAAAAAATAAGATTTTACAAGCGGCACACCCTCTATACCGATTGCATGGCGGACAAAAGTGAGCCGCGATAAGGAGGCTATCGCTCCGCAACTGTGCTATCAACAGCATCAATAGCGGCATCGTAATCATATCCTAACGAGAGAGCATAACGCAGCAGCTTTCCACGCAGTTCGTACTCCGTAGCAGCCTTTATAGTAGCGACCTTGCGTCGCAACTTCTCTACAAGACGAGCTCGCTGTGTATCACCATCGAGCGTAGCAAGCACCTCGGCGATTATATCGCCAGAGACACCCTTGCTACGTAGTTGCATCGCTATCTTACGTCCGCCCCAGCCCGATAGTTTCGACTTCTCACGGGCATAAGCCTCGCTATATCGTCTATCATCGATAAAACGCTGTTCGATAAGCTTTTGCAACACCCCTTCTCGCTCCTCGACAGGCACCATCCACCTATCCATAAGGCGGCGCGCATCACCCGACGACTTCTCGCTACGTGCCGCAAGGCGCATAAGCGCACTGAGTGCCTGCTCCGCACTGCGAGCCTTGCGCTCACGTGGCATACTTTCGCGTTCCACATCTATCCTCTTCGTGCGCATATCATACGTGGTTTATCCAAAAAATCGTGACGTAGACGTATATCCACATAACCCTCATCGGCAAGCATACGACACATATCATCTGCCAGCGATTCGTATATCTCGAAATAGAGAGAGCCACCTGCCGAGAGCATATCACGACCTGCATGAGCAATCGAGCGATAGAAGAGCAAGGGGTCATCATCTGAAACGAAGAGGGCTATATCCGGCTCATATTCCGTAACATTACGACGCATCGACGCTCTATCGCTTACGGGGATATATGGTGGATTAGAGATGATTATATCTACATTGTAGGGGATGAGTTGCGACATATCGGAGAGTACATCGCCCTCGATAAACTCTACATGTGGGGCATACCTCTCACCATTGCGACGTGCTATATTTAGGGCATCGGCCGATATATCTACACCGACGACCGAACTACCGGCAACGCTACGAGCCAAGGCCAAGGCGATACATCCGCTACCCGTACACATATCTACGATACGCGATCCTCGCTTTGCCTCACTTGCCACCCACGACACCAACTCCTCGGTCTCGGGGCGAGGGATAAGCACCCCTTCTGTAACATCGAGCGCCATATCGAAGAACTCCACCCTACCTGTTATATACTGCACGGGACGCCACGCCTTGATATCCGCCACAACACGCTCCAAGTCAGCAAAGGGCAACTCCACGTTGGGTTCGACAAGCAACTCATTACGCGTTACAGCGCATATATCTCTGAGGATTATCTCTGCGATGGTACGCGCCTCAGCATCGCCATACAATGGCGAAGCTGCTTCGCATAGCAGTCTGAATATCGCACTTCGTGTAGCCATATTCTATCTTCTTAGGCTTAACTCGGCAAGAGCCATAGCCACCACAGCCTCAACCACCACCACAGCACGTCGTGCTATACAACTATCGTGGCGGCCACCTATCTTCAAGCTGCGCATCTGGCCATACTCCATATCGAAGGTAAGCTGCTCGCGACCAATACTCGGCGTAGGCTTAACAGCCACACGCACAACGATATCGTTACCATTGGTGATACCTCCGTTTATGCCACCCTCGTTGTTTGTTGCTGTATGTCCGGCAGCATCTACATATCTGTCATTACGCTCCGAGCCGTACTTGGCAGCCGAGGCAAAACCATCGCCAAACTCTACACCCTTAATGCCCGGAATAGAGAAAAGCATGTGCGATATGATGCTTTCGGCAGAGTCGAAGAATGGTTCACCAAGTAGCATTGGCACACCCTGCACCCTACACTCTATGACACCTCCTACGGAGTCTTGTGCCATACGTGCGTTGGCAATAACCTCCTCGAAACGGCTTGCATCGTGCTCTGCCCCCACCTGTATCAGACGTGTATCGAAGCTGACACCGGACAGCAACTGCTTGGCTACAACACCTGCGGCAACCAATGCCACGGTCATACGCCCCGAAGCCATACCTCCACCCGACAAATCATACTCCTCGCCATACTTATGTCGCTGAACATAGTCGGCATGCGAGGGACGAGGATGCGATTTGAGATGTGAATAGTCCTTGGAGCGGATATTATTGTTCGAGAATTTGATGCTAACGCTCTCTCCCGTAGTTCTGCCACACTCATCGACACCCTCTATGACAGGAGTGTCGGCCTCGTGTCGGGTTGTCTCGCCACGGAGCATGGGGCGACGGCGATCCATATCGGTAGCAAACAGCTCCCTGTCGAGCGTAATGCCACTTGGCAGGCCATCGATAACGATGCCTACCTCGTCACTATGCGATGCGCCGAATATCGTGTAGCGCAAGCTATTTCCAAAACTGTTCTGCACTATTTCTGCTTTAACGACTCTATATCCTCGAAGAATGTAGGATAGCTCTTTGCGACACACTCACTATGACGAATGGTCAGGCCTTGCTCGATACGCAGTCCCGTTATGGCCAACGACATAGCGATACGATGATCATCATGACTGTCTACTTCTGCCGCAATTGGAGTAGAGCCTACGACACTCATCATATTTTGGTCGTAGTCCAGCTCTATGTCTATACCCAACTTGGCATACTCCTCACGCAACACCTCGCCACGGTCACTCTCCTTACCTCTGAGCCGTTTGATACCATATATGTGTGATACGCCCTCTGCGGCAGCGGCAAGTGCCACAAGTGCGGGGAAGAGATCGGGGCACTGTGTAGCATCGAAGGTAAAGGCACGTAACTCACGGTGTGCCACCGTAATGCAATCATTCTCGATAATAAGCGATGCTCCGGCACGCTCCAAGGCACGACATACTGCCGTATCGGCCTGTCGTGAGAGCATCGATAGGTTTTTCACCGTAACCTCGCCGGCAATAGCTGCGGCAACCATAATCATGGCAGCTGCGCTCCAATCGCTCTCGATACGATAATCCACGGCAGTGTATTGCTGAGCACCCGATATATAGAATTCGGAATAGTCGCCATCGTGATATAAGACCTCTACCCCGAAGCGTTTGAGTGTATCGAGGGTCATATCTATATATGGCGTGGATACAGCATCACGCAGCTCTATGGTTGTATCCCGCTGCGCCAAAGGCAGAGCAATAAGCAGACCTGTAACAAACTGCGACGATACCGAGCCATCGACACTTACCCTACCGCCACGTATCGGGCCGAGAACCTCGATAGGTAGATACCCACCGCCATCACGCACCTCAACGCCTAACTCTTTGAGAGGCTCTACCATCATCGACATAGGACGGTGAAGGAGCGTACCCTCACCTGTTATGGTCATAGGCTGAGAGGTGAGGGCGGCAATCGGCGTAAACAGACGTGCCGAGAGTCCCGACTGCCCCACATTCAAGATTTGTGTACGTGGCGAGAGACCTCCCCGAATAGCTATTGTACTATCATCCAATTTCTCGACCTTGGCACCCAACGCCTCAATGACGCTTATTGCCGATAGTGTATCTTGGCAGAACTCGACACCTCGAAGTATCGAACGCCCGGAAGAGAGAAGAGCTGCCGCCAACGCACGCTGCGCATAGCTCTTCGAACATGGGGGTGTGATACTACCCCGCAATCTATTCCCTAAGGGGATTGTACTATCCATATATGATTATTCGTTATCCTCGTTCTCGGCATCTAACTCATCGTCGTCGTTCTGCTCCGGCTCGCTCACATGTCCCAAGGCACGTAATGCCTCCTGACGCTCACGCTCCTCACGCTCCTTACGCTGGCGGGCAATCTGCGGAGAGGTACGCAGCTCGAAGTTGCTACCCAGATATACACGACGCACCATCTCATCTGCGGCCAAATCCTCGGCCGTACCGGTCTTAAGAATCTTACCCTCGTAGAGAAGGTATGTTCTATCGGTAATGGCAAGTGTCTCATCGACATTGTGGTCGGTGATAATAACGCCGATGTTCTTATCCTTTAGCGTACCTACGATGCTTTGAATATCCTCTACCGCAATAGGGTCTACACCGGCAAACGGCTCATCAAGAAGGATAAATGCGGGATTGATAGCTACGGCACGCGCTATCTCGGTACGACGACGCTCACCACCCGAGAGCTGATTACCGTAGCTCTTGCGCACCTTCTGCAGGCGGAACTCCTCGATAAGCTCCTCGCAACGCTCCCTCTGATACTGCTTCGAGTATTTTGTCATCTCCAAAACGGCCCGAATATTGTCCTCGACAGTAAGGCGACGAAATACCGAGGCCTCCTGGGCGAGATAACCCACACCCATCTGCGCACGGCGGTATACAGGCTCTTTTGTAATATCGGTGACTATGCCATTATCATCTTCGAGGTATATGCGACCCTCGTTAGGTTTGATAAGACCTACTATCATATAGAACGTGGTTGTCTTACCCGCACCATTAGGGCCGAGGAGTCCTACAATCTCACCTTGACGCACATCTATCGAGACGTGATTAACCACAGTACGTGATTTATAGGATTTTATCAGTTCGCTGGTGAAAAGTCGCATATTGCACTATTTATTTTTTTACAAATTTTTCACAAAGTTATTACTATTTTTCAAAAAAATATATTATATTTGAGTAAAATTTTTTCGCACAAAAATTATGAACACCGAACTAGGAGAGTTATTACACGATAAATTACACGAATACTTCGGCTTTTCCTCCTTCAAAGGAAACCAAGAGGCGGTAATAAGTAACGTGCTTGCAGGTAAGGATACCTTTGTTCTTATGCCTACGGGTGGTGGCAAATCATTGTGCTATCAGCTGCCGGCACTGATTATGGATGGTGTGGCTATTGTCATATCTCCGCTAATCGCCCTTATGAAGAACCAGGTGGATGCTATGCGTACCTTCTCAACAGAGTCGGGCATAGCACACTTCCTCAACTCGTCGCTCAACAAATCGGCAATAGCACAGGTGCGTCAGGATGTATTGGAAGGACGCACAAAACTGCTATACTTCGCACCTGAATCATTGACCAAAGAGGATAACATTGCATTCCTACGCAAGATAAAAATTTCGTTCTACGCCATAGATGAGGCTCACTGCATCTCGGAGTGGGGACACGACTTCCGTCCGGAGTATCGCCGTATACGCCCCATCATCAACGACATAGGCAATGCACCGCTGATTGCACTCACAGCAACAGCCACTCCCAAGGTGCAGATGGATATTCAGAAGAACCTCGGTATGACAGACGCTACGGTATTCCGTTCGTCATTTAACCGCCCCAACCTATATTACGAACTGCGCCCTAAGCACAACGTAGACCACGACATCATTCGTTTCATCAAGCAACATGAGTCGAAGAGCGGCATCATATACTGTCTGAGCCGCAAAAAGGTAGAGGAGCTTGCCGAGTTACTTATGGCAAATGGCATCAAGGCATTGGCATACCACGCAGGTATGGATGCCCAGACACGTGCCGAGAACCAAGATGCCTTCCTTCACGAAAGAGTAGATGTTATCGTGGCGACGATAGCCTTCGGTATGGGTATCGACAAGCCCGACGTACGATATGTGATACACTACGACATACCGAAGTCGTTGGAGGGCTATTATCAGGAGACAGGACGTGCAGGACGTGACGGCGGTGAGGGTTATTGTCTTACGTTTTACAGCTATAAGGATATACAGAAGCTCGAAAAGTTTATGCAGGGCAAGCCTGTTGCCGAGCAGGAGATCGGCAAGCTACTGCTCCTCGAAACGGTATCGTATGCCGAGAGTTCGATGTGTCGCCGCAAGTCGCTCCTACACTACTTCGGAGAGGAGTATCCCGAGGATAACTGTGGCAACTGCGATAACTGTTGCAATCCCAAGCCCAAGATGGAGGCACACGAGGAGATGCAGCTCGCACTCGAAACACTCAAAGAGATTGGCGATAAATTCAAAATTGACCACCTCGTATCAATACTTATAGGAAAGGTTACGGCCATCATCAAGAGCTATGGACACAACAAACTCGAGGTATTTGGTGCAGGCAAGGATAAGGATGCCCGCTTTTGGAATGCCGTAATACGACAGGCCCTTATCAATGGCTTCATCGACAAGAATATCGAGAACTACGGCCTTATATCGGTAAATAAGCGTGGCGAGGAGTATATTAAGAAGCCTACGAGCATAACAATCACTCTCGACCACGACTACGACTCCGAGGAGGATAACATACAGAGCGCGGCAATGAAGGGTGGTGGTGCTGCCGACGAGGAGCTATTTGCCATGCTCAAAGATTTGCGTCGTAAGGTGGCCAAGCAGAACAACCTGCCTCCGTATGTCATCTTCCAAGACCCGTCGCTCGAAGATATGTCAATACAATACCCTATTACCATCGAGGAGATGCAGACAATATCGGGTGTTGGTGCCGGCAAGGCACAGAAGTTTGGTGCCGAGTTCATCAAACTTATAAAGACCTATGTCGATGAGAAGGAGATAATACGTCCGCAGGACTTAGTGGTCAAGTCGGTTGCCAACAAGTCGAACAACAAGATATTCATCATCCAGTCTATCGACCGCAAGATGGATTTCGAGGATATAGCTCGTGCCCGCAACCTCGACATGGATGAGCTTCTCACAGAGATTGAGGCTATCGTAAATTCGGGAACGCGCCTTGATATACAGTATTATCTGAATACGCTGATGGACGAGGATAAGGTAAACGACATATATCTATACTTCAAGGAGGATGCCGAGAGCGACTCCATGGAGGAGGCATTGGAGGAGCTTGGCTCGGAGTACAGCGAGGAGGAGATACGCCTGGTACGCATCAAGTTTATATCGGAGGTGGCGAACTAATGGCAGAGGTAAGAGCAAAAAAGGCGTTAGGACAACACTTCCTAACCGACTTGAATATAGCCCGCAAGATAGCTATGTCGCTGAGTGGTGCTACCGCAGACAACCCCGACAAGGTGTTGGAGGTGGGATGCGGTATGGGAGTACTCACTCAGTTTCTACTCGAACGCAACGACATAGTGACCTACGGAGCGGAGATAGACAGCGAGTCGGTGGAGTATCTACACGCCCACTACCCTCAGTTCTCGGAGCGTCTCAGCGAGGGTGACTTCCTTAAAATGGATCTGAGAGCGACCTATGGCGAGCGGCTAAAAATCATAGGCAATTTTCCATACAACATATCATCGCAGATATTCTTTAAGGTTCTCGAAAACCGAGACATAGTCCCCGAATGTGTGGGGATGATACAAAAGGAGGTAGCAGTGCGTTTGGCCGAGCCTCCTGGCTCGAAAGAGTATGGCATACTCAGCGTACTATTACAGGCATGGTACGACATAGAGTATCTTTTCACGGTTGGAGAGAAGGTATTCAACCCGCCACCCAAGGTAAAGAGTGCCGTTATACGTCTTACCAGAAACAATGTCAAGAACTTGGAGTGCGATGAAACGCTGTTTATCAAGGTTGTAAAGGCCTCATTTGGGCAACGTCGCAAGATGCTGCGCAACTCGTTAAAGGCGGTCTTTGGCAACTTTGGCGGCAAGGAGCATCCCTTCTTTACGATGCGTGCCGAACAGCTATCCGTAGCCGATTTTGTGGAACTTACACGTTGGGTTGCAGATAATCGAATATAGTACGTTGCATATTTAACAATTATCGTTATCTTTGCATTTCGGTTGTAAGCGAGAAACAACTACAAGGATGTAAATAGAATTACAAAATATCAATATCATGAAGAGATTGTCTATATTTTTTGTTGCGTGTGCGATGATGGTTGCATGCGCTGCTACACCGGCAGATAAGGCTGCAAAGAAGGCCATAGAGATGCTCGACGCAGTAAAGGTGGCGTTGGATGCTGATGATTTTGCAAAGGCTGAGGAGCTAACAAAGCAGATAGAGGAGTGGGAGCTTACCCTTACCGACGAGGAGAAGGCCGCCGTAGAAAAAGCTTCGGCAGAGTGGGTTAAGGATTCGTTCAGCGAGTAAGACTCACTATCTATATCCATACCGACAATATGGGCGTGTCCGACAAGTGATTGGGCACGCCCTATATTTTAGAAGTTGTATAACAAGGGCTATGGCTGAAAAAGCGGAGTTTACTTAGCGTAAATGAGCATTTTTCAGACAAGGCAGATGCCAAAAGAGCCTTGTTATACAGCTTCGTTTTATATGCGGTAGTCTTAAATATCAATCATGCAACCATACTGCACCGTGATTGGTGATACGCAGAGCGACATCCCCCTGATAGCTCTCCACCACACCATAGCAGTTCATAAGGTCGTATTGCAGCTCCTCCTCGGCATAATCACACTCACCGGCAACGACGATGGCAAGCGTATCTCGACCATCTGTGATATGGCGTAGCGTTGTTGTATAACGATGCGTCAGGCTATCACGCCAACACCAAGTATCACCCCACGCCTCCTTGACAAACCATACGCTATCGATACGCACATAGCTCGACATATCTGCAATGCCTATTTCCGGTATCCGACGATGCAAAGCCTTAGGAGGTGCTGCCACCTCATAACTCACCGTGAAATAGTTGTATATCTCCGCCTCGGCAATACGGTCTACGACATAATCCTTCGTGGGCTTAGCACCAAGCACCATCTTATGATACTCTCTTCCCAACGACAACCCCGACAAGCGCACCTCAACCTCGCAGTGGAGCGGTAACACAGCATCTATATCGTCGCTATCTAGCTTTATCTCAACACCTGCCGTAGCGTCGGCAATAACCAAAGCTTCGCTAATCTCATCCATCTTATCGTTGAGTACCACACGGCCACGTATATAGTAATCCTCGGTTATGGGAGTAGATAAACCGTGCGATAGTGTCACAAGGTGGGCAATAGATAGCTCACACGCCCCACGATGTTTGCCGCTGTCACTCTCGCAGCCGATAAGCAACAGCAGACAACTAACGATAGATGCAATCCTGTTCATAACGCATTTTCAGTTGATAACACTCCCTGCGACCGTCGTATTTTCCCCACTGCAGTATTCCGCTTATAGATAGTTCGCCACGAGGTATGGGATGACCTGCAAACGTGGCATAGTTGCGTGTATACACAGCGATAGAGTCGCCATTATCACTTTTGAAGAGTGCATAGCCACGCCACACAGCATCGTCGAGCGTATCCCCAAGCAGCGTATCTATCGACGAGGAATCGACAAGATGGAGCGACCTTATATGTACAAGACGACCTAAGTCCGCCTCGGACAGTTCTGAGATGAAACGATGCTCGGCTACGATAGCCTCCACCTCAGAGCCACGCTCAACCACCCTATCAAGTGCCTCGCGTGAACCGAGATAATCTACGCCGTAACTCTCATAAGCCTCGGCTTTACGTCCCACTTGCAACACGCCATAGCCATAGTCGGCATAGCAGCCTCTCAGATGTAGCATCACACGTGTACCGAGCGGATAGAGCCTGTCAAGGCCATACAATCCTGCCATGAGTTCGACAGCGCCCGTACCATCATCCACAATAAACGTACGATAGAAGTTATCGTCGGCATCCGACGATATGACACATCCCGACACGGTGATACTATCACGCAGCACCACGCCGCCTGAGCCGACAATACGAGTGCGTAGATGCTCAATAGTCGTAGTCGGCATAGATAATTCGCTGTTTATCTGCGGACTATCTGCCGAATTATAGCAGCCTACCACAAGCAGTAGAAGTATCGCCACAATTCTATACATATGTAATCTGGTGTACGTATACAGTTATTTCAACAGAAAGAGCCGATAGGAATCATCCTTACCGACTCGATCATTACAGTGTATGCTGTGCCTTACTCCTTCTTCTCTACCCACGAGTCCTTCAATCCGAGGAAGTAGAGAATACCATCAAGGCCTACGGTCGATAGCGACTGACGAGCCGTTGCACGCACCTTTGGCTTTGCATGGAAAGCTATGCCGAGACCGGCAATGTTGAGCATATCCAAGTCGTTGGCACCATCACCCACGGCTACCGACTGCTGAATGTCGATATTTTCGAACTGGCATAGCAGACGTAGCAACTCGGCCTTGCGCTTGGCATCGACTATCTCACCTGTATAACGTCCTGTGAGCTTGCCATTCTCTACCTCCAACTCATTGGCATATACATAATCGAAGCCAAAGCGGTTTTTCAGGTAGTTACCAAAATAGGTAAAACCACCCGATAGGATTGCTGTCTTGTATCCCACACGTTTCAATATTGTCATCATTCTATCCAGACCCTCGGTAATAGGCAGATTAACAGCTATATCCTCCATAACACTCACATCGAGGCCCTTAAGCAGTGCCACACGCTCCTTGAAGCTCTCGCGGAAGTCTATCTCGCCACGCATAGCTCGCTCGGTGATGTCGCGTACCTGCTCGCCAACACCTGCCCTATCTGCCAACTCATCGATAACCTCCGTACGAATCAGAGTTGAGTCCATATCGAAGCATATCAGACGACGAGAACGACGGAAGATACCATCCTTCTGGAACGAAATATCTATCTGACCCGTATTGGTAAGCTCCATAAAGGCATTGTGGATACGTGTCTTATCCTCCAATGTACCTCGAACCGAGAACTCGATACTCATCTTCGGAGCACGTTCATCTTCATCCAAGGGGACACGTCCCGTAAGGCGCTTTATCATATCTATGTTTAGTCCCTCGGCACATATAGCCTTGGTTGCCATAGATATATGCTCGGCAGTAATCATCCTGCCCACAAGCGTGATTATATAGCGGTTCTTTCCCTGCGCCGACACCCAATTGGTATACTCCTCAGCCGTGATAGGCGTGAAACGCAGTGCTATATTCATCTCAGAGGCCTTGAACAGCAACTCCTTCATGATTTGTCCCGACTGCTCTGCCGTAGTCATAAAGAGTATGCCAAGCGTCAAAGAGCGATGGATGTTGGCCTGACCTATATCCAAAATAAAGGCCTCGTGACGAGCTAGAATCTCGGTCAATGATGATGTCAATCCCGGTTTATCGGCACCCGAGATATTGATTTGTATAATCTCAATGTTATCCTGTTTCATACTCACAAAGGCAATTAATAAACTACTCAACTACAAATATACAAAATTTTAGAAAAATTGATTACCTTTGTAGCATTAAAATTATATTAATAGATAATTACATTTTTTAATATACTTAATAGAAGTATGGAATTGAAGGATATTTTGGCCATCTCTGGCCAGCCAGGTCTTTATAAGTTTGTAGCGCAGTCTATGCGTGGCGTTATCGTGGAGTCACTCATCGATGGCAAGCGTATGAATGCTGCTGTCACCTCACGTGTAAGTGCCCTCACAGAGATCTCGATGTTCACCGAAGGCGAGGATATAGCCTTGGCAGACGTATTTACAAACATTTGGAACTATACAGGTGGCAAGGAGGCAGTGTCGCACAAGGATAGTGCCGAGAAGATTCAGGAGGAGTTTGCAAAGGTTCTTCCCGAGTATGACCGCGATAGAGTACACCTCTCGGATATGAAGAAGTGTTTTGCATGGTATAACATTCTTGTTAAGGCAGGCTTTACCGAGTTCAAGCTTCCAAAGATGGAGGACGAGGAGTAGTATCCACTATTTCTAAGTCTAAAAAATAATACCGTTGTGGCTTTCACAACGGTATTATTTATATATAGGTATCCTCTATAACGAACTCCACAGCTGCACAAACTCATCGTAGCTCAGATAACCCTCCAAGTATCCAAACGGAGCTTTATCGTGGAACTTACAGCGGAACAACGCATCATCATAGTCTGAGTCGAGAACAAAGCCCACTTCGCCTCGTAATACCACCTCACCACTCTCCTTGTCGAAATATAGGAGTACGGCCTCATAGCTTCTGTCGCCTTGTGTCATAGTCAAAGTATTTCTATCGGGATCGTAGCTCCACAAGCCCTTATTATACCAGCCATAGCACCCTGCTGCGACCAATGACTCATACTGCTCATTATCTTTCCATACAGATATTTTGGCATAATACTCGCCATTTTGCGAAGCTATCATATCGCCACCTACCGCTATCTCGCCAAACTCCTCAGTATCTCTATACATACCGTATACCCAATATTCCAACTCGTCGTATGTCAAGAATCTATCCTCGCAGCTAAGCTCCTTTACCGAAAGCATATCTACGAAGGCCTGGTCATCAATATCGTCAGGCTGCTGAAGTTGGAGTAGCGACACGCACTCACGCATCTTTTGTACAGCACCGGCCCAACCCTGCGGGAACTCCTTACCCTCGAACATCATATACTTCTTATGATACTCATCAATTATCGCCATAAACTCTTCGTAGGTAAGCTCATAGCCATCCAAATAGTTCTCCTTACCATCCATGAACGTGAAGTAATATAGCTCCATAGGTGTCTCACGACTATAGAGGTTTTGTCCATCACGATCCTCATACAACCACATCGGATATACATATCCCTCCAACACGGCACACTCCCCGTCGAAGTAGAGAACCTTGGCAACATAGGCCTCATCCTCGCTGGTGTATAGCATATCATTCTCGGCATCGTAACGCCATACACCTCGATACGACCAACCCTCGTGACCTAAATCGTGGACATAGCTATACTCCTCGCCGACAAAGGCGCATGAGGGATGATAGCATTGAGCAAACGTACCATCGTCATACATTGCCAAATCGTATAACATCTGACCGCCACACCAATCTGTTGCATCCGACCATTGATCAGGCTCCTCGCCATCAAGATCTTTGATATACATAAAACGACGCTCACAATTAAATATCTTTGCTTCGAGCAACTCGACAAAATGAGCATCATCTATCTCCTCTGTCTGCTTCTCTATGAGTTTCAATGTTTCGAGCATACCATCTGCGCCATAGATGCCATACTCTGGTAGAAGTGCCCCTTTATATGTCGTCTGCTCGTTGTAATTATTATCTCCACCACCAGGCTTAACACCCGGAACTTTCGAGATATCTACAAACTCACCATAGGGAGTAGAACACGCCGCTACCACAAGGCCTAACACCATAACAAGTAAAAATCGTCTCATAGCTTTCAGGTTTTTATTCGTTAAAATTTCATCTTATATACTGTGTATAGTCGTAGAGTTACGATAACTAACCGTTAGTTATATATCTTTCTCAATTGCAAAATTACTACAAATTATAGCATCGGCAAAGAAAATAGGTGCCGAACTTTTCATAAACGCTACACACAACTATCTGATAAACAGCGCATTACATTGCTTGAAAAATCTCATTTTTCATATCACTGATTATCAAGCAGTTACAAGCGCACAATAAACATCCCCAAATAAATTGCAGTAAAATGCTATGATTCAGCGAATTAGCATACCACCAAGCAGAAAATCATTGATAAGAGCTAAAAAATTGCAGAATAAATTTGGTTTATATTATAAACTTGTTTATATTTGCATCAAGAAAATTAACTAAGCCGGCACAATATCTATTAACAATTAAAACTAAACTTCGATGGAGAATAACAAGACAACCCAGATGGATGAGCATCGCAGCATCGAAATCATCTCGAAGATGATAGCACAGACATCGGCAGATATCGACCGCGAGAGTGGCAAGTATTTTCTACTGTGGGGTTACACCACCGTGATTGTTTCACTATTTGAATTCTTCGCACAAACAGCGGGACTTGACAGAATAGTATGCGCTTGGTGTTGGTGGCTAATACCACTGATAGGCGGACTGGGAACACTATGGCTAAGCTATAAGGCAAACAACGGTCATGAGCGCAGACCAAAATCATACATAGATCGCAGCATAAGTGCCGTATGGCAAGTATTCGGATTATCATGGGGAATGGTGCTAATAGCAGCTCTCGTCTACGGCACAAACATACTCTTCCTCACAGTCGTGATGATGAGTATGGGTACAGTAATTACAGGCAAGATATGCCAACATCGAGTACTTAGCATCACAGGTAAGATTAGCATGGTACTATCCTTAATCTTTCCGGCCAAGCACCTATTGGTACGCGAGTATGGCATCGCACTACGTGACAGCGGAAGTGAGATGATTGAGTATATACTTTACAGCGAAATTATTATCTTTGCACTGATATTTACAGTAATGATGGTTGTTCCGGGACATATCCTCTACAACCGCGCAAAAAAGTTACGCAATGCTTAAACCTCTCGACCCACTGCTACACTCCGAGCTACGCCTCGCCATCGTGTCTATACTTCTCGGTGTTGAGAGTGCCGACTTTGTCTATATACGCAAACAGACAGGGGCTACGGCTGGTAACCTTAGTGTACAGATAGACAAACTGCATAAGGCAGAGTATATCTCCGTTGATAAGGGATTCAACGGTAAGATGCCTCGCACCACATGCAGCATAACACCGAAGGGCCGTGAGGCATTTGCCGAATATGTAGAAAGACTCAAAGAGTATATATCACCCAAATAACCGATATAACACACCTTCGCTCCACTTCGCCACATACTGACGAAGTGGATTTTTATTCTTAACACTGCAATATATGGGTGTTTGAGCCGATTTACAACAAAAAGTACAATATTTATTGTATCATAATATTACATTCCGTTCAAAATCGTGGTCTATCTTTGTTTTATGTTTTAGGTTAGAATATTTTACATACCTTTGTGTTAGGCTTAACACTTACAAGCCGACAAAGTGTGATATGCAGAGAGTAAATAAACAGAGCGCGCAGCCTCCCAAAACTATAATAGAGCATACGAAGCAGTATCAGGACTCCTCCGTTTCTCGTTGCGAAAACCACTACTGTGTAGGGTACGTATTTCGTGGCAGATGCAGAATACGTCATAAGAACAACGTCGTAGATGTTGCCGAGAACCAGAGATATGTTATAGGACGTGGCGAGCACAGATTCGAATACTACATAGGCGAGCGCGGCATATTCGAGCAGATACTAATACACTTCAACGAAGAACCATCCGACTTCGAGGCGGCAATAAGCGACAAGGAGATACTACGCTTCGAGCAAAGCATCATTGCGGGCATCGCCTCGAACCAGTCTGTTGAGGAGATGGCCAAGGAGTGTTGTCTCTCGATATCTACATTCAAGCGTCGCTTCCGCGAGCGTTACAGCGTATCACCTCACAAGTGGATAACAGAACGAAGATTGGAGGTGGCACAGACAGCTCTCACCACAACAAACCTCCGCATAAAAGAGGTTGTCGAAGTATGCGGATATATA
>JAFVRN010000030.1 GCA_017504265.1 Alistipes sp. | reverse complement strand
TGGGTTCAGTGGGTTTTGTGGGTTCTGTGTGCTCTGTGGAAAAATCCCCATCTAACCCATTGGACACATCTAACCCATCTGACCCACACTGCTCGGCAGTGGCAGGGCGCAGCCCTGCACCACTCTGACAAAAATTTGGGTATAACCGCTGATTATCCCGAGTGTTGTGGGTTCTATGGGTTCTATGGGTTCTATGGGTTCTGTGGGTTCTGTGGGTTTTGTGGGTTCTATGGGTTTTGTGGGTTTTGTGGGAGAAAATCCCTATCTAATCCACTCGTTACACTCTCTGTCCACCTCGTAGGGTATACCATATTATCATTCGTTACCCTATAAAACAATAGAGCCCAGCTAACTTTTTAGCTGGGCTCTATTGTTTTATGAGTAGTATTACTCCTCCTGACGATAAGTGTGCTCAACGTAGATAGCACGCTGCATAGCCTCACGCTTAGCGATTGAAGGCTTTGTGAAATACTGACGACGACGAAGCTCCTTCAAAACGCCAGTACGCTCATACTTTCTCTTAAACTTCTTGAGGGCGCGCTCGATGTTCTCTCCCTCCTTAACAGGCATAATAATCATAATCCTATATCTTTTTAATATTAATACTCTTTTTTTTGTTGCGACTATCTTTCGGGGTAGTCACCTCCCCCATACCTATGCTCCTTCAATAGCCTTGCTACATTCGGAACTACAACCTTACTTTACTCGGAGTGTGTACCAAAATCGAGATAGGGAGCAATGCGTTCAGCCTCCTCCTCTGTGAATATGTTACTTTCAATCATCTCTTCGATGGTACTCCAACCTCCTTTCAATTCTCTATGGTTAATAATCCGCCTAAGCATCCGGTTCGAAATATATGGATGAACCTCCAATACTTTTGGGCTCGCAAAGTTAATACTAATTTTTTTAATTTTAGCACTATCGCACCAAATTTGTTGCTTTATTCGTTGAAAATTCTCGTCAGTGACCATTTTAAGCTCAGATATTTGTGCCGTGGAGTAGTATCCTCCGAGTAACTCCCTGTAACGTATGATGTGCATTACGCTCTTCTCGCCTATGCCGTATACGCGGCGTAGGGTGGTCGAGTCGGCACTATTTACCTCTATTGGGAACTCTACCTCCTTATGGCTGATGTAGTTTGTAGTGTCACGCGGTGGGAATATTATATATGGTGCAAGCTTTGCGGCACGCTCCTCGCCTACGGCATAGCACTCTGCAAACTCATCTATGGAGCGATAACCGCCAATCATATCGCGATAGCGTATGACAAGCTCAGCCTCACGACGGGTAAAGCCTATTGTGCGCAGATAATCCGTTGATACACTATCTAAGCTAAATGGTTGGTATGTGATTACAACGCTGTCGGCCGAGGGCCTATATTTGGGTGTCAGGTCGTTATCGGGCTTCTTTGTTATGCGGTAACGCTCGCCGATGGTGATGTATGGCTCGAGTACGAAGTATAACGAGTCGCTCATACCGTAGCACAACGCTACATCTTCGCGTATGCGGAACACCTTGCCCGCCTCACGCCACTTGATAAGGCTCACGGCGATATTGCGTGGTACGCCGGCATCGATCATCGTACGGTAGTCCGCTTCGTTGGGGTCGAATGTTTTCAGTTCGATCTTTCTCTCGGTGCTGTCGTTGCTAATAGGCGTAACGCTCTCACTGTCGTATGGCTCAGGTGGGGTATAGCGGTCGGTGGGACGTGCTATGTGAAGCAGTGTTACCGCTATAAGCAATAGTGGTACGAGTAGCAATGCACCACGAATATTCTCCTTGATATCGTTTCTCATACTACCACTCGGCTCTATCCGACAGCCATAGTTTGCGATAGCGGCGCGATGGTGACTCTATCTTCTCGCCAAGGCCATACTCCTCCCAACGGTCATCGACAAGGTGTATCGTCTCGGGCAGCGATGTGACTACATTGGGAAAGCGACGGGGGTTATTGCCGTAGCCCGGACGTTTTGAGCGCGCATCGATGATTACAATACCCTTATATATATGTATGTCACGTCGTGGGTCGGTATTTGCTGCGGCGAGCCATAGCAGGTCGTAGCCACGCATATATCCTGCTGCGCCATAGTCAAATAGAGCAACATACTTAATGCCCTCAATGCCATTCTTATCGAGGTATCTCTCTACGTCTACTCTCTCCTGCCACTCACGTGCGGCATATAGCACCAGCAGACCCAACTCTGAGGTGTATTCCGTGTTGAATAGCTCTACGCCGCCTTCGGGATGTGCGGTGCGTGGCACAGGGAATGACTCCGGCGTGCTGTCGGCATCTATATCGGTAAGGTCGATAGCCAACTTCGAACCATAGCCGGTGGTAGGCGTAGCATGGTCGAGAACATCGAGTATGCCCTCCGACCATATTAGATTACGCTCGACATTCAACCCCCTGAGCAGTCGGAACATATCGCTCTTCGAGCGTATATTGGTATCTTCGGGAGTTATCAGAAGGTACTTGTTGAACATCATCTGACCTGCACCCCATAACCCTTGCGCCACCTTATTGGGTTGTCCGAGGTAGCGTTTGGCGATTGACACGATGGCAAGGTTGTGTGCCGTGCCGGCCTCGGGCATATATAGGTCACGCACTTCGGGTTGTACGGCAAGACGTATCGGAGCTAAGAAGATGCGCTCCGTAGCCTTGGCGATATAGGCATCCTCCATAGGGGGTACGCCGACTATTGTAGCGGGGTAGATGGCATCACGACGCGAGGTGATGGCTACGATATGGAAACGAGGGTATAGATCCGTCAGAGAGTAGAATCCCGTATGGTCGCCAAAAGCTCCCTCTACGGCCAGCTCTTCTGAGGTGTCTACATATCCCTCCAATATAAAATCACAGTCGGCAGGCACCCATATATCGTTTGTCAGGCACTTAACTAACTTTACCGGCTTGCGACGCAACATACCTGCCAGCAGCATCTCGTCCATATTGTCCGGCATAGGTGCTGTTGCCGAGTAGATGTAGGCAGGGTCGCCACCCAGAGCAACACTTACGGGCATACGTCGTCCTGTGCGCTTATAGCCGTCGTAATGTCTGGCACCCGTCTTATGGCGATGCCAATGCATGCCTGTTGTCTTGCTGTCAAATACCTGCATACGGTACATTCCCATGTTTGGAATACCCGTATCGGGGTCGATGCTACACACCATTGGCAGTGTTATAAATCGGCCTCCATCACAACCCCACGATGTGAGTATCGGGAGTCGATTAAGATCCACATCATCACCACTCCAAACCACCTCCTGGCACTCGCCACGTCCTTTGACCTTGCGTGGAAACCACTTGGCTACATCTCCCAGCAGGGGAAGCATACGCAGCTTATCCGTAAGGGTGTTTTTTGGAGACATAACCTCTTTTAGCAGGTCGTCTATTCGCTTCGATATATCGTCAAGGTCGTCTACTCCCAGAGCCAAAGCCATGCGCCTATCCGAGCCCATCATATTCATCAGCACCGGATATTGCGTTCCTGTATTCTCAAAGAGAAGAGCTTTGCCGCCACCCTCACTCTTAGAAATACGGTCGGTAATCTCGGCAATCTCGAAACGTGTGTCTACTCGTGTGCTTATGCGTTGCAGTTCGCCGGCATCCTCCAATTTGGCTATGTACTCTCGAAGTCTCATCTCTCTATCTTATAGCTTGATGTCGTATAACTGTATGACACCCTCCAATCTACCTTCGGCAGATGTTACCAGCAGCGAGTTAATCTTATGCTCGGTCATGCGTCTTTCGGCCTCGATGAGCTTCTGATCGGCACTTATGCTCTTGGGGTTGCGTGTTGCGATATCCATCGCACAGATGTTGAAGAACTCGGCGCGGTACTTCTCCATGGCGCGTCGCACGTCGCCATCGGTTACGATACCCATAATCTTCTCATCTTCGCATATGACAATGAGTCCTAACCCGCCCTTGCTTATACGGTGTATCATCTCCGTCGCAGAGCAGTCGGGAGCGACGATAGGCAGCTCCTCCTTGCGCATTACGTGGCCTACGGTCATAAGCAGACGGCGACCAAGGCTGCCTCCTGGATGCAGGCGTGCAAAGTCCATCGCCGTAAACTTACGAGCGTGCATAAGCGTCGTTGCCAGAGCATCTCCCATAGCCAACTGCGCTGTTGTTGATGATGTAGGTGCAAGGCGCAGTATGCAGGCCTCCTCACGCACCATAATATCAATGTGTACATCGGCATTGCGTGCTAACGATGATTGTGGCTTGCCTGTCATTGCAATAAGCTTAATGCCGTTTTCGTGTACGAAAGGTATGATTTTGAGTATCTCGTCTGTCTCTCCCGAGTATGATAGTGCGAGCACCACATCCTCTTTCGATATCATGCCCAAGTCGCCGTGAAATGCCTCGGCGGGATGTAGGAAGAAGCTGGGAGTACCTGTGCTGGCGAGCGTCGCTGCAATCTTGCAGGCTATATGTCCTGACTTGCCCATGCCCGTCACTATAAGTTTACCTCGGCAGCCGAGGATTATCTCTACGGCACGCACAAACTCCTCGCCGAGCGACTGCTCCATTGTTTTGAGGGCATCAGCCTCGGCATGTATGGTGTTGCGACCTATGGCAAGCAACTCATCTTTGGTAGGTATCATAGACGTAAGATGTTATAGTAGTGACTTAATTACCGCTTCCAGATCGGATAGATATAACATATTGGGGCCGTCGCTTAGAGCGTTATCCGGATCGGGGTGTACCTCAAAGAAGTAACCGTTGGCACCAAAGGCCTTGGCTGCAAGTGCCATGGCCGGTACAAACTCTCTGTTACCTCCCGTCTTGCCACCTGCCGCCCCCGGACGTTGTACCGAGTGTGTGCAATCCATAACCACGGTTGAGGCTATGTTACGCATATCTGCGATATTTCTGAAATCTACTACAAGATTGTTGTAACCGTATATATTGCCACGCTCGGTAAGCCACACCTCCTTCGCTCCCGACTCTACGGCCTTTTGGTATGGGTAGCGCATATCTTCTCCCGACAGGAACTGCGCCTTCTTGATGTTTACCACCTTGCCTGTGCGGGCTGCAGCCACAAGAAGGTCGGTCTGGCGACATAGAAAGGCAGGTATTTGCAGTATCTCTACTACCTCGCCTACGGGCTCTGCCTGCCACGCCTCGTGGATGTCGGTCAGTGTTTTTAGCCCATACTTCGAGCCGATGTCCGATAACATTCTTAGACCTCGTTCCATGCCGACACCTCGGTATGAGTGTAGCGATGTGCGGTTGGCCTTATCGAAAGATGCCTTGAAGATGATCTCTGTTCCCAGCCTATTGTTTATGCCGACAATCTCCTCGGCAACACGTTCGAGGAGCTCTTGTGACTCTATGACACACGGGCCGGCGATTATTTGGGGTAGATTCATAGCTTAAAGTTTTTTAGTTTTTAACTATTGTTGGTGTGAGGCGAGGTATGCCTCGGCACGTGCCAGATCTTCGGGCGTGTCGATGCCTATCGTCTCGATAGTGGTGATGCCCACACCTATGCGGTAACCATTCTCCAACCAACGCAACTGCTCAAGCTTCTCGCCAACTTCCAACGATGATTGGGGTAGTGCCGTTACCTCGCCAAGGGTCTTGCTGCGAAAGGCGTAGATGCCGATATGTTTGTAGAAGGTGTGGTGCTGTAACCACTCCTCAGGCTCGATGCCTCGCAGATAAGGTATGACGGCACGTGAGAAGTATAGAGCCCTCATATCCTTGGATACTACAACCTTGGGCGAGTTCGGATTTTGCAGAGCGTCGATGCCATCCTCTGCACTGAACGGCTTGACAAGTGTGGCGATGTCTGTGTCGGGATTGTCAAAGCACGCTATGAGACTCTTTATCTGCTCCGGATCGATAAATGGCTCGTCGCCTTGTACGTTGATGACAATGTCGTAGTTGCCACCCACCTTTTGTAGTGCTTCGTAGCATCTGTCCGTGCCGCTACGATGCTCCGTTGAGGTCATCACAACACGACCGCCAAAGGCCTCCACTGCCGAGGCAATGCGGCTATCATCCGTGGCTATAACCACGTCGCTAACAGCTTTTTCCACCTGTCGGTATACTCTCTCTACGATAAGTTGTCCGCCGAGCTTCGCCAATGGCTTTGCCGGAAAACGTGTAGAGGCATAACGCGCAGGGATGATTACCAAACACTTCATCTTAATCAACTATTTAAGTGCCAATTTAAGCACCTCGTCATTTGTATTTACATAGTGGAAGGTAAGACCTTCTACATACTCTGCCTTTATCTCCTCTATATCCTTGCGATTCTCCTCCGATAGGATAAGCTCGGTGATGCCGGCACGTTTGGCTGCGAGTATCTTCTCCTTGATGCCGCCCACAGCTGTTACACGACCGCGCAATGTGGTCTCACCTGTCATCGCAATACGCTCTTTAACCTCCTTGCCTGTATATGTAGAGGCTATCGAGGTTACCATAGTGATACCGGCCGACGGACCATCCTTAGGAATGGCTCCTTCGGGTACGTGTATATTCAAATCCCACTCCTCGAACATCTTGCGGTCTATGCCAAGTTCCTCGTGGTGCGCCATAACCCATTCGTGGGCAATTGTCGCAGACTCCTTCATGACATCTCCGAGGTTGCCCGTGAGGCTCAGCTTGCCCTTGCCCGGGGTGAGTATAGACTCGATATAGAGGATGTCACCGCCAACTTCGGTCCACGCCAAACCTGTCACCACACCGCGCATGCCGGCTATGTCGTAACGGTCGTTCTTGAACTTGGGCTTGCCGAGTATTGCCTCTAAACTCTCTACTCCAAGCTCTGAGCTATATTCCTCCTCCAAGGCTATGGCCTTTGCACGGTTACGGGCAATCTTGGCTATATTCTTATCCAAACCACGCACTCCCGACTCGCGTGTGTAGTCCTCGATGATGCGTACTACGGCATCATCGCTTAACGAAAGACCATCTTCGGGAATGCCGTGAGCTTCGCGTTGCTTCTTAACGAGGTGGTTTTGTGCGATATGTACCTTATCTTCGAGGATGTATCCTGGAATGTTTATCATCTCCATGCGGTCACGCAGCGCAGCCGATATGTTGGCAATGTTGTTTGCCGTAGCTATGAAGAGTACCTTCGACAGGTCATACTCGGTGTCGAGATAGTTGTCGTGGAAGGTGGTGTTCTGCTCGGGGTCGAGAACCTCCAACAAGGCACTCGACGGGTCACCATGATTAGAGCGTGACACCTTGTCAATCTCGTCGAGGATGATGACAGGGTTGGAAGCACCACAACGCTTAATGGTCTCGATGATACGTCCGGGCATAGCTCCGATATAGGTGCGGCGGTGGCCTCTGATCTCCGACTCGTCGTGCAGACCGCCCAGCGATATGCGGCCGAACTTTCTTCCCATAGCCTCAGCTACCGACTTACCCAATGATGTCTTACCTACTCCCGGAGGACCGTAAAGACAGAGTATCGGTGACTTTAAGTCGCCTTTGAGTTTTATCACCGCGAGGTGCTCCAAGAGTCGTTCCTTAACCTCCTCCAAGCCAAAGTGGTCCTTATCGAGTTGTTCGCGCACCACATTCAGGTCGAGACGATCCTCGGTCATCTCCTCCCATGGCAGGTCAAGCATTAGTTGCAGATAGTTGATCTGCACCGAATACTCGGCAACGGCAGGGTTGAGACGTTCGAGCTTGTTTACCTCCTTCTCAAAGAGCTCGGCTGTAGCCTGTGACCATCTCTTTTTCTTTGCCTCCTCACGCAGACGTTCGATGTCGGCATCTATGCCGTCACCCAACTCATCCTGTATGACACGCATTTGCTGTTGCAGGTAGTAGTCGCGTTGTTGCTTGTCTATATCCTGCTTGACTTTGTTCTGGATGTCGTTCTTGAGCTCGGCAAGCTGCTGCTCGCGCACCAATATCTCGAGCAGGCGACGTGAACGAGCCAAGAGCCCCGGGGCTTCGAGCAGACGCTGACGGTCATCATCCGTGAGATCCATATTCGAACATATGAAATTGACTATCGCACGGCTCGAATCGAGGTTCTTGATGGCAAATGCTGCCTCCTTGGGCATCGTGGGAGATATGTTGATGATGCTCAGTGCAACCTCACGTATAGAGTCTACGAGTGCCACAAACTCTACATTCTTGGGGTCGGGCGTGGTATCCTGAATAGGTGTTACCGTAGCCTTGAAGTATGGCTGGGTAGTGATATACTCGCCAACCTCGATCTTCTCCAAGCCTGCAAGGATAACCGTGAGATTACCATTGGGCATCTCCAAAATCTTGAGGATGCGTGCCGATGTTCCCACCTTGTGCATATCGTCAGGTTGTGGGTCTTCTACCTCGCTGTCGATTTGCAACACGGCACCAAGCAACCCGTCGGCAGCCTCTACTGCACGTACCAATGCTATCGACTTGGCGCGACCTACGGTAATGGGCGTTACCGAGCCCGGGAATATAACCGAACTGCGTAGCGTGAGGATGGGGAGTACATCGGGGATTTTTACCTCCTCGATGGTGTCGTCGCCACCCGAAATGATGGGTATCACCTGATGTTTGCCATCGAAAAGCTCAGGTACCAACCCCAAATCGTCTAAATCTTTATCTTTTTTACTCATAATAATCTTATTGTTTAACGCACAAATATAACGCTTATTTCATAGAAATAACAGAATCGTCTCTATTTGTTTGTAACATTTTATTGACAAAACAAAAGCCAAAGCTGCATTCTCTAATCTCAAACGCAACTTTGGCCGATATTATTGTCCTTGTAGGGCATGGCTAAATATGCTTGTCGCCTGTCGAATATTTCACATCCTCAATATAGCTCTTTATGCTCTGCTCCTCGCTGCGTGGACATATCATCAATACGTCGTTCGTATCTACCACTATGTAGTCTTTGAGACCGCTGACCACGGCTACCTTGCCTTTGGATATGGTTATAAGCGAGTTGCGTGTGTCGTATATATGGATGTTGTCGCTATTGAGCGCATTGGCATATTTATCCTTGCGCGACTGTTGGTATACCGATCCCCATGTGCCGACATCGCTCCATCCGAAGTCGCCGCTATGCACGTATACGTTGTCGGCACGCTCCATTATGCCGTAGTCGATAGATATGGGCTTGCACTCCGAAAATATACGCTCGATAGCCTCATTCTGCCTCTCGGTTCCGAGTAGCGGCTCTATATCGCTGAATAGGGCGTGGTGCTCGGGCAGATGTTTGGCGAATGCCGCAATGATGTCCTCCACCTTCCAGATGAATATTCCCGAGTTCCACAAAAATTCTCCACACTCCAAAAATGCCTGAGCCATTTCGAGGTTGGGCTTCTCTGTAAAACACTTCACTTTGCTTATGGTGTCGTTGCTCTGTTTTTGTATGTATCCATAGCCTGTTTCCGGACGGCTTGGCTCGATGCCTATGGTCATCAGTGCGCTTTTCTCGTCGGTGAAGTTACAGCATCGGTCGATTATTGCGAGAAACTCTTCTTCGTTGAGTATCAGGTGGTCAGACGGAGATACAATCATCGTTGCCTGAGGATCGCGCTTGCGCAGAGTGTGTGCTGCATAGGCGATGCAGGGTGCTGTGTTACGACCTATCGGCTCGCACAATATCTGCTCCTCGCTAATCTCGGGTATATGCTCTAAAACAAGACTTTTGTAGCGTCTGTTAGTGACAACTATAAAATTCTCTTTTGGGATAATTTTGGCAAATCTGTCGAATGTATGGCGGATGAATGAACGCCCCGTGCCGAGGATGTCTAAAAATTGCTTTGGACATGATTGACGGCTCATAGGCCAGAAGCGAGAGCCGATGCCGCCGGCCATAATTACGCAATATCGGTTGTTTGCCTTGATGGTTGTCATACCCTTTTTTGGTGTTAAATTTTACAAATTTATACAAAGATAAAATTTTTTTGTATCTTTGCAAAATGTTTTGGGTAAATATGACTTGTGTCCAGTACCCGAAATGCCACAAATGTAAGGATTATAGTTATGAATGTCAGACTGTTTACATTGCCTAACTTATTGACATTGGCAAATCTTTTGGCCGGTTCTGCGGCAGTAATCGTTATACTTACTACTCACTCCTACCAAACAGCCCTGTGGCTTATCGTTGCGGCTGCTGTTTGCGACTTCTTTGATGGTTTTGTGGCACGTCTTCTCGGACAAATATCGCCACTCGGCGTGCAGCTCGATTCTCTGGCCGATGACATATCTTTCGGTCTGGTGCCCGCTGTCGCTATGTTCGATATATATCGCCGTAGCGAGTCTATGTACTCGTTGCCCGAACATATAGCAGAGCCACTCGGCTACCTGACGCTTATCATTGCTGCCTTCTCGGCACTCCGCCTCGCGAAGTTCAATATCGATAGCACGCAGTCTGCGGAGTTCTCGGGTCTGCCCACACCGGCCAATGCGCTGATGCTCATGTCGCTTGCGGTATTGATGGAGCAGGGTAGGGTGGTACTGACCCAGGAGTATGTGTTGCTGATATCGGTTGCGGCCGCTATGCTGCTGATTAGCCCTATACGTATGTTTGCCCTCAAATTCAAGGGCTTCGGCCTTAGAGGAAACGAGCTGCGCTATGGCTTTATACTCGTATCGTTGTTGCTGATAATCTTCTGCACGACATACTCTCTGCTCGCGATAGTCGTTCTATATATTGCGGTATCAACCCTCAGATGGCTTTTTACTGCTAAGTCGGATACGAATAAATAACACAAAATGAGATTGTTGCAGCTCATACTCTCGGCTCTTGCACTTGCGGTGGCAGTGATGCTACCTGCGGTGTCGTATGCCCAGCTTGATGCTGCAGCCATAGCGCGTTCACAGCGTGATGCCATGTATGGCAACGGTACGCAGACAGGTTTTGGTGACAATATGTATGGCGACACCGGCCTAATGGAGGGCGAAGAGGGCGAGGCTGTGGACTCTACCGAGACCAAGAAGAAGCGTGAGCGCAGACCTTTGGAGTCCTACTATTTCAACGACACGGTGCGTGCATTGCCCAACTGGAAGTGGACCATCGACAGGGATTACAACCGTGTTAAGATAGAGCCTCTCGATACCACGCTCTCGGATTGGCGTATCGACTACGTATTCTACCGCAAGGGCGTAGGTGATATGGCACTCGGAGGCCTTGGTCAATCTACACAGCCGGTCAATTGGTTCGATCGTCGCCGCGATGCCGACTTCACGTTTGCCCGTGGATATGATGCCTATACGGCGCGTATCGACAATGTGCCGTTCTACAACAGCAAGAAGCCGCTTACCAATATGCTCTACCTCGAATCGGGACAAAAACGCTATCGTGAGGAGCATTTTGAGTTGGTTCACTCGCAGAATATCACCCCCTCTACCTCGGCCAATGTCAATTACAAGGCCCGTAGTACTATGGGTCGATACGATTGGCAGCGTACCAAAAATCACGCCCTCTCGGTGGGTGTTGCCCATACGGGTAAGCGATACTCTGTGCATGCTGCCTATATGAACAATACTGTCGATACACGTGAGAATGGTGGTGTTGTTGGCGAGTGGGCTATTGCCGATACACTCTTCGAGATGCCGTCTGGTGTGCCTATGCGCCTCGCCTCTTCTGAGGCTCATAACCACTACCGCAACCACTCGTTCTTCGTCAAGCAGGCCTATGCCATACCTTTGCAGCGTGTTACCGAGTATGACTTCTCGCTTGCCGATTTGTCGGCTGTATATTTCGGTCATCAATTCGAGTTTAACACATGGTCGAAGGTATATACCGATAAGCGGGCCACCTATACCAATGAGCGTGGCGATTATGATGCTTCGGGCAACTATATCCCTACCACCCACGAGTACTACGAGGACTGGTTTATCGACCCTGCTACTACCCGCGATTCTATCTCCGAGCGACTTATATCGAATAAGCTCTTTGTGCAGATACAGCCTTGGGATCGTAAAGGTGTTGTCAGCACCATTGATGCCGGTGTAGGTCTGGATCTGCATACCTACTCCTACCTGCGTTTGCAGGATTATATCGGAGGCTCTATGACCAAAGATAAACGTACGTCGTGGTACGCCTATGGTGCTACGGGCGGTATGATTAAACGCTATGCCGATTGGGGTGCTGATGTCAAGTACTACCCGTCGGGCTATCGAGGCGGAGACCTCTCTGTGGGTGCCAATATCACCCTCAGAGCCTATATCCGTGAACATCCCCTGATTCTCAGCGGCAAGTTCCGTCAGGAGCTACGTTCGCCATCCTATTGGCACGAGAATCTATTCTCAAACCACTATGCGTGGTTTAACTCTTTTGACAAAGAGTCTGAGACTCGTTTCGAGGTTAATTTTTCCGTTCCCGACATAGCGTTGGAGATCGGAGCATGGCAGGGTGTGATGAGCAATCTCATCTACTACGACAATAGTAGCCGTGTTGCCCAGCATTCGGGTACTGTTAGCCTCACGAGTTTGTATGCTCGCAAGGATTTCCGCATTGCGGGACTCCATTTGGATCACAGGGCATTGGTGCAGTTCACATCCGATGAGAGTGTGCTTCCCGTACCTATGTTGAGTGCCTACCTCTCGTACTATTACGAGTTTTGGGTGGTACGCGACGTGCTACGTGTGCAGATAGGCTTGGATGGTCGTTTCAATACGGCCTACTATGCTCCGAGCTATAATCCTGCACTCTCGGCCTTTTTCAATCAGCGTGAGGTAAAGATAGGTAACTATCCCTATATCGACGCCTTTGTATCGGCCAAGTGGAAACGTATGCGCATATTGCTTAAAGTCCAGCACTTGAACCAGAATCTGTTTGGCAATGGTGAGTACTTCCAGGTAGCTCGCTATCCGCTCAACCCGCGTATGTTCAAGTTTGGTATCTCGTGGTCGTTCTACGACTAAAGATGAGTATTGCGCCCTGATAGCAGCCCACAAACTGCTAAAAGATGTTAAAGAAAGGAATGTTTGTGATTCTATCGGTAGCTGTCTTGGCTGCTGTTGAGTCATTTAGTGGCAAGCCTTATGTATCAGCAGCTCCTATCATTGAGCGAGTTGCTGTCGAGGCAGCCAGCAGCCACGAGCAGATGGCCGAGACGGCCGAGCTGTCGTGCATTATCTCTCGCTTCGACCCTATTATGCGTCGTGTTGGCGAGGAGGAGGGACAGGATTGGCGACTTATGAGTGCTATAGCATATAGTGAGTCCCGATTTATCGAGAACCTTGTATCGAGCCAGGGTGCTTCGGGTATTATGCAGATACGTCCCATTGTAGCTCGACATTTTAATGTGCCGGTTGAGGCTATCAATGACACCGAGACCAATATACGTCTTGCAAGTAAGCTCCTTACCGAACTTGGTAAGATGTTGCGCATACCATCTACTACACCCAATGACGATAGGCTGCGCATAATCCTCGCAAGCTACAATGCCGGTATAGGTCATGTTCTCGACGCACGCCGTATGGCACGTGCCGAGGGTGCTAATCCCAATTCGTGGGAGAGTGTTAGCCGCTACCTTAAACTCAAAGCCGACCCTGCCTACTACACTATGGATGTTGTGCAGAATGGCCGGTTTACAGGCAGTGGTCAGACACTGAACTATGTCGATGAGGTTATGAGGAAGTATAATCAATACTGTTCTCTCGCCAGCTAATTTTTGTGATAGCGGCGCATTAGCGACGCTTCAGTCCAAAGGGCGAATGGGAAATACGTCAGTATGTCCCATCCGCCCTTTCTCGTGTCAGCGCCACTACTGCACCACTCTGACAAAAATTTGAGGTTTAACCGCTCATTGGGATTTTTGTGATAAGGGGTTATCTGCGACCTCTCAATCATTGCCCCGAATGGAATGTACGTCAGTACTATCCATCCGGGGCAATCTCTTAATCGAGGCCACAGCTAACCCCTTCTGACAAAAATTTTCGTGATAAGGGGTCGATTGCTGCCCCTAACAAAAAATGGCGACAATGGGACGTACGCTCAGGTACTACCCATCGTCGCCATTTTTGCCGAGTGTGGCACTCGGCGCCCTTCTGACAAAAATTTGGGGTTTAACCGCTAATTATCCCGAGTGTTCTGGGTTCTGTGGGTTCTATGGGTTCTGTGTGTTCTGTGTGTTCTGTGGGTTCAGTGGGTTCTGTGGGTTCAGTGGGTTCTGTGGGTTCTGTGGAAAATCCCCATCTAACCCATTGAACCCATTTAACCCATCTAACCTACACTGCTTCGCAGTGGCAGGGCATCGCCCTGCAACACAAAAGCCCCGCCCTGCAAAAACAAAAGCAACGCTCCCTTTCAGCCACTCTTTAACTACCCTTTAACGCCGCAGGCGTGAACTACTCTTTCCTCTGCAAAGCAGAGGGCAGGGCATTGCCCTGCAATAATATAAAAGATGCGCCCGACTCATAGAGCCGAGCGCAAAATATATAGATTATTGTAGTGGATTACTCTGCAACAACAGTC